>CACWXL010000010.1 GCA_902764825.1 Oscillospiraceae bacterium
GTCTTAGCGTCGAAGCCCTTCTCTTCCATGATGACTACCTTTGTCTTAACGCCATTCTTGATGATGTCGTCGATGTAGGAAGCCTGGAAAGGATTGCACTGACCGTCATAGTTCCAGTTGCCTGCGAGGAGCTCTTCAAGTGCCCATGTGTTGCAGTCGAAACCGATGATGATAACGTCCTTGCCTACGCCGTGAGAGATGTTAGCCTTATCGAGAGCTGCTGCAGCGCCCTTAGCCATGTTGTCGTTCTCTGCATAGATTACGTTGAACTTCTCGCCGGAGTCGATGACTGCCTGAACGATCTGCTGAGCTGTCTCTTCAGACCACTCTGCTGTCTGCTGCTTAACGATTGACCAGTTGGACTCTGCCTTTACCTTATCGTCGAGAGCGCCGGAACGGCCGATCTGAGCGGATGAACCCATAACGCCCTGGATGTGGATGATCTTGTATTCAGAAAGACCCTGGGAAGCGAGCCACTCAACTGCCTGCTGGCCTTCCTTAGCCATGTCTGAAACGATGGAAGCTTCATAGAGGCTCTCGTCTGCGTCGATCGTTCTGTCGAAGAGGATGACCTTGATGCCGGCCTTCTGTGCCTGCTCAAGAACTCCGTCCCAACCTGATGTACCAGCTGCTGAGATCAAGAGATAGTCAACTTCGTCCTGGATGAACTTCTGAGCTGCTGCGATCTGCTCTTCATTCTTAAGTGAATAGAAGAAGGAAGCCTCATAGCCGTTCTCTGCAGTGAATGTTGCCTTCATGTCTCTGTCGTTAGCTGTACGGTAACCGGACTCGTTAGGATCGTTGTTGATGATACCTACCTTGATGAGTTCGTCAGTCTTAGGTGCTTCTGTAGCAGGTGCCTCTGTAGCAGGTGCATCTGTAGGAGCAGGTGCTGCTGTCGTAGGTGTTGAGCCGCCGTTACAAGCGCAAACGCCGAATGCCATAGCTGCAACGAGAGCGGAAGAAACTAACAACTTTACAAATTTCTTCATAATGATTCTCCTTTTCATTTTGAGGTTATTTCTCGGGCCGTTTACTTACCCGATGTACTCTGCCCCAAATAAACACCCGAAGCCCGTATTCCCGCAACGAATCTCGTATGGTCATTTAAGAATGGTAAATCTGCCTAAATACAGATTTTGGTTTTTTCTCCTTCAAAGCGGACAGGTTTGCCGGGCGAAGGCGTTTTCGCGCCATGATGTCGAAAATCTTATGCAGCGATGTCGGATTTTTTAAGGTGGAACAGAAGAAGGGGACCGGAGACCCGTGTTGTCATTTTTACCAATCAAATATTTTTACCCGAAAATAATTATTTCGGCATTTTTGAAGACGATAAGATTCCTTACTTTTCCGGGGGTTTGAAATAACACCTCAAATATTTATCGTATCTTTGCAGAGGTCCCTGACCCTATAATTTTACTAAGAAATACAAGGGGTCCGGCCATGGCTGAAAAGTATGTCGTCATAGCGAACAAACTTGAGATAGAGCTCAAGAAGATGAGGGCGGAAGGAAAGATGAAGCTTCCTTCCGAGCAGTCTTTGGCTCTGCAGAACTCATGCAGCAGACAGACCGTCCGCGCAGCTCTCGATATCCTTCAGAAAGCCGGTCTTATCGAGAAGAGGACCGGATCCGGATCTTATATCGTTGAAGAATCAAAAAAGAATAAGACAGTATTCCTTATTACAGAAGACCGCGACAGATACTTAAGTCCCTTGCTCATATCAGGACTCAGATCAGAGCTCGCATCGTCCAAATATGTCTTAAGAGCATTCTCCACATTCGGCAGCAGCAAAGAAGAAGCAAAAGCAATCACGCATGCGATAAACGAGAAAGCCGCCGCCCTGATCATCGAACCTGTCAGAGACCTTATCCCCAACGCCAATGACGTGCTTATAGAAGAAGCCTTGGCACTGCGCATCCCTGTCATATATCTGAATTCCACGGAAGGTCCTTACGGCGTGGTCCATATCACACCCGATTACAGAAAAGCCGGAAAGACCCTTACAGATCACCTCAATGATCTCGGCAGGCACGATATCGCCTGCATCTTCTGCTCTGACACGTCTGCCGGCATGGATGAATATAAGGGCTATATCGGCGCTGTCTCTTCATTTGACGAAGGCAGGTGTCTCCTGATCTCGCACAAGGAAGAGAAAGAGATCATCTCCGGCAATGACGGTATCCTTGCTTCATTTGCCTCGGATGTCCTGAGCTTTTGCGATGCCGTCATCTGCCAGAACGGCATGATCGCGCACCGCCTTGTAAGCCTGCTAGATAAGAGCGGCAGAAAAGCTCCTGACGACATAACCGTCGCGTGTTTCGATAACGGCTATTATTCTTCCAATGATTCCATCTTATCCATGGGTTACGATAATGACTTCTTCTGCAGGAAGCTCGCAAGGACCGTGTCCGCGCTTGCGGAAGGCAGCACGCCCAAGATGTTCGTTATACCTACGGCCGTGAAAGGCTGATCAGTACGCTCTTGAATCTACGAAATCCTGAGTGATGTTCTGCGTCGTATATGCGGTCTCATCAACGTAAACGTGCTTGGGGATCTCCTCGCCGTTCCTGTATTTCTCGATGAGCTGCTTGATCTGCGGGCCGAACATCGGATTGCATTCGACGCAGAGGTTAATCTTGCCGTCGTGGCAGTACTGGAGAGCTTCCCTGGTGGCGTCGAAAGTAATGATCTTTACCTGTCCGCCGTTGCCGTAGGATATGCCTGCCTCATCGAGCGCTCTCATAGCGCCGAAAGTCATGTTGTCGTTCTCGGAATAGAGGACATCGATATCCTTGTTTGTCTTAAGATACTGAGTCATTACCTCATACGCTTTGGCTTCCGTGAAGTCACCGTAGAGCTGGCTTGTGATCTCCCAGTTCGAATGTCTTGCGGCAGCATCTTCCAATGCCTTTGTTCTCAGGATCTGCGCCGTAGCGCCGATGGTGCCCTGCAGGTGAAGGATCTTTGCCTGCTTATCGGCAGGGATCTCGCCTTCGAGCCATTCGACCGCGAGGTTGCCCTGGCGGAGGAAGTCGGAACCGATGTTCGTAAGGTAGAGATTATCGTCTTCTACAGCGACCGATCTGTCCATGATGATGACGGGAATATTGGCATCGCGGATCTCCTGAAGTATCGTGTCCCACCCTTCTTCGACTGTAGGTGCGATGAGTATGAAATCAACGCCTTCGAGTATGAAGCGGCGGATTGCCGCGAACTGGTTCTCCTGCTCCTGTCTTGCATTATCCATTATGAGTTCATAACCGGAATCGTCGGCAAAGGTCGAAGTCATTGACTTGGTATTTGCGACGCGCCAGTCGGATTCGGATCCGACCTGCGAGAAGCCGATCACATAAGGTTTGTTGGAAGGCTCGGCGCGTCTGGAACCAAGGCATCCGGTCATTGAGAAGAGCAGAGTTAAAGTGAGCAATAAACTACAGAATCGTTTCATTATCTATGTCCGCCTTTCCCGGCATCTCAATACTTATCGAAGTGCCTTCCTGAGGCATACTCCTGATATCGAACTTGCACTCTTCGCCGTAGAGGAGCTTCAGTCTCTTATAGGCTGATGTAAGTCCGAAGCTCGTCGTATCTTCATTGAGAACTCTGGTCTTTAAGTTCTCGAGTTCCTCATCGTTCATACCGAGGCCGGTATCCTGAACCTTGAGGATTATCCTGTCGTCTTCACGGGTTCCCGTGACGATTATCCTGCCCTTGCCGCGCTTGGGCTTAAGACCGTGGTAGATGGCGTTCTCGACCAGCGGCTGCAAGGTCATCTTCGGTATCTTCGTGCCTTCTATAGAAGGATCGATGTTGATCTCATATTCCATGATGTCCCTGTAGCGCACCTGCTGGATCTCAAGGTAGCTTTGGATATGCTGCTTTTCTTCTGCGATCGTGACAATGTCGCGGCCGTCGCTTAAGAATGAGCGGAAATATGACGAAAGGCTCGTTACCATCTGCTCTGCCTGATCGTTCTTGCCGATCTCGATGAGCCAGACGATCGCGTCAAGCGTGTTGTACAGGAAGTGAGGATTGATCTGTGCCTGGATAAGCGAGAGCTCGATGTCGCGGAGCTTTATCTGCTCCTGGCGGTTAAGCTCGATCTGCTTATCAAGTCTTGCCGCCATGTCTTCGATACCTGTCGAAAGAAGGGCCAGGCTCTCGTCGTCAGTCTCAACAGGTGTCTGCGGGCTTAAGTCGCCGCTGCCGATCTGCTCTACACGGTCGTTCATTGCGACGATAGGGTCGGTGATGCTTTTCGAGAGCTTGACGGCACGGCTCAAGACGAGCGGGATCACGACGATCATGACGAGAACGACGAACACGATCTCGATAGAGAGCCAGAAGTCGATCTGTTTCTGGATGCTCGCCATCTCGCCGGCCTCATAGTAGAGGTAGGAATACATGTAGTCTTCGATGAGCTGCGTGCTGACATAGATGTTCTTTTTGAGCTGGTCCATGCGGTCGTCGTAGCTCGTGGTCATTTCGATGCTCTCCATATAGCCGCTGAGCTTGTCGCAGAGTGAGAGGACGTTGTTGATGGTCTTGCGGCCGTCAGGATTCGAAGTATTCTTCAGGAGTTCCTCGGCAAGGGCTCTTGCTGACTTTACGTCGTCCCACGGCATCTCATCACTGTATCCTGTTACGTAGAAATAGACCTGTTCGTCGACTTGTTTCTTGAAGTCTAAGTTGAAGTCGGATACCTTGACGATGTTGCCCGATACCGATGCGTACATGAGGTTACGCGTCAGGAGCATAACGAAGATGCTGACGAGTATGACAGCTATCGGGATAAACATCTGAAGCATAAGACGGTACATCTTTCCCTGTACCGTATTTCTGTTCAACCTGTCGGGCGGCCGCTTCATTCTTCAGGAACTTCCCCGTTGCGGTACTGGCTGGGCGTGCATCCCTGATTCTTCTTGAATACGAACGAGAAATATCTGGGATCCTTATAGCCGATCTCGTTTGCGATCTCGCCTGATTTCTTGCTCGTGTTGCGCAAGAGGATCTTTGCCTTGGCCATTCTCTTCTTGGTGATATATTCGACGAAGGATAATCCGACCTTGTTGGAGAAGACGGCGCTCAAATAGTTCGCGCTGATATTGATCTCTTCTGCAACTGAATCGAGCGAGATGTCCTCATCCGCATAATGCTCGTTGATATAATCGACGGCATTGTTGATGATGTCGTTGCCGCGCTTCTGCGCTTCGGCATCGCGCATCTTTATGGCGATCGTAAGTGCGTCGATGAGATAGCTCTTTACTTCATCTGCCTGGATGTTCGTGTCGAACGTCGGAAGGCTTGAAGCGATGAGCTCCGAATCAACATTTGCTTCCTTCAGCGCGAGCTCGACATTGACCCTGATGCTTACCAAAAGGTAATAGCGGAAAAGGATCGAATTGACACTCGCCTCAACGCTCTTGAGGTAATCGTCTGCAAATGTCTCGACCTCTGCTCCCGTACCTGTCTGGACGAAATATCTTATGATCATCGGATCGAACTTGCCTGCGTCGATCTTGTTGATCTCGGTATCGTTTGCGATGAACTGCTCAGTCTTCAATTGCTCGGACGTGAAGATATGCTGGTTAGGGAAGATGTGTCTGTATGCAAATGCCCTGTTGGCATCCTGATAGCAAGATGAGAGACCGCTTAATCTGTTGGTGGAAGCGCCGACTGCAACGTGCCAGTCGAGCTGCGAAGGAGTCTCTTCGCAGTGCTGCCTGATCATCTTCACGCACTTGTCTTCCATGCGCTTGACGCTCTCGTCATCGCCCTTGATGAGGACGGCATATGAGAAGAGATTGCATCTGAAGATGATGTAATCCGGATACTGCATGAACTGGTTCAAAAGGCTCTCGGTAACGCCCGATGCGTTGTCGGAATAAGTCGACTGGTCAAGGTCCCTTATAGAGAAGATGACGATGTTATATGCATCGGCGGAGAGGTTCAGGTGGAGCTTGTCTGCTTCCTCGTAGATCTCCTGAACTGACAGTGAGCCTTCTACGAGCTTCTCGAAAAACACCCTGTGCGTAAGACGCTCGAACTTCTTGAACTCCTGCTCGTAGAGCTTTACGTAGTCCTTCTGTTCGTTCTCTTCGGTGATCTTCTTCCTTACGCCTTCAAGGGCATTGATCATGTCGGTCTTTGTGACGGGCTTTAAGAGATACTGCTCGACGCCGATCTCGATCGCTTTTCTCGCGTACTCGAAATCACTGTAACCGGAAATGACGATGATCTTGATATTCGGAAGTTCCTTCGTGACGGTCTTGCTAAGTGAGAGGCCGTCCATGAAGGGCATGGTGATATCGGTGATGAGGACATCTGGCTTGAGCTTTCTGATCATGGGCAGGGCCATCTCGCCGTCGGGCGCGTCGCCCACGAACTCGAAGCCGTACTTCTCCCACGGGATCATGTCGCGAAGTCCCTCGCGCACGATACTCTCGTCTTCACAAATAAAAACCTTAAAAAGATCCATCAGCTGCCCTCCGTTAACGTACCCTAATTCTAACACAGGGGCAAAAGCATAGTCTTTACATAATTTTATTAATTAAGTGCAATATCTTTATTTCCGCGTGGATTCTGCGGCGTCGGTGTATAATGGTTTCTGAGGTATAGATCTATGGTTTTTAACACGAAAGTCACCGACAAAACAGGCAAAGAAATAGAGCTTCGAAACGCTGAATTAAAGGACGCGGAGGCTCTTTTGAATTATCTTAAAGTCACTAATACTGAATCGAAATATCTCATCTGCGAACCCGATGAGATCACCATGACTTTGGATGACGAAAAGGCTTTTATCACGCGCAAGACCGAGTCTGAGAATGAGCTCCTGCTGCTCGCTTTTGAAGACGGAAAACATATCGGCAACTGCTCTCTCATGAGCGTCGGAACCTCCACAAGATATAAGCACAGATGCACTATTGCGATTGCCCTGTATAAGGCTTACTGCGGCAGGGGGATCGGCAGGCTGATGTTGGAGACCGTTTTGAGCGAAGCAAAAAAACTCGGCTACGGACAAGCAGAGCTTGAGGTCGTAACCGAGAATCTTGGTGCTATAGCGCTTTATGAAGCTGTTGGTTTTGTTAAGTGTGGTGTGCTCCCGAACAGCATGAAATACAGGGATGGCACGACTGTCGATTCTTACTGGATGGTAAAGATCCTTTAAGCTGTTTCGACCTGTGTGGCTGCGGGCTCGTCCGTGTTTTCGAGCTCTCTGATCTTCTTGATTCCGGACATGGCGACTGCGACGATTATGAGGCAGATGCCTGCGCCGATTATCGTTATTGAAGATCCTGTGCCGACGCCCTTTCCTGTTGCCTTGCCGATTACGTCTGCGGTAACGCCGCTAAGTGAATATGCGACGACATATCCGAGCTGCGAGATGAATCCCAGAAAGCCCCACGCACGCCCCTGAAGCTCATCGGGAATGTTGGTCCTTACGAGATAATCGAGGCTGTTGTTTGCAAAAGGCAGAGCTGCGAAGAATAAGAATCCGAATGAGCAGATGAGCACGGGATTCTCGAAAACAGCGAACAGCGACATTCCGACACCTGATACCGCAAGGCCCACCCAGAGCGCCCTTACGAAGTGCTTCTTGATGCCTCTGATGCCTAAGAGAATGCTTGTTACGAGCATGCCTGAAGCAGCTGCCGTCTCAACGATGCCTAATGTTTTCGAGTCCGAGAAAGAGAGCACGAAAGGCTCGCCCAGCACCTGGAACACGCCCATGAAAAGGCAGATCAGGGATGATACTACGACCAGAACGATGAGACCCTTCTTTGCTGTGACTGCCGCCCAGCCTTCCTTCATGCTCTTGAAGAACGGCTCAGGTTCTCTCTTTACGCTTGTCTTGATGCCTGCTCTTACAACTGCTGCAGCAACTACCGTGAGGAAGAATGTGCAGATGTCGATGATGAGGATCAGCTTGATGTCGCTTACTGCAAGGATGAAGCCTGCGATGATGGGCGAGAAGATGTATCTTGAAGAACCTGCCATCGATACAAGTCCGTTAGCCTTTGAATACTGTTCCTTGGTGAGAAGATCTGTGATCGTTGCCGTATAAGAGGGTTCAAGAAGTGCTGAGAAAACAGAACTTACCGTCGTGCCGAGATATATCTGCCAGAGTGCGGCTTCGCCCTGAAGCATGCAGATCAGGATGAAGAGAACGCCAAGACCTGAAAGACCGTCGCCGATCATCATGAGAAGGCGTCTGTCATAGCGGTCGGCAAGAACGCCTGCAGGCACCCTTAAGATCAACGCGGGAAGGAATCCCAGAAGTGTGAGGAATGCCATATCCGCAGCGCTTCCTGTCTTCTGGAAGATATAAAGACCCAGGCCGAAGCTCGTAAGCCCGCCGCCTATTGATGATATGAATTCGCCTGCCCAAAGCAGGAGGAATCTTCCGTAATTGTTCTTTGTCTTTTCCATTTCTGATAGCCGCCTTTTCGAGTTTTCTGACTATACTCTATCGCGCGGGGTGCAGTAAATCTTGAGATATTCCTTGGATAATTCTTAAATGTTTCTTAAATCGGGACGGGGTTACTTTAATACATTAAAAGATTTTCTGTTATAATACGGGAGTTATCAATCCCCAAAGGAGTATGTTATGGACAGCACAGTTGCTAAGATTATTGCTTTCATACTCTATTTCGTGGTAGTCCTTGCTATCGGAATCTTCTTCTTCTTCAAGAGTAAGGGCGGCAACGAGAAAGAGTATTTCTTAGGCGGCCGTCACATGGGTCCTTTCGTTACTGCGATGAGTGCGCAGGCATCGGACATGAGCGGCTGGCTTTTGATGGGTTTCCCGGGTTCGCTTTTCGCGTTCGGTATGGGACAGGTTTGGATCGGTGTCGGTTTGGCATTAGGAACAGCTGCCAACTGGATCTTTGTAGCTACAAGGCTCCGCACGGTTTATGTTGCTTCTGCTTTCGTTGCAGGCACAACAGTTTTCGCATCCGTACTGCCGTGGTTTGCTGATCACCAGCACATCGCCATGATCATCTTCGCAGTATTGATCCTCATCTACACATTCTTAGGCGGTTATAAGGCCGTTTGCTGGACAGACTTTTTCCAGGGCCTTATGATGCTCATCGCGCTCCTTGCAGTGCCGATCGTCATGAACGCTGTAGGTCATTTTGACGCTACATACTACAGCGCTTTCGGCGAAGGCGAAAATGCAGTAGCGGCTTTCGGCACAGATCCTTTCGCAGCTCCCTGGCAGGAGATCGTTACAGGTCTTGGATGGGGCCTCGGCTACTTCGGTATGCCTCACATCCTCGTCCGCTTCATGTCTATCGAGAAGCCTTCGCAGATCAAGAAATCCGCTACAGTTGCCATCATCTGGGTTATCCTTACGCTCGGCGCAGCTGCAGTTATCGCTTATCTCGGAAGAACTTACATCATGAGCAACGGCCAGTCCCTTGCTGAACTCCTCCTTCCCGGCGGACGCAAGAGGATCTTCATCGAAGTTGTATGCGACATCTTCCCGGGCTTCGTTGCAGGCATCCTGCTCTCAGCGATCATCGCTGCCGCAATGTCTACGGCTGACTCCCAGCTCCTCGTTGCATCTTCCGCATTTACGAGCGACATCTATAAGCCTCTTATCCGTAAGAACAAGGCTTCCGACAAGGAAATGCTCTGGCTCGGACGTATCGTCGTTCTTATCGTTGCAGTTGTTGCATTCTTCATCGCACGCATCGGTCTTGATGACGACAAGTCATGGGCTGCCGACATCATGAACATGGTTGAGAACGCATGGGGCCTCTTCGGTGCATCCTTCGGACCCGTCGTTATTCTCTCACTGTTCTGGAAGCGCTTTAACTATAAGGGCGCAGTTGCAGGCATCATCGCAGGCGCCGTTGCCGACATCGCATGGCTCCTGGTCTTCACGGATACGATCATTCCTGCAATTAAATTCAACACAGGCGTTTACGAGATCGTCCCTGGCTTCATCTGCGGTCTCATCGTTGCAGTTGTTGTAACCCTTATCACCAAGGCTCCCGGCGAGGAAGTCGAAGCCATTTTCGCAAGAGCAACAGACAAGTTGATCGACGACTGATCTGGTTTACTCGAAAAGTTTTACCGGCCCTGAGGTTCGCTTCAGGGCCGTTTTTTATGGGCGGGGTGGGGTGAGTACGTACTAATTTTAGATTTTTGGTTTTTAGTACGTAAATCTTGAGGCTTGTGAAGGCGTGGAGTGGCGTTTTTACGTACTAATTCTCGAAAACACGTTATTTGACCGTAATTATTTGGTGGAAAATCCGCTTGAGATGACTGATTTTACGTACTAATTTTCGAAAACTCGTTATTAGTCCGTAATTATTTGGGAAACACCTGCTTGGGAGGGCTAATTTTACGTACTAATTCTCGAAAATGGTTTTTTAGTACGTAAAATTGGTCATTGAATGCGAATCGAAGCAAAATATTTACGGACTAATTTATGAAAAATCATTTTTAGTACGTAATATCTGATGAGTCACCGGGCGTGTCATACTTAATCGCGAAAAAAGCCCCAAAGATAAGCGCTCCGGGGCATTTCAAACAACCAATGTAACACTGTTAAACCGTCGTTCAGATCACAACTTTTATCGTCATGCTCTTGCCGTCGGGGCAGATGGCCTTGATCGTGCCGCCGTGGGATTCGGCGACTGCCAGAGCGATCGCGAGGCCGACACCGGTGCCGCCGGTCTCAGAGTTTCTGGAGTTGTCGGGGCGGTAGAAGCGGTCGAATAAGCGGTCGACATCAGGCGGTGTGTCGTAATCGCAGGTGTTGTAGACTTCGATGCAGGCCTTACTCTTTTTGGGCGAGACTGAGAATCTTATCTCGCCGCCGTCATTGGAATAGCGGACGGCGTTGTCGAGGAGGACGGAGAGCATCTGCTGGATGGCGGATCTGTCGCCGAAGAGATCCACGTTCTCGGCAATATCGATATCCATCTTCAGGCCGCGGCCCTTTGCCTGCGACTGGTAGATGTCGACGGTCTCCCATGCGGCGTTGCTCAACGAGAAGCGCTCTTTGTTGGGCAGGGGGGTGTCCTCGTCGAGTCTTGAGAGGGTGACGAGCTCGCTGACGAGCTTGGACATGCGTCCGGTCTGCTTTCTTATGTTATCGGTCCATTCGTCTTCGCCATGCTCGGCCGTAATGACATCGAGGCTCGTGGAGATCGATGTGAGAGGGGTCTTGAGCTCGTGGCTCGCGTCTGTTATGAACTGCTTTTGCTGCTTGATGTTGTTCTCGATAGGACGGATCGCTTTCTTGGAGAAGAGTACGACAAGCGCGAAAACGAGAACGAGACTTGCCATCGAGATCACGCGCGTGAGAAGACCGAGAGTCCTTGCGAACTGGATCTCGCGTCCGGCGTTGAGGAAGACCAGTACTGTCTCACCGCTTTTATCGATCTTTGCGTAGCGGTAGTTGCCGATAAAGCCCCTGTCTGAATGCTTGGCGAGGGCTTTGTCTGCGTATTCGGCCGCTGTATCGGAATCGATCGATGCGACATGATCGGTCGAGATATAAGTCTTATTGCCTGAATCTGCAATCCGGACTGTGAAGAAGCGCATCATGTAGTTGGCTTCCATATCCGGGCGTCCGCCGAACGGATCGTCCCTGTGGTGATCGGGCTTCATCTCGCGAGGATTGCGGAAGTCTGAAGCGGCGATCATTTCAATGGATTGGTCGACACGGTCAGTTATTACCGCATATGTGATGAAATAGACCAGGGAGGCTATCAGTAAAATGACGGCGAGAAATGCACCCATGGCAGCGAGGATGAAGCGCCAGCGAAGTTTTTTCAGCATTTTTCCACCTCCAGTGAATAGCCGGAGCCGCGGATGGTCTTGATCTCGACGTTGGCGCCGATAGAACGGAGCTTCTTGCGGACGAAGCCGATATGCGTCCAGACGACGTCGATGTCGGAATCGGATTCGAAGCCCCAGATCCTGTCCATCAGGTGCTCTGTGGAGAAGACGAACCCCGGGTGAAGCACGAAGAGCTCAATGAGCTGATATTCTTTATTCGTGAGCTTGACGCTCTTGTCACCGGCCCTCATCTCATAGCGGTTGCCGTCGAGGATCAGATTGCCGACCTGCTGGAGGGAATCGGAATAATTCTCGCTTCTTCTGCCGAGCGCCTTGATCCTGGCGATCAGTTCGCTCGTGGCGAAAGGCTTGGGGAGGTAGTCATCGGCACCGGCCTCGAGTCCGGCTACCCTGTCTTCGATCTCAGCTTTTGCAGTGAGCATGAGCACGGGGGTGGTGATGTGGTTTTGGCGGATAAGAGAGAGGACTTCGAGGCCTGTCATGCCGGGCATCATGATATCTAACACGATGACTTCGTATGTGTCGGAGGAGATATAGGACCATGCATCATTGCCGTTGTGAACGATGTCAACGGAATATTTGGCCTTTTCGAGCAGGAGCTTTAGAGCCTTGGCTGTAGCAACTTCGTCTTCGGCTATTAGGATACGCATGGATCACACCTCCTTTTCGAACAGTCTATACGGGTAACCTGAAATGCACCTGAAATCCTGACAATAGTATAATACCTGATAGACATACCGTGTCCAAATATGCGAAAAAACGGCAATTCCCGCTTTGTGTCGTGTTAATTTCCCCGCGGACATCGTATCCTGACACCGGTCGAAAGGAGGGCCCGAACCTTGGATCAGAAAAAAACAGGACAATTTCTCAAGACCTTACGTAATGAGAAGGGACTTACGCAGGAACAGCTGGCACAGAAGTTCAACGTGAGCAACAGATCCGTCTCCAGATGGGAGACAGGAACGAACCTTCCCGACATCTCATTGCTGGTCGAGATAGCCGATTTCTATGATGTCGATGTCAGAGAGATCATAGACGGGGAAAGGAAAAGCGAGATGATGGATCAGGAAACAAGAGAGGTCGCTGACAAGATGGCGGTCTATGCAACGGGCGAGAAGAGCAAGCTCTTAAGGTTTGTTCAGGTATTGTCGATAATAGGAACAGGATTAACGGTCGTTGCAATAGTGCTTCAGACGCTGGCATATGAACCTGACTTAAGACGTTCCGGAGCGATATTTGCAACGTTCATAGGCTTTATAGTCATGTGCATATTAACGCTCTATGTAACGGGACTTCTGCAGAGGTTCTCAAAGCACAGAAAGGCCGTGAAAGCGGTAAAGGTCATTACGATTGTGGTGATGGCAGTAGTCACGCACTATGTGGTTGCGGCTTTTGCCCTCTTTGCTGTGGTGTACTCATGGTATACAACTGCCAAGATCGAAGTCAGTACGGACGCTTCGGAGTTCAATAAGTACATCCATAACGGCGAGGACAAGGACAGCGAATACAGGATGGGAACGAATCCTCTTTTCGATGTCATGCCGGAGAAGATCGAAGCCGATGTTACCGAATACCAGCTGACTTATTACAATCCGTGGGACGGCCAGTATGTTGTCTACATGACGCTTGATTACGGCGATAAGTATGATGCGGAGATAGCAAGGCTTCAGGCGATCGGCATTGACGATTACAAGGGCATCTACACGGTTACCGGAGAGCCTGAAGGTTACGACCTGGTCGCAATGGATTCCGATGATTATAACGGATTCGTATATGCCATGATCCCTGAAGGTCAGGAAGGCAACACGAAGATCACATACTGCGCGCTCGTGTTCTGCAATTATTTCCTCGATCTGGATGTCCACAAGTACATGCCCGACAAGTATCTGCTGCCGGGATTTGATGCGACGGATGATAATCCGTACAGGAAGCAGATGATGGACAAATAAGCCCCGTGCATTAACATCAAAACATTAATAAAAAACACACGTAAATTGAATATTTAACATCAACCCTGTTGATACAATGAAAGCACCTGACTAATTGAAAAAGCGAGGTGCTTTTATGTTGGATCTTTCCGGAAAATGGGTTTTGGTAACGGGTGCCGCAAGGGGCATCGGAAGGCTCGCCGCGCTTAAGATGGCAGACTGCGGCTGCAACCTCATCCTTCACAGCAGGGACGTCTCCCACACCGCTTCACTCGAAGAAGAGCTGAAGGCGAAGGGCGTTTTGTGCCACTCCGTTGCGGCTGATCTTAATGATATTCCATCAGTTCTCAAGATGCTCGAAAAGATCGACACTTTAGGCGTCGACGTAGATATCGTCCTTAACAACGCAGGTCTTCAGATCGCATACAGGACCGAATACTATAAGACACCCGCAGATGATTACGAAGTAAGCTTCAATGTAAACACGATAGCTCCCGCCATGATCTGCTACCACTTCCTTCCGAAGATGACAGAGCGCGGCTTCGGACGCATCGTAAACACCACGAGCGGCATCGACAAGGAGCCCGAGCAGGCAGGCTACTCTGCGGCAAAGGCAGCGCTCGACAAGATCACAAAGGACATGGCATCCAAGCTTGGCGGAACCGGTGTCGCAATGAACCTCACAGATCCCGGCTGGTGCAGGACAGATCTCGGCGGTCCCAATGCTCCCAACGCACCTGAGAGTGCGATCCCGGGCGTTATCGTCGGAGCGTTTGTTGACGACAGCATCAACGGCCGGATCTTCCACGCACAGGATTATGCGGGAATGACACTTGAAGACGCTGTAAACAGCATCAAGTAAAAGGAGATAATGCATGGAAAACTTCACGTTTTATTCACCGACAAAGTTCGTATTCGGCAAGGGCACAGAAGCTGAGGCAGGTAAGCTTGTAAAGACTTTCGGAGGCTCAAAGGTATTGATCCACTTCGGCGGCGGAAGCGTTGTAAGATCCGGTCTTCTGGACAGGGTCAAGGCATCGCTTGACGGCGAAGGCATACCTTATGTTGAACTCGGAGGCGTTAAGCCGAACCCGAGGAGCGGTCTTGTATATGAGGGCATCGATCTCTGCAAAAAGGAAGGCGTTGACTTCATTCTCGCAGTAGGCGGCGGTTCTGCCATCGACTCATCCAAGGCAATCGCTGCAGGCGTTGTTTACGACGGCGATTTCTGGGATTTCTACTGCGGCAAGCCGATCTTAAAGGCTCTTCCCGTAGGTACGGTCCTTACGATCGCGGCTGCAGGCAGCGAAGGCTCAGGCGACTCTGTTATCACCAAGGAAGAAGGAATGTATAAGCGCGGCGCAAGCGGCGAGGGAATAAGGCCAAAGTTCAGCATCTTAAATCCTGAACTCACACAGACGCTTCCCCCTTACCAGACAGCATGCGGCATCACGGACATCATGGCGCACCTCTATGAGCGTTACCTTACAAATTCCAAGGATGTTGAAGTTACAGACCGCCTTATCGAAGCGCTCCTCATCACTATGAAGAACGAAGGCCCCAAGGTAATCGCCGATCCCAACGACTATCAGGCACGTGCAAACATCATGTGGGCAGGCACGATGGCACACACCAATTCCTGCGGCGTAGGACGTTCACAGGACTGGAACAGCCACAACATCGAGCATGAGCTCTCAGCTCTCTACGACTGTGCACACGGCGCAGGTCTTGCGGTTACGATGCCAGCAGTCTTCAAGTATGTTATGAACCACGATATTGCACGCTTCACTCAGGTTGCAAACCGTGTCTGGGGCGTAGAGACAGCTGAAGAGGGCATCGAAGCATTTAAGAACTTCCTCATCTCCATCGGCATGCCTTCCACATTGGGCGAACTCGGCGGCAAGGAGGAAGACATCCCCACACTCGTCAAGAACCTCTGCTACGGTGACGGCCGTGACGGCACGATCTCAGGCTTCGTAACGCTTAATAAGGACGACTGCACGAAAATCTATCAGGCGATGATCTGATCTTTCCCTACGCGAAAAGCTGATACAGGGGTTATCTCAGGAATGAGATGACCCCTTTGATTTTTATTACGGCCCTGAGGTTCGCTTCAGGGCCGTTTTTTATGGGCGGGGTGGGGTGAGTACGTACTAATTTTAGATTATTGGTTTTTAGTACGTAAATCTTGAGGCTTGTGAAGGCGTGGAGCTGATTTTACGGACTAGTTTTCGAAAACTCGTTATTAGTCCGTAATTATTTGAGAAACACCCGCAAGGACTGGCTAATTTTACGTACTAATCCTCGAAAAAGGTTTTTTAGTACGTAAAATTGGTCATTTTTTTAGGGCAACAATTATATAAAAACGCGATTTTATATAATTGTCCGCCTTTTTTAGGGGCCTGTATTACAGTAACGGCCGTACTTTCCTTTTCTGGCGGGAGTGAAAAGGTATAATTAAGAAGAAATGGAGGCACCCGCCATGAGCAACATAACAATTCAAAAGATAAGCATTACGGATCTGAATATCGCTGTATAATGTGAGTTGATCTGGAAATAACGGAGGGATATTGAAGTGTTTTTCGCGATTGAAGAGACATTGCGCGCCGTAGACCGTGAGGATCTTAAGGGCAGGCAGTTTGTTGCGGTAATGACTTTCGAAGAATGGCAGAAGAAGAAGGACAGCCTGGAGATCGGCATCGATATGGATCCGGACCTCTCGGAGATCTTCCTTACTAAGGCGGAAGTAAACTACGATTCGCTTACCGGTACTTTTGCGATTCCCGACAGGAAGAACCTCTCGGCTGATGACAGGAAATTCGCATTTGTCCTTGATGAGAAGGGCGTTGTGTTCATCGATGACGGTGATACTGCGCTTGGCATAATCAACGGCATAAAGAGCACCAAGAAATGGAAGATGCCGAGCCTTGAGAGATTCATCTATGACTTTTTGGATTACATCGTAAAAGATGACTTAAGGCTCATGGAAAGATATGAGGATGAGCTCGATTCCATGGAGCAGGCGATAATCGACGGCGACGAGCACCTTCCTTCCGGACGATTGAACGACATAAGAAATGAGATCCGTTACCTGCGCATCCACTACGAGCAGCTGATGGATCTTGCCGCAGAATTCGAAGAGAACGAGAACGGTTTCTTCGATCTCGAGAACTTAAGATACTTCAGATTGTTCATCAACCGTGCTGAGAGACTTCACGAGGAATCGATGTCACTGCGCGACTACACTATGCAGCTCCGAGATCTTTACAAGGCTCATCTCGACCTTAAGCAGAACCGCATCATGACGGTGCTTACGGTCGTTACGACGATCTTCATGCCGCTTACTTTGATCGTAGGATGGTACGGAATGAACTTCAAATACATGCCCGAACTCGAATGGAAGGGCAGCTATCCTGTTGTAATCGCCCTCAGCATCCTGATCGTTGTCATAAGCCTGATATTCTTCAAGAAGAAAAAATGGCTGTGATAAATTTTGCTTTAGCGCTTTGGACAGTCCTCGGGCGCAGAGCGCTCTGCGGAACTCGCGCTTAAAAGCAAGAATTCTCATAGTGAACCGGGAAAAGATGGTAAATCCTTTAGTTGCTATATCCAATAAGCTGTCCCGTATGGCAGATGCAGGCAGGGACAAGAAGATCAGCGGGAGAAATCTCGGTGTGTTTGTTCCGACGCCTTTCGCGAAAAGCCACGGCGCTACGGGAAGCCAGTCGGCGCCTTATCCTGGTCTTGCGAAGGTCATGGAAGACTTTGATCCGAAGCCTGAAGACTCCTTCATCGATATCGGCTGCGGCAAAGGCCGTGTTATCGCATATCTTCTAAGTAATAACTGTCCCTGCAAGATCACCGGGATCGAGCTGAATCCTTCGATCGCGGACGTTGCCAGGAGCTGGACATCACGTTTCAAAAATGTCGAGATCATAGAAGGAGATGCCTTCGGACTTGATTACAATGACTACACCACGTTATTCATGTACCGTCCGATGGAGACCGATACTTTCAAGCTGTTCGTCAATCTTCTCGAGATGCAGCTTACGCATAAGATCAAGCTCTACTATTATGTTGATCATCAGAGCGGCTATTATCTCAATGACAGGCCGGGCTGGACCCTGATAAAGCGCGAAGACATATACCGCGTGGGCGGCTATTATATCCACAAGGAGCCGCAGCGCTTCTCGGTATGGGAATACGTGCCGGATATTTGATCAGCGGTCTCCGCTTCGGCAAAAACGATACCGGTAACCTTCTGCAAAATACCGGCCGGAACTCTCTTATGCAATTAAGCACAATTTTGCGTAAAATTTCATATTTTTGTGTCCCATTTCTGTCCCCATTGGATATGTATAATCCAACTAACAAAAGAAACATGTACCTCCCATGACCCCCTCATGTTTCTATGTGTGTAGTTTTCATTGTTCTCCTTACTTGAGTGACCCGTTGCACGTCGGGTCACTCATCATTTACAATGAAACAGGGGCTGCCGGTCTATACCGGCAACCCCTTATTGTTTGAATGGATTTAGAACCTTATGGTTTATTTTCTCTCGTCCAAAACTTTCTGTACTCTGTCCTGAGCGATCCTGATGACCTCGTCAAGCGGCTTCTGGCCTGAGAAGTAAGCGGGCATTTCCTCAACCAGGATGATGGTGATCGCAGCGTCTTCAGAACTGTGGGCTGAGCAGGATTCGATCGTATTCTCTAAAGTTGCGATGTGATCTTTATTGAATTTTACCTTGTTCTTCGGAGGCTCGCCTTCGCCCCAATATCCGTAAGGGTAATCCAGACAGATAGAGTTAAAATACTCTGCTGCTTTCAGACCGACTTCGTGGAATGCATCACGGTTTAATACAAAATAGCCTTTGGAAGCGAGATCTTTCTGAGTATCGTCAGAGATCAGAACTTTAATGAATTCGATGCAGGCATCCTTGTACTTGCTCTGGGAAGATACTGAGATCGAATCATAGGCGAAGATCGAGGGACCGCGGCCGTCAATTGAAGGAAGACCGAGTATATTGGCGCAGCCGTTAGTCATTTCGATGTTTGAGAAATAATCATAATAACTGCCGATCGAACTGTAAACGCCATTCTTGACCTCAACGGGAGTACTGCCGTCATAAACGACCTCGTTAACTCCGTTATTCCAATCCTCAGGGCTCTTCTCCGGAACGTTATCTTTGACATATTCAGCGAGAGCGGAGAATTCAGGACCTGAGAAATCAGCCTTGCCGTTTTGGATGAATGTGTTAGTCATGTTGCTGAAGAGCGAACCGAAGTAATGAGCCTGACCGCTCGAGATAACATCCTTACCGTTTAAGGCATCCTTAACAAATTTGGCATACTCATCAGTAGTAAAACCGACTCCGGATGTCGGAGCATACTTGGGATCAGTCTGGATTCCGGAAACGCCAAAGCTGATCGGAACGTTATAGAGCTTGCCGTTTACCTTGGAAACATCAAGAACATTGGTAAAGTATTTGTCTTTGCTCATGTTCGAGACCAGGGAAGACATATCCATAAGATAATTGTCGTTCCTGAGCTGATTGTAATAGTCGATATTAAGAAGCATGTCCGGGCCGTCACCATTCATGATGTCCATTGCAAGTTTATTGCTCATGCCGGCCATGTACTTGAGGCTCGCAGCGTCTGAATCATCAGCATTATTGACGTTGCTGTAGTCATAGTCAACTTCAGATGTGTAGCGGTCAGCAACCTCGATAAAGTATTCTGTGTTGCTCTTGTTGAACTTAAGTACTGCTCTGCTGATCTCTTCGCTGAGATAACCGTATGAGGAGTAGAGCTCCAGGATCGTCTTTCCTTCATGAGGATTCTTGGAAGCCTCTTTAAGCTCGAGAAGAATGAATTCACCGTTGCTCGTATAGAAATTATGACCATAAGGCTGGGCACCGCTCTTCTCACCGTAGAGAAGATATAAACCGTTGTTTACGTCGGCGATCTGAAGGTTATCAAATAAGTTTCTGTCAAAATCGCACCAGCTGAGATTAACGATCTTTTCTTCAGTCTTCTTATTGAAATCTACGAGCGAGATTCCGACAGGAGACATATCGTATACCTTACCGTCGGAGGTGCCTTTCATCCTGTATACGCCGATCGTGTCGAGCCAGTCGTATTCGCCCTTTTCGGATGCGGAAAGAGCCATTGTGGACAGATCCAGCTCAAAAAACTTCAGTGAGCCCGAACCTGTGGGATAAGCCGTGACTAAAGCCTTCTTGTCGGAGAGCGGAATGACATTCTCAACATACTCTATCGGGTTTGCCGGGTCATTGAGCTCGATCGTTTGTGACTCACCATCAGGTGAAGTAACGTTCAAAAAGAATTTGGGTTCCTCATTAGACCAGTCTGCAAGCGAGTCTACAACGTATTTGCCGATCTTGAAGGACCCGATCTTTGATTTGTCATCTGCTTCTACGTCTACGGTATCAATGATCTCCTGTGTCTTCACATCCATTGTGACGTCTTTTCTGGTCTGCGCGTAGGTCTCCGTATCAAAACCGCTGACAGTAAGACAGATCTTGCCGTTCACATATGAAGCACTTTCAACGTAGTCGCTGCTAGAGAACAGCTCATATAGATTGATGGTCTTTATGGTACTTTTGGTTTTTCTGTCGAGTATTGACATTGTCGAGATCTGATAAGCGGTGTAATCATCTTCCTGCCAGTTGAAATCAGCAGGTCTCTCGTAATTTCCCTGCGTTAAAATGACGATGTAATCATCGTCAAAACCGCACATCTGCGAATAACCGTTTTGCACTTTCTTCTCAGGATCCAAGCCCTGATCGACATCATAAGCGGTCACATCATACCATGGCATATTGGCAGAGATCTTCTGACCGCTGTGACTGCCTTCTTTCTTTTTGCCGCATGCTGCCATCGATAACAAAACCGAAGCAGCAAGCGTTACCGCTGCTACTTTTCTTAGGGATATCATATTACCAACTCCTTTCTCCCCACAGACGGCATGTTGGTTTTATACCGTCCTCGAAAAGAATAACATAAGTTTATGTACTTTGTGTGTATTTTTGACATGGCTTTTACCGGATGCTGCGTGCTGCCGGAATCTAATGCTATAATGAACAATGTCGGTGTTGGCTTTGTTTTTTTGGGGTGTTTATCATGAAGCTCAGAAGAAAGCTTTTCGCGAGCAAGGATCCTTACGACTGCACAAGAGAGCAGTTATTTCTTGACGCATGCAAAGAGAATTACAGTCACCTTATTACTCACTGCGATGATTATAAGAAGATCAGCGAAGGCCTTGGAATCAAAGGTGTTGAAGATATCACAGGCGTGGCAGATCTGCCGGTGATCCCTACGATGCTGATGAAGCAGCACGACTTCCGTTCGGGCCGCTACATGGTCATGGCAACGTCTTCAGGCACGAGCGGAAAGATGAGCCACGTGCGCTTCGAATTCGGTGCGCTTATGGCGGCTCTCCGTATGTCCATAAAGGTAACGAGATATCACGGCATCATGTCCTTTAAGCCCTGCCGTTACATCGTCATGGGCTATAAGCCCCACCGTTCGAATAAGACCGCAGTCGCAAAGACTGCTTATCTTACGACGTTCCTGGCGCCTGCCATAAGCCGTAAGTTTATCTTAAAGCACACTTCAGACGGCTATAAGCCTGACTTCGACGGCATAGTCGAAGCACTTAAGAAATATGAGAAGGGCAAGGCACCCGTGCGCTTTATGGGTTTCCCTTCATATACATTCTTCCTGTTCAGACTCTTAGAGGAAAGGGGACTGTCATTTAAGCTCCCGAAGAACTCAAGGATAATGCTCGGCGGCGGCTGGAAGCAGTTCTATCAGGAGGCTGCCGACAAGGAGACCTTCTATAAGCTTGCCAAGAAGACACTTAACATCGATGAGGAGAACATCACCGAATTCTTCGGCGCCGTAGAGCATCCGATCCTTTATACGGACTGTGCTGCGCACCACTTCCACGTTCCCGTGTACAGCAATATCGTTATCAGGGATCCTGACACTTTAGAGCCGCTGGAGATGGGGAAGACTGGCCTTGTTAACCTGATCTCGCCTCTCTGCAAGGCCACTCCGATCCTGTCGGTAATGACAGATGATCTGGGCATCCTGCACGACGGGAGCACCTGTCCGTGCGGCGTTAAGTCGCCGTACCTGGAGATCGTCGGACGCGTTGCACCTGAAGACATTAAGACCTGTGCCGCCGGTGCGGCAGACATTCTGCAGGGGGTGAAGGTATGATCCTGTTTGACGGAAAGACTTACGAGAGTTCTGAGCAGGACCGCCTTCTTACAGAGCTCGAAAACAAGATCCCTGAGATCCTCGCTAAAATGCAGCTCTCACCTGAAGTTGTCATCGAAGCCGTCGAGTGCTTGAAGAACGACCTTCTGGCAGGAAAGTTCGATGAACTCCTTGCATCGTTCCCTGCTGATGTCGTCGACACATATAAGAAACAGGCAGAAGCGCTCCTGTCAAAAGAGCACCTGCATAAGAAGCTCGAGACAGAACTTGGAAACACCTTCGAATATACGACTGAACACATCCCCGGATTTGGTCAGATCAGGGTCAGAAAGATGCCTTTGGGCGTGCTCTTCCACATCGCTGCAGGCAACATGGATTTCCTTCCGGCTTATTCTCTTGCAGAAGGTCTCATGACCGGCAACATCAACATCCTAAAGCTCCCGTCTGCCGACAACGGACTGTCGTTAAAGCTCATAATGCAGCTCATCGAATACCGTCCTGAGCTTAAGGATTACATCTATGTTTTCGATACATCCTCATCAGACATAAAGGGCATGCGCAAGATGGCCGAACTCTCCAACGCGATAAGCGTATGGGGAAGTGACATGGCTATAGCGGCCGTAAGAGGTCTTGCCCCGACCGGTGTAAAGATAATCGAATGGGGCCAGAAATTAGGCTTCTGCTACATCACGAAGCTCGATGAGACAGAAGATGCAGACAGCGAACTCGAAGGCCTCGCAAAGCATATCGCACAGACCAAGCAGCTGCTTTGCAGCAGCTGTCAGGTGATCTATATCGACACATCTGACATGAACGAAGTAAAGACCTTTGCAGAGCGGTTCCTGCCGTTCCTTGAAGCTGCCGCAAACGCGAACAGATCTGAAGAGATCGGCGTCAGGGCAAGGGATACGCTCGTATCTTATACTCAGAGACTTAAAGGTTATCTCGGTGAAGAGGAGAGGCACGACAATGTCATCCGCGGAAGATCCTGCAGCCTGATCTTATCCTCAGACAGCGAACTCGAATTATCACCCATGATGTGCAATGTCCTGGTAAAGCCCCTGCCGAGAGAGAATATCGGAAAGGTCCTTTACGAAGGAAGATACCATCTCCAGACGGCAGGTCTCATATGCCCGGAGCATGAGAGAAAATACCTTGCCGGAAAGCTTACGCAGTGCGGTCTGATACGTGTTACGAAGAGCTCTGACATGAGCGCATACTTCCCGGGCGAATGCCATGACGGTGAGTACGCGTTAAACCGCTATGTAAGGATAGTCAACGTGGAAGAGTGATCTCTGTTTGATCTCAGACAGCTTCTTGTCCGACGGCAATTATTTGCTGTCCTTCCAGTAAGAGTTGGCAATCTCATAATTCTCATCTTTCTCATCGTGAGCAAGATAGAAATCCGCAAACAGCTGTTCAGTCTCATCACTTCGGCAATTCAGGAGGTACAAAAGTGCGGCACGGACGCGCCTGTGTCTCTTATATCCGTCGCCTTTCTTCACTATTGAACTTGCAAGTTTGTATGCCGAATCCTGATCTATAAATGCAATAAAATTCAGAATAGCTTCCAGATAACTGTCAGCAGCATCCGTATCTTCGTAATTCAACCGTGAAAGGACATCAGGATCAAATTCGGGAAGCAGGCCCTTTACTTCATTCTCAGCCTCCAGGATAACTGCGAGATCCCCGACCGTCGGGAATCTTGCCGGACCATAATGGATCGCGGTATCTGTGAGAGGATACCTTTGGAAAGAAATGCTGCTTGTTTCCCCCGGTTTTTTATGAACATCAAGGTAATGTATTTCTTCTTCTGCATCGTACTTAAGACCTGCAAACATAAGTGTTTTTATCTGGGGATTGCTGATCTTATAGCTGACGCCTCTTATAACTGTGGCTTCAACATAATTACTTGCATCACAGGGAATGATCGTAAGGCACCTGACGCATTTACCCAGACTTGCAGCGGCACAGGCTTTATGATGCCCGTCAAGAAGCAGATTCATGAACCCGTACATATGTAAAGCCAGCGCTCTCGGCGGTTCCTCTTCAGATCGCATCTTCTCTGCATAGTATTCCACGCGCTTACTGTTAATGAGCGAAGAAGACTGCGTAGGATACAGGAACAACGGAAAATGCTGAATGGTATGGAAATCCAGATAATATCCGTAACATGCAGCATCGTAATGTCTCATCTCGTTGGGAACTTCATAGAAGAAATTACCGTCTCCGTCTGACGGAAAACAGATTGTATCTGCAAGCACATAATAACCGTCTCTTAACAGACCAAGAAGAGGCTTGATCTTCTCTGCCGAATCCGTGATGCTCACGAATCCGGAATTCATACATGTTCTGGCAGCTTCAAGCTCCGGACAGTCGATATTCTCTATGCCGTAACCTGTTGCCAGCATGGCTTTGCAGGTGGGACATTCAGGATATTTGCCCTGCGCCAGCGGTTTCCCGTTCAGCTGTAATTGAGCATAGTATTCGTAGTCTTTGTCTATCGGGCCGAATCTGTTACGGATGGTATTCCTGCCGTCTTTTACCGAGAAGAGCACAGCTGAACTGCACCACCACTGCTCGGCGGTGTCGATCTCTTTGATGATCTTTACTTCAGGCTTGCTCCAAAACATGATATGTAAGGTTTACTTAAGACAATCCGTCAGGAAATCCTCTTGCCATAGATCTCGCAAACGAGTTCGCGGGTTCCGTCCTGCTTATTCATCACATACTCCCAGTGGAAGCTGTTTTCCGTGATGTCTGAGAAGATCCAGTAGGTGCTCTCCTCATCTAATACTTTACCGGCAAGTCTGTCGCCTTCTTTTCTGAATGTGAGTCTCTTCATGGTGCCTGCACATGTGTAGACAACGTCATACCACTCCTTGTCCCTGTTGAACATGCGAAGTGATGAACCGTATTCGCCGTCGGGCTCGGGATGGTCTTCCTTTGTGGCTCTGGAAGGGAAGATGAAGATGTCCTGAACACCTGTTCCTTCCAATACGCGTCTGAAGATCCATTCGCCTTTTACATGGCGCTTCTCACCTTTGACATACTCGTCGTAGTAGTCGCAGTCCCAGTCTCCGAGAAGCGGTGCGAACCAGTCAAATTCTTCCGGTATCTTATTTGTTTTCCCGCTTAAAAGTGCTTCTGAAAATGTATCCATATTTCCCCCTGTACTTTTCAAAAAACAATATCAGGATTATATCATGCCGGTCAGACAGTTGATTGGAAGATATCCTGTTTGATATCCTATGTTTGAACTTTGAAGCGCGGTTGTTAATTGGTATGGGGTAAGCGCATGAGGAAAAGAAACAAAAAAGCGATAATCATCACGGCTTTATTAATGCTTATCGGGGTTTTGCTGGTGTTGGCAGGATTTTTCGGAGGCTGGATCGTGGGGCTCTTCAAAAAGGATTTTGACTGCTGGAACATAAGCAAGGAAGATCTCGGCAAGAGCTACAAGACTGACATCAAGGTCGATTACGATGATCTGGATATTAAGAATTCGGCGCTGCAGAATTTTGGCGACCAGGAGAGGGTTGCAATGATCCTTCTGGACCTTTCAGCTCTCAGCGAGAAAGACAGGAATCTTTACTATTCGAAGATCGGACAGCATATAACCATTGAGGGCAGGTTAAGAGCTTTAGGTGATGCTGAATACAATGAAGTCGCCGAGAGTATGTACAGGCAATACGATTATATTTACTACAACAAAGTTGAAGACGGATCCTGGGCAGGCAGAACATTAGAGCAATTCCATGAGAGACTGATAACGGAATTATTGCCGGTGCTGCCTTACTGCTTCAAAGTAACTTCTGTCAGGGCATTTAACTGGATGCCTTTCATTCCAGCCGGTGCAATTCTTTTCCTGCTCTCACTGATAGTAGAGATCTGCTTTGTTTTCAAGCTTAAGAAAAGGATCGTCCTGCCCGTTGTTTACGGACTTATCATCATCGTTCCTTCCGTCATGCTCTTTAATCACATCAGGACCATGCTGACGGTAAAGAAAGCGGGCGATGGTCTATACACAATGAAGAATCTCGAATGCACAGATACTGACGGCATGCTCGGTTCTGATTCTGCGTCCATCGAAGAACTTCTCGACTGGATCTTCAATAACCATCTATATGGGATCAGGCCGCGCTTTGAATTGGAGAAATCCGGCTGTGCGGCTTTTGCGGCTGTAACACCTGAAGGCAAGCATCTTTTCGGACGCAATTTTGATTATCCGGAGACAGACACCTTGCTCGTATATTCACATCCCGAAGGCTGCTACGAATCTATAGGTGTTGCTGATCTCGGTGTTTTCGGTGTCAGCCGGAATTATCCTATAAGTCCTGATTCTCCTTTGGGCAGACTCTTGATGGTCATTACTCCTTATGTGATCGTGGACGGCATGAACGAGAAAGGCGTAGGCGCAGGGATCCTGGAGCTGAATATCGAAGGGGTGCATCAGGATAACGGTAAGCCTGATCTTCTGATCTACTGCGCAGTTAGAGCGATCCTCGATAAATGCGCATCGGTTGACGAGGCGCTTGAACTGCTCGGCTCATACGATATGCATTCGCCTGATGGCGTAACATACCATCTCTTCATCACGGACAGGACCGGCAGATATGTTGTTGTCGAATGGCTTGATAATGAGATGGTCGTAGTAGAACATCCCTGCTGCACCAACAGTGTTATTGCACCCGGAGAACATTACAACAAAGGCTTGCCTGACGGCAGGCTTCCAACAATGGAAGAATGCCTGGGCGACAGCCGGAAAGCCACGGAAGAACAGGCTATGGAACTGCTCGGCAAGGTCAAGAACAAAACCATAACCGAATGGTCATGTGTCTATAATCTTGAAGATTTTACCGTCAGCATCTGCCTCGATGCCGATTATACGAAGGTTTACACGTTCAGCGCAAAAGATCTGAAGTGATCCGGGGAGGGATAATATGAAGAAAGTGATCGCAGCGTTACTTACCGCAATCCTTGTTCTTACTAATGCTGCCTGCAGCAACAAGCCTGAGAACGAGTCTGATACGAGCATTTCTGAGACATCAGGAACTATATCTGCCACGGCTTCGAATACGACTGAGACATCAGAGACCGGAACATCTGAAACAACAGAAGATCCCGACGGTAATTACTATGGACCTGCGAGGGAAACCGAAGCAGCCGAATATGGCAGCAGTGAGGTCGCTGACCTTTGTGAATTCATGCAGAGCATTACAGGCAAGAAAGTATACATGACTGCAGCGTTGGTTGAGGACTACTATGAGAAGTCTTTCGAGAGCTCATATATGGGCTGGATGACCTCTTATGAAGAGGATCCGAAGGGCGAGAATTTCTACAATTACGATTACAATATGTATCCTGTAACAAAAGGCAGCCTTACGTTCAACAGATTTTTCTTTACTGCCAATCAGGAACACGGCTGTGTTCACACGGTAAAGTTCACTAATTCTAATGACCAGAGAGAAACTTCAACATTTGAAACGGACTTTACGCTTGAAGAAATGCAGCAATACTACACGCGCCTTGAAAAAGAACTCACGCTGGTCTTCGGAGATCCGGTCAAAAAAGGACCGCTGAAAAACGGAAAGAATGCTATGGCTTATGCCGAATACGCTGAAGTTAACGGCTGCACGTTCAGGGTCGATTTCTATCCGGGGTTCGATGAATACAGTACGGTCTCCATAACGTGCACCAACAGTACTGAGCGAAAGCATTTCATGCTGGGTCCTAAGGCTGAAGAAGCCCAAGAAACGGATGCCGACGGTTGGGTTGACATTGGAGACAATTACTATAAAGAAGCAGGCAAAGATGACATCGTTACTGATCAGGAGACCGGCAGAAGATATGTGAAGAACCAGCTTCTTATCAGTTGTACCATGGGCACTCCCAACGACAAGGAAAAGATACAAAAGATATGCGAAGAATTAGATGCCGAGATCGTCGGTTATATTGAGATCACAAGCGATTTCCAGATCGAGTTCAAACAGGATAAGACTTATGAAGAGCTCATGAAGATCGCCAAGGAACTCGAAGAGAAATACTATTACATAATAAGCGTGACGCTTAATTATGCGATGAGTTACGGCGTGAATGACTGAGAATGGCCCAAGCCCGGACGAGCTCTTAATTCTTCATCCTGATCCAGGCAAAGAAGAAGATTATCGTTAAGAGCGCACAGACGCCTCCGAACGTGAGCGTCGAATACTTATTTGCCATATCGTAATATACGACATTAGGCACTAATGTCTTCTCAGCGTCTGCCCGGGAAAAACCTAAGCTCTGCAGATATTGCAAGGCACTTTCCCTAAGATCATTGCCCATCGTGTGAGCATATCCGTCCACATGAATGGGTGTTGCCGGATCTGTAGCCGAATGGGTGAATCTCTTCTTTGTGACGGATGTAAGTTTATACCATGCAGAAGAGTCTTTGGATTCGATCCTTACAACGAGTGCCTGCTCGATATATTGCGGATCAGAATTGTTATCGAATTTCGGGACAATGTAATAGCGGGCTTTGCCATAGTCAAAGTATCCCCAGGCAGAATAAGTACTGCCGGAAATGCGGGTGTAATCACCTATGGAATTGTAATCAGCATTCGGGAAACTCAGATCGACCTTCGAGAAATCCCCGATTACAAATCTGGAGCCGAAGAAAAGCCCGATCGCTGCAAGTATAAATGAAGTAATAAATCCGAATAAAAGAGCTTCCTTTGGTCTTTCAATGATTAATCTGATCAATCGGAAAAAACTGCGTGGACTCATAACAACACCCCCGTCTGCGCGTTATGCGAAAACTCCAAACCAACAGGAACAGTATAGCATTAGAAATATCAAAAAATCATTATTTCCATGCTATAAATCCCATCAAGAAAAGTTGATTATTTTACTTTATCCCTGGTTTTTTTACTTTATCCCTGAGTTTTGGAAAAACAATTGATATGACAACCCGGTTTATGTATCGTTTGCGAAGGATATGTGAGTTCAAGCAACCACATAAAAATAATTATATGGAGGATATGTTTATGAAAACAAACATCATCAAAAAAGTAGTATCGGTATTAGCATGTGTCAGCATACTGGCGGGCTGCGCGGTAATGAGCAACGCTGCTGGTGGTTCGGGAGCACCAAAATACTGGTTCAATTTATATGATAAAAACGTCAGTCTTGATGTTGGTTCTAAAAAGTCAAAAGATATGTTCAATTATAAGGACGGTTATAATTGGTATTTGTATAAGTATTCTGTTTCTTATGTACATTTTTCAGGATGTGCGACAGGCGCATATTTGCCTGGAATGAAAGTGAGAGTTGGCAGTCAAAATATATGTGATGTTAACACGTCAAAATATTGGGGACCATACACAATTTCTGATACTAATACCAGCAGGACATATAAACTTTATAATGGCGCTAAGAAAGATGTAGGAATTAAAATTCATTTTTATGTCGGTGAGTATTATTGATCTTTGAATAATTAAGTGCCTTGTCCTGTAGACCATATAGGACAAGGCATAACTATTATAATTTAATGGGGAAAATATGAATAGCAAAGTATTAAGATCTGTAGTCTCTATAGCATTAGCTGCATCATTTGTTATGGGTACATGTGCCTGCAACAAGAGTAACGAGTCAGTCAGCACTGACAGTTACTGGTATGGCTGCAGTTCATTCAGAGTGCCTGCTGTTGAGGGTTACAGACAGGGCATGCGTTCTAACATTTATTCTGACGGTTACTATTATCTGACAGTATATGGGGAGAAGGTAGACGAAAAGACAGATGGTCCGGAAGAGTATTACAGACTATATAAGATCGATTCTGACGGCAATGAAGTAAGTAATGTTTCATTGCCCGTTAAGTGTGCTCATTCGGGCAATCAGGCAGCAATTGAAAACTACAGATTGTATTGTTCGGATCAGAGTTCCAATACCGATTATGTGATCGATATTAACAGCGGGGAAATTATTACCGAAGAGAACACTGACGAAATAACTCTGGGTTTTTATTCTGTTGATGAAGGCTATGTGAAAATGACTGCAGGCAGTCTTACACGTTATTCCAAAGATGGAACTGAGTCCGGCCGCATAAACAGAAATGAAATCGCCGATGCCATCTCGTTCTATCAAAAGGATGGAACGAATTACCTCATAGCGAACAAAAGTGGAAAGATAATCTGTTATGAAGCAGATTTCAATAAGAGCAGACTGGAGAAGGTTTTGGAGAGCAGCGTCGGTGATCTGCAGGACTTTGAAATAAATAACGGTGTTTTCTTTTCTGACAAAGGCGTTTATTACATTGATACCAAGTCAAAGATGCTTATGCCTGTTACAGAATGGAATTATGTTGATATTAAGCCGGCGTATAAGATGACGCGTTATGAAGCAAATCTGGCTTATGACAACTTAAGATTCGGCAGACTGTATGCATATGACGATTCCGAGATCGAACTGATCATTTTCAATAATCTGCCTGCAGAGAATAATGCCAACAAAAAAGTAATAACTATAGGCGGATATGGTGTTGATTTTTCCGTGGCGATTAAATGGGCAGTTTATAGATTTAACACTTCACAGAATGAATACAGAGTATTTCTGGATGACTATTGGAATGAGTATGCATACGGATCCGGCATTGAGGCACAGTCGCAGATAGCCAAACTGATAAAGCATTTTAGTGAAGGCGGCGCTCCGGATATATTCTATGGAGCAAATTTCGACTACAGGTATATGTACAATGCCGGGTTGGTAACAGACATGATGCCGTTCATGGAAAAAGATCCGGATTTCAGTACGGATGATCTGCTCCCTTCGATAAAGGACACTTTAGTCAAAAACGGGGTTTGTTATCAGATTTTCCCGGCATTTTATTTCGATGGTGATTTCGGCCGCAAGGCGGATTTTAGCGAAGAAAACATAACTTATAAGCAGGTTGATGAGCTTGCCCAAAAGAAAAATATACCGGTCAGAGGTGATATGGAGGCAGCAGAGTATGCTGATCAGATCATTCGCTATTCACTGGGAGATTTGGTGGACAACTCAACCGGTGCGCATATAGTATCTGAAGAACAATTAAAAGAAATAGTCGAGTATTCTGTTAAATACGGCATTTCATTTGGCGGAATTGAGAATAGCATAGCTGACATGGATACAGTTCATAAGGGCATGCATTTGACATGCAGAAGGACTTATTTGGGCAATCTTTATGATCTGGCAGATATTGAGAGCAGCCTGAATGACAGTTTTGTTTATCTGGGATTCCCGTCCATTAACGGATCAGCCCGTGCTGCACAGACCGATGGTCTTGTGGCCATATCAAGCGACTCAAAATACAAGGAAGCCTGTTGGCAATTGATCAAATACATGCTGACAGATGAAGTCCAGGAGATCGAAATTATCTATGGGAATAATCCGGTAATAAACACTGTGTTTGAAGACCACTGCAAATATGCGGCTCATCCCGATTCGGTTTCTGATAATGAAGTTGTCTGGAAAAGCATAGTAAGAGGGAAGAAAGCCGTTCCCGGCTGGATCATTTTTGATTACCGTGAAATGGTCTTAAGCATTAATTCTGTGATCTCATATGATTGGGGCTTATATAACATAATTTGTGATGAGGTCAACGCTTATTACTATCAGAACAAAAGCCCGGAGGCGATTGCTAAAACGTTCCAGTCCAGATTAGATCTTTACGTATCGGAGAATTATAAATGAAGCATTTTGATAAAGTGAAAAGAACAGTCATCATTTTGGTGGTTTTATGTGCATTGATCGCACAAGGATGTTTTGATAACAATTCTGCAAACCAGTCGCTTGCCGGAATTCCGTTATCCGGCAAAAATACAGAATCAACAGAATCATCTGCGGCAGATTCTGCAATATCCGGTGCTGACTATGAACAACTGCGGATTGAGACAGACAAGGATAATCACTTGTTTGTGATCAAATATACTAAGGCAGGCAAAGAGCATCAATTGGAAGGGAAACTGCTTACATATGATTATCCCGATACTGCAAATGTTTACCGGATAATTCCTTCTTATGAAGATAAGAGCATCCTTTATAATCCGGTCGAAGGATGGACAGACTGTTGGTTTCAAGCGTATTCGTCACTTACGTGCATAATAGGTCATAACAGTGAAACAGATACTGATGAGGTCTTATCCCGAGTTGAAAGAAACAGTGTAAATGATTCGATGGTAAGGCTTGATAATGCTGATTATAAGCAAATGGCAAAGATCAGATCGGCATTTCCCGAAGCGGTTTTTGGAGACTACACATTAAGATTCACATACCCGCCGACTAATACTGATCTTTATGGAATTAATTACATAAATCCTCAAAACAGAAGGGATAACATCCTGGACACTATTAAAGGAAGGTCTTTTGACTACTATATTACAAGGCGTGTTATAGATGGGATAACCGTCGGCTTGCCGGCGAATGCGGACTTTTTTTGCTTGCGTTACGATAAAGCAATGAAGCAGACAACTATTATTGATAATGAGCAATATATTGAGTTCTATGACGGCAAGGATATCTATGAAGTGCATTGCTATATAGCTAACGAGAAAGACACTGAAGTCTATTTGAAGAGCAAACCGGTCATATCCGTTGAACAGGCATTTGATAAGGCCAAACCAATAATAATCGACCGGTTATCAGAGAACAAAGAGACACATATATATGCCACCGAACTGGTCTACTTTGTGGTCACTGTCTATGATATGAGCAATGAGAACTTTAGTGATGAAAAAACCACAAGTGATACTTATGAAAAATATCTTTATCCGTTCTGGGTATTCTATATGCATTCAAATTATAAAGCTATGGGCTTAGACAGCGCGGACAGAGATCCTGTTATCGTAAATGCAATTACAGGAGAAGCCATTGATCCATGCGTCATTAATTATTAATACAGCAATAATTAACGGCGCATGAAGACTTCAGGCTAATGGTTGATACTATTTCCTCTCGTTCAGCACGGTCTGAGCCCTGTCGTTGATCGTCTTAGTGACTTCCTCAAAGGACTTCTGGCCTTCGAAGTATGCCGGGATCTCTTCATAGATAATGAGTGAGATGCTGTGGTAGACAAAGCTCGATGTTGTTGCTGTGGAGAGCTGCTCTATATATCTGTCTGCAAGTGCGGTGTCAAGTTTTGTTCCTGCCTTTGCATATTTCATGCCGGCATTTTTTTCTATATTTCTGTTGGTGCTTTCGATCGCAGAAAGAGCCAAATCTTTCGCGCATTTCTTATTGATAGGGATATTCATGAAGAATGTCTTCTGGATATCTTCTGAGAGAAGTATACTCAGAAATTTCTTGCACGAATCCAAGTCTCCGGTATACGAGGAGATCGACACGGCGGTATTTGAACCGACTGACGCTGTCCTTCCGTCAACTGACGGATAGCCGCAGATCACGGGATTTTCGAACTTCTCGGCAAAGCTCTCATAATCGCTGAAACCGTAGATCACGGTGGGCTGGACGCGCATGCTTTCCTTTGCTGACATCAAGTCTTCCCATTCTGCATCGACATCTTTGCCTTCGAAGTATCCTTTGGCGGGAAGTTCTTTGCAGTAATCGAGTATTGCCTTGAAATCATCGCAGTTCACATCGATCTTTCCGTTATTGATATACGTTCCGCTCGAGTTCGCGAAAAGCTTAGTCGCGACTTCTGTTCTTGAGAAAGACAGCTGGTGATCATATAAAGGATCCTGCCCGTTGCAGACTGTCTTTACCATGGATGCATATTCTTCAAATGTTAATCCGTTCCTGCCATTGAGATCACTTTCGGAAGCTAGGAGACCATCGACATAAAAGCCGATAGGGAACTGGTAAAGCGCTCCGTTAAATTTCGAAGCCTCGATGGCATTCATGAAATAATCAGATTCGCTGATGCCACTCTCATTCTTCAGATAGTCAGAGAGGTCAATGAAATAATCCTTCTTAGAGAGCTGCTCATTCGCACCGTTTGTGATCAGGATGTCAGGGCCTTCTCCGGCAATAATGTCCATTGCCAGACGGTCTGATACGGATGCATAAGAATTGAGGCTGTCAAGCGTTGCTTTGTCTGTGTTATCGGCATTTGTATAGTCGATCTTGCTGTTTGTCTTATACCGGTTATCGAAAAGCATAAATGACGAATCACTCTCCTGATTGAAGCGCAGGATCGCTTCGGAGATGCTGTAATCCAAGTCTTCAGTCGAAGCGACAGTAAGGATGTTCTTGCCTGCTGCAGGATATTCGTCTGATTTGGTGAATGTGCAGAGCGTGAAAGGGATTATATCATCACCGACATATTTCGATGAATACCAGAAAAGAAGTCTGTCGTCATCTGCATATTTCAATTCGGAATTATTGACAAGGAATCTGTTGCAGACAGAGCAGTTGAAAGACAGTATCATCTTGCATGTGCCGCCTTCCGTATCAATGCTGTACACACCGCCGTCAGTTACTGTTACGAGCATGCCGTTGCAGTATGTGAGATTGCGGAGCGGGATCTTGACATATTCCATCTCGTCAAGGGCGCTGATCTTTCCGGTCTCAAAGTCAACCAGGCAGTATCTTATCTGTCCGAAATTGTAATTTGCGGAAGTACTTCCCCAGACAACGGCCTTGTTGCTTCCGGCACTGATAATGCCTTCCGGGAATTTAATATGGAAATCCCTTGAGAGATTATCGAGCGCTACTTTTTTCTTTACCTTGCCGTCTGCAGGGTCGATCAGTTCAACTGACGTATTCTTATCATGCCTGAGCATGGCTATGTCGCTTCCGGCAAATACGAATCTGTTCGAAGCTTCATTTTCTGATGAGTTCTTTGTCAGTGCTATCCTGTTTTCAGGTGAGATGCTTCCTGTAGCCTCATCTATAGGGAACAGGATCTGTTCGCGCGTGGCAAAATCATAAGCATCGATATACAGGCGGTCTCCTGCAATCATATTATCCAGACTGACGTTATCTCCGAACTCATTCCTGATGACAAAATCACATGCTGCATTATTGTCTTTGTCAAAAGACATTATGTGGTAGACAGGTTCCTTGGGTTCGGTCTCAGTAAGAAAGAGCCATGTCCGGTCAGAGAAGAAGGTGATATCGCATAGGAAATATTCACCGACTGTTTCTTTCACACGATCGAAGAGTTCCGTATTTTCCGCGAAGTCATACCAGGACATTCCGTCCGGGAGCTTGTCGGGCATCTTGCCGCTTAATACGAGCCCTGATTCGTCTTTAACTGCATTCTTTGAGGATCTGCTGCATCCGCCGGTGAATAATGAGACAAGAAAGGATGCCGCCAGAACAGCAGCCCCGATCTTTTTTATAGGTGTTTTCATAAAAATACTTCCTCGGGTTTATCTATTCCCGACATTCGAATGAGCACATCAGTATTAAAACTCAGACTAATGCTTTCTATCAACTTCAAAATGCGGCAAAAAATCAAGAACCTTTTAGCCGCCGAGTGAACTGATCCACTGGACTATGGTCAAGATCAGCGCGCGCAGGAAGCTTAAGGCAAAGAGACCGCCTGCAACGATACCGATGATCATGAATACTCTCTTCAATGATCTCGGCCATGTGCCGACGATATTGCCTGTCTGGCCGTTTACAAGGACACGGTAGATCGTGCCGTTGTAATCGAAAGACGTGATCCAGATCGGTGCCAGAACGTACTTAGCGTGAACGTTTGACGCTTCAGGCTTCATTTCGATCCTGGCAACTACGTCTGCATTCTCCATGTTCTTGATGCTTCTGTGGATCATGTCGTAGATCTTGCCCATGGCTGTCTGCCAGGCTGTTGTTCCGTCAACCGTGTAGCTCTCTGACCAGAAACCTGCGAGAAGGTTAGGATCGTATCTCTTTACGAAGTTGAAATCAAATTTGGATACTGCCTTCCAGTAAGCGTCCTTTTCGAGCCTGCTCGATGCCATGAGAGTCAGGTTCTTAACCGGCATCTTGCAGACGCCTTCAGCCTTATGGTACTTCGTGTACTGGTCGTCACCGCTGCCGTAAGTCTTTCCGAACTTGCCCTTGTAAGGCGTATATGTATCACAGTCAAAGACCCAGTAGGGAACATAGACGCCTACGAGATCCGTGATCTCTGAATTCTTCTTAAGATCCATGGGCGCCAATCTTCTGGCGGAGATCCACTGCCGGAAGATGTCCTGAGCCTGCTCCTTGCTGATCTTGAAAGGGATTACGCCTGTAGGTTCCATCATGCCGGATGTGTTGCCGGACTCTGTTATGGAGTTGGATCCGCAGAAAGGACACAAGCCTGAGAGTGAACTCTTGTCTGTGAGGAACTGACCGCCGCAGGTACCGCAGATAAGGACCTTGCTGTTCGTCTGCAGGAGATGACGGCCTGCATTATTCTGCAGATCATCAAGTGAATAGCCGATTCCCGGAGCTACCGGCATGGTCTTCAGCTCAACAGTGCTGCCGCAGAAGTTGCAGATAAGTCCGCCCGTGGCAGGATCATAAGCGAGTGTCGCGCCGCACGACGGACACTTGTTATCTGATGTGGTCTGGTTTGTAAGTGTTGATGTATCGATCATTGCAGGACCGGACACCTGTGCATCCCCCTGAGTATCCTTGGCAAGAGGCGCGTTGCCGTAAGCGACGTTCATCGCCTCGATCCTTTCCTGCTCTTCGCGCTTATCAAATTCACTTCTCGTATTGAAAATATTACCCATACCCTTACTCCTTAAGATGCTTCTTAAAACCCTTAATCCGTGGGCACGGAGTTAACGCGCACCCATATAATTGTATCAAAAAAACGGGCGCATAAAAATATATACAGGGAGCGGAATGCTCTGGATTTAAATGGGGTCAGTTAGTTGGGAAAAGGTATCAGGCATAGCCGGTCAGTTTACCGGCACTCCGGGAAGCGCTATTCTTCTCCAGCGCATTCCTGATATGAACAGCGCTTTCCCTTTTGCCAACCGAAGTATAGCATTGGCCTCTGAACTAATGTGGCGAAATCTAAGTGAAGACTGAGTGAAAGCTGTGTGATTTTATTTCGGGGCATTTGCGCATGATCTCTCTTGACGGCTTGTGAAACGTGCTGTATCATCACGTCAGAAATCTTAAAGACGGAGGAACACCAATGAGGAAGACAATCTGCTGATAGTTTAATAACTGCCTCGCGGATAAGTCTGTTTTTGTGTGTTCATTTATATTGCTTTTTTTATAAGCCGCGGCCGCTTCCATGTGTCGCGGCTTTTGATTTATCCGGCATGGGGCCTTTTCGAAAGGAGGCATTATGCCAACAATTAATATCAACAACTTAACATTCGGATACGACGGGTCTGAGAAGACTCTTTTCGAGAACGTCACGATAACTCTGGACACTTCCTGGAAGCTTGCACTCGCAGGCAGGAACGGCAGGGGGAAGACCACGTTCTTTAAGCTCTTAAGAGGCGAACTGCCTTACAGCGGAACCATTACGGGCGTGCCGGAGACGATCCTCTTTCCCATGACTGAGCTGCCGGACAATGAGGATTGGAGAGTTCGAAAAGAACTAAACCTGATGGGCGCAGATCGCGACATCATGTGGCGTCCCATGGAGACTTTGTCAGGCGGTGAGAGGACCAAGCTGATGCTCGCAAACCTCTTTGCTTCTGACGGGATCTATCCTCTTATAGACGAGCCGACAAACCACCTGGACAGGCAGGGAAGAGAGGCTGTCGCCGACTATCTCGCGTCGAAGGACGGCTTTATCCTGATCTCTCACGACCGTGCATTCTTAGACCGCTGTACCGACCACACCCTTGTCATCACAAAGACCGGATTGGAGCTTGTGGGAGCTTCCTATTCAGTCTGGTGGGAGAACAACGAGCAGCGCATGGAGAGCGAGCGCGCAAGGAACGACCAGCTCAAGAAAGAAATGGGTGCCATAGACGCCGCCATGAAGAAGAACGCTCAGTGGTCTTCGAAGGCTGAAGGCTATAAGAACCGTTCCAAGGCGCCGTCAAAGGTAGCCGAGGACCACTTCAGAAGGGCATATGAGGCTGAGAAAGCACGCAAATTAATGTCTGCCGCCAAGAACTTAGAGCACCGCAACGAGCGCAAGCTCGAAGAAAAACAGAGCCTCCTGAAGGACCTCGAGCGCACCGAGACGCTCAAGATCACGGGCACCGAGCACCACAACAAGACTCCGGTGATCCTTAAGAACGTGACTCTGATGCGTTACGGCGAGCCGGTCGTCAAAGGCTTTGATCTGACAGTTGAGCGCGGCAGCAAGATCTCGCTGCAGGGAAAGAACGGGTGCGGCAAGAGCACTCTTATAAAGTTCCTGGCAGGCCTGGGGGAGGCGGAAGGCATCACTGCGGAAGGAGACATATACATCGCGCCGGGCCTCAAGATCTCTTATGTAGGCCAGGACACTTCATCTCTTGAAGGCTCACTTTATGACATCGCCGATGCCCGCGGATGCGATAAGACGATCTTCTCGACGATCCTTATAAAGATGGGTTTTACGAAAGAGATGCTCTATCGCGACGTGTCTGCATTGTCCTTGGGGCAGAAGAAATTCGTCATGATCGCACTGTCCTTGTGTGAGCACGCAGACCTCTATCTCTGGGACGAGCCGCTTAACTACATCGATGTCTATCTGAGGCAGGAAATCGAGCGCCTGGTCAAAGATAACAATGTTACAATGCTCTTCGTTGAGCACGACAGGACATTCGCAGAGTCAGTCGCGGACAGGGAAGTCTGCATGTGACGGACCGGTGCTTTTGCTAAGGTAAGATCAGATCGTCTTGCAGAATTCTAAGATCTCGGCTTTTCTGGGTCCGACATTCTCTTTATATTCAACTGATGTCAGCCCCAGGTGCCCTGCACGTTCGATCTCAAGATGCCCATAGAAGTGTTCGATGCTGCCGATCAGGCGCTCACACTCGGACATGTTGGGACCGGTGCGGAGAGCGACAGCGTAGCCTTTTTTGCCGGGCTTGATCGTGGCATGAGGTTCATGGGTATTGCACCAGGGAGTAACCCTGTCTATGAAGGATTTGAACTGGCCGGGAATGTCAGCCCAGTAGGAAGGTGCGACGGATACGATGATGTCAGCTTCGTTGAATTCGTTCATGATGTCACGGATGACCTGAGCGTCTTCCATTACGCACGAAGCGGTCTTGTGGCAGGCGCGGCACCCTTTGCAGAAAGCAAAGGAATAATCGTCTATGCAGATGCTTTTGGTATCGTAACGCGAGCTGAGTTCACCGTTGATGATATTGACGATCTCGGCTGTGGCGCCGTTTCTTACGGGACTGCAGTTAATGACTAATGCTCTCATATGACATCCTCACTTTTTAGAGCACATTATAACGCAGCACGTGAGCTTTTGAAGCGTGGAAATTACTTAATCATCTATAAGGTCAGGATCAGCCTCTGCTTTTGACTTGGGCTTTGATGCGGCCTTCGGATCAGCTTTAGTCTTGCCGTTTGCTGCAACAACAGATCCGGCATCAGAACCGCTCTCTGCACCGAGCTTCGCATCGACCTTTACCTTGATCTTCTCCCAGAGCTTCGACGCGTTCTCTGTCATGCTCTCCTTCAGGCTCTTCGGAGTTTTCTCTGCTCCGGCTGATGCGCCTTCTGCTGCAGATGCTGCCTCATCAGATGTATCTGCCTTCTTATATCCCAGGCAGCTGAATACGATGATCGGGAGACACGTGTAGAATGCATAGCCGAATCTGAATTCATCGTGCATGAGCGTTGCTATAAGGAGAGTGCCCAAAAGGCAGAGTGCCGGCAGGGCGAAGATGTAATCCTTACGCTTCTTGTAGATGCAGTAGACTGTTGAGAACAGGATGATCCACATGTGGAAGCCGACATTGTAGGTCAGTATGAGAACTGAGTTATCGTCAGTGAATGCCTTTACATAGCTATGGAAGAAGTCATTGAACTTCGGCGATTTTACGATCAGGCATAAGCCTTCCTCTTCGCAGACGCCGTCCCACCACTTCATCCAGTAATAGTTGCCCGGATTCCAGTATCCTGAGGTCTGGTCGATCCATGCCTCCATTGCGATAAGCGGGTGTCTTGAGACTACGGAAAGCCAGAGATTGAAGCACTCAATGGGGTGTTCCTTGATATATTCCTGATGTCCTTCGTAACGGATGACGTCTCTTGCATAGTCGTAGATCCTGGGGTTATAGCGCTCGACCATCTTCTCGATATTGCCGATCCTGTCCATGACGGCTCTCTCTTTTGCAGTCAGATGTTTCTCGCTTGCGACCCTTGTGATCTGCTGTACCGGGATCGAGAGCATCTCGATGGTGTCAGCCTGAGGGATGTTCTTTGCCTTAAGGACAGGGAACTTGAGTATCATGGCTGCGAGAAGAGCACCGAGGCAGCAGAGGATTATCATGGACCTCTTGTTCTTTTCCTCACTTGGCTTACGGTTCTTCTTTTTCGCGAAGAAAACAATAAGTAAAATGACGAGCAGCAGGATGAACGCAGGCATGCCGTTGCTCCTTAAGAGATTGAACCCGATGCCTGACAGGCTCAGGAGAATGTAATTTGTAAGCTGTTTTTTGCCGATGTTCTTGATGATCCTGAACAATGCGACGGTGAAGAGGCATACGATCGCGCCGTAGATGCTGTCCTTCCAAATCGTGAAGCTGAATATCACATGGCAAGGCGTCAGCATGAACCAGACGAGCCAGGCGATCGTGAAGATCCTTCTGCTGCCGGCCTGGATCATTGTCGTGAGCATGAACGAAGTGCAGGCAGATATGAAGAGCACCTGGAAAACGGTATAGGTTGCGACTGCATCATTGATGTCAGTGAACCAGTTCATGCCTATGTTCATGAACAGTCCGATGAGCCATGTCTGATATACAGGATGGTGGTTGGAATAGTCACCGTGAAGCACCTGCTTTATCTGGTTCAAGCTGTCAGAACAGATCTGTCCCGGATAAGAGCAGAGATAGAAAACAGTAAGATAGATTCCCGCAAGGAGCACGAAGAATACTGCAAACCAGATCCAGGGTTTGCAGGGAGCATTGTCTTTTCTGAGTTCTATCTGTGACAGGATATTCTCAACAAACAGGAAAATATCGATAAATACGACGAAAGATGAGCAGAAGAGCAGTATTGCGATGATGACTCTCTGCCACATGATCAAAGGAAGGAACATTGCGTAATTGGCAAGCATTACTATGAGCCCGAAAAGAACTCCTGCCACGATAAGCGTGATGAGCTCAGTCTTATCGCGCTTTTTGGGCGTTGCATCAACGTTCTTAAAGCGGACGAACTGATTTACCGCAAATGCAATGATCGCGAAAACACCTACGATCAGATAAGCGGTCTTTGAAGAACCGATCTCAGCCCTTCCGAAATAGATGAGGAAAAAAGCCAGAAAAAGAAAGTTGATTATGGCGCCTTTAGCTTTTTTGAGTTCTTTGAGAAGCATAGTATTTTCCTTTTTTTATTTTTCTTACGACATTGTAACACTTTAAGCGAAGGCGACTTTTTCCGCAATATGAAAAGTTTTTTACAGGCTCTTGACAACTATATCGGGGGACGATATACTCGGGCTACGATATATCGGAAGCCGATATAAAGGAGGATAAAGGAAATGCCACAGTTAGCGTTAACCGAAGCAGTCTTCTACATACTGTTGTCGCTTCAGAAACCGCTTCACGGATACGGAATAATCCAGAATGTGGGTGAGCTCTCGAACGGGCGTGTGAAGCTTGCTGCGGGTACATTATACGGAGCGCTTAATTCGCTCGTAGAGAAGGGATGGATAGATGCTCTGCCGGAGAATCCTGAGAGCCGTAAGAAGGAGTATGTGATCACCAAGAATGGTCTTGCCGTACTCAAAGAAGAACTTGACAGGCTCTCGGAACTCGTCGAAAACGGCAAGAGGATATTGGGAGGAAACTGAAAATGCGCAGAGTCATTCATAAAATATTTTGGGTCTGGCAGCTCGAGAAAGAACAGGCTTGGATCAATGAGATGGCTTCACACGGATATTCTCTTGAACATGCAGGAAGGCTGACATTCGAATTTGAAGAAACAGAAGCTGACCTCTATACTTACAAAACGCTTTTCCTCAAGGGCTGGGCAGACAGTGAAGAGAACAGAAAGTATTTGAAGTTCCTGGAGGAAATGGGGATCAAGGTAGTCTGCTATATCAACTATCCCGGTACAACCTGGATATACACAAGGGCATTAAAGGCCGATTACCCTGACGGGATTGATCTGTTCTCCGACATCGATTCCAGGATCAAAGGCATGAGAGTAATGGCCGGATACATGATATTCGTTATGTTAATGATGCTCTCAGCAACCTTGCTGAATCTCTGGTATGCATTCGGAATGGGACACTTCCTGCCTCTGAATTTTATCTGTGCATCAGCGGTATTTGTTCTTTCCGTTTTCGCAGCGGTTGCAACAGTCAGGCTCTTCGTTAATATCGGAAAGCTAAAAAAAGAGCGCGCGATACACGAATAAACGTAACATTTCAAATAATTAATAATCCGCAAATATGGAGGAAATTACTTATGGAAAAATTAAGTGATCAGGACAGACTGCGCCCATGGATGGGATTTGTCCTTTTCGGAGTCGTGATGGCATTCTTTATATTCGTATGCGCACCGCTCCAGCAGCACCTCGGAATACCGGGACTCGTGCTGACAGAACTCGGATTTCTGATAATGGCCGTGGTCTATTGCCTTATACGCAAGGTTAAGATCAGGGAAGTCTTTCCGGTAAAGAAAGTTAAAGCAAGGGATATCTTCGGATCGATCCTTCTCGTCCTGGGAGCATTCCCCCTCTCGTTAATGCTGGTTGCGGTCACAGCGATCATCTTCCCGTCAGCAACATCTGAGGTCGGAGATCTGAATTCGTTTATCTATGGAAATCTTAATTTCCCTATGGCAGTTCTTATCGTCGCCCTTATGCCTGCGATCTGTGAGGAAGCGATCCACAGAGGCGCCATTTTGAGTAACTTCAGAGGCATGAAGCACGACTGGGTAATCGTCCTCATCATGGGCTTATTCTTCGGAATCAATCACATGTCAGTCTTAAGATTCCTTACGACAATGACTCTCGGACTTTTCTTAAGCTATGTCGTAGTAAAGAAGAACAACATCATTTTGTCGATGATCATGCACTTCACAAACAACATGATCTCGGTAAGTATCACATATCTTTTGGGACAGGGGAACACCGGCTCGGTATCAGCTTCATCGATCGATTATTCTTCAGTACTCGGCACATACATGATCCTCGGATTTGCATCTCCTATCCTTATCACTGTAGGACTTATGCTCGTATATCCTGAGGGCCATAAGAAGATCAGATTCCTCTTTGCGGGAATCCTCGCAGCGCTTCTCCTTGCCGGAGGCGTCGCTGTCAACACCGTCACAACGGCGAAAAACATGCTTCTCAACACAACCATCGGTTATGAGGTCTCTGCCGAGCATAAGGACAGTTCAATAATCGACTTTACTGTTGAGGAAGACCGCGATGCTACAGTAGTCGTTGTAATCACGAATGCTGAAGGTGACTATAAGGTCCGGATAGACGGCGATAAGGGCAGCAGTATCATCAATGCACCTGTTCCTGACGGACTGGTCCGTATGATCACTTACAATGTCTCGCTTCCGGCAGATCACTATGTCATAACGGTGGAAGCAGGTGACAATGCTGTAGGAGAGAAACCGCAGATAGAGATCGCGATCAGATAAGTTTTCGTTGCTCCCGAGAAAAACAGCGGCTGCCTCGTATGTGAGACAGCCGCTTTGCTTTTTACTTTATGTTATATCCTTTGTCTTTCAGCACACTCAAGGCTTTCTCGAAGTTTTCTTCCTTCACGAGGATATAGTCCGTGTTATATGTCGATACGGCAAAGATACCGATCTTATTTTCCGCGAGTATCGAAGAGATCTTCGATAAGATCCCGATGAGCGAGAAGTCTAAAACTCCTTCGATCCGGAAGCCTTTCCATCCGTCATCTCTTTCGAGCGTGCCGGAAGGGCAGTCGGAGGTCTTGCATACAAGTGATATCTCTTCGTCCGTGCGCGCAGCAAACCAGAAATCCTTCTCCGGTACAAGATCTGATTCAGACTTCAATTTGCAAACCGTGAACTGATAAGGCAAACGTTTAAGATCCATGGAACTGTTTATTCTCCTTCTCCGAATTCTTTTTCCTCCTGCCATGCCTTCTGGAACTTGAAGGTCATGATGATCGCATAGACACCGATGAATACGACCCACCATCCGCTGAGCCTTCCGTTGGTGATCGATGTGATGTAGATATGAAGGACTGAATATGCGGTCAGGACTATTGCTGCGACTCTGCTCTGAAGAAGATGGATCAGGAGCGAGCATGTAAGCAAGACTACAACCGTGGGAATCGATGAATACAGTCCGTTCTTTATCACGTTCAGATACAGGGTAAGACCTGAAAGGACATAGCCTAAGACTGCACATGTAAAGATGTTCTTGCTGATCGTGCGCATTTTGGATGATTTAAAGAACTCCCATCTGGTCATGTGTTAAACCTCCTTCAGTTTTCTGTTAATTGTTAATGCAATTATATCAATAAAAAAATGGTACAATGCTTGTTGCTGATAAATATCAGCAGGGGGTAGATCTTATGCGTTCGAAAGTTTTATTGATACTGATGATAGTGATCCCGGTCACGGTCTTTTTCGTATTCGGAGCCGCTGCGGGCATTTACTGCATCATAAACCGCAGTACGGACGAAGTTCCTGATTCAAGCTCGCTCTATGTATATGCGGTTGACAGGGAATTCGGCGAACTGAATCAGAGGTATGCCAAAGCAAGAGGCATTGAGCCTATTGATGATACGGCTCTAATTACTTATGAAACAGTGCCTGACATTTCTCAAATGGACGGGGTCAAGAGCCTTTTCATTTTTGACGATGCCGCTTTCTCCGAGTTCTGTGAAAGGATCAATTCAGGAGAGACCCTTAAGGCTGCAGTTCCGTATGATGCATACGTCTTTTACGGAGACCCGTCAGGCATGAGATCGGTATTCGGCATTGAGATCCCTCATGATGTCAGACTCCCAAATTCGAAATATGTTGTCTTCAGAATAAGCAAGGAAAAAGTCGAGCAGGTCAGTGAAGAGCCGGATTATTTCCTGTATTACGAGTACGATCCGGAGACGTGGGAAGAATTCAATAAAAAGCTTCACGATTATCTTGTAAAAGACGATGCCACATCAGATGTGAGTATGCTGATAACCACAAAGAACAAGTCTGATGCTTCCAATCTTCAGATGGAACTGATGTATAGATATCCTGCTTCGAATTACTGTTCAGCAGAATTTACGAAAGCATGGGTAGGATCTTATAACAACGAGATCAAGGGCAGGATACTTGTTGCCGGCCTTATTACCGCTATTCCTCTGGCAGGTGTCGAGATCCTTTTGGGAATATTAAGAAAACCGCGCAAAAAAGCCGGATAATGTCTGATAAACAGAGGCATTTATATCAAACATAATATACATTTTTCTCAAAGGTAGAACTTTTCGCTCCTGATGATATAATGACTATCGGTTTATTGTGGAAAGGGTAGTTCGGGTTAATGCAAAAGCTTTTAACTGTGGCGATCCCCTCCTATAACTCGCAGGATTATGTCAGAAGGGCTATTGAGAGCCTTCTGCCGGGTAAGGAGCAGGTGGAAGTAATCGTTGTTGATGACGGTTCGACAGATGACACTTCCGGGATCGCTGAGGAATATATAGAGAAATATCCGGATACCGTCCGTCTTATAAGGAAAGAGAACGGCGGTCACGGCGATGCAGTAATGGCAGGTCTTAGCGCAGCTACAGGCCTTTATTTCAGAGTGCTCGATTCAGACGACTGGCTCGAAAAGGATTCACTGCTCAAGCTTTTAAATGTTCTTGAGGAGATGCGTGATCCTCAAAAGGCCGCAGATCTCGTTATTACCAACTATGTTTATGAGAAGGTCAATGAGGGCAAGAGATGTCCGATCAATTACCGCAAGACGCTTCCTGTCGGCAGGCTCTTCGGATGGGATGAAGTCGGCAAGTGGGCGACAGGTTCTTATATCCTGATGCACTCTGCGACATACCGCACCGAGCTTGCCAGAAACAGCGGAATGAAGCTTCCCAAGCACACTTTCTATGTAGATCATCTTTTCGTATGCTACCCCATGATGAAGGTAGAGAAGATGTACTACCTTGATGTTGATCTTTACCGTTATTTCATCGGCCGTGAGGACCAGTCCGTAAATGAGAAGGTCATGTTGAGCCGCATGGATCAGCAGCTTAAGGTCAACCGCCTTATGCTCTATGAACTTGATACGGATTCTTTGCAGAACAAGGCACAGCGCGAATATCTGTACTACTATACGGAGATAGTCACGCTTGCGACAGTCTCATTCCTGCTCCGTCTTCACACAAAAGAAGACGAACAGGTCATGCAGTCTTTCCTGGATGAGATCGAGCAAAAGCGTCCCGAATATTACAAGTGGATCACCAAAGGCCCGTTTACAAAGCACATGATCGGTCCCGTCCGCAAGTGGCCGCACTGGATAAGCTATCCTCTGCACCGTTTGGGCTACCAGATAGCAAGAAAGCTCTTCGGATTCAACTGATCATTTTTTCGAAGGCTTGACCGAGAGGGCAGCCAATCCCAATCCGCTCATTACAAGCGGCAGCGTAAAGCTTACAAAACGCGACAGGAGCATAACGCTTCCCAATAAAGTTGACGGAATAAGATCCGCATAGAACAGCGCATAGCCGTATTCCGTGACGCCTGCAGCGCCCGGCAGCGGCAGCGAAGATACCGATATGAAGAGCGACGCCTGCGTGCGGAGGACCGTGAACCAGTCCAGGTCAGTGCATCCCACGGCATGTGCGCAGAGGAATGTCACCGTGTGGAAAAGCACCAGCTGCACCAGTGAAGTAATGAGCATCTTAACGAATACGAGCTTGTTCTTCCTGAGGAGAGCTGCCGCCTTTCTGTAAGATGCGAAAGACCTTAAGAACTTGAACTTCTCGCCTGGCTTTATGCCGCGCATCTTCATGAACTTAAGCCCGATCCCGATGAAGAAGCCCGCAAGTTTTCTCGTAAACAGAACGCAGATAAGAAATGCGATTATCGCAAGATTTAAGGCAAAGCCGATAGGGAAGACATAAGCAAACCTTCCCTGGAGCTTAAAGACTTCGCCGCGTGAGCAGATGACACCGACGATGCCCAGGAATACCGCCGCACACTGGAAGCTCAAAAGCGCGCACAGGAGCGTAAATGCACTGTGTGATACCTTAAGCTTATCCTTTGCCATGAAGTAGAGCTGGCCCGGCTGTCCTCCTGTCGAAGACGGCGTTATCGAGCTGAAAAAGAATCCTGCAAATGAATATCTCATCATCTGCGCGAAGGTGATCTTATATCCCGCGAGCTTTAAGCATCTGCTGATATTTATACCGTCGCATAACGCATAGACGGCCATCGATAAGACAGCGGCCAATACCCACCGGATATCGGCGTTCCTGAGCGTTCCCAAGATGTCCTGACCCTTAAGCTCTTTGTAGACGACATATACGGTCGCTCCGCCGAGAATAAGCAGGAACAACGCACTGAGCCACAAAGACTTTTTCTTAAAGAGACCCATTTATCAACTAATCCATCCCTTATTAATATCAGCGAAGTTATTGTAGGAGTTTTTCAGGCAGTTTTCAATTATAAGGGAAGCTTTCCCTCAAACTTCGCTCACTTGAGTACTCCAAGTCGTATATAATTGTGCCTGAGCGAAAAACACGGAGAAAGAAACATGAAAAGATTACTGGCTACATTGCTTGCTGCCGGCATGGCACTGTCCATTGCATCCTGCGGCAACAAGGATTCCGAACCTGTCATCGAAAAGACCGAAGATACAACAGTTACCACTGCAGAGACCAAGCCCCAGGGCTGGGAAGGTTCTTATCAGTCTGCTCAAACGGAAGAGCATTTTACTATCTACGACGTGACCGACAAAGGCTTCAAAGTCGAGTTCTACCATTTTGAAGAAGGTCTTCTCGAGAAGTTCGACTACGACATGGAATACGACAATGCCGACAGGACCCTGGCATCCCAGGTCGGAAGCGCCGACGACAACGGCGGCTGGGAATACTGCTTTGCTTTTGGCGGCTCAAGGATCACCGTCACCTGGCAGGGCAACATGGATACGTATAACAGGGTCTGAACGCGGCTGCTATAACCTGGCCTGAATGCGCCGGTTATAACGGTGGCAGAACGTGTCAGTTAAGGATTTGTTGCCTTCTAAGCGGACGCAAAGAGCAACATTTAGAGCAACAATCTGACAGCCTCGAAAACCGCGGCCTTTTCGCATACCCAATCAAAACAATAGTAATCAGATCAGTCGAGTTCTATCTCGATCACGCTGCCTATCTTGTCCTTGGGGAGCACATTTGCGCCTTCGCTTATGAGCACCCCGTCGACCGTGATCGACTTTACCGCTGAAGCGTTCACATCTTTCTTATAAACCACCGTGACCGGCTTGCCGTTGAATTCGAAGCTGACGGAAGCCTTGCCCTCAGAGTCGAACTGCGAAGGCAGGAGCTTTGGCTCAAATACCATCGAACCGTAAGCGCCCTTTATGCCGAACATTTCCGTTAAGACTGTGAGCATGAGCCAGCTTGCCGCGCCGGTGAGGTAGTGGTAAACGCCTCTGCCCTTGGGATCGAAATATTCAGGAACGCCGGGATAGATCTTACTCTTCTCAAAGTCTGTCGCATGGCGGTAGAGCGTGCCGATGACTTTCCAGCCTTCTTCCTTAAAGCCTCTGGAATAAAGTGCGTTGCCGAACATGACGGTCATGTGCGAGAAGACTGCGCCGTTCTCCTTCTGGCCGTAGGAGAAGCCGAACATACGGCCCATGTCGGTCTTGATCTCACCGAAATCAGTATTGAGCTTATAACCTCCGATCGAAGGATCGTAGATGTATCTGTCGGCGGACTTAACGATATCAGCGATCTGCTCTTCGGTCGCAACGCCGGACATGACCGTGAACACTTCGCCCGTGAGCATCATGGCAGGGCGGCCGTGCTTATCGCCGTTCTTCTCCAATGCGTTTCCGCTGTTGTCGTAGTAGCCGTTATATCTGGAATAGCCCTCACTGTCGGTGAACCATTCGGTCTGTCTGATGTGGTTGATTATCCAGTCAGCCTTCTTGTCGAGATCATCTGCGAGCATGTCGATGTCAAAGGACTTCTTTGTGCCCGTAAAGCCTGTTTTAACATTGTTACAATAGTTCAACAGCACGGCCTGGAGCTTATCTGCATCGTACACGCCGAGGAGACCCTCGAGCTCTTCGCAGGCCTCTATGGAAGCCTTTCCGGAGACCTTTTTGTACTCTCGAAGGATAGATGCGAGCTTTTTGTAGTTGCCTGCATAGGCTGCCGTGAAGGCCACGCTCTCGCCCTTATCCTTGCCCATGTCGAGTGCGTCGTTCCAGTCGGCGCCTCTGAGCTTCATGTGACCGTGCTCACCGACGTCGAAGAAGGCTGCGAAATTCTGCAGCAGGAGGTGCTCCATGACAGATCCTTCAGAATGAACGCCGCTAAGGTCGGTATCCTTATCGAGGAGTTCCTCACCTCTCATTACCTGGCGGTCAATGAAGTAGGGCGCCTTCTCGTCAAGGATCTTAAGGTCGCCTGTCTGCTTTATGTAGAGGTCCATCGTCATGAAAGGCCACATTGCATGGTCCATCCAGACTCTTGTGATGCCGTTCCTGTCAGCGATGAATTCGCCGCTCTTGCTGCCTATTATGGTGGCATTGGTGCCGTCGCATCTTACGCCGCCGAAGTTATCGACGAGCATGCCTCTGACGTCAGAAGGGTCCATGATTATGAGCGCCAGACAGTCCTGCCAGAGGTCTCTCCAGCCTCTTCCGCCCTTGCCGTAGTCGTGGTGGGGGAGGAATGAGCAGCCGTAGATCCTGCGGAGCATCGGCTGGACGCCTACCCAGTACATCCAGTTGTCGAAGGCCTCGTCACCGGTGTGGAACCTGACGTTGTTCCTGTCGATCCAGTAATTCTTGTTTTTCGCGAATTCGGCATCGAAAGCTTCCGGATTCAGGTATTTAACAGCCATTGTCTGAAGAGCGCCGGATACTGCGAGGATCTCTTCCTCGGTATCGGAGGGCTTGTCTATGTCATCTGTCGCGAGCGCGAAAAAATAATCCTCAGATTCTCCGGGCGCCAGAGTCTTATTGTAGAACATGGCAGCGCCCATGGCTTCGAAGCCGTCAACCCGGTCGCCGGGGTGATATGCATCAATTTGAGGCACAGGGAATCTCGGGTTATCGAAAGCTCCGCCTTCGCCGATATAATCCTCGACGACAGGGCAGAAGACAGCCGGCTTTTTACAGTCTCCTTCGGCGGCGAAGAAGCCGTAGACCACTTTATTTCTTCTGTGACCTCTCTCATCGAAAGTAAGTGTCGGATTATTGGTAACGCCGTATTCGGTCACGGTCATGCGGTTGAGCATGGACGTAACGTTTCTGTGGTCTCTGATGTTATCGGCAGAGCGGCCGTAGATGGGCGTAGCGGCAGTAGGCGTGAATGTAACAGGGGAAGAGCCGTTGTTTATGACTCTTACGCGGGTAAGCTCGATCCTGTCGGAAGTCTCTACGGGTACGAACGTTGTGATCTCGGTCTCAATATCCGTACCGGAGATCTTACGGTTCACCTGCTGCCATAAAAGACCGTTTGTTAAGGTAACCTTGTCTTTTTCGGGAGTGAATTTTTTCGCGTGCTGGGAAGCGGAAGCTCCTGTCGCGGATATGAGCGTGCCGTCTTCCATCCAAAGCCAGAAGTTCCTGGTCGAGCGGTTGTTGTGAAGATTATCGGAAGATACAGGTTCCAATATGAAAGTGTTCTGTGAAGTCTTGAGGTCGCCGCCAAGCTCGGGAGTAAGACAGCCCATCATGCCGCTTGCAGCGCCGACGGGAAAATAAAGATAGCTGTAAAGATCAGGATCTTTCAGTGTGAATGTGCCGTTCTCATCAAAGAATTTATAACCTTCCATAGTTATAGTCTCCTTAATTTAATTAGCCACCTTCTGACAGTATAAATGATTTTATTCGAGTTTTCCTTACGCATTTTCGTATTTTGAAAACACCATTCAAAAACGGCAGCCCTATGCCTTATAATAGGAGATGTCCGCGAAAAAAAACGGACCAAAATCTTTCTCAAGGAGAAACTGGAATATGAAGATCGGATGCGTAAAAGAGATCAAGAACAACGAGTTCCGTGTAGGCCTCACACCTGACAATGTCAGAGCCTATGTTGCCGCCGGCCACCATGTTTACATGGAAAAGGGTGCGGGTGTAGGTTCAGGCTTTACTGACAACGAGTACATCGATGCCGGTGCGTCATTAATCGACAATGCCGCAGATATCTGGGCGCTCGTCGACATGATGGTCAAGGTAAAAGAACCCCTTCCGGAAGAATATCCGCTCTTCAGAGAAGGACTCATCCTCTATACATATCTTCACCTCGCAGCTGACAGAGAGCAGACAGACGCTCTCCTTGCAGGCAAGGTAAAAGCTGTTGCTTATGAGACCATCCAGGAAGCTGACGGATCACTGCCGTGCCTCGCTCCCATGAGCCAGATCGCAGGCCGTCTCTCCATTCAGGAAGGCGCCAAGTATCTCGAGAAGAAGTTCGGCGGCGAAGGCATTCTCTTAGCAGGCGTACCCGGCACTCCCAAGGCTAACGTTGTTATCTTAGGCGGCGGTACGGTCGGCATGAACGCATGCAAGATCGCAGTCGGCATGGGCGCTAATGTTACCATCTTAGACGTCAATCTCAAGAGACTCGAAGAGCTCGACAACAGATTCGGATCACACATCCAGACACTCGTTTCCAACGATACAAACGTCGAAAGAGCAGTAAAGGATGCTGACCTCGTCATCGGTTCAGTCCTTATCCCGGGCGGCTCCACACCTAAGCTCTTCAAGAAGAAGTATCTTCCTGAGATGAAGAACGGCGCAGTATTCGTAGACGTTGCAATAGACCAGGGCGGATGCGGTGAATCTTCAAGAGTTACGACACACGATGATCCGATCTTCGTTGAAGACGGTGTCGTTCATTACTGCGTAGGCAACATGCCCGGTTCAGTTCCGAGAACATCCACTATCGCTCTCACAAACGCTACACTCCGTTACGGTCTCCAGATCGCAGGATCAGGCCTCGAAGAAGCTGCCAAGGCTAACAAGGCTATTGCTCTGGGTGTTAACTGCTACGACGGCAAGATCGTCAACAAGAACGTCTCCAAGGCTTTGGATATCGAGTACACTGATCTCGCAGAACTCATCTGAATCAGTCGTCAGTTCAATTGATATTATCAAGCGGCAGGCTTTAATGTCTGCCGCTTTTTCTTTGATTTTTTTCTGTGGAAATTCCTTTTTTGAAAGAGGGTAGTATAATCGTAATATGACACCAATAATTGACATTTATGCAGTAACAGTAGCTGATTTTTTAGGTGTAGCTATCCTTTTGGTCATCTTGGTTTCAAGGGGCTGGAATCTGCCCGGCCGTAAAGAGGAGAGCCATATCCTTCTGCGCATGCTCATAATGTCTGTTATAAACTGCGTTGTTGACCAGCTCGTAGCATTATATGACGGCAAGCTCGGTGCGGGTTTCCAGTTCTACCGCATGGTGCTCCTTATTGGCAATACCTATCTGTATCTGTACAACACATTGGTAGGCATCTTCCTTGTTCACATGATTGTCAAGCATATCGACAGCAGGACTTCGCACCGCAAGTTCATCGTGTTCTGGATCGCATGCTTTATCCAGGTCGTGCTTCTTATAGTCAACCTTTTCACGCCGATCGTATTCAAGATCGATATGAACAATGAGTACAGGAGAGGCGAACTTTTCATGTTCTTCATTGTGGCCGGCATAGTTCTTAACGTCTATGGTTTCGTTTATTACATTATCTCGAAAATAAGGAATCCCGGACTCCGTTATTTCCCGGTCATCGAGTTCCTTATGCCGATCCTTCTCGGCATGATCTGCCAGACCTTCATGTACGGCATCTCGCTCCTGCCGGCATGCTTTGCGGTATCTCTTGCGGGCATAGTCATTGCATTCCAGAACGAGTGCATCTATGTTGACAAGCTCACCGGCATCTATAACCGGTTCGAGCTGGACAGGGAACTCAAGCGTTATCAGAAGCGCAAGGAAACGATCGTTGCCTACATGCTCGACCTTAACGGATTCAAGAAGATAAATGACAATTATTCCCATGAGGAAGGTGACCAGGCACTTATCGCCTTTGCAGGTATCTTGAGCGAAGTTTTCGGAGCCGTAGGAACTGTCATCAGATTTGCAGGAGACGAATTCATTGCGATCGTTCGAAAAGGCAAAGAATCGGATATCGCTCTTTATAAGCAAAAGACAATGAAAGCAGTTGAAAGATATAACGAGAGATCCGGCAAGCCTTATAAGCTTTCCGCAGCAGTCGGAGGAAGGGTTTTCGACTTCAGCAAGGAAGCTAATCAGGATCTCGTGGTCGTCATTGACGAGATGATGTACAAGGACAAGGACGACTACTATAAGGATCACAATAGAGAAAGATAAACTGCTGCCCCGGAGTTTTTATGAGTACGAATAAAATACTTTCCAATGATCAGATCAAAGAGATGATCCTTGCTGCCAGAGGTGATCTGGCGCCGGACCTTGTGCTGAAGAACGCAAGGATCGTGAACGTATTTACCAAAGAGATCGAATCAGGAGACGTAGCAATAAAAGACGGCTATATCGTCGGTATCGGAGAGTTTAACGGGGAAGAGGAGATCGATATCGGAGGCAGGATAATATGCCCCGGTCTTATCGACGGACACATCCATATCGAGAGTTCAATGATATCGCCTTCAGAGTTTGCAGGAGCCGTAGCACCGCACGGTACGACTGCCGTGATCGCAGATCCTCATGAGATAGCAAATGTGGCAGGCGAAGAAGGAATAAGGTACATGCTTGAAGCAAGTGCGGGTCTTCCCGTGGATATCTTCTTCATGCTTCCGTCCTGCGTTCCTGCCACGCCTTTAGATGAGTCTGGTGCGGAATTAAGTGCTGATGAACTCGAACCGTTCTATAAGGAAGAAAGAGTGGCAGGACTTGCCGAACTCATGAATTCTTTCGGCACGGTCAGAGCTGATGAAGAGATAATCAGGAAGATACAGGGCGCAAATTCTTACGGCAAACGGATCGATGGTCACGCACCGTTCCTTACGGGTAAAGATCTTAATGCATACATAACTGCAGGTGTAAGATCCGATCACGAGTGTTCGTCTGCAGAAGAAGCGATCGAGAAACTTAAGCTGGGCCAGTATATCATGATCAGGGAAGGCACCGCTGCGCGCAATCTCGAAGCGCTGCTCCCTCTCTTCGATGATAAATACTGTGACCGCTGCATGCTCGTAACCGACGATAAACACGGCAGTGATCTTATCGACAACGGCCACATTGATTACATAATCAGGAAAGCGATAAGAGCAGGAAAGGATCCTCTCAATGCCATAAAGATGGCAACACTGAATGCTGCCATGTATTTCGGCCTCAAGGACAGAGGTGCCATAGCACCCGGCTATATCGCTGACATTATCGTCCTGTCAGATCTTGAAGAATTCACTGTCGAGCAGGTTTTCAAGAACGGTCGTCTTACCGTCGACGGCGGAAAGAATGTACGGGCGATAAAGTCGCCTTCTATCGATAAGGAAAAGTATCCCCGCGTATTCAACAGCTTTAATCTCAGGGAGATAAAGCCTTCGGATCTTGAGATCCGTGATGAAGGCACAAAAAAGCGTGTGATAAAAGTCATTCCCGGTCAGATTCTTACGGAAGAACTCATCGTGGAATCGTCTTCTAAGCAGGCCGAGCCGGATAAGGATATCATCAAGCTCGCGGTCATCGAACGACATAAGGGAACAGGCCACACCGGTGTCGGATTCGTAAGCGGATACGGTCTTAAGAAAGGTGCCATCGCATCCAGCGTTGCACATGATTCGCATAATCTTATCGTCGCCGGCTGCACTGACGATGACATGGCGCTTGCAGCAAATACCGTCCGTGAGAACGGCGGCGGTCTGGCAGTAGTCTGTGACGGCAAAGTCCTTTCATCACTGCCTCTTCCCATAGGCGGCCTTATGTGCGAAATGAATGTAAATGAAGTAGAAGACATCCTAAGAGTCATGAAAGAACAGGCAAGACAATTAGGCGTTAATGAAGGCATAGATCCGTTCATGACGCTCGCATTCACGGCGCTTCCCGTAATCCCCAAGCTCCGTCTTCTCACGCAGGGCGTAGTCGATGTCGATAAGCAGAGCTATGTGCCGGTAATGTTCTGAATTCAGTAGCACAAGAGTGATAACCGACAACATAAAAAAGGCGCTGCCCTTCACATAGAAGACAGCGCCTTTCATTAATCTTTAAGAAAGATCAGAATGCCAGGAAGAACTTGACGAGGAAGATCAGAGAGAGGATGTATGTGAGAACGGATACTTCCTTGAACTTTCCTGTTAATACCTTGATAAGTGTGTAGCTGATGAGTGCAAGGCCGATACCGTGTCCGATAGATCCGGAGATAGGCATTGCGAGGAGCATGATGCCTACAGGGAGGAGCTGGGAGATATCGGTGAAGTCAATGTCCTTGAGGTTGGCAAGCATCAGGATACCGACATAGATCAAAGCGGCAGATGTAGCTGCAGCGGGAATGATCGCAGCGATAGGAGCGATGAACATGCAGAGCAGGAAGAGAGCAGCAGTAACAAGTGCTGTAAGGCCTGTTCTTCCGCCTGCCTCGACGCCTGAAGCGGACTCGACGAATGTTGTGACTGTTGATGTACCTGTGAGTGAACCTGTAACCGTACCGATAGCGTCAGAGAGGAGAGCTTCCTTCATCTTAGGCATGTTGCCGTCCTTGTCGAGCATGTTTGCACGTGAAGCAGTACCGACGAGTGTGCCGATAGTATCGAACATGTCGATGATGCAGAATGTGATAACCAATGTGATGATCGTAAACCAGCCGATCTCTGCAAAGCCCTTGAAGTTGAGCTTGAAGAGAGTTGTCTTTGCCATGTCTGCGAAAGGCGGAACGAATGATGCCGTAGCAAGGCTTGCGAAAGGATTTGTCTGGAAGAAGATAGCTTCGCCTGCCCAGTAAACAACTGATGCGATGAGCATGCCGTAAAGGACAGATCCCTTGATCTTCTTGTGGCTCATTGCAACGATCGCGAAAAGTCCGATGAACATAGTAACTACCGTGAGAACCATCATGCCATAGCCTGTTGTCATTGTATCTCTTGCAGAATTTGCAGTGAGTGCTCCGAAGAAGTCTCTCATTGCGAAGAACTGTGATGAAGAGCCGTCATCGTTGAATACAAAGACGCCTGCGTTGGAACCGAAGCCGATGTTCATGAGCATAAGACCAATGGCAGGTCCGATACCCAGACGTACACCGAGAGGAATTGCCTGAACGATCTTTTCGCGCACGTTGAAAAGTGAGAGAAGGATGAAGATGATACCTTCGATGAAGATGATGACGAGTGCACTCTGGAATGATTCAAGATATGTCATTCCGGTCATCATTGCAATGTTGGCTGCAACGAGTGCGAAGAAACTGTTAAGACCCATTCCGGGAGCCATTACGAAAGGCTTGTTTGCCAGGAATGCCATGCACAAAGTACCGATCGCAGAAGCGATGCAGGTGGCAAGGAAAACACCGTTCCAAAGGTCCTGGCCGTTAGCTCCGAAGTTGGTCAAAAGGTTGGGGTTCAGGGCAATGATATAAGCCATTGTCATGAATGTCGTGAGGCCCGCAATTACTTCAGTGCGGACAGTCGTGCCGTTCTGTTTCAGATGGAAAATCTTTTCCATAAATGTACCTCCTATGACATCTGGGAATATAATCTAATCTTAGAATAACGGACTGTATAAATCTATTTAGTAAAATGTTAAAATCAACTATGTTTTTTAGGACTAAATAATCAAAAACAAAAGGGGTAATCTATGTTAGAGATATTCGGTATCATCGCACTTTGCAAACTCAACAAGAAGAATGCCATAGCAAGAGGAAGAAGACCGGGCGGATATATCGCGCTTACTATCAGCCTTTGGGTCGGCTTGGAGATCCTGGGAGCTTTTGTTGCCGGTATCTACAGCGGGATAACAGGCAATGAACTCGGTTATGGCTATCTGTTCTTTGCTTACGGTTTTGCAGGAATCGGCGCGCTCATATCGTTCCTTTGCGCCAAGTTCGGACCTAAAGGCGACTACGTCGATCCGAGCACGCAGGTATACACTCAGGCAAACGGACAGCCTGTTTACGGTAACTACAATGCTCCCGCAGGCACACCTGCATACATGGTAAATCCTCAGACCCAGCCCGTTCAGCCTCAGGAATTCGTACATGTCGATAATCCCTATCAGGCTCCCGTTCAGCAGAGCGTTCAGTACTGTGAGTTCTGCGGTCAGCAGCTTAAGCCGGGCGTTAAGTTCTGTGCTTCATGCGGAACGAAGGTTGAAGTGCCGTTTGGCGAATAAACCAAGCAAAAAACGAACAATAAATGAAGGGCTGTCTCTAGGCGTGAGACAGCCCTTTTCTTATCAGGTATTCACTTAGATAACAAGGTATGATGCCGATGCAGTAACATGCGATGTCGACCCACGAGAAGCCTGTTCCGATGATGATCCTGATGAACTCGTTTGTGATGCCGAAGCGGTCGCAAAAGCCCCACAGCTGAAGAAATTCGACGATGAACGAGAACAGAAGGATGATGGTCGGCAGCACGAACCATTTCTTTATCTTATGCGGGATGATCGTCCTTACGATCGTGTAGAGCAGTATGACGACCAGAACATCACCGAGATAGCTTCTTACCCATCCGTGCGCGAAAAGACCGATCAGCACTTCAATGCCGAGCAGTAAGAGTGATAGGATCCCGAATACCAACCTTCTCATTAGCCATACCTGCCTTATGGAGACAATTATACAACCACGGCATGGAAAACCTGCAAGGGAAGTTTAAGGTATAATGGCAGCATAAAGATTTAAGGCGGGTTTAAGATCTGATATGTCAGGGATAAAGGCTGTTGTTGCCGTTGATTCTTTCAAGGGAAGCCTCACTTCGTTGGAAGCAGGTGAGGCCGTTAAACGCGGCATATTGAGTGCATGCCCTGATGCAGATGTCACTGTGCTTCCGCTGGCTGATGGCGGCGAAGGAACGATAGATTCCATAGCTCCGTTTATTTGCGGAATAACGAAAACCATCTCTGTCTCTGATCCTCTCGGAAGGCCGATCGAAGCTTCTTACATCATTGATTCCGTAAGCAAGTCCGCATATATCGAGATGGCAAAAGCAGCGGGACTCACACTGCTGAAAGAAGACGAGCACGACCCTTATCTGACTACAACATACGGAGTCGGCGAACTCATGAAGGATGCGGTCTTAAATGGTGCCGAAAAGCTCGTTATCTGCATCGGAGGGAGCGCGACAAATGACGGCGGTGCAGGCATGCTCCAGGCGCTGGGTGCAAAGTTTACGGACAAGGAAGGCAATGAGATAAAGCAGGGCGCCATAGGACTTAAGGACCTTTATAAGGCTGACCTTTCCGGTCTCATCTGCAAAGACATAAAGATCATTGCGGCAAGTGATGTTACAAACCCTTTGTGCGGACCTGATGGTGCGAGCTTTGTTTACGGACCGCAGAAGGGCGCGTCGCAGAAAGCCTGTGAAGAAATGGACGGCTGGCTTAGAAACTATGCTGAACTTACAGGTTTTGACCCGTACGAGAAAGGCACAGGCGCGGCAGGAGGCATGAGTTTTGCCTTGAAGAATATCCTCGGTGCGGAATTAATGTCAGGTGCAAAGATCGTAATGGATATTACAGGCGCTGAAGATCTTATACGTGACTGCGATATCGTCATTACCGGTGAGGGCAGGATAGACAGCCAGACGCTTAACGGCAAGGCCCCATATAAGGTAATGGAGGCAGGCGTAAAATACGGCAAGCCCGTTATCGGAATATGCGGGATCACAGGTGAAGGCTATGAAGAATGCCTTAAGGCGGGATTTACAAAGATCGCCCCGCTTGATGATCCGGTGATGGAGACAAGCGGAGCGGTCAGAAGTGTCGAAGAAACAGTCAGGAGATTATTTTCCCAGGATCCTGTAAGCATCAGTCAGATTTGAAGCCTTTCCCGACCTAAGGAGCGTAATTATCTGCGTCATGGAAGAAGACTTCCTTAAGGATGTGGGGATCTGGTATTCATCCTTTTCGAGTGACCTCTTGCGGGCAGCAAGATCCTTCTTAAGTGATGCGGTCTTCTCGATTAGTTCTTTTCTCTGCGTTAATGCTCTCTCGTTGCCCCTGTATATGGCTTCGTTTTCTTCATCGCGTCTCTTGGAAGCTCTGATGCCGCCGATGATCAGGACTGCGATCGGTGAGATAAACATCATGGCAAAGAAGAAATAGAGCCCTCCTTCGGTGAATGAGAAGATAAGTGCAAGTATATCGCAGGCAAAGAAGCTTACTGCTGCGAATATCAGATATTTCCAGAAGAATCTGAAGAACGAGTATTGTCCGGTAGTCTGTCTTACAGGCCTTGCGATCGTTGCTTCATTATCAGCGACCTCACGTGCAAGCTTTTCAACACTCAGGTATCTGGCTTTGAACTTTTCCGCAAAAGCGATGCTTTCTTCCAAAGTCATCTCGGGTTCGTCAGCGAACCTTTCGACCGGCGCGCCGCACTTGTTGCAGAATTCTGAATCAGTTGTCAATTCACATCCACATTTGTTACAGAACATATTCTTAATCCTCCCTTAAAGAATTACGCTAATATTATCATCAATGTTTGACAAAAACATCAAAAATCGGTCTTACATTGCAAATTTATTGTTTGATGCAATACACTATCGGAGTATAATCGCAGTTAGGAGAGCCCGTCAAAAGGCGCTCTGTGGCAGTAAATACCGTCTTTTCAGGCCTTGGAACGCCTAGTATAATAGTGTCATGAAAATTTGTGTTTTTATCGGCGACATGTACAGAGACTTTGCTATGGGTATCCTTAAGCAGCTCGATTTCTATGCCCGCGAAAAGGGCTACCGGATCGATGTTTTCGGAATCTGTTCCATGCCTACAAAGAACCCTCTCCATGTCATCGGTTATAAGAGCATATTGTCCCTGCCGAATGTCCATGAGTATGACGGTGTCATCTTATGCTACGACACGCTTATCCATGAGGGGGTTGCAAAGGATCTTGTAGAAGATCTTTTGGCCGATAACGATGCTCCGCCGGTCGTCTGCATAAGAGCAGAGATCTCCGGTTTTTATAATGTAGTTCCGGACAACAGAGCGTTGATGCACGATATCGCAAAGCACGTTATCGAGAAGTGCAAGACAAATGATATCGGATTCGTAACGGGCAGAGATGACTTAGACGACTCAATTGAGAGAAGACTGGGATTCGAAGATGCCATGCGTGAAGCAGGCAAGAAGTTATCAGACAAGAAGATCTTCCACGGCAATTACTGGTCCGACCAGGGCCCTGAGATGGCTGATTTCTTCATCAAGAAGAACGGCAAGCTCCCTGAAGCGATAATCTGTTCGAATGACTACGAAGCGATCGCGCTCTGCAATGAGCTCCGCAAGAGAGGTTATACCGTACCACAGGATGTCATGATCAGCGGCGTTGATAATGCACAGGGCGCAGCAGATCATATACCGTCCATAACCACGATCGAGATCTCCAATGCGGTCTTTGTGGATACAGCGATAGAGGTCCTTGAGGATGTTATCGCAGGCAAGAAGCCTGATCTGAATATCTACGTTCCGGGCACCCTGATCCTGCGCGAGAGTACGAATGACCTGTTTGTTGAAAGAGATATCTTCTCTGAGCTGTTAGATCTTACCGCGACGATATCGATCAATACCGAGAACATGAGAGAATATGTTGTTATCGGTGATCTTTTCGAGGGCGCCCTCACAAAAGATGCAGGCAAGGAAATCACGCTCGAACAGTTCAAGACAATAGAGAGCATGAAGTCCTGTTATATCTGCAGATACAGGGAAGAGAACCGCGAGCTTGTCGGGTATTTTACCAACAG
>CACWXL010000011.1 GCA_902764825.1 Oscillospiraceae bacterium
TACATTATTCTTATAGATGCCGAATTTTACTCCGTAGCGGGCAAGAAGATTATTAATCTTATCTGTATGTTGCAGCAGCTGATGCTCTAATCGAGTCATATTTCCACCTCCTTGAAAAATGTGTTTTGTATATTGCAAAATCTCAATTTCCTAATTTGTTTTCAACAATATTTCTTTGTGTGTTCCCCGGTGCCCAAACACCAGGGACACAACGTTAGGTGGAAATATGAGAATACAAAACAAAATCAAACACCATTCTCTGATTTGAATTGTTTATTTTCCTTTTGAGCATTGATAATTGCGTCAATTGAAAAGAGATAATCACAGGCCGTCACTGCAGATAACCGACTAACTTGAATCCTGTTCATACTGATCCCTCCTTTTTCATTCTCAAAAAGTATTGATACTTGTGTTCAATGCATTTTTGATATCGTTGTTTAATTTTAAGTCAGATTTTATCAGTAAGACAAGTACAAAGAACGATAATACCAATTAAGTATAATAGCGAAGAAAGAATCATATTCATTCCCAGAAAATATGTCTTTTTTATTGGTGTCATTATACTTAACCATATATAGAAAATTATGCGGATGAACTAGCAAAAATAGAACATAGGCGTTATACCTCTTTGGGATGACGATAAAGAGAGTTTATTGATGCTGCTATAACACACTAACATAACCCTACATAATTAAGAAACACAGTGCTTTGCAGGGTTATACAAAGTTGTTTTATACCGAATTTGACCCTTTAGATTGCTACCTAAAAAGTGGAGGTCTTACTCAACTATATGCATACATACATCCTTCCCTCTACTACGCTCTTTTTCTCTTAGCTGGACAATAAGGAACGTGAACCAATTTGAATTCTGCCTAAAGTAGAAACGTGATCAAGGATGCATGTGTGTAAAACTTTACGCGTGCGTGCGCGTGTTAATTATATTGATCAGGTTAACTTGTACCAGACTACCGGAAAATCCTTGCGGTTCATAACGACAAACATGTTAATCCGATTAACATGGTCAGAAATCCTTATTTCATAAGGTGTTTACGGAATCATACCGGCAAAAGAACCCTGAAAAACGCATATTTTAGGCCCCAAACATGTTAATCCGATTATCATTCTAATCTCATTCATAACACTGTAAATTGAGAACTGTCAGGAACAAAAACCCGATAGAAAGGTGATATTTATGAAAAGTCAACAAAAAAATGATACTCCAAGTATCATGCCGTTGAATGCCCGAAAGTATTGAACTTCAGCTGTTTTTAGTTTCATGGAACCCGGCATTCAAGCCATTTTTAAGGCAAAACATGATACTCCAAGTATCATTCTAATCCTAAATCAATTCACGTAAATTAGGTCTCAGACAGGAACACATTTTCTAGAGATTGCTCCTATCAAAATGACCTCGGAACGGTTTCGCAAGCAACGCGTTTGTGTACACAAAAGCAAAAAGCTTGTCAGGGGACGCCCCCTGAAGACCCCGTTCCTCAAACTCAAAAATAAAACATTGGAGGAATCAAAAATGCAATTTACTAACAACGAAAACTATGAAAGCAACAACGAATTTGAAGACGAAGAGTTCGAAGAAGAATACGACGAAGAAGAATCTGTGCTGATGAGCATGGCTGAAGTCGAGAAGGAAACTGTCGAGTGGTTATGGTATCCGTATATCCCCTACGGGAAAATAACAATAATCCAGGGCAATCCCGGAGATGGCAAGACCAATCTTGCACTTAAGATCGCAGCATGTGTATCTTCAGGAACTCCCCTGCCCGGCTTGCCTAAGCTTGAACAACAGAAAGTCATTTATCTCTCCGCAGAGGACGGAGTAAGGGATACTCTGAAACCCCGTCTTGAGGAATTAGGGGCAGATACCAAAAACATTCTTTTCTTTAAGGAAGAAGACAAACCTACCTCTTTATCTCAAAGAATGATTGAGATTGCTCTTGATATGTCCGGTGCAAAAGTTCTTATTATCGACCCGATTCAGGCGTTCATGGGATCCCGTACCGACATGAACAAGGCTAATGAGGTAAGAGAAACTTTGAGACCTGTCGGGGAACTCGCAGAAAAGTATAAGTGCTCGATCATACTGATTGGCCATCTCAATAAAGCGCAGGGCTTAAACAGCATTTACAGAGGGATCGGCTCCATGGACTTCACCGCCATCTCCAGAAGCATCCTTCTTGTCGGCAGGCATAAAGACGATTCCGGTTTGCGCGTCTTTGTTCATAACAAGTCTTCTCTCGGACCACAGGGACCTTCGCAAGCATTCAGACTGGACGGAGCGAACGGCTTCGAGTGGGTTGACGGATATGACGATGTAACTCCAGATGACATTCTTTACGCTTCCAGGAACCAGAAAGCCCGCACCGAGACCAAGCTGGATATGGCAATCACATTCCTGAAGTCTTACTTCACGGATCATACAGAGGTCGAAGCTCAGAAGATCGAAGAAATGGCAAGAGCTAAAAACATCTGCAAACGTACCCTCAATGAAGCCAAGAAATATATCCCTGAGATCACCTCGAAGAAAAAAGGCAGCGAATGGTACTGGGTCTACATCAAGGGCAAACAAGACTCAGGAGAAGAATTGGACTAAGGGTCTCAGGGATATCCCTGACAAGCTTCCTGTGTTTGTATATACAAACGCGATGCTTGCTCGTCCGTTCCGAAGGCTTTTGAAGGTTACAGAAAAGATAAAAATGGAATATTGGAGGTTTATATGAATAACAATCAAACTCAAAACAACAACGCAAATATCGTTCCGTTGTGGGAAAAATACACTCTTACGATCAGGGAAGCTGCCAGATATTTTCATATCGGCGAAAAGAAATTGCGACAAATAGTGGATGAAAATCCACTGGCGGATTTTATAGTCATGAATGGTAACCGGACCATGATCAAAAGAAAGATTTTCGAGAAATATATGGATGACGCTACAACAGTCTGACCCATTAATCGAATGAATTCAAAAGCCCGATATGATATATTTTATGCGTGTTGTATCGGGCTTCATTCAATCGAAAGGAGACCCGAAATAAATGAATAAAAGGAGAGATAACAGAGGCAGATTATTACACAACGGAGAGTTTCAAATGCACGATGGGCGGTATCGATTCAAATATACTGACACATTTGGGCAGGAGAAAGTGGTTTATAGCTTAAGGTTGGATCATAACGATCCAGTTCCTCCAGGAAAGAAACGCACCCCTGCGCTGCGTGACATGGAAAAGCAGATACAAGCTGATCTGTTCGACCACATCGCCACAAATGGTGGAAATCTGACAGTTCTCGATCTTGTTGAGAAATACATATCGACTAAGACTAATGTCCGATTTACCACTCAAAAGGGGTACAAGACCATTACCAACATCTTGAAGAATGACCCGTTTGGACATAAGAGGATCGATACAGTAAGGTTATCTGATGCCAAGCTGTGGTTAATCAAGCTCCAGCAAAAGGACGGAAGAGGCTACAGCTCCATTCATTCTATACGAGGAGTTTTGAGGCCGGCATTCCAAATGGCAGTCGATGATGACCTGATCAGAAAGAATCCATTTGGGTTTCAGTTGGTCGAAGTAATCGTAAATGACAGCGTAAGACGTAAAGCTTTAAGCCGCGAAGATGAGCGTAAGTTCTTGAAATTCGTCAAAGAAGATCCTCATTTCTGCAAATACTATGAAGGTGTTTATATTCTTTTTAAGACCGGAATGAGAATTTCAGAGTTCTGCGGACTTACTATATCGGACATCGATTTCGAAGAACACTCGATAAACATCGACCATCAGCTGATGAAGATGGGTTCCGGCGGATACTATATCCAAAAGACAAAGACCGACAGCGGAACAAGGGTTATTCCTATGACACCCGATGTCGAAGAGTGTTTCAGAAAGATTGTCGAGAACAGAAACCCTCCAAGAAAAGAACCGATCATCGATGGAAAGACAGGATTTCTTTACTTCGATAAGGATGGCAAAGTGATGTATTCGCTTCACTGGGAAAAATACTTCCAACACATCAGGGAAAAATATAACAGCATTTACAAGGTTGAAATGCCGGTAGTCACCCCTCATGTATGCCGCCACACTTATTGTTCCAATATGGCAAAATCCGGGATGAATCCCAAGACCTTGCAGTATCTTATGGGACATTCAGAAATCGGTGTCACGCTTAACACATATACTCATACCAGTTATGAGGATGCAAAAGCGGAAATCTCGAAGCTCGGAATAGGGTAAAAATGCCTGAAACCCTTGAAAACACTCAGGTTATTTTTTCGGATTTTATACCGCAGTTTATACCGAATGATAACCAAAATATGCCAAATAATGGCACGAAAAGCAAAAACTGAGTTTTTGGAGGGTAATCGCGAAACCCTTGAAAAATAAGGCTTTTCGTAGTGAAAAAGGGTAAATCGTAACCATGATAAAAGTATTATTCGTATGCCACGGCAACATCTGCCGTTCCACAATGGCACAGTCCATGTTCCAGGATATGGTTAATAAGATGGGGCTCGCCGGCCGCTTTGAGATCGACTCTGCGGCAACGAGCCGTGAGGAGATCGGCAACGGACCGCACTACGGCACCGTGAGCAAATTGCGCTCCGTCGGCATCCCTGTCGTTCCGCACCGCGCGCGCCAGATGACCCGCACCGATTACGAGCATTACGATTACCTGATCGGAATGGATTCTTATAACATTTCCAACATGACAAGGATCGCAGGCGGCGATCCGGACGGCAAGATCTACCAGTTGCTGTCCTTTGCAGGAAGCAGCCGCAGCATCGCTGATCCCTGGTACACAGATAATTTCGACGATACTTATGACGACCTGAGAATAGGGCTTGATGCGTTCTGGAAAGAGATTTCTGGCAAGCTGTAATTTGCCAGAAATACGACATTTTTCAAAAATACGAGACATTTCAATCAAATTTTGTTAAGATTTTATCACAGTAAAACTTAAAAAGAGAATAAGGGGGTTTTTACTATGAAAAGATTTAAGGACTACTGTGCCGTTTTGCTTGCCGCTTGCTTCCTCATTTCAGCAGGATGCGATGCCAAGCCGACCGAAACCACTGAAGAAACAACACCTGCCACAACAACTGAAGCTACTGTTACTGAGACAGAGCCGGTTGAGACAGAGAAGTCTTATCCGACAGTAGAGATCGGCGAAGAATTCGTAATCAAAGAAGATGAGATTTACAAGCTGAACGTTGACGACGAAGTATACCTCAGATGCAATTTCTTTGATACGACAAGGGATTACATCACTCTCTTCCTGGAATATAACGGTAAAGATTATTATGCCGAATTCGATAAACAGGACGATGGTACCTTCGCAAGGAGTAAAAGCTGCTATAACCCGTATCCGCTCACGTTAGTCGGATTGGAAGATGACGGCTACAAAGTAAAGTTCGAGAAGAAGATCGATATTCCTCCGCTTGTCGAAGCTAAACCCAGCGGAAACAAGGATGAGAAGTACACTGTAAAAGACTACGAATACATCGAGACCAAATACAGCGTCATATTCCTTGACAAGGATATCACCGTTCCGGGAAACATTGCTGAAATGGTGGATTCAATGATCGAGGTCACTCAGGAAAAGATCGGTCTGAAGTACACCGGTAAAGATGATGAATTCCCTGCAGATACAATGCATCCGGAATTCATCTATCTCGGATGCGCACCGTTCGAGGAGTTAGACGTGCCTAAATCAAAGGCCAGGATCTATTTCATAAAGGACAGAGAAAACAAAGGCTGGGTCTCCTGCGCTACTGCCAGGACTGCAATAATCATCATGAGCGACTTATATGAGTCTGAATTAAATTACGAACTTGCTCATGAATTCACGCATGTCATCTTTGAAGCTAACTTGGGGTACTTTTCCACAACTCTTACAGAAGGCTTGGCAGTATATGCCGGACATGCCTTTGAAGCATACGCCGGTGTTAAGACTGACGTTTTTTACAGCGGTGATTACATTGGTAATCTGGATAAGATCACGCCTGATAACGCTTCTGAGATCTATGCCAAGGTAAACACCGGCGAGGATGGTCCCGCCAGAGACAACCACTATGCATATGGTCATATGATGATAACTTTCATGTTTGAGACATATGGCAAGGATTGCCTTAAGACGCTCATTGATAAGCTCTCCGACATCCAGGGTGACAATTTTGTTAATAACTATTACCCCAGCACCGAGGAACAGATATCGATGCTGAAGGCTGCGTATGGTGAGGATTTCTTCAAGGATTTCGGCAATTGGTATAAGGATAACCACAAGCGTCCTGAATTCAACCGTTAATGTTGATTACAGGTCATTAAACCGTTAAGATATAAGCGCCTGAAATCGTGCTCTTGTGCGGTTTCAGGCGCTGATTTTATTACCTGTTGAAGACTGATCATGATCATTGTTTACTGGCTCATCTTAGTTAATCTCGCAGCGTTCATCCTGTATGGATATGACAAGTCGTGCGCGAAAAAGAACAAGCGCAGAGTGCCCGAGAGGACCCTCCTCTTCTGGGCCTGGATCGGCGGCTCCATAGGTGCATTCCTGGGCATGCGCTTCTTCCACCATAAGACCTTAAAGCCCAAGTTCTTTGTGGTTCCGGTCCTGATGGTGCTGGAGATCATCATCTGCTGCGTTTGCCTTTATCAGAACTACCATCTCGTAACGACCGATCATGAGGTCGACCTGGGTCTTTCCTCCGAGATCACCATCGTTCAGGTGTCTGACCTGCACAACCAGTTCTTCGGCATCAAGCAGAAGACCCTTCTTAAAAAGATCGAGGCGCAAGATCCCGACCTGATCGTCGTAACGGGCGATGTGGTCGACAAGTTCCACACGAATATTGATATCGCAGCAGACTTTTTCGAGGGCGCGGTAAAGATCGCTCCCGTCTACTATATAACCGGAAATCACGAGATATGGCTCGGCTCTGAGAAGACCGATCCGCTGTACGCGAAAATGAAGTCTCTGGGCGTAATCTTCATGGACGACACCTATGTCGATATGGGCGGTTATATCCTGGCCGGGATCGGTGATGCCTCTCTGGATTCATTCGCAGCTTACGGACCTTTCGACGATTCGAAGCCCGTCATCATGCTCGCGCACGAACCGCAGTATTCAGAACTTTATAAGAAGCTCGGCGCCGACCTGGTCTTCACGGGCCACTACCACGGCGGACAGATAATAATCCCGGGCATGGGCGGACTTGTAAGTCCCGAATATGAATTCTTCCCGAAGCCTTATGACGGCATGACCGACATGGACGGCATGCAGCTCGTGCTAAGCCGCGGTCTGGGCAACAGCGTCCTGCCGGTAAGGATCAACAACTTCCCGGAGATCGTAGTAGTTAAGGTGCGCTGACATCTTCGAGCAGTCAGAGCCCGGCCGGACCCGTTGCGCCCCTTGTCCTCAACATGTTAAAATTTCTTTATGAATTACGCCAGAACAGTCGCAACCGAATATGGTCTTGTCAGAGGCATCGTCAGGGACGGGTGTCAGGAATATCTTGGCATCCCCTACGCAGCGCCTCCGGTGGGCGATCTGGCATTCAAGCATCCTGTACCGCCTGAACCCTGGAACGGCATTCTGGACGTCGTCAGGGGCTCTATAAGCCCTGTTCAGGGCAAGGGAAGGTCCACGATATCTCCTGACGGCAGGGACTGCCTGTATCTGAATATTTTCGTGCCTGAGGACATAGAGCCCGGAGCGCCAGTAATGGTGTGGATCTACGGCGGCTCATATGCCAACGGCGGCGTGGGGCGCATGGGCGAGGACTCCGACGAGCTCTCCTACGACATGGCAAGGTTCGCGCGTGAGACAAAAACGGTATGCGTCAACTTCAATTACAGGCTGAATCTCGAAGGCTTCCTGAACCTTCATTTCCTCGATAAGAATTTCGATCAGAACAACGGACTCTTCGACCAGATCCTGGCCCTCAAGTTCATCCGCAACAACATTCACCGCTTCGGCGGAAATGCCGACAACATAACGGTCTTCGGGCAGAGTGCCGGAGCTGCATGCATGCTGGTATTGATGGGCGATCCGAAGACGGCCGGGCTCTTTGACAAAGCGATAGTACAGTCTGCGTGCGTCGGTTCGTTCTGGACCGAGAAACAGAGCCAAAGGCTCACTTATAAATATCTCAAGATGCTGGGCGTAAGCCCTGACGAGCTTAATAAGCTTAAGGACATCGACATTGCGAAGGTCCATGAGGCGAACGCTGAGCTCCGCAAGCTCGTACTGCGCGAGGGCAACGCGAACTGCTGCTTCTCGCCCACGATCGACGGCGTCACGATTAAGCAGGCTCCCGGTGAGATGGCCAAGAGCTTTAAGGGTCCTGCCCTGTTTGGCACGACCAGCCAGGAAGGTGACCTGTTCGTAATGAATATTCCGACTGCGCTGCTCCCGCTTGCCGCTTACTGGTTCAAGTTCAAGTTCAGGCCGGGCAAAGGCGCGCACCGCTATATGTCTGACAACTTTACCGCAAAGTTCTACAGGGAGCCCGCGTACGACATAGCGCGCAGCATGACCGGCAGCACTTGGGTCTACGAATACCGTTACCAGACGCCCAACATGCTCAAGGCAGGATCCGGCTGCTGTCACGCATGTGAGCTCCCGCTCCTGTTCGGCAGGTCCAATTCCTATATCAGCATCGATGACCCCGTCTCACAGCGCGTCGGCGAGAAGCTCCGCGAGATCTGGGGCGGATTTGCACACACCGGAACCCTGCCCTGGTCCTCATTCAAGGACAACGGTGAGGTAAAAGGGATCGACTGAGCTTAAAGGCTTATTCTTTTCGCGCACATCGAAAAAGCCCTGTATAGAGCGGTTTAACATTGTTAAATCGCCTTATTTCCGACAATTACGGTCCAAAGTGTAGATTACAACCCTATTCCCCTCTAGTATAATGGGTTTATGGGGAATTCCCTTATGGAGGACAGACATGGTTGTATCAACAAAAGGACGCTACGCACTTCGCGTAATGATCGATATCGCAAAGTATGGCAAGGACTCTTATGTTACTTTGAGCGGGATCGCCGAGAGGCAGAATCTGTCTGAGAAGTACCTGGAGTCGATAATCAAGATGCTCGTGCAGAACGGCCTCGTAAAGGGTCTCAGAGGTAAGAACGGCGGCTACAAGCTCTCCAGAGACGCCAAAGAGATCACCGCATGGGATGTTATCTCCGTTACCGAGAACGACTTCTACGTCGTTGCCTGCATGGATCCGAAGGCTCCTAAGTGCGACCGCGTCAATTCATGCGTAACGCTTCCGATGTGGAAGGATTTTTCCGAGACGATGGAGAACTTCTTCAACAAGTACACGATCGCCGAGCTCGCCGAGGCTGAAAAAGAATAAGAAATTTACCCGGTCGGTATAGATATGGAAAGGGGCTGTCTTTATCAAAGAACAGCCCCTGTTTATTGCTTTATTTCAATGCTTTGAATGCATCGGCTGCATAATTCAATCCCTGGTACGTGTACGGGGGCTTTGAGTGATAATCATCGCCCATGTGATAAGTCTCGTACGCGGTCAGAACATACTGGCCGTTGATGGCAATGACCGGCTCATCACTAATAAAATCCGAGGTATCTGACAGATAGTAATTAATCTTGCCGCCGACCTTCAATTCTTTATATGCATCCGATTCCATGTCCATCTCGAAAAGCATGAACTGGATGTAGATTACGTCATCTCCAAAGCTGCCGCATGAACAGATTACCGCTTTCTTGATCCCCATAGGAGCATTCTTATCTACAGGCGGTACCACAAGATCGTTCTCCGTCAGATTGGCAAGACGTTCGTTAGATTCATTGGTTGTGGCATAAGCCGCGATAAGGGCATCTTTGACCTCATCGAAAGACATGTTCAGCGCTGCGTCTTTCTTTTCATCTGCAGCTGCGTCCATCTCTGACTCAGAAGCTTCCGTTTCTTCTTCAGAGGTTGTCTCTGCCTCAGCAGTCGTCGTAGTAGTTACCTGCTCTTTTACCTCTGTCTCCTTATCACTGCTCTTAGCTGTTTCGGTGCAGGCTGTCATGAGAAGTGTTGCAGCCAGAAGTACGGTAATTATCCTTTTCTTCATGTAATCCTCCTTACAGGCCTCTGTCCTTCAGTCCCTTGACCACATTAACGTAGAATTCTCTTATATCGAACCCGTCGATGTTCTCTCGGTTTAAGTCGATCATGTCGGCGTGGGAGATGCCGCGGAGACCCCTGTTTGTGAGGAACTGATAGTTAGAACCCCACCGGAAGGATTCCTCGCCGACAAGTCCGTCGTTATAGCCGTCGAAATGCTTTACGAAGTGATAGCTCATGTTGAGCGGGAACCTGCCGTTTACGGCGTGGTTGAGCTTAGAGCCGAAGCTCTGCGTATAGATGTTGTCGAACTGGTATGCCATCGGCTCCATCTCTTTGTTGAGCTGCTCGACGCCTGCCTTGGTGAGATCCGTAACTGCCTTGATGAAGTCAGGGTTGATGTCGCCTGCGAGCTTCGCGCCTTTGTTATATGCCGCAGCCACGGTATCTCTGAGCTTCTCGGGAGCCTTGTTCATGAGGTATTCCGCGAATTCGCAGCCGTGGTGCGGAGTGTTGATCGTTGTAAGTGAAGCGACGTAAGGCGCCATGCCGAGCATGGAAACGCAGTAACGTGAATCAAGGCCGCCCTTACTGTGGGCAATGATGTTGACCTTATCTGCGCCCGTCTCTTCAAGGCATTTGACGATGGCCTTCTTAAGCTGCAGCGCGCATGTGTGGACGTCGCCCGCAGATTCCTGGCCGCCGTAGTAGATCGTGGCACCGTTCTTGATAAGCTCGGCAGGCACGCGGCCCCAGTAGTTCAGGTGCTCGGAGTCACGGAAGAATACGCCGTGTACCATGAGGATCGGATACTTGGTCTTGCAGACCTGAAGGTCTTTTCTCTCGAGATTCCTCCAGTATCTCTGGCTCTCTTCACGGACTTCCCTGCCTGCGATCCTGAAGATTATCGAGAGCGCGAAAAGATTGGCGATAGGGATCATGCCGCAGAAGATACCGATAAGCCTCATCCTGATGCCGATCTGCTTGGATGTCAGATAGACCAGGATGATGCCGACCCAGAAATAAAGGTTAAGAAGGCCCAGCGTTACGCATGCATACGTGATTATCGCGGGCCACCCGAGCTGTTCATGGAAGAATAAGGACACGATGAAGACCGGTACAACGACGAGCAGCGTGAACGGGAATACTGACAGGATGGTGTTGCCGTAAGAGCAGGTCTTAAGCCTGAAGCCTGCGATCCCCTTGGCATAGAATCCCGGCAGGATAAATGCCAGCACGGCCAGCACTACGGTCAGAGCTATGAACCAGTAGCTGAACAGGTAAAGGAACGTAGACAGGCATGATGCCGTAATGAAGATGCCGTCTAATACTTTTATCGCAGGTCTCTCTTTAAACATTCAAGAGTCACCTCTTTTTCGCAGAATATAAGTAATTACCAGGTTGCAGAGTCGCCGTAGTTGTATTCGTTGTTGCCGTTTTGGTTGCCGCCGCCACCGCCGGTACGCTCCTGGTTGCCTCTGTTCTGGATATCGCGGATCCTGTCCTCGGGAGACTTGTTAGGATCATCCTGACCGCCGCCGTTTGTAGGGTTGTTGCCTCCCTCGTCACCCGGAGTAGGTGTAGGTGTTCCCTGTCCTTCTCCGCCCGGTGTAGGTGTGGGTGTTCCCTGTCCTTCTCCGCCCGGTGTAGGTGTAGGCGTTCCTGTACCTTCTCCGCCAGGTGTGGGTGTGGGCGTAGGTGTGCCTTCTCCGCCCGGTGTAGGCGTAGGAGATCCCGGACCACCCGGTGTAGGCGTCGGTGTAGGTCCGCCACCCGGAGTGGGTGTAGGTGTAGCTGTTCCGCCGCCCGGTGTGGGCGTAGGTGTAGGCGTCTCATTCTGTCCGCTTTCAGGAGTCGGCGTCGGCGTGGGCGTCTCCGTTGCATCGGCATCCGGCTTGGATGTCGGTGTGGGCGTAGGTGTAGAACCGTCCTCGTTAGAGTCCGGAGTAGGTGTCGGTGTAGGTGTAGGCGTAGGCGACGGATCCGGATTCTCGTACTGGTTCTTGAGTTCATCAATGAAGTTGTTGATCTCGTTATAGAGCTTCTGGGCAGCATAGTAGTGACCGTCGTTGTTCTCGGTCGCACAGTCCTTCTCAGAGAGGATGGACTTGGCTGTCTCGCAGATCTCGATCGTATCCTTGTAGTTATCCTTGGTGATCTTCTTTACATCGATCGGCTTAACGTAAGAGAGCGCGTAATTTACTCTGACCTTGCAGTCGTAGGGATCTCCGGGCTTTAAGTTCAATGCGGACTGGTATTCCTGCTTTGCCTTCTGATAATCACCTAACTGGAAGAAGACGTTTCCTCTGTTGAAGTGATTGATATAAGGCTGCGTGAAGCCTAAGAATCCCAATTCGTTCTGCTGGTATACGCCGGAACCGTATCTCTCGATGAGGTTCCTGTTGCCATAGTAATTCAGCACCAAGATTCCGAGGAGCAGTGCCGTAACGAGCCAGATTGCGATTGCTATCTTCTTAGCCATACGTTATGTCCTCCTCTTAACGCTTATGAATTCGTAAACAACAAGCGCTGCGAGCGGGATAACGAACCAGAAGTATAAGTCGGCATAACCGTACTCCTTGGTCTCTTCTGTTTCCGCGTCGAGAAGCTTCATGACCTTCTCCAGATTCTCATCTAAGTCTTCGGATTCATCCATGTGGATATATTCGATGCCGAGATCGAGCGATAAGGACTTGAGGTTCTTCTCGTCGATCTTGGAGACTGCAGGCTTATAAGGATAATCTCTCTTATCCTCAACGAGGACGTCCTCGTTATGGAGATCGTCGTGATAGGTCATCTGGCCGCCCTTTGCCGTGCCGTAGCCCAGGATGGCGCCGCCTTCGATACCCTCAGCGATGTCTGAGAAATTATCAAGTCTGTGATCGTCTGTATTTTCGCCGTCAGATAAGAAGTATACGACTACGTGACCGTCGTTTAAGAGCTTGGCGTCATTGATCATCTGGCCGAGAAGCTTCTTGCAGCAGTTGAGGTTCGTACCTGTTGCGTGATAGTCGACAAGAGGATAGATCGCATCAACGGAATCCTTGATGTACTTGTTGTCGTCCGTGAACGGGCAGATCAGATTGGCATCGTTGTTAAAGTCAACGATGCAAAACTTCGCGCCGACCAGGTTCTTCGTGATGTAATCGATATCTTCTTTAGCCCTGTCCATACGTGTTTTGGGTTTGTCTCCCACATAATCGTCGACGTCATCGGCCATCATGGAGAGTGTGTCGTCGAGCACGATGATGCAGTAGCAGTTGAGCTTCTGTCTTATTACCTTGATCTCGCTGGAGATGTACATCGGTCTTAAGTTGATCGCGAAAAGAAGGATGACCATCAGGATCTGACGGATATAAGGCATTACGCCCTTCCTCTTGATCGCGATGAGCGCTACACAGATTATTGCCATCAGCCATATGGGGATTATCGGATGAAAAGTAATAGGGCCCATATGATCACACTTTCAATATGAATGCACAGAGCAGCATGAGGGAGATCGAGAGCAGAAGGAGCCTGAACGATGCTTCAGGGATCTCGTTCTCGATGATCTCGTACTGGGTGTCATCCAATGTTGCCATTTGTTTTCTTAAGTTAGCGACGATGTCTTCAACAACGTCTTTATCTTCGCCGTACCAGAAGGTTCCGCCGGTGTTCTCGACAGTCTCCTTCATCATCTTACGGTCGTCATCGAGCATCATCTCAGTGCCGATACCGAAGACCGTGATGTTTCTTTCCTTAGCCCATTCGCCGGCTTCGGGGAGAGTTACGATCTCCTCTTCGCCTTCCTTAATGGCATTGTCGTTATCACTCGTGAAGATGATGATCCTGGTGCGGTCCGGCTTTTCCTCAACGTCATAGAAATCGAGGACTGCGCCTGCGAGGCCTTCGCCGATGATCGATGAACCTCTGTCGGGCCATCCTACGAGCGTACCGTTCTCAAGATATGCTCTTGCTTCCGCATAGTTCGGAGGCGGGATGAGCCTGCCGTTATCGACGTCCAGTCTTATCGAGAGGAAGTCCTTGAGCTTCTCCAATTCACGGATGATGTACTGATAGTCATTCGTAAGCGGGCAGAGAAGGCACGGTGATGTATTGAAGATAACGATGCCGAACCTCTCGCCGTTCAATTCCTTTACGATCTCCTCGAGCTTGTCGATCAAGGTCGCATTGAGGTTATCTACAGAGCTCGAAATGTCCAGGCAGAGGATGATGTCCCTGTTGTAGTTTGCGAGCTGCTTTGATTCTGTCTTGTACGGGCGCGCCATCAGGAAGCCTGATAAGACGATGCTCGTGATGATGAGGAAGATCAGGACATACTTAAGGATGCTGTACCAGACAAACCTTGTCTTGAATACAGGATTCTTCTTCAGGTATTCAGGCAGATATGCTTTCTTGCCGCCGCTGTACTTCCTCTTCATTCCGAAAGTGATGAAGACGGCAATAAGGCAGAGTACTGCAATGCCTGCACAGATATATAAAGCTATAGGACTCTTTAATTCCATTCAGCTACCAGTCTCCTTGTTCTCTCCAAAGACGCCCTGACGTCACCTTCAGATATTTTGTCGAACTCCGGCTGATAGTATTCGCCGACGAGCTTTGCAAGGCCCTTGAATTCGGTCTTGCTGATCTCGGACAGCGTGAACTTATCAACTTCGGTTCCTGTTGCCTTATAAACAAATTCTCTTACCACTTTACTCATGCCCTCATAAGCAGGCCTGATCTTCGTGGTGTCTTCGTTATACTTGATCTCGATCTTATTGATCTTCTCCATGTATTCGGCCTTGAGCTTGGCAAGGTCAGGCTTAACGAATACCGGCTGCGGTGCCTCTTCTGCGGGCTTCTCCTTCTTCTTAACATCCTTTAGGAGGCTATAGAGGAACATGAGGATGATCCCGATCGTGAGCGCTGCAAGAACGGCTGCCGTGATGATTATCGGAAGCTGTGAAAAATCAAATAATCTTCTGAAATTTACCGTCGTTGGCATATCTTAGTTCACCGTCTTGTTCTTCTCTAAGAGTTCCGCGATCTTGCCGTCGACCCTGTTCGCGGTATCGACACCGACCCACGGGATTCCGTATCTGTTAAGCTTAATAGATGCCTGCTTTTCCATATCCTGCTGGATCTTCTCCTGCTCCTTCCGGATAGCCTTGCTCTGCGAAATGAACGGCGGGATGTACCCGGCGTCGTCGACATTATAGACCTTCTTTCCGAAGATATCCGCATCGCTGACATTTATAAGGAGCACGTCATGGACCATCGTGATTTGTCCCAGGAGATTATCCTGAAGGCTTAAGATACCTTCCGTATCCGTTACCATGACGACGATCATGCGCCTCTTGATGTTGTGCATGATGTACTTGAGAATGCCGTTAAGATCAGACTTATTGGTAGGTGTCAGGCATTTCGCGTACCCCTCCAGAAGGAACTCAAGGTTCAGAAATCCAGTCTTGAAGGGCGATCTCTCCATCTTCTCGTCGTGATAGTAAAGACCTGATACGTAGTCGCCGTTATCGGTGACCATGTAAGCCAGCGTGCCGCCAGCCATAAGGGCTACTTCGCCCTTCTCCTCGCCTGCCTTTGTCTCGGCGAGCATTCTCCTGTTGGCATCCATGACCATCATGATGTTATGTCTCTTCTCGGCTATGTACTGCCTTATGAGGACCTTCTGCGACCTTGAAGTCGCCTTCCAGTCGATATCCTTGATATCATCTCCGGGCACGTACTCACGGAGCTCATCGAAATTCATACTCCTACCCTTGTAGATAGAATTGTATGAACCGTCGAGAACCCTGCTCGTAGCCTTGTCCGTGGCTATCGTCTTATAACGCTTAAGCCCGAACTTAATCTTTGAGACGTAGTCTAGATTCATGGAGTAACGATTGCTCCGACAATAGCATCGATGATCTGCTCTTCCTTAACGCCGTCTGCGATGGCAGCGAAATTGAGCATGATCCTGTGACGCATTACTTCGTGGCGCATTGCCTTAACGTCATCAGGTGTAACATATGCCCTTCCCTGGATGAGAGCTACTGCCTTGGAGACTTCCATGAACGCGATGGCTGCACGTGTGGAAGAACCCATTGCAACATAGTCTGCAAGGTTGGCTGAAATGTATCTCTTAGGCTCTCTTGTAGCCTGAACGATATCAACGATGTACTTTTTGATCGCAGGTGAGATATAGACTCTCTTGCAGAGATCCTGCAGGAACTCGATATCCTCGATCGTCGCAACAGCGCCTGATGCCGTAAATACGTCGCTCTCGATCCTGTTTAAGATCTCGACTTCCTCATTTACGTTAGGATATGTGATTACTTCCTTTAAAAGGAATCTGTCCTGCTGAGCCTCGGAAAGCTCGTAAGTACCTTCCTGCTCGATAGGGTTCTGTGTGGCGATAACGATGAATACCGGAGGGAGCCTGTATGTCTGGCCGCCGATACTTACGGATCTCTCCTGCATCGCTTCGAGCATCGCGGACTGAGTCTTTGCGGATGAACGGTTGATCTCGTCCAGGAGCAGGAAGTTAGCATAAACAGGTCCGATCTTTGTCTCGAACGTGTTGTTTGTCATGTTGAATGTCTGCGTACCGATGATGTCGGAAGGCAGGAGGTCAGGTGTACACTGAACTCTCGAGAAAGATCCGCCTACAGCTTCGGTCATTACCTTAGCGGCAGTGGTCTTGGCAAGACCCGGCACGGACTCCAGAAGGATATGACCGTTAGCGATCATGGAAACGAGGAGCGATACTCCGAGCTGCGACTGGCCTACGATCTTGGAATTGTAGTAAGTCCTGATTTTGTTGATGATGGCGCCTGATCTTGCAAGCTCATCAACATTGATGTTCATAACGAGTTGTTCAGCCATAAAAACCTCTCATTTTCTGTACGTTCTATTGTACGGTGGAACCCAAAACCGCCCTCCGCCGACTACAGCGGTTTGCAGCAACTTCCGGCATTTTGTGTCCCTTACGCACGATACCGTAAAAATATTTTGACTTGCTTATTATACTATCTAAACTGCATTTTTCTATAAATTTTGTATGAATGCTTCACTTTTACTCCATATTTAAGGCTCCGGACGCTTCATTTCCGGGTCTTTCCATAAATACAGATGAGAAATAAAAAAGTTGCACCGGGGCATGATCGATACCGTCTACACCGAATACGAACTCTCTCTTAAGCCCGGCGACAAGATCTTCCTCTACACCGACGGCATCACTGAAGCATCTGATACCGACGGCAGGATGTTCGGCACAGACCGCCTTATCGATGCTCTGCTTCGAATATAACGGCAACGGTTAACGGTCCTTTTCTCCGATAAGACATTCTCCTTTGGATCCGGCACGTCATAAAAAAACCGCCGCATGGGTTTGCGGCGGCTGGAGGTAAAGTGCATTCCGGATATTCGGGTGACCGGAAAACATTATTATGAAAAACAAGTTATTACGATTCTGTTGTAACCACGTTCTCTGCTGAAGGTACAGCAGGATCCTCATTCAGGGCTTCATCAGAAGCCTTTTCGAGTTCTTCCTGCGCCTTGGCGATCGCGTCTTCCAATTCAGCGGTCTTTTCCTTCTGTGTCTTCGTCTTTGAAGCTTTAGCCTTGGAGTTCTTGGAGAAGATCTCGAATACTACGGCTGCGAGGAGTACCAGGCCCTTAACGATCTTGATCCAGTTCTGGTCGACACCGATAAGGGACATGCCCTGGTTGATGACACCGATAAGGGTAGCACCGACAACCATTCCGATTACGGTACCTGCACCGCCGTAAGCGGAAACACCGCCGACGATACAAGCTGCGATAGCATCAAGCTCGTATTCCTGGCCTGCAAAGGAGTTTGCGGCACCGGTTCTTACGGTAACGATCAATGCAGCGATAACCGTGAGGATAGCCATATTGAAGTATGCGAAGAACATAACGCGCTTGTTGTTGATACCTGAAAGTCTGGCTGCCTCTGCGTTGCCGCCGACTGTCATGAAGTGACGTCCGATAGTTGTCTTCTCGGTAACGATACCGTAGAGGATGAGAACGCCGAGGATCCAGAGGACTACTGTAGGCATACCGCCGTCGAATGAGAACTCGACCGTGAAGAACAGGATGACCAAGCTGACCAATACGAGCTTAGTTACAACGTACCAGAGGGGATCTGCCTGATATCCCTTTACGATCTTCTTCCTGCGGGCACTAATAGTGAGGAAAGCGAATACTGCTATTCCGATAAGACCCATTATTATGCAGGGAATGTTGATCTCGCCCCAGTCTGTCTCGAAAAGTCTTCCGCTGAAGATATCAGAGAGCTCACCAAGAGCATCGGTGCTCGGGATAGAGATAGCGTTGGTCTCTGAAGCCTTTGTGAGGATCTGTGTGCCGAGTCCGCGGAATGCGAGGTAACCGGCAAGAGTTGCGATCCACGGAGGTATTCTTACGTAAGCGATAAGGAAGCCTAAAAGTGAACCGTAAGCAACACCAACACCTATGGCGATGAGGAGAACTACAGGTACGCTTAAAGGCATATGGATGATCCTGTTCTCAACTGAGAAGAGACCAACGATAGCGCCTACGAAGCAAACTACGGAACCTACTGAAAGGTCGATATTACCACCGGTAAGCATACACATGAGCATACCGGCACCAAGTACGAATACGTATGCGTTCTGCTCGATGAGAGAAGATACGATGGAAGGTTCGAGCATATTAGTGCTCTTAAGCAAAAATGCCAGAATTACGAATAAAACATAAATACCGAAAAGTGCCATCGTCATTACGTTCTTTTTAAGAACACTCTTTACACTGAAGTCATTCATGCTTTAGCACCTCCCTTCTCTGAAGCTTCAACATTTGCGGCTCTTTTCTTACCGCCCTTTCTTCTCATCTGCATGAGTACGTCGAAGAGGACTGCGACGATAAGAACGATACCCTTAACAACCTTCTGATAGTTGACAGGTGTATCTGCGATGGACATGCCCTGGTTGATGATACCCATCAGGGCAGCACCGATGATAACACCACCGATGGAACCTGTTCCGCCGTATGCGGAAGCGCCGCCGATGAAGCATGCTGCGATAGCGTCCATCTCGAAGCCTGTACCGATCGTAGGACCGGCCTTCTGGCCTCTTGCGATTACGAGGATGCTTGCAAAGCCTGCGAGAACACCCATGAGTGCATATGCGCTGAACATAACCTTTCTTGTGTCGATACCGGAAAGTCTTGTAGCCTTCTCGTTACCGCCGACAGCGTAGAGGTTACGGCCGAGTGTTGTTTTCGTGGTGATATAAGCAAACAAAGCAAGAATAAGTGCGATCCAGATGAAAGCTGTAGGAATACCCTTGTAGCTTGCAAGCTTATAACCGAACCAGATGATAACTACTGCGATAATGGCTGTCTTGATGATTACTGCAGCGATGTTCTCAACCTTATAACCCTTTTTGATGAGTCTTGCACGGTTGATGAATGTGTAAAGGATGAGAGCTACGGCAAGAGCTATGGCAAATGCCATACATACTACGTTTAAGCCGCCCAATACTTCTTTTACCTGTGCGAACTGTGCGTCTGTCAGTTTGCCCTGCTGATACAGACCGGTGATCTCATCAATATTGGATGTATATACGCCTGTATAGCTCTTTACCATATTGCCGGCCTTGCTCAGTGTGGGGAAGTCAGGAATATAACAGCTGTCACTTCCGCCGAAGAGATTCATGAAGGCCTTGTTCTCAATAGAAACATCCTTACCCTTCAGGATAATGTTCGCAAGTCCTCTGAAGGCGAGCATGCCTACGAGTGTTGCGATGAAAGGAGGAACCTTGATGTATGCGATCCAGAAGCCGTGCCATATGCCGACTAAAAGTCCCATGAGGAGCATTACTGCTACTGCAAACGGCCACGGGATCTTATGGCCAAGGACCACTGTATCCATGATGATGGCACCGACGCTGCCTGCGAGACAGACTACGGAACCTACTGAAAGATCGATGTTGCCGCCCGTCAGGATGCAGAGGAGCATACCTGTACCGAGTACGAATACGTATGCGTTCTGCGAGATCAAGCTGTCGATGTTGATCGGTAATAATGTCCTACCGTCGGTGATGAAGTAGAAAGCGATAACTACTATTACCGTCGCGATAAGCATCATGTATTTGCGTAAAAAATTAAGTGCTTTGTTTCCGCCCATGTTATGCCTCACTTCCTTCGCCGTCAGCGCTGTTATCACCGCTTACACCGACGATGCAGGCCATGATGTTTTCCTGTGTTGCTTCGGAAGCATTCATCTCTCCTACGATCTTAGCCTGGTTCATGATGTAGATCCTGTCACTCATGCCGATGACTTCGGGGAGCTCGGAAGAGATCATGATGACCGACTTGCCGGCCTTTGCAAGATCGTTGATGATGCAGTAGATCTCATACTTGGCACCTACGTCGATACCTCTCGTAGGTTCGTCGAGGATAAGGACATCCGGGTTGGCGAACATCCACTTTGCAAGGAGGACCTTCTGCTGGTTACCGCCGGAGAGATTGCCTACAAGCTGCTCAACGGAAGGTGTCTTCGTTCTGAGCTTCTCGACGTATTCCTTAGCTACTTCATACTCTTTATCCTTATCGATAAAGGTTCCGCTGCTGACACCGTTAAGGTTTGCGAGCGTTGTATTTCTTAAGATAGAGTTGGACAGTACTAGTCCGTTGCCCTTACGGTCTTCCGTAACATATGCAAGACCTGCATCGATAGCAGCCTTGGGGCTCCTTAATGTAACGGGTTCTCCGCGGAGTCTCAATTCGCCTGAGATTCCGATACCGTAGGATCTTCCGAAGATACTCATCGCAAGCTCTGTTCTGCCTGCACCCATGAGACCGTAGATACCTACAACCTCGCCTGCACGTACGTTAATGGATACGTTGTCGCAGACTTTACGCTCTGAGAACTCAGGATGGTAAACAGTCCAGTCGTTTACTTCCATCATGACGTCGCCGAGTACAATATCGTGACGCTTCGGGAAACGGTCGGTGATCTCACGGCCTACCATGCCCTTGATGATCCTCGTCTCGGAAATATCATCTGTTGCGGCATCGAGAGTCTCGATCGTCGAACCGTCTCTTACGACAGTGATCTTATCTGCAACATATGAGACTTCGTTGAGCTTGTGGGAGATGATGATCATCGTCATGCCCTCGCCCTTAAGCTTCTTCATGAGGTCAAGAAGTGCTCTTGAATCTGTCTCGTTGAGTGATGACGTAGGCTCATCCAGAATGAGGAGCTTAGCGTGCTTAGCCAGAGCCTTCGCGATCTCAACGAGCTGCTGCTTACCTGTACCAATATCTTTAATAAGTGTTTTCGATGAATCAGTAAGACCTACCATCTCGAGGTACTTGTCTGCCTCTGCATAGGTCTTGTTCCAGTCTATACACCATTTACTTCCCTGTTCATTTCCGAGGAACATGTTCTCGCCGATCGTCATATAAGGGATCAGCGCGAGCTCCTGGTGGATAATAACGATTCCTTTTTTCTCGGAATCTTTGATGTTATGAAACATGCATACTTCGCCGTCGTATATGATGTCGCCTGTGTAGGAACCATACGGATAAATACCACTGAGTACGTTCATCAGTGTTGATTTACCGGCACCATTCTCACCGACCAGCGCATGAATCTCCCCCTCTTCAACCTTAAGGTTGACATTGTCGAGAGCCTTAACGCCCGGAAAAGTTTTGGTTATGCTGTTCATTTCAAGCAAAACTTTTGCCATGTGTCGCCTCTTTCGTTAGTAATAGATTTGTTTTTGTTTCTTGAGTTCGTTTGTAGAGATGCGTTTTGTTAAAAGAAAGGTCAGCCCCAATATACAGGCGGGGTCTCCCCCGCCTGTAAAGGGCTAATTAGTAACTAATTAAAGTCCGAGTTCGTCTGCCTTGTAGTAACCGGAGTCGATGAGGATGGACTGGATGGAATCCTTGTCAGCGAATACAGGATCGCAGAGGAAAGAAGCAACATCCTTAACGTTGTTGTTATATGTGTTGTTTGTCTCTACTTCCTTACCTTCGAGGATCTGGTTAACCATTGTAACTGTTCTGGCTGCAAGAGTACGTGTATCCTTGAATACGGACATTGTCTGCTTGCCGGCGATCATGTTCTTAACGGAAACGATATCGCAGTCCTGACCTGTGATGATAGGCCACTGACCATCTCTGCCTGCGCTGTTGTAACGTGCGTCGAGAGCTGTTACAACACCCTGTGCTGTAGAGTCATTGGAGCAAACCCATGCGTCGATGTTCTTGTCTGCATAGTTAGAACCGATGATGTTCTCTGCTCTTGCCTGTGCTGTAGCGGAAGACCACTCAGGTGTAGCAACGGAATCGAAATCTGTCTGACCGGAAACAACTACGATCTTACCAGCGTCGATGTAAGGCTTAAGAACGTCCATAGCACCGTTGAAGAAGAACTTAGCGTTGTTGTCACCAGGGTCACCTGCTGTGAACTCAACGTTGAAAGGACCAGCTGCGTTATCAAGATCGAGCTTTTCCTTAACGAAGTTACCCTGAATCTGACCAACCTTGTAGTTATCGAATGTAGCATAGTAGCTTACGTTCGCATTGTCCATGATGAGACGGTCATAAGCGATAACGGGGATCTTCTTCTTAGCTGCCTTATCAAGAGCCTGGCTGAGTGAAGAAGACTCGATAGCTGCGATAACGAGAACCTTACAACCGGAGTTGATCATGTTCTCAACCTGTGAGAGCTGTGTATCAGGCTTGTTTCCTGCATACTGAAGGTCAACTTCGTAGCCTGCTGCTTCGAACTTCTCCTTCATGTAAGCACCGTCCTGATTCCATCTCTGAAGGTCCTGTGTAGGCATTGAAACGCCAACCTTCTTCTTTCCGGAACCAGCGCATCCTGTCAATGCAGCACATGCGATTGCAGCGCAAAGAATTGTTCCAAGAATTTTCTTAAACATTGAGAAATTCCTCCTATTAATAGTAATCGGCATCTATTGCCATATACAAATTAACATTGAGGATATAGGAGTTGCATATCGAGATTCTTGATATTTTTGGTAAGTTGACATAAGGTTTAGCACCTTTTTAGCACAATTTTGTGGTCGATGTGCTAAAAAATGCAGGATTGTGCTAAATACAGCAGAAATGCCACACATGGTCCAAACGGACTACATATGAATGTGTAGAAATTAATTTATTTAAGAAAACTCGTGCGCGTATATATAGTATCTGCAGCTTTTACCCGGCTCAGTTGTTCTTATAGATCTCTTCCCTCAGATGGAAGCCGCTGTCGATTATGACAGAATCCAGATTCTCGCGTGTTACGCCGGACGGTTCGATAGCAATGTAAGGAATGTCCTGCGTTCCGTCAAAGAATTTGTTTGTCTCGCCAAGATCCATTCCCTTGGCGAGCTTTACAGCATATTCTGCCGCGTCTCTGGCGAGCTTTTCAACGGGCTTATAGACCGTGACGAGCTGTGTGCCTTCAACAAGTCTCTGGCATGCCTCAAGGTCGCCGTCCTGACCTGTTACAAAGATCTTGCCGGCATATCCGCGCTCAGCAAGCGCATGAATTGCTTCACCTGCAAGAGCATCGTTGCCGCACATTATCGCGTCAGCCTGGGATACCTCATCAAAGTGAGCGTTTACAAAATCATAGGCAAGCTCAGGTCTCCAGTTATCGCAGTTATACTTCAGCGTGATCTTCATTCCGTGCTCCCGGCAGACACTGTCAAAACCTTCCATTACCTGAGGCACGTTGTTGTCGGATTCGGGTCCCATTATCTCAACGATCGTGCCGCCGTCAGGAACCACGCTGCAGATGGCTTCAGCCATTTCTTTTCCTACGGTTACATTGTTAAAGGAGATGTAGAGATCAGCATTGCAGTTCATTACGAGACGGTCGTAGCAGATGACCGGAATGCCTTTATTCTTGGCTTCCTTAAGGACGTCTGCGAGGCGTACGGCATCTGCGGTGATGATGACTATCGCATCAACGCCGATCTCGATGAAGTACTTGATCTGTGATATCTGCGTATCGACGTCGCCGCCTGCCGACTGGACGTTAACTTCGGCACCGAGTTCATTTGCCTTGGATACGAATACATCGCGGTCTCTTGTCCAGCGCTCGATTACGAACGAATCGAACGACATTCCGATAAGAGTGCCTTCGGACTTGGTGGTCGGTGTGGCTTCCTTTTTCTCAGGTTCCTTGCAGCCTGTACAGAAAACAAATGAGAATATCAGTATCAACGACAGAAATCTAACGATCGTCCTGCGCATCATCTCTTGCCCTCCTTATATTCGGTGGGGGTTACGCCCGTATGCTTCTTGAAGATACGCGAGAAATAGTTCGGATCCGAGTATCCGACATCCGAGCAGATCTCTTTCATTGACTTGTTCGTTCCCTCAAGAAGTTCCCTGGCCCTTGCAACTCTGACACCGGTCAGATAGTCGGTAAAAGTAACGCCCGTCTGGGTCTTGAAGACCTTGCTGAAATAGAACGGGCTGATATCGTACATGCCTGACAGGTCATCAAGCGATATATCCTCTTTGTAGTTCTGATCAATGTATTTCTTGGCTTTCTCTGCGACGTCTTCGGTCTTAGCGGCATTTGCGGCATTGATCATGTTGACTGCGCGCTCGATGTGAGAGAGGAACCAGAGGCGGAGCTCGTCGTAGCTCTTCATGGAATTGATCTCAGGCAGGTACTCGCTTCTTGACATGAAGTGATAGACGTGACCGCCGTTGCCGTAAGCAAGTCTCTCGCCCCAGAGAACGAATTCCAATACCTTAAGGCAGATATCTGACATGGCTCCGCCGGAAGATCTTTCCATCCAGTCGAAAAAGAGATTTGCCTGTTCCTGTGACCTCTCCACATCGCCCTGTGCGATGGCTTCGAAAAGCTCCTTCTCGGTCTTCAAAGGATAATCCGTATCATATTCGCAGCCTTCGGGAAGGTCTATGGCTTCCGCTACATTCTGCGTGGATTTTACGAGGATCGACAGGGCTTCACTGAAGGAATCAGCCATGTCTTCCAGAGGCTTAACGGGACCTATACCGATCCTGAAATCAATGCCTAAAGCTTCCGAAAGCTCCTTTTGCGTGTTGTTGGCCGAATCTACTATCTTCTGATATTCCTCAGGCGTCAGTGAACTTTTCGGGCACGTGATAAGAACAGGGATCTTGTTGCCCATTACAGAACCGGTTATGCACTTGAAGTTGTCGGAGATGACAAGAAGGACCGTCTCATAGTTCTTCTGTGTCTTGACGCTCGCGGGAACAACGCCGCGCATATATCCGCCCGGCTCTTTGTCACCGCCGACGATAGCAAGCATGAGACCATACTTATCGTCGATCTCAAGGAGCTTTTTATATTCTTCGATATTCTCCTTGTAATGCTCGTGCGACAGAAGATCCTGGATGAGGCCGTTCTCGATGATCGGAACGATGGAATCGAGCTTCTCCTTTATCTCCAGTTCCCTCGATCTCTGTTCTCTTATGCGGTCGACTTCCGCCATAGCTTTCTTCAGCACTGCGACGATCTGCGATTTGTCAAAAGGCTTGTTGATGTAGTCGATAACGCCGAGATTTAGAGCCTGCTTGGCATAATCGAATTTATCGTATGCAGAGATGACGACGAACACGATGTTGGGGTTCGTTCTTCTAATCTCCTTCATCGCGTCAATACCGTTGATCCCGGGCATCCTGATATCCATGAATGCGATGTCAGGGCGCACCTCGTCGGCGAGCTCGATCACGCGTCTTCCGGTCTTGGCCTCGAAAGTCTCGAATGAACCCGGAAACTCTTTATCTACTATGAACTTGAGCGATTCTCTTACGATGCCCTCGTCATCGGCGAGCATGAGCTTATACATTTGCATCCTCCAGCGGTATCTTTATCGTTACGTGTGTTCCTTCATTCTTGCGGCTCTTCATCTCGAAGACTTCCTTATTGTTGTAATAAAGGTCGAGCCTCGACATAACATTCGTTATTCCGACGCCTCTTGTCTCAGAAGGCTTCTTCTCGTGATTCATGATCTTCTCGATGATCTCTTCGTCAGTTCCTATACCGTTGTCACTGACCCTGATACAGCACATCTTATCCTCGCGGTATACCGAGAGCGTGACCTTGCCCTCACCGGGCTCCAAGTCCTTGATGCCGTACTTGATCGAATTCTCGACCAAAGGCTGGATTATCATGGACGGTACCATTACGCCGAGAAGGCTCTCGTCTATGTCCTTCTCGAAAAGGATCTCTCCCGCATACCTTACATTCAGGATGTACATGTAGGAATCAACGAGTTCGATCTCCTCCGAGAGCTTAACGGTCTCAGAACTCTTCTTAACGTTGTAACGGAAGAAGTCTGCCATGTTCCTTATGTACTCAACGGTTCTGTCAGCGCCCTCCATCATGGCGAGCTGCGCGCCGGCATTGAGCGTGTTGAAGAGGAAGTGCGGGTTGATCTGCGACTGGAGATACTTGAGCTGCGCATCCTTAAGGTGCGTCTCCATGAGAAGGTTCTTCTCCTTCATCTCAGACTGCGTGATGAGCTGCGTCCTGATACGCGCAATATAGTCCTTGATGGATGCGAGCATCTCGTTAAATGCCCTTGTCACCTTGCCGACTTCATCTTCGGAATATACTTCCAAAGGTTCGACGTTCTCAGGAGACCCCTGCGAGATCTCATCTGCCTTGGCAGAAAGCCTTGTAAGAGGCCTTGTGATCGTGCTCGTCAGGATGATTATGAGCAGGACGTTCATGACCGATGCGACCGCGAAGATAAGGACGCTCATGATCTCCGTGTATCTCAGGGAATTGATGAGAGCCATGTAGTTCTCTGAGTTCGTCTTGAACTGCTCGTTGTTGACCGAATAGATATATGTGTTGAGGTAATCCTTGATCCTGGAACACTCGTTGTATTTCTCGATGTATTCGTCGATGTTCCTGCCTCGCTTTGCAAGGACTGCCTCGTCAGCAGTCTTAAGATACGTCTCCAGCATGTTATACATGTCACGCTCTGCGAGCCTTACGCCGTTATCGCTTACGCTGCTGTTAAGGCTTCTCATCTGCATGTGCATTCTCTGCTCTGACGCATAGTAAAGCTCGAGATCATCGGTACCCTTGGTCTCAAGATAACCGGTAAGACCCGTGTGGATCTTATTCAGAGTATCGGAGAGCTCATTCAGGCTGATGTTGCTCGCGAATACCGAGTTGATCTTATCTAATGCCTGGTTCAGGTTGAAATAGATAAAGATGTTGACACCCATAGCAATGAGGGATGTCGCCAGAAACACAGCAACAAGCTTACGGGAGATCTTCATGTTGGCAAAGAAACTAGCCTTCATTCCTGTCTCCCTCCGGATCGTAGGTTGCAACATTGGTCTTGTCGATCTTTATGAATCCGGCTGTCATGTAATTGCTTACGTTGCCGGTATCGTTATACTCGTTAAGCGTATTGATGCACTGCTTTGCGATCGTATTCGCCTCAACAGCAAAAGTGGCATAGACAGAGCCTTTCTCGATGGATTTAAGTATCGGCTCTGAATCGTAATAACCGAGAACAGTGGTCTTTCCTACCAGGTTCTTCTCGACGATACACTGGATCGTACTTTCAGTGGTACGGTCGTTAAGGCATATGATGACATCCGGGATATTATTCTGCCTGTCGAGTTCATCAAGCTTCTTCATGATGTTCTCTTCAGTCGCAAAAGGCGTGGACGTGTCTACCGTATAGCTCGAGAGGCTTATGGTACTTCCGTTCAGATATGCCATGATGCTTCTGTAGACCGTGTCATCGGAATTCTTTGTATCGTTATCGAGCAGGATCACGGCTTTAAGAGAAATAGTGCCCTTCTCACCGCGCAGCTTTGCGAGCTGGCGTCCGTATTCTTTTCCCAGATCGACATTATTGAGATTAACGAAGCTCGTTCTTGAGGATTCCTCACAGTCGGACATAACGGTAACGACCGGAATGCCGTTATCCATCGCCTTCTTGCAGAGCGCACTCGTCTCTTCGGAATTGTCACCCTCAAGGATTATTCCGTCGACCTTTGAGCTGATCGCGATATTGATCCTGTCCGCTTTGGAGTATGTCTTCGTCAGGTTCTGTCCCGTCATCTCGACGTAGCACCCATTCTCCTGTGCATACTCCGTGATCTCTTTATATATGCGCTTGGAAAGCTGGCTGTCAGGATCTTCGGCAATATAAGCATACAGTCTGGGATATACGACAGACGCCTCTTCCTGGACCTTCCCCAGGCTCCTGATCATCCCTCTGTAGTAGATCAGGCCTGCCACGGTCGCGAAAAAAAGAACGAGCACAATGCCCGCCAAGATAGTGACCATGATCCTGTTCCTTGAGACTCTCATCTTCTCCATGCCGTTAATTATACTCTATGAAAATGTTCTTTTCATTAAAAAGCGGGAACGCCTGTTCCCGCTGTCCAGCGTGGATTATCCGGGAAATTATTCCCCGTCTTTATCCAGGTCGTCGAACATCTTCCTGACCGAAGGCGCATTCCTGGTGAGCTTCTTGATCGAGAGATCATCCGCCTTGTCATTTGCAAGTCTCAGGTTGTTCTCTGAAGACTGAAGCGCCTTCTTGACCTTTTCCAGGTGATCGATCGTCTTGTCGATCTCCTCGATCGCTGTCTGGAACTTCTCTGAAGCGATCCTGTAATTACGCCCGAATGCATCCTTGAATTCCTGCATGTTCGTCTCGAAATTATACAGGTCGAGCTGCTGGTTCCTTACTACCGCAAGTTCCTTCTGATACTGCAGTGAATTAAGTGCCGCATTCCTCAGGAGAGTGATCATGGGAATAAAGAACTGTGGCCTTATGACATACATCTTCGGGTACCTGTATGAGACATCGACGATACCGTTGTTATAGAGCTCGTTATCTGCTTCAAGGAGCGACACGAGAACCGCATATTCACAGCCCTTTTCTGTCCTGTCCTTATCGAGTTCCTTGAAGAAATCCTCGTTCTTGTGCTTGGTTGCCGTAGTCTCCATCTCGTTCTTCATCTCGAACATTATGGATATGAATTCCGTGCCCTCATTATCAGCTTCCCTGAAGATGAAATCTCCCTTGCTGCCTGAGCCGCTGACTTCATTATCCTTCTCGAAATATGCATTCGGGAAAGCGGTCATGCGGATGGCATTAAACTGGTTCTGGCAGTGCTGCTCTAAGCTCTCACCGACCATCTTGGTGGACTGACGCGCCTTGAAATCCTTGTACTGCTCGATCTGCTCATCCTTGAGCTTTAACTGGTTCTTATAGTTCTCTTCGATGTTCTTCTCCTTAAGAGCACTCTCGGTCTTCTGGTTGTCGATCTGGCTCTTGAGCTTGATTATCTCGGCCTGGTAATCGGCGACTTCCTTATCCTTATCACGGAGCGCATCGCTTACGGCAAGCTTCTTCTCAGAGTCGCTCATGGCGATCTGATTCTTAAGCTTCTGGATCTCCATCTCCTTATCGGCGATCTCCTTGTCCTTGTCGGTAACAGTCTTCGCAAAGGACTTCTCCTGCTCCATCTGAGCCATCTTAAGATTGCTCTTGTTCTTGTCTTCCAATTCCTTCGCACGCTTATGAAGTTCTTCTTCAAAAGCCTCATCCCTTACCTGTGTGAGGAGCTGAGCATAACCTGTCTCATCGACCTGAAAAACTTCCCCGCACTTGGGGCACTTGATCTCATGCATTACCCTGATTCCTCCTGTTGAACTTTATGGTCTTATTATATTCCATTCCGGATCCTTTTAGGCGGACAATAAACGGACTTATCTGCGTTTTAACTTCGGTTTTGCGGCCATTTTCGGACAGTCATACATCATCCGTCTTCAGCTTGTTGACGCCTTTTTTCCGTGACGATATAATGAACTTACAAATGAGGTGTTACCGGTCGACGGTTGCCCTCGTAAGTTTGGTAAATACCGCCCTAACGTGTCAAGGCTACGGGCGGTTTTTTATTGCCTGGTTTTCGCTGAGACCAAAAGGCAGGATGAGCTGATACGCCAGATCCAGGAAGCTCAAGGAAAGACTGAATAAAAATATACCGCCTCATCCCTGACGGGACGGGCGGTATGAATTATTATTTGTGTCTCTTATTGTAGTCATCCCTGATCTCGACGAGCATCTCTTCAGAATCAAATGCTGCTCCCATTGCCATGGCTGATTCGGCTTTTCTCGCGCGGGAGACCATCTTGGACATGACCTTGTAGTTAAGCGTCGTGCCGGCGCTGTCGCACTCATAGGTGACCGCATGATTTCTGTCGACGCCGAAGTTTTTCGCGACGCTTACGGCGTCCATGTTAGCGCCTAAGAAGATGAACTCCCAGTGATACTTTTCCTTCTGTCTCTCGACCATTTTCTTAACCTTGTCGTAAGTGTACTGTCTGCTGGAATTCTCCATGCCGTCTGTCGTTATGATGAACAAAGTCTTCTCCGGAATATCCTCTTCCCTTGCGTATTTGTGGACGTTGCCGATGTGATGGATCGCACCTCCGACAGCATCAAGAAGCGCCGTGGAGCCTCTTACGAAATACTCTTTTTCCGTGATGGGCTCAACCTTTGCAAGAGGCACTCTGTCGTGCAGGACCACTGTCTCGTTGTCGAAAAGCACTGTTGAGATTATCGCCTCGCCTTCTTCGGTCTTCTGCTTTGCGATCATGGAGTTGTATCCTCCGATGGTATCGTTCTCAAGGCCTCCCATGGAGCCGCTCCTGTCAAGTATGAATACGATCTCTGTTAATCCCTTTTTCATTTTGTTTCCTCGCTTTCCGCCGCTGTTATTCCGTCAGCAGCTGTTTGATCTTGAGCTCAGTATAATGAAGCGGGTACGGTGAGAGGTCGCCCGGGAAGCGACAAATCAAGAACAGCCACAGACGAAAATTTAAGAAATACTTAAGACATTTCGAAGAGCAAAAAGTTTAAAATGACGTTAAGTTACTCTGTGGGGAGGTAATTTGGAATATGAAAAAGACTGTCAGACCGGCAGCGCTTTTATTGGTGCTGTCTATGGTATTTGGTTTTGCAGGATGCGCGAAAAAGAACTCCAAGGGCGACGGCGCCTGGTACAATGCGAGAGCCGTTGATCTCGAGCTTCCATACAAAAAAGAGGATTACGAGACTTTAGAGACCGAATTCGTCGGAATGATAAATGATAAGGCCGTCGTTAACGTGTTCTACTCCAAGGATTTTCCTAAGGACTTTGATTACAGCAAGGATGATCCTTTCCTTTATCAGGGAAATTCCCTGGAGGTCTATGATCTGGACGGCAAGCTCCTTAAAGCCTACAATCTCCGGGAGATCGGGCTTCCGGGTTATTATACCTACGGGATGCAGACATCAAAGGACAAGGTCATCATACCGTATATGACGGATGAGACTTCAGCGGACTCCGATCCCGGGATCGCCTTTTTCGACATCGAGACAGGAAAGATCACCGGCACGCACAAGACCGTCAATCCCGAACTGCATATGAGAGATTCCGTCAGTGCCGGAGATTATACGGTCTTCTCTTACACTAAATATGAGAACAACAGTGATCTGTATCTTGAGATAATCGACAAGGACGGAGCATCTAAGACCCTCACGCTCAACGGCGCTGATGCCGAATGGAGTACCGGGGTTCCCATGATAGATACAGGGAACGGAAAAATTGCCGTACCTTACATCAAAAGCTCTTCATGGGGCACCATGAATTACTACAGTGTCGATCTGAAAACGGCTTCCGCCACTAACGCTGATGACGACCTTATGTGGTGCGGAGGCTACAATTCCTTGTACGCTGTATCTTCCGTGGACGGTCTTGGAAATACATCCTCTGACGAAGACGGTCTTTTTACGATCGACTTCGGCAGCAAAAAGACCACCCGCATCCTGGACTATGACAGATGCAATGTAAACCTCTATCTGATAAAACAGTTTAAGCTCTGCAGCGCCGGCAACAACAGATATGTATTTGCCGGCAGGTACATGCTTGAAGATTATATGAGAACATCGATGCAAGTGAAGATGATCATTCTCGAGAAGACTGATAAAGACCCGACCGAAGGCAAGACCGAGCTTAATTTCGCATGCTTTGATACATTGGACTATACGACAGCCGAAGCCATCTACAGATTCAATCTGAGCAGTGATTCCTATCACATCTCTTATGATCCGGAATACTTCCTGTCTTATTGCAAAGACGCGAACGATACTTCTCCTGAAGGCATTCTTAAGGCAAGGGCAGCATTGGCGGATAAGCTCAGGGTCGACATCTTATCGGGCGAGGGTCCGGATATCGTCATGAACGCAATGCCGTTTACCTCCATGATCGAATCCGGGCTCTATATGGACCTTTCCGGTGATATCTCCTATGACGGATATTTCGGAAATATCTTCGAAGCATGCAAGACCGGCGGCAAACTCTACAGCGTACCGCTGACATTCCATATTTCAGGTATCGTCACAGACAGAGCCAATGCCGGTGCGAATCAGAAGGGATTCACCTTCGACGAATATAAGAAATTCGTAAAGGATATCTGCAATGGTGAAGATCCCTGGGCGATGGATAAGACTGATTATTTCCTTCAGAACTTCAGCTCGGATTCCAATGAATTCCTGAATGATGAGGGCGCTCCTGACTACGGTTCTCCCGCGTTCAGGGCACTTGCCGAATACGTGAACGAGAATGTGGATTACATTCCGGAACCCGAAGCCGAAGAAACATTCAACAACGTTACGATCAGTGAAGATGTCCGCGCAATATGCCAGGATTTTACCTCAACTTCCGTATACTTCGGATATGTAGATCACAAAGCCCACGATGCGGTCGTGCTGGGCCTGCCTTCTTACAACGCCGTCGGTCCTTCTGCCGACATCATCTATTCCGTCTCCGTGTCAGCAACATCCAAAAACAAAGAAGGGTGTCTCGAATTCATAAGACTCCTTCTGTCGGAAGAGACGGAACTCTCATATTCGAAGTCCGTTTTCAACATTCCGGTCAACTGTGCCGCTTTCGAAGAGTCCTCGAAAGCAGAAATGAAGCAGTACAACGAGGAAAGACAAAGATATATCGATCTCGGGTTCAGCAGACAGGAGCTCGTTAATGTGAGCGCCGTCAGCGAAGCTGATGAGAGCCTGATCGCAAAGTTCGCGGACATTATCAGATCAGCGGACGTCTCCGCCAGATACGATCCGGCAGTCGAACTGATAATCAGAGAAGAGATGCCGGCATACTTCGCCGGACAGAAGTCTCTTGATGAAGTCATCAGGATAATGAGCGACAGGACAAAGACATATCTTTCTGAGAGAAAAGGGTGATAAACCCTCCAAAAGCCCTGCGGTCACTGCATCTCACACGCTTTTGCCATACCAACTCCTTAAAATATACCTGATATTGTATAATAATTAGGCATATCACATGAGGGATGGTAGTCGGTTGTGAGACACGCTAAGAAGGCCGCAGCGCTGCTTCTGGCATTTACTTTTATGCTCGGGGCCGCCGGCTGTAAGAAAAAAGAGGATCCTGACGAGGACAAAAATGCCTGGTTTGATTCGAAGACCATCGATATCAGGCTTCCTTATGACAGATCCGAATATAATGCACTCAACGCTGACTTTGTCGGGATAATTAAGGACAAGGCCATTGTCCATGTCAATTACGCCAAGCCCTATCCTAATGATTTTGATTACGAACACGATGATCCTGCGCCCTATCAGGGCGATACTCTGGAGATCTACGATCTCGACGGAAAGCATTTAAGCACTTACAACTTAAGGAATCTCGGACTCTCCAAGCAGGGCGCGGTCAGCATGTCGTCCCGGCCCGGTATCGCAGGCGATAATGTCGTTATACCGTGGGACTGGTCTGACGGCAAAAACGGCAGTAACTGCACGGTCGGATTTTTCGATCCCGAATCGGGAAGGATCGTAAATTCATACGACAGACAGCTGTCGTCGGAATTTCTCATGAACTACATAAGCTCCGGCGGATACAGCGCGTTCGCTTACGGCAAATACGACATCAACTGCATGGAGCTTGATATCGTGTACGGCGGCAAAAAGTCCAGATCTATCTCATTCACGTCCTCTGATATCAATTGGCAGCAGACATTCCCGATGCTCGATCTGGGAGACGCTAAGATCCTTCTTCCCTACATGAAAACATCATCCGTATCCATGAACATCGACGGGTATTTCATCATAGACTTAAGGACTGCCACCTATGAGAAGTTCGAAGAAGACATAAGCTGGCTTTGCAACGCCGATACTATCTGTAACGCTTCTTTTGCAGAGAACGCCGGAATGACCATAGCCGATGAAGACGGTCTTAATTCCGTTGATCTTGACGGCAAGAAGACCGAGAGGCTCCTCGACTACGACAGGTGCGGCGCGAACCTCTATCTTTTGAGCAGAATGAAGCTCTACAGCTGCGGGAACGACAGATTTGTGTTCGGCGGCGGCATTTACCGGGAGAACTACACAGAGAGCGATGAAATGCTGAAGATCATTATCCTTGAGAAGGCAGCAGAAGACCCGAATAAGGATAAGACCGAGCTTAAGCTCGCTTCGTTTGACCGTCTCGACTACACCACCGCAGAAGCGGTATGCAGGTTCAATTCCGGAAACACGGATTACCGCATTATTTTCGATTCAAGATATTATCTCTCGAACTTTAAGGACGACGGCACAGATCCTGACCTGAAGACGGTAAGCCTTAAGGCGCAGCAGGCTCAATTCGATCAGTTGAAGGCTGATATCCTTGCAGGAAACGGCCCTGACCTCATCATGAACGGCTCGGAGTTCTCGTCATCTTTTGAAGGCATGCTCTTTGCTCCGCTGACAGATGACATCACTTGCGACGGGAAATTCAGTAATGTTTTCGAGGCATCGAAAACAGCAGGAAATCTATACTCCGTACCGCTGTCATTCCGTGTATCCGGGATCGTCTGTGATTCCGCTTTTATCCGCGAGAGGCAGAAGGGCTTTACTTACGGCGAATATGGAAAGTTCATCTCGTCGGTATGCAACGGAAAAGATCCTATCGCATCAGAACCAGTCAATTACTTCCTCTTATGCTACGGTCTTAAGAAAAACGAATATGTGTATGCAGGCTATGTTCCTGATTTCAACGAACCCGGATTCAAGGATCTGGCAACATTCGTTAACGGCGTGACGCACTATTCATCACCTGCCGAATACCCGCAGGACACCGTTAATCCGATCGATGACAACATGCACGCGGTAAAATACACGTTCAGCAACACCGGTTCGTATTTCACATATGTGAACTCGCAGGATATCGACACCGTTGTTCTGGGACTTCCTGCCGAAGATGCAATGGGACCTTACATCAATGTGGAAGGCTCTGTCTCCGTATCGTCCGCATCGAAAAACAAGGCCGCCTGCGTATCGTTCATCAAGCTCCTTTTATCCGACGAGATGCAGATAAGTTATGCGAAGACGGGCATTGCCATTCCTGTAAACATCAATGCATATAACGAGTCATCCAAGGAACAGATGAATATCTTTAACGCAAAGAGAAAGCAGTACGTCGACATGGGCTTCTCCGAGGATGACCTGCGCAATATGGGAGCGGCCATAAATGCAAGGCAGATGGATATCCAAAACTTTGCGGATATAATCCGTTCTGCAGAAGCGGTCTACAGATGCGATCCCACGGTCGCGCTGATACTGCGCGAAGAACTTGCCCCTTACTTCGGAAGCAAGAAGACATTAGGTCAGTCCGTTCCGTTAATAAACGACAGGGTCAGGACATACCTTACGGAAAAGAACGGCTGAGAATAAGATCTTTTATCAGCCCAGCAGCGGTTCGTCGTGTTCGTACAGAGCAAGATTTATCGTCATTATCTCGTATACTTCATTCTCGATAAAATACTGCACGATAAGATCGGTCTTGCTCGAAGGCGAGAATGCATATCCCGCGCGGCCGAGGAAGTCTTTTGCCTCATCGATATTGAGCTTTAATGCAAGCGCAAATGCAAGGGCTGTCCTCTTCTTCGGAAGATAATCCTTATCGCTCCTGATCTTCGAGAAATGTTTCCTGTCGACATTCGCGCGCTTATACACTTCAACATCGGTATAGCCCTTCTCGTCGATAAGGCGCAGAAGGCTCTCGGACCACGTCTCCGTAAGGTTCTTCACCACGTCGTCAAGAGACCTCTTCTTAGGTGCAGGGACCTTTGCCATTGCCTCCGCAGGTGATGACGGCGGAGGCGGCATCTGAACGGACTTGCGCACTTCATCACGCGTGTGACTGCGCCTGCCCCCGATGCTTCTTAAGCGGTCGGCAAAACGCGGCTTTGGCTCTACTTCTGCCGGTGCTTCCAAAGCCTCTTCTTCCACTGCTCCGCAGGCATCAGGAGCTTCGTCTCTTACCATTCCGAAGCCTGCGGCATTATACGATGCCAGACTCACACCTGCTGCATATGTTCCGTACTCTTCGGCGGTCTTATCTTCAACATAATGCTCGTCGATATATTCGTTGATGCCGGCAAAGATCTTGCCTGATAATTCGAATGTTTCGTTATCGAAAACGGCAAGCGTTATGTCGAGCTCGTGGTCAGAAAGAAACTCGCTGAATACTGATGTTGCGATGAGAAGAGCATCCGCTTTGGGGAAGCCGTAGACTCCCGTCGAGATAAGAGGAAATGCGATGCTCTCAATGTTCAGTTCTAAAGCTTTCTCAAGGCAGTTCTCATAGCATTTCCTGACGGTCTCTTTCTCGTTGTTTCCGCCTCCCTGCCATACGGGTCCCACGGTGTGGATAATGTATTTCGCATTAAGGCCGAAAGCTGGCGTTACCGCAACTTCGCCTTCTTCTATCAGGCCTATCTTCCTGCGCTCTTCGAGGAGCTTTTCCGCGCCTGCCGCCATGTACACGGCTGCGTCCGTTCCGGCCATGAACGTGGGCTCGGGATTAGCCGTGTTTACGATAGCGTCTGCCTTTATCTTCGTGATGTCATTCCGTACTATCTGAAAAGCCATATTCCACCTTGTTTTGCAATTGTTAAACTTAACGTTAGTCACTCAATTTTCCTTGACCCATATATTATATCCCTCACATGCCCGCACATTCAAAACAAGACTTTTTAAAAGTGACAAACATGTAAGAAATTGGTAAGCAGATTCAATGGAGCGGAATCTTAACTAAATCTAAACTGTTAGCGTGAAGGAAAGCACCGGAAACAGCAAACGCAGCAAAATAGGGCTTTTCGCGCAGTTTGAGTAATACAAATGTAATGTTACGCTTCATTCTGCACGAAAAATTGCCTCATTCTTAAGGAAATCTTAAGGTTTTCGACACTTCATTTTAAAAAAGTCTGTGCAATAATGTGTCGCGGGGAGACAAGACTATGGAAACGATAAGAATCATTAATTTCATCATCACAGCGATCTTTGCGGTCTGCTATTCATATCAATTTCTCTACGTACCGGTATCACTCTGGTTCCAGGGCCGTGACAAGAGGCATATGAAGAACGCAAGATCAGATGCTGACAACGAACTTTGCGAGAGACACCTCAAGCGTTACGCTGTTCTCATCAGCGCACGTAACGAAGAGAACGTAATCGGACAGCTCATCGACAGCATCAATAACCAGACCTATAAGGGTGAGATCACGACCTTCGTAATGGCGGACAACTGCACCGATAACACATACGGTGTCGCTGTCGACCACGGCGCAGTCGCTTACACAAGAAAATCCACAAAATACATCGGCAAGGGTTATGCGATCGAGATGCTCTTAAAGCACATCAAGTACGATTACCCGCTGGGTTTTGACGGATACTTTGTTTTCGACGCCGACAACATCTTATCACCTACTTACATCGAGGAAATGCACAAGTGCCATCTCGCCGGCAACGACGCGATCACATCTTACCGTGCAGCAAAGAATTACGGCGACAACTGGATCAGCTCAGGCTACGGCCTCTGGTTCCTCCGTGAGTCAATGTATCTCAACTATTCACGCTACAGACTCGGTGCTTCTGCCGCTATCTCCGGCACAGGCTTCTTCTTCTCTGCAAGCGTTCTCGATGATATCGGCGGCTGGCCGTTCCATCTCCTTACAGAGGACATCGAGTTCACGATCAACCGCGTATGCAAGGGCAGAAAGATCGCCTTCTGCAGAACTGCTGTCTTCTACGACGAGCAGCCCACATCCCTGAAGCAGTCCGTAACTCAGCGTATGCGCTGGGCAAGAGGTTACCTCCAGGTCTTCCAGAAGTATGGAAAAGACCTGACCTACGAGATGTTCCACGGTAATTTCTCTGCATTCGACATGACGATGAACATCATGCCGGCATTCATCCTTACCGCTCTCTCGATCTTATGTAACCTCGCTTACGGCATCATCGGCGCGGTCACCGGAAATGACATCATGATCGCCATCTGGTCAATGGGTGAGACAGTATTCAACGCATGTGCAATGCTTTTCGCACTCGGCGTGATCACTCTCATCACGGAATGGAAGAACATCCACGCGGGCACAGCCAGAAAGATCTTCTCAGTATTCTCCTTCCCGCTCTTTATGCTCACATATATTCCAATCGCATTTGCAGCCCTCTTCGTTAACCCCGGTTGGAAACCGATTCAGCACAAAGCCACCACATCTTCTCTCAGTGCTGAATTCGCGCAAAGAGAAACGAGCAGGAAGATATCTTGATATACGAAAAACGCGGCGCCGTAGGGAGTCGCGTTTTTTTATCTCACAAGTTGACGTTAGTATCGATTGACGCTATTGTTTAACTGTATACGTTTATTGTCCGGTTTATGCCTTTGCTTCGTTTTTTGTTGGTGGGATCTATGGACACATACTCATTTGCCAGAAAACCGGCTCCTCAGGAGCACGATGCCGTACTGAGCTTCATCAGACATTTCAGGCGCAAAGATATCCTGACCGGCATTATTTTCGCCATCATCGGATGCGGACTTACGGCAACAGGGATCTATGCAGTCATAGACGGGTTTCAGTATGCCGCCGGCTTTATCATTGCATCAGCGGTGGTTCTCATTATCTCGTTAGGTTGTTTTCTGTCTGATATGGACAGATACAAGATCATAAAAGACAGCAAGTACACCGTCATTACAAGCATGGTGAAAGACCGTTCCTGCACCCGCACGAAATATCATACCGAATACAAATTACGTGTTATATACCCCAATAACGAGGAATCCGTCCATATAGTCTCCGGCTTTACTTACAGGAAAGCCAAGACAGGAATGACCGCACTCATCGTAAACTATTCAAGTGACGGTGCTGAACAGAGCAAGATACCTGTCGATGTGGTCATAGCAGACAGCGAATGATTCCGTTATTAGCTTACTGATAGTGGTATTGGCTTGCCGCCCATATGAAAAAGAACGCCGCTATCACGCCTATAAATAGAAAGATGCTTGTCAAAATAATACACACAACTGCCCATTTACTCTGACGGTTCTTTATCTTAGCTATGATGCCTAGGATCAGACCGGAAAATATGGCTATCCCGCCAGCAATTACAAATATTACCGCTTTGTCCATCAACGGAACATCCTGCGGATACTCCGTTGCTGCTCCAAACCACAAAAACATTCCGACAGGAGATATCAGGCAGCTGATAACCATGAGCGCAGTCGAAATGCTGCATAGTGCAGTGGATAATTTTCTGTTCTCAGAAGTCATACATATTTCCTTTCTTTACAGATAGAAGAACTCTTGTTATAAGTCAAGTTTCTTCTTTCTCTCGCTGATTTTGTTAGATACTGCGGATCCGACGGAACCGGACGTTCCAAGCGTTGCACCGGTAGTTCCCGATCCGGGAACCATACTCATGAAACCGGATGCGGCTTTCAAATTAGCTGCACCGCAATTATTATTGATAGTCCTAAAACAAAGTGTCATATTGGTAACACTTTTTGAATATGTTGTTCCCCGCTTTTGGAGAATATCGTAGAGTTCACCGAGATCGATGTTAAATGTTCCCTGATTCTCAGCCATACGGCATGTCTCGACAAATATGCGGCTCTCTTCGGTAAATCCCGAAGCGGCGCCATAAGCCTGTCCGTTAATGTCCTTTCCTATGTACAGATCATAGGTCTTTGGAGCTTGATGGAGACATTCCGCCTGTTTTTCTGCCATCCGAATAACCTTCATCGTGTCTTCCGAAACTTCTGTAATCTCACGGTTGATATACCTTCTGCACTCGTCCAATACTTTCATTCTCCTCGCCTTATCAGAGAAAATCTCATCCAAAGAGCTTTCCATCTTGCCGAATTCATATGCCATTTTGTATCTGCCTGTCTTTATGTTTGCTGTTATGGCATCATCCGAGAAAGCCTGGGTTGTTTTCAGCTTGTAGAATTCTTTATAGTATTCAGGAGATTCCGGTGTCACACCAACAACTTTGAGATCCGAGCTTTTTTGGATCGCATCATCCAGACTGGTATAACTTGTTCCGGTAGCATCACAATAGCTCGTTGAAACGATCTCGTCGGTCTGCGCCTGAGTGAAATAACTGGTCTTACCCGTTTTCTTGTCATATACCAACGGCGAGTTGTCAGAGTCATACGATACAGTGAAACCTTCCTCCAACTCCTGAGCAGTCTTTCCTGAAGCTCGTTTTATAACGATCTCATCCTCCGAAACGTTTTTAATTGCTGCTGCCCTCTTTTTCATAAGGTCTTCGGCAGGATTCTCCATAAATTCTGCCTTGCACTTGTTATAATCGGCACGATATGTATTCTTAATTTTAGTCTTACTTACTATTTGAGCTTCGGTCTTTCCTTCCTGATTGAGCATTCTGAGTGCGAAAGTATCCTTATCCACTTCCATAAACGCTTCTTTCAACTCTTTAACTGCTTCCGGCGAAGGATTTTTCCTGACTCTGTCAGCCGCCTTTTTGAAACGGTCGACTTTATTCGCAGCTTTGAGTTCACCGGCCCTTTGAATCGTCGATTTAAACTCTCCTTTTGGAGAAAGAGGTCCTTTCCTTACATTCAGAATATCCTTCTGAACTTGGGATTTTGCACTCAGATTGAGTGAATCAGCTTTAGCAGCTGCCGTCCTGATATTGAGCATTTTCTTTCTCGGATCAAAAGAATTGATCTTTTGAGCAAAATCGTCGAATTTGTTATATAAATTCTTTGAAGCATAAACCCATTTTTCAGGGATTTTCTTCATTACAGCCTGAGACTGTGTCATAGCCCATTTTTTTAGTCCGGCTTTAATTGGTGCCGGCGTCATAACCTTGACAGACCAGCCAACGCCCTTCACAACGCCGGCAGTTACAGCAGACATTATTATAGGAACAGATCCGTAGAATAATTTACCACCAGTAGTTCTGTCACATAGCAGTGTCCTTTCGTTGTAATCTGAAACTGCTTTATTAACATCCATTGCAGTAAACGGGATCTCCGAAAGGCCTCCCGTACATACACCTAAAGCGATTCTGGCTGCGATTCCGCCCCATGTATCAACATATTTCTCACTCGCCATTGCAAAGCTTTTTGATGTAATAGTCCAAAAGTTATTGTCGGCATGCGCAGTTTCCTGAAGCTTCTCGTAATATTCCTGTCTTTTCTGAAGTGCCTCTCGTTTTTTTCTAAATATACAGTCATTGATCCGCGACTGTATTTGAGCAACCAGTATCTGGTCAAAACCGAAATTCTCATCAAAACTATCCCACATATTTCCGAGAACAATGTATTCCTTGCCAAGATCGTTGATCAAACCGTTGTCGGTGATGAAACACATGGAGTTTATAACCCATTCATACTGCTGGTTATCAGTGTCCATCTGCGCTGAAGAGAGAGGAAGTTTTCTCTTCTTCTGACTTAAGAGCATAACCTCCTTCTCATATCTATACGTCTTTTCCTCGCCGCCTATCGATTCAGTTGCTGTTGCAACAAGTTTTATCGAGACTCGCGTCGGAGCTTCAAGATAGCCTTTCGTACAGAAGATAGTTATTTCAGACATACTCTCATTTATGCCGGTGAGCTTCGCTTCAAGGCCAAGATTATCAAGCCTTTCACGCATCAGAGAATCCTCGGGATCGATTAGCTCGAAACTTATTTCGGGCTTTGCCGGGAGATAGAACATCTCCTTTGTTTCTTCGTTATATTCGAGGATCATAGCCGGGGCCTTAGTATATGCTATGTCAAAATCTGAATCAGTAAGGTCCTTGGCTTCTTTGCCGGCAGCCTCTTTTTTGGGCACGCGGTAGCAGTTAAGCATATTTACACCAATATTGAGTCCTATTGAGACACGGTAGATGTCTATCTCACCACTTACCGTAAGATTACCGTCTGTTGCTGTAACATGAAGCGTATGAACGAGATATGTGCCGGGTTCTCCTTCATCCTCGTTTATATCGGCGATTACAGCAAAATATGTACCGGGGTATTTTGTCCCGTCTTCCGTTACAGCATACGAACAGGCAGCAGTATAGCTGTTTCCTCCGGTGAACTTGAGACTGATCTTGGTCTTTTCCGGAATGAGACCCTTAACAGTAAAACCGATCTCCTCACCATCTTCATCTCTTGCTTTGAGCGCGATATTCGGCTGATAGAAAATGATAGCCGGTTCATCGATCTTAAATTTCATCCTGTTGGTATATTGAACTTGAAGCTGACGACACCTTCTTCACGGTTGTTTTCATTTCTGCCAAGTAACACACGGGCACCCTTATATTCGCCTGCAAGTTCATCCTGTTCATAAATATCAAATACACCGTCTTCCGAGAAAATGTTTATCTGCCGCGTAAGTTCATGATTTACCTTTTCATTTCCCTGCTCATCGCGTTCCATTATGCATGCATATACATAGACTTTTTCGCCACGGTGCACGGTGTCTCCGAAGTCCTTATATATGGCCATGCGGTATTTCTTTTTCTTGTCTGTCAGACCAAGTGCGATCAATGCGGTAGCTGCCGCAACTCCTCCTGCTGCCCCTGCAACATCCTTTGCTGTCTTCCAGCCTTCTACGATCCCTGCAGGAATAAATCCGCCGTCCTGATCACCGGGATTCGCATCGGCATCGGAATCAACAACTATATCTACCTTCTTGTCATCTTCTTCAGTCTCTGCAGTTGTTTCTTTACCATCATTGCCTCCGACTACGCTTGTCGGAAGGGTAGCTGCAGAGGTATCTATCCATTCGTAGTAATAATACGTTTGAATCAGGTCTTCTCCTCTTCCGTGCTGGAAAGTATGACGGATCCATAATGTTTGTCCTTCCCTGCCGGCCGGCACGGTTGCCCTGAAGGTCTGGTCTCCGCCGATGACGTATAAATGGCCGCCATAACCATAGTAGTCATTAGAATCCCATGTTCTGCCAATACCCAGATCTTCGACACCGTCAGCGGTAACAAAGTCGATCTCACTGTTGTGGTACTCGTTTGTTCCCATACCGCAGGAGATCTTGACAGCAGAGCCCAGGACTCCGTCATGAGGCGTAGAAGCTGAGACAGAAGCACTTACTTTCATCGTTACCTCCTGCCCCGGTTTAAGCGTTGTCATTGGCGGCTCGTCAACTTCTATCTTCATAGATGCTGTCTCACCACGGCATGAACCGTCGTGGTTTTCCAGATAATAATCGCCTTCACAGACTGCCTCACAGGAATAATGTCCATGGCCGCCCGACATCGTTGAGCCTTCTAACTTGGAATCCGGTCCAAGTACTTCAGAATCAGTGTATTTCCAATAACCGTCAGGCTCATCTGCATATACTTTACGTGTTTCAAACAAACCGGATAACAACATAAAAACAGAGACTGCAAGGATCACTGCTGCCAAGGGTTTGCGGATAGCTTTATTTTTCTTAATGAAATACTTCATAGTCGTCTTCTCCCGTATCCGAAAATCATTGTGCCGTCTGCTTATTCGCGCGCTTTTTTCCGGCCAGCACCATGATCATGCCCACTATCAATAAAATAATTCCTGTTACCAACGGGATTGCTGACAATACACCGGCTCCCGCACCTTCTGTAATTAACGAGAGAAGCGAATTGCCGGCAGAATACGGGATCATGCAGGCAAAGCCTGCGATAAGGCCCATCAGGAGCATTCTTATCGAGTTTTTATCCTCAGTTTTCGCACCGCCTGATACAGTCACTCTCGATGTAAGCGACCTTGCTATGGAATACAGATAACCGCTGCTGTTTCCACACGCCTGCAGTGACACCATCATAGCAGCGATGACAGCCATTATTCCCGACCAGGACGGAACACCCGCTAAGAATCGGTTTATGATAAGTCCCATTCCGATTCCGGTAAGAAGCCATGCCACAGAAAGACCTTTTCCTGAAGAAACTGACTTATCTGCCGGCTTGGAGAATAAGCTCTTAACGCCGGTTCCCAGTCTTTTTATTCCGCCTGTAAAAAGCGAAGAATAGGCAAGTGCCACGGTTCCTCTTCCCAAAGTTGAACCTATCATGCCCACGAACGTTCTATTGCCGACATCTCCTCCATAACTCAGCCATGAAAGGATCTTAACAACTATATTGTCATCATTTCCTGTCAGCCTGAGGTTTAAAAGTACTATCCATATAAGCGGAAGTAAGATCAAAGCTATCAATGAAAGCGGGCTTTTGCCTATATTTTTAATGCCGGCTATTACTCTCGGGAAAAAGCTCATTACGGTTCTTACAGGGGATACTATATCCTGTGACACACCATTTATACGGTTTATGCTGTCCATCTCATATGAGAGCATTCCTTTAGTGGCGGGTGCATTCATAACACCTGAGAGCTGAACTGCTTTTTGAACCACAGGAGCATTAACCGTCTGCTGTATATTTTGCTTTGTATTGGGTTGTACGGCCGGTTTATTCTCAGGCTGCTTTGCGGGCTGCGGTGTCTGTGCTGCCGGCTGCTGTACTTGGGGCTGTGCAGGCTGCTGCATCTGAGTTTTTTGTGCCAGGGGTTGTACCGTCTGCTGTATCACCGGTTGTTTTTGCGGAGGCGCAGATGGTTTTATAAGAGATTTGCCACAGGCTTTACAGAACTTAGCATTTCCGCTTACCGGATTTCCGCAATTTCCGCAAAAGACTGCCGGTCTCGCAAGAGAATTACCGCAGCTCTTACAGAACTTTGCATTATCACTAATTGGACTTCCGCAATACCGACAGAACTTAGCCATATGCCGTTCCTCCCTAGCTTAAGGCCTTGCCGGGAAAATAGAGTATGACTGACCGTCAGTCAGCTATTGTTCCGGCCACATATATCTTTCCGTCTTCAACAGTTATTTAGAATTGTTCTAATAACCGGCTTCTTTTGAAATAGTTAAAAAACTGTCTGTTCCAATAATTGATCGAGGTTATCTTTTGCTGTGCTGTCTGTTTCCGGGTAAGAAACCCTGTCTGTTAAAAATAAACTGGAACACCTGATAAACACAGATGTTATGTCTCATAAACGCAACTGTCTCTCTTGGCCTCTTCCTGACCAACTTATAATTCATTATACAGAAAGACAGAGGAGTTATCTTTATTTGTTTGGAAACACCCTGTTACTTGAATATGAATATTTTACAGTGCTGCCGGTGTAAAAACCGTCACTAAAATCTTACGACGGGCATCTGTTCTTACACTTGCAGCAGTCGCCGCAGCAGGATGAACCTTTCTTCTTGCGGCGGACCGCAAGGATAACGGCGCCGGCAATGACAGCAGCAATTACTGCGATAAGAACGATATCAACAGGTCTCCATGTTATAGCAGCAAGCGTGATCATATAAGCGCCCCCGTGCAGAGCAATACGATGATCCTGAACAGGAAGCAGACGATCCATGCGAGGATGCACTGCCAGAGAACTACTGCCACGGCCCATTTCCAACCAAGTTCACGCTTGATCGAAGCGATCGCTGCGACACAGGGTGTGTAGAGAAGGCTGAAGATAAGGAGCGTGCCTGCTTCGAGGACACCCAGGACTGCAGTGATTCCGCCTTCTGCACCGAAGAGGACTTCGAGTACTGATACGACGCTTTCCTTGGCCATGAAGCCGCTGATAAGTGAGGTTACGATGCGCCAGTCGCCGAGGCCCAAGGGCTTCATGACCGGGGCTATAAATCCTGCGATCAGGGCCATTATGCTCTGATGCGAATCTGTTACGAGATTAAATCTGGTGTCGAAGCTCTGGAGGAACCAGACGACGACAGTTGCGATGAGGATTACGGAGAAGGCCTTCTGGAGGAAGTCCTTGGCCTTTTCCCACATGAGCTGCAGTGTGCTGCGGAGGGAAGGAAGCCTGTAGTTCGGAAGCTCCATAACAAAGGGTGCCGCTTCGCCCTTGAAGAGCACTTTTTTGTAGACGAATGCGATGAGGATGCCGATCACGATGCTCAAGAGATAAAGGCCTGTCATGATGAGGCCGCCTTTGCCCGGGAAGAATGCATTTACGAAGAATGCGTAGATCGGAAGCTTTGCGGTGCAGCTCATGAAGGGCGTCAGGATTACCGTCATCTTACGGTCCCTGTCTGAAGGCAGCGTCCTTGTCGACATGACAGCCGGAACCGTGCATCCGAAGCCGATAAGCAGCGGCACGATCGAACGCCCGGAAAGGCCTATCTTACGCAGGAGCTTGTCCATGAAGAATGCGATACGTGCAATGTATCCGCTGTCCTCAAGAAGTGAGAGGAAGAAGAACATTACGACGACGATCGGCAGGAAGCTCAATACGCTTCCGACGCCCTCGAAAATACCGTCTATTATCAGGCTGTGGATAACATCGTTTACACCGGCTTTATTAAGCCCTGCTTCGGTGAGTTTTGTAAGGATCTCAATGCCCTGTTCCAGGAGCCACTGCAATCCTGCGCCGATAACATTGAACGTTAGGAAGAACACGAGTCCCATGATGAGAATGAAGAGCGGGATCGCGGTGAATCTTCCTGTGAGGATCCGGTCGATCTTCTCGGATCTCGTACGCTCTTTGGATTCCTTGGGCTTAATTACCGCCTGCTTGCAGAGCGACATGATGTAGGAGAATCTCATGTCTGCGACGGCTGCAGAAGGGTCAAGGCCTGACTGCTGCTCGAGCTTTACTCTGATGTGCTCCAAAAGATCTTTCTCATTGTCGTCGAGCTTTAATTTCTCAAGGATAAGAGGGTCGCCTTCCAATGCCTTGCATGCTGCAAATCTTAAGGGAAGGCCGCATCGCTCGGCATTGTCGTCTACGATGTGCTCGACTGCATGGATCGAAGAATGGATGGGACTGCCGTCAGGGCAGAAGTCCTGCTCTAAAGGAGTCTCACAGTATTTTGCAATGTGGAGCGCGTGGGTTATGAGCTCGCCGATACCCTGGTTCTTCGCAGCGGAGATCGGAACGACAGGAACACCAAGGATGTGCTCCATCAGGTTGATATCGACGGAACCGCCGTTGCCGGTAAGTTCGTCCATCATGTTGAGGGCGACGACGACAGGGCGTCCGGTCTCAAGAAGCTGCATCGTGAGATACAGATTGCGCTCTATATTAGTTGAGTCAACGATATTGATAATGGCGTCGGGCTTGTTGTCGAGCACGAAGTCACGTGAAACTATCTCCTCCTTGGAATAAGGAGACATCGAATAGATGCCAGGAAGGTCCGTGATCACTGTATTCGGGTGGCCTATTATCGCACCGTCCTTGCGGTCGACCGTAACGCCCGGGAAATTACCGACGTGCTGGTTGGAGCCCGTCAGACGGTTAAATAACGTAGTCTTGCCGCTGTTCTGGTTGCCGACGAGCGCGAAGGATAAGACGTGATCGTCCGGCAGAGGATTCTCGGTCTTCTTGTCGTGGTGGACACCCGGCTCACCGAGATTAGGGTGTGCGACCTTTGATTTGCGCTTCTTGGAGTCAGGAGCTGCAGCGTCCGGAGCAGCCTTGTTCTCCAGCTTTGTAACGGCGATCTTGTGCGCGTCATCAAGCCTTAAGGTGAGTTCATAGCCGTGGATGCTTACTTCGACGGGGTCACCCATCGGAGCGAACTTTACGATGGTTATCTCGGCACCCGGAATGATGCCCATGTCGAGAAAATGCTGGCGCAGAGCGCCTTCACCGCCGACGGTACTTACTATGCAGCTCTCCCCTGCCTTGAGCTGTCCCAAATTCATGCCTGTTTCCTTAGCTTCGCTCACGGGAATTCCCTCTTTTCGCGCACATGTTCAGTTAGCAATCGCTAACAGGTCAACAGCATTATAGTTAGCAGTTGCTAACTTGTCAATATACTATAGTTTGTCTCCTATCTAATTAAATTATTTAGGGATATACTAATGACCATGGTCATCAGGTTCGCAAAGAAAAAGATGGAGGAGCACTCCGGATCTTCTGAATATAAAGCAGCGTTCGCAACGACGAATTATCACGTCTTCAGGACCGGAATGCTCGCTGAGCAAAGCGGACTTAAGGCCGAAGGAATAGGCAGCAAGACGAAGGTATATTTCTGGGTCAACGCCTTTGTCAGAGAGTTCATAGCAACCATCGTAAATGAGAAGAAGACACACGCAAGAGTCGCGCTGATCCTCTTCCTCGTTCAGGTCGCGAGCATCCTGATGATGTATGTTTCGGAAGCAATTCTTTCATAAATATTTAAAGTGAGGTAACGGAAATGGAAGCAAAAAAGATCGTAACCGGCGCAAATCCTTATATGCCCTTGTGGGAGCATGTTCCTGACGGAGAGCCCAGAGTATTTACATACAACGGTGAGAAAAGGATCTATCTTTACGGTTCTCACGACACCAAGAAGACCGACTACTGCGGTCCCGATTATGTCGTATGGTCTGCACCCGTTGACGATCCCACGAACTGGACATGCCACGGCGTCTGCTACACGGCATCAGACGGCGGCGATCTCTATGCTCCTGACGTCGTTCAGAAGGGCGACACTTTCTATATGTATGCAGCCGAGAACAGAGGCTCTTCGATCATGCTCGTTACTTCCAAGTGCCCGTGGGGACCTTTTGAAAATCCCGTCAAGACAGAGCTCGGATTCGACCCCGGCATCCTTGTCGATGACGACGGCAGAGTTTACGCATTCTGGGGCTTCTGCGAATCACACGCAGGCGAGCTCAATGACGATATGGCTACACTTAAGCCGGAGACCGTAAGACATCACATCATGGGCCACTCAAAGCCTTTCTGGATCAAGGAAGACGACGGCCACGTAGATCCCGTTGACGGCTTCTTCGAGGCATCAAGCCCGCGTAAGATCAACGGCAAATATGTCCTCATCTATTCCAAGCGTTATGAATATCCGAAGCCTTCAAACGGCGTATTCGGAAGCTGCAACGGATTTCTGTCATACAAGTGGTGCGACACTCCTCTCGGAGACTACCGGCCGGGCGGCGACATCAGCTTCAACGGCGGTGAAGTCATCACGGGACCTGACGGCAACGGCATCATGACATACCAGTGGGGCAACAACCACGGCTCACTCATGAAGGTAAAGGACCAGTGGTATGTCTTCTATCACAGACAGACCGGCTGCAACGAATATTCGCGCCAGGCAATGGTCGAACCCGTCGACATCGCAACGGGCAAGGACGGTAAGATCTACATCGGCAAGATCACTTATGAGAACGGCGAACCCGTAAGCTCAGATGTCGTAGAAGCAACATCCCAGGGCTTCTATCTTGACGGCCTTGATGCATTTGCAACGATCTCCGCAGGCTACACATGCCACATGTACGATGGCCTTGGAAAGCCCATGTACCAGGACAATGCGGAAGGCACGAACAAAGACAGGAGAGTCGCTCACATAATGCCTGTTTACGAAGGCGATTCATCACCTGTCGTAGACATCCAGAGCGGTGCGACGATCGGATTCAAGTATCTGAACTTCGGCACCGAAGGCGCATCAAAGGCTGAACTTACAGGTGACATTCCTGCCGGCTTTAAGATCTCCATCCGCATTGATTCTTACGACGGGAAGACAGTATCCGTTGCCGAGGTTTCCGAAGATTCGAAGACTGTTGTTTTCGAGCTTGGCGAAAAGATCACGGGCAGGCATGCGGTCTATTTCGGATTTAATACCGAAAATGCGGAAGACAGAGCGGTTTTTGACTGTTTTAGATTTGAATAATAAAGAAAATATGATATTCTGTCGGTATCGCGTTTAAATCTATACCGGGAGGCAGACTATGGGGGCAAGGATTGCCAGGATCATCAGTGTTATCACGATACTGTCCGTTTTTTGCATGCTCCTGACTTCCTGCGGAAACAAGAAGATGCCTGCCTATGTGCTTGAAGCCAGTGAAGCTTCCGGCATCGTTCAGGTCTACAACGCTTATTTCGAGCTCGACGGAAATTCACTCAAGGAAGTAAAGCTTGTCCGCTTCGAGAATCTGATCCAGAGAACTAATGCTTACGCTCCGATCAGCTTCCAGACTTATTCCTTCAAGGCTGATTCCACGAACGGCAACCCCTCCGACTTCGTATTCACGCAAAGTCCCACTGACTCAATGTCTTTCGATAAGCCTACGCTTATAAAATTCCTGCGCAAGATGGGCGTTTTCTGGACAGGTGAGATCCAGATCCGCATGACCGGATTCGACGGCTACATCATTCTTGAAGCATGGCACACCGACACCAATTCGGTTACCGAGGTCAAGACAGCCCTTTTCAGGAACGGTAAATACATAGAACTTCCGAAGGATTCCTCGCTCAAATCGCTGGATAAGATCTACAAGAAGATATAATCACGGACGGCGCTTTAATCTGAGGCGCCGTTCTTTTTTTCTCTCTCAAAAGCAACAAGACCGATCTTTGTCGGGTGATCGAGAAGAACAACGTCTTTGCCCTTTGTTTTCCTGAACAGAAGCATGCATGAGATCAGGATGTCGCCCGCCCCGCCCATGATCTGAAGGGCTGCGATGCACATGAGCACGAAGTTCCCGATGAAGATCGATACGATCCCGAGAACGAATCCGAGGATCGTCATGGGCATCATGGAACCAAGAATGTAGATAGGCTTTGACAGCGGTGATGCGCACGTGCAGTAAGGCGTGAGATTCTCTTTCTGGAAACCGAATTCGATGTCCTTTGAACCGTTCTCGGCGCCGATCGACCAGAACCATCCGTGGATCTTCTCGTGAAGGACCACCAGAGGGAGCGTGCCGAGGATTATGCCGAAGAGCCCTGCAAAATAAAGGCCCGGCTTAGTATTCATGATCTCCGTGAAGTTCGGCAGCCCGTTGCGCAGTATATATCCGGCAACAACGGCAGCGATAAAAGGAAGTGTCAGGAGAACACCTGCAAAGTTCGCGGTAAGCACCGATATAAGGATGTCCCTGCGCTTATAGCCCTGTGCGAGAAGCTTTTTCTCCTTCTCGTCAAATGCTGCCTGGCGCTTGATCTCAGCTTCGGTAAGCACATGCCCGTCGCTGTTCCTGACAGGCTTTGTCTTCTTGCCTGAAGCTTTTTCCTCAGCGGCATTAAGCTGCTCGAGCATCTCCTTGTTTTTCTCTTCACTCATTAATACAAACTCCTTGCAGGGCTTTAAATCCGCCCTTCGAATAAACACTCGCGAGATTGTATCATAAAGTTTTGATAATTGCTAATTATCTGTCACCTACTGTGATCCAATCACCCGTACCGGGATCCTGCATCGTAAATGTTGACAGGCCCTCCGCCTCGGGATCATCCCTTAAGACCCTCTCGCGGTAGTAACCGAAGTTCTTGTAAACAGTGCCCTTATCGGTCTTCATGCTGTCGTAATTAACGCTTATGTGCATCTTGTAGACTTCGCCGTCCTTGTCGGTTCCGACGCCCTCGTTCGGGAAGCTGAGCTTCTTATATGAGTCAGCCTTGCCGTCCATCTTATCGAAGAATTCCTCCCACTCTTTCTCAAGGTCGTGTTCCTTCTTCACTTTCTGCGAGAACAGGCCGCAAAGGCTGCCGATGTCTTCATTCTTTATGTATTCGAAGATCTGCTCTGCGTCAGGCTTCTCGAGCTTTTTGGGGTCGTTCTGCACATTTTTGAGCAGTGCGCATCCGAAGATCTGAAACGACATGAGCACGCACAAAACAAGCGCGGAAACTCTTTTTATATTTCTCATAATTCCTCTATCCATGACATAAACTTATCAAGTGTTTTGTTTTCGCTGCGTTCGAAAAGAAAACACCCCGCAGTATACCACGAATGCGTATTTCTCTTATCCTCCACTTCGTAGATCTCACACCTGTTCCCAAGCTCTTTTGCCCTGGCCGCAAAGTCTTCCGCGCAATTAAATCCAACGAGCCCGTCGTGCCTGCTTTGTATCAGAAGCATCGGAATATTGCTCTTATCCATGAGTTCTTTGGGCTCGCCTTCTGTCCTGTCATAGCCCTTCGCGAAAAGCATATTTATTAGTATCTTCAGCGTATTTGTCGCATCCTTCCTGAAAGAATACGGCCCTCCGAAACCTGCATATCCAATAACATTTGAGACATCGACTTTATACTGTTCCTGCACCCTCCTGCTGTAGCACATGATGGATGACAGATGCGCGCCCGCAGATGGGCCTGTGAGAACGGTCTTTGATGTGTCGATGCCCTTATCCTTCAGGTATTTAATTGCAGCATTAAACCTCGCGCATACATCTTCTATCTGCGTGGGATATTTATTCTTCGGTGATAATCTGTAACCTATCGAGACAAAGCGGTAGCCCTGCCTTGCCATGCTCTGTCCGACGTAGTCGAAGAACTTGGGATTGCCTGCATTCCAGCCGCCGCCGTGAACCCAGATAACGACTTTATCACTTGTTCTTTTTGCGGGCTCATAGTACAGGAAATACTGTTCTTTATCGCTTCCAAAATCAACACGCTCCGGCGTAAATTCCTTCTTCGTCTTGAACAGGAGCCTGTAGTAGATCGGGTAGTAACTTAAGTTTTCTCTGATGTAATCGATCATTTCGCAAACTCCCGTACTTCCCTGATCCATTGATGCGGCTTAAAGCATGCCAGTTCCGCGTGCGCCAGGCCGTCAAAGCATCTGATCTCCATCTTTGGATTCAACTCTTTCATCTTCAGCGCGCCCTTCTTCGATACTGACTCATTGCCCTTCGTGCCGTGCATAAAAAGGATCCTCATGCCTTCCGGATACTTAACGAATTCAAACGGGGTAAAGACCGAATCGATGATGTTATCTACAGTCTGACCGTTCATGTTGTCAGCGATCTTAAGAAAAGTCTCCCAATATTCTTCCGGAAGGAAGTTTTTCCCGAATGCGGCTTTTGTCTTCGGATCGCGCGCTCTTGATTTGCTTAAGATATTCTTGTAGTTGTTCTTCATTATGCCCTTGAAAAGGCCGTTTACCTTCATGAGCGGCGCGCCGTCTATGACGAGATTTTCTATCCTGAGGGCATCGTTTTTCGCGAGCTCAGAAGCGATACGTCCGCCCATCGAAAGGCCTGCCAGAAGATATACTTCACCATTCAGTTCATTCTGTATGTATTCTTCAAGTTTCCGGACCTCATCCTCAACGCTTATGAACGTGCTTATCCCGTCTTCGGTATGGCCGTCCAGCTCCGGCACGATCACATAATGACTGCTCCCATAAACCTGCGCCGCCCTGTTCCAGATCTGATACGGCGTGAGCATCCCGTGGATCAGCACGACCGCTTTATTGTTCTTATCGCCATATGTATGAAATACCATTCCTTACGCCTTTCCGCCCATCATGAGGATCACTGACTTCGCGAGATTCCTGAACATGTCTTCCGGCTTGTACTTGCCTTCGATGTGAGGGACCTTAAAACATTCTGAGAGCACATAACCTGTCTGGATTCCGTGGTAATTGACGATCATGAACTGAATGATCTCATCCACGCTTGTTGCCGGCTTCAGCTTGTTCTTCTTGACGACGTCCTTTAAAAACTTCTCCGTCGCCACCGTCGCATAGAGCAGCGGACTCTGCTCATCTTTTCCAAGCCTTTGAGCAATGTTCATGGCGCGTTCGGGATCCGTCATCGCGAGTATGTCGCTGTATATCGACACCTTAAGAAGGTCCGTGCCGACTTCCTTCATGTAGTCAGCCTGCATCGCACAAATGTCGTAAATGGTCTGCTCCCATTTATCCGGGTTTGCCTTGGCCAGGATCTCATCGAGCCTGTCATCTATCTTGTTCTCACTGTTGATCGTGATGACGAGGTCCTTCAGGACTTCATCCAGATCCTTGTAATATCTGTATATGACCCCGTGCGAAAAGCCCGTCTCCTCAATGATGTCCTTCATCTCGACCGACGTTATCGGCTTTCTTGTACACACGCGGTACGCCGCATCGACGATCTCCCTGCGCTTGTTCTTATAGTATTCTTCACTGACTTTGGGCATTGTCTGGTGTCCGCCTTCGTAAAAATGACTTGGTGTCATTTTAATTCGCCTGAGCGGAGTTGTCAAGGCGGGGGATCCTTAGAGGCCTGAATATACCCCGATTTGCTTGAAGCGTGTCGTTTGCGAGTTATAAATTATAGTGCTCCGGGTATACCCTCAGGGGGTATGTTCGCATATTTGCAAGCATAATTACGTACTAAATCTCGAAAAATGATTTTTAGTACGTAGGTTTTGCTTCATGTTCATCCTTGAAGAGCGCTTTTGATGTTAAGCAGGCAATTTTCGCTGCCTGACAGCTCGAAAAATCCGGTAATCCGGCCTGCAAGGCTGCCTTTTGCAACGAAAAACACGCAATATACCCCCTCGCCTACGTACTAAAATCGAAAAACCGCGATTTAGTACGTAATTCCGGTCCGGGAAGGGCTGATCAATTCCGGCCTGTGGCAAGGCTAAAAGGCTGATCAATTCCGCTCCGGGCAAAGCAGAAAGGCTGACCAATTCCGCTCGCAATCAATAAAAGTCAGATCTTCGTCTGACCTCCGCGGTAGCGGCCGAAGAATACACCGTCATCAATATACTTGTCAGCGTCGGATACCCACATTGGGAATTCGCCCGTGGCTACTGCGACCTGGCCGTTCAGCATGCCCGTGTGGAATGACAGGTGCCTGTACTGGCGCAAAACAAGCTCCATGCGCGTGAACCTGCAGCCCTCAGGGCATGAGTACAGCATGTCGTCAGAAAGAGTATCAAGGTAGTCCAGAGTCTTCTTTTCGACGGCATCAAGGTATTCTAAAAGCTGCTCATCGGAGAGCACGACAGACGTGGGATTCTCAGGGTTGTCCATGCCTTCTTCGTGGAAGGCGGGCTCTTCGTAGACATTGGGATTGATGAACCATTTGTCAGCCGAGTGAAGAGCGTGGTAGACCCAGCGCCAGCAGGGCGCGCCGCAGCAGAGGGCGTCTCTGTCGTAGGCTTTTATCGATGTCCTGATATTAAGGAAATTCGGGACAACATCCTCCGTTTGCGGGGGCGGCTGCAGGGCCGTTCAGCGGCCCGGTCGAGTGCCCGCGCTGAATATTATGAACCTGTAAAGTCGTATTTGCGAACGCCGAGCATCCAGAACCTGTAGCTTAAGTAGACGAACACGAGGCCGTACAAAGGCGAGATCCAGGACAGCAGCGGGACGTTGTCCGGCGTCAGGATCACGAGGCTCGGGTAGTATGCGATGAACGCGATCGGGATGAGAAAAGTGAAGATCACCTTGAAGATGCCTTCAAAGATCGACGACGGGTATTTCGCGAAATCCTTGAAACGGAACATGATGACCATCACGTAGCCGGAACCCTTGATCCAGAAGCACGTTGCGGCCGCGAAGTTCATGAGGGCGATCATGAAGAGCGATGCGGTCAGCAAAAATACCAGAAGCTTCAGGATGATCAAAGGCGTCACCGGGATGCCGATCCTGATCCATGCATAGACGATGGTGCCGATGCCGAATGCGAGCTGGCCTAAGCCCTTCACGTCGAAGACCTCCGATATGAAGTAGAAGAACACGTTGACCGGCCTGAAGCAGTACTTGATGAAGTCGCCGCTCTGGACCATGAATCTCAAGTTCCAGTTGTTGTCGAAAAAGCACTGCACCGGCGTCAGCGCGACGAGCGAGAAGCCGTACAGAAAAAGCATGTGATGGTAGTCCCAGCCGTTGATCGTAGGAAAGTTGTGGAACAGGATCATGAAGGTGACAAAGCCTGACAGATTCGTCATTATCATTCCGAATGTGGAGATAATGAAATCCGCACGGTAGCTCATCTTGCTCTTCAAGTCCTGTATGAGTATCTTGCGGTACATTGCCGCATAGAATTTCAGTCCTCTTTTGCGCATGTCAGCCTCCATTCACGGTGACTTTCTTCACCGCACAATTCCAGAAAAGATTGCCTGCCAATGTAAGCACCACGAGCCATATAAGCTGCAGTCCGAACAGGCTCACAAGTCCCTGCCATGTATCAGATCCGCTCTTGCCCAAGAGCATCGACAAAGGTATGTCGTAGACCGCCCTGAAAGGCAGATACTGCACGATCATCCTTGCCTTCTCAGGGAAGAATGCGAGAGGGATCGAAGCGCCTGACAACAGCAGAACGATGGTCTCTTTTACTATGTTGATGCCCCATGTCGATTCGGTGAAAAGACAGATCGGTGCAACCAGCATCTCGATGTTGTAGTTGATGATGAGAGCGAGCACCGTGGCGATCAGGAACCATACAAGGTTAAGTCCCAGCGGGATCGCGCCCTTCGTTACTATCATGACGACGATGAATGTCGGAATGAATGTCAGTACGAACTGGACGACGTGATTGCCGGTGTACGACCAGAACGTGTATTTACGGAACCTCATAGGTTTAAGCAGATCCAGTACGATCTTGCCCGACTGGATGGACCTTGACATATCCCAGACGACGAACATCTCAAGGAAGTTGAAGAGCGCCGTCGCAAGGATCAGGTAGATCATGGTATCAGTGAACGTCATGCCGTTTACGACATCCGTGCCGGACGAGTCGTAGATCGCTTTCCAGAGATAGTAGACCAGGACCAGATAGATCAGGTTCGCAAAGAGAGTAACAAAGATGCCGAGCCTGAAATGCAGTGACTCCATTATCCCGGCCCTTGTTATAGATAACAGCCTTTTGGGATTCATTTTGTGCTCCCTTCGTAGATCTTCTTGATTACTTCTTCGGTCGAGATCTCTAAGATCTTGACGTCCTTTATCTTCTTTTCCTTCTGCTTTTCCATGATGACGTCCATGACGTCGGTGGTCTTCTCGTCGATCAGGTATTCTTCCCACGCCCCGTCAGACATCTGAAGCTTCAATGTCCTGTAGGATCCGAAATAGTTTTTCAGATGCTCTATGTCGTTGTCGTAGATCTTCGTGCCCTTGTCGATGATGACGATCCTCCTGCAGAGTGCATCGACATCGCCCATGTCATGGGTGGTAAGGATTACTGTCGTATTCTTCTCCTTATTAAGACCTAAGATGAGCTCACGGATCTTTGCCTTCATCGAAACGTCCAGGCCGATCGTCGGTTCGTCGAGGAATACGATCGGAGGGTTATGCAGGAACGCAGCAAGGATATCGCTTAATGTCCTCTGGCCCAGAGACATCTGTCTTACCGGCTTATGGAGGATCGGCTCTATATCAACGAGCGAACGGTAGAGGTCGATCATGGCATCGTAATCTTTCTGAGGGACCATGTAGAGGTCTCGCAAAAGCTTGAAGGATTCGATCAGAGGCAGTGACCACCAGAGCTGGCTTCTCTGTCCGAAGACAACGCCTATCTTCTCGCAGTTTTCCGTCCTGTTCTTGTAAGGCACCTTGCCGTTGACAAGAATCTCGCCCGATGTCGGCTCCAGGACGCCTGTCATCATCTTGATGGTAGTTGACTTGCCGGCGCCGTTGGGACCCAGGTATCCGATGATCTCGCCCCTGTTAACGGTCATGGTGACGTCCTTTACCGCTGAGACGGTATTGTAGTCTCTCGAGAACAGGTCGCGGATGGAGCCCTTGAGGCCTTCGTGACGGTTCAAGACCTTAAAGTCCTTGCAGACGTTCTTCATTACTACTGCTTCATTTCCCGAATAATCCATAGCAATTTACCTCTTTCTTTTCTGTTCGATTGCAAGTATATTGTAGATAAGTGCTCGAAAACAGGTTATAAAAGCCATGTTTTTATAACTATATTCCAAGCGCGTGGAAGATAGTTATAGTTTTCGAAGACAGGGAGAAATATTGTTATGAAGATAGAACAGATGGGTCTCATCGTAAAAAGAGACGACGGCTCCGAGATAGTAAATTACGACGATCCCAACTTCCCGTCCTATATCTACGACGGCTGGATAGCGCCAAAGGTCACCTGGGAAGGCGTTCCGCACTTCCATGAGGACATTGAGATAATGACCGTCAAGGAGGGCCGTGTCGCCTACTTTGTTAACGGCAAGGAGCTTCTTCTTAGGGCCGGCGATACGATCGTCGTAAATTCCAACCAGATCCACTACAACATGACGGTGAACGGAGAGGTCGCAAAATATGTCATCTGTGTGATTCATCCGAATATCCTTGCGAATTCGATCGCCGTGGAGATGCAGGCGATAAGGCCGATCACGGAGAACCAGGATCTTCCTTACTTAAGATTCCGTTATATTAACGAACGCACCGACTCCATAAGGGATCTTGTTTTGGGACTGCCTGATATCAGGCATGATCCATTTGCGGTCACGAAGCAGTTCTACCAGATATGGGACATCATAAGAAAGCAGGCTGAGACTTTGGGCGCCACGGAAGACGTCGTGTCTGATCCGAGGATGCAGTCCTTCAAGTCCATGATGCATTTCATTGCTAATAACTACCAGAAGCAGGTCACGTTAGCAGATATCGCAGCGAGCGGCAGCGTCAGCAAGTCGCTCTGCAACACTCTTTTCCACCAGTATGTAGGCGAGTCGCCGATCAATTACCTGATGCACTTAAGGTGCCGCAAAGTGGCTGAATTACTGCGTTCCGGCAAGATCCCCATGACCGAGATCGCAGCTAAGACAGGCTTTGGCGGAGTGAGCTACATGTCAGAGACCTTCCGTAAGTTTTTCGAGAAATCGCCAAGAGAATACAGGAAAGATTGGGACGGGCGTTAAAAAATTCTTTACAGTTTGTATTTTGTCTTGTTACTCTAGTAACAAATTAGTGCAGGTTTTAACTGTTCCGAATTGCTACAATGTCAGTATCATGATCAAGAACTATCGGCAAGGGTGATATCTTATGGCAAAACAAGCAGATAATAACAGAGTCGATAAGACCCTGCAAAAACTGTCTCTGGATAAAGAGGCCCCTAAGGGTGTGTTTATCCTGCTCGTACTGCTTTTCGTATTCTCAATATTCTTAACATCAAGCATATCCAGATCCGATGCCACGGCGGTAATATTCGGGATTCCCTTTGAGATCAAGTCGTTTACGGGCATCTCTTCGATGCTCGGCAACATTTGCATTATCTGCCTTGCCATGCTGTTCAGAAAGACCGGCTACATCACGGCGTTAGTGCTCTTACTGCTGCAGGTCCCCTTGATGTGCGTCAACATCTTCATCCGCAGGAACTACGGAAACATTCCCGGCTTGTTCAATAACATCCTGATAATCCTTGCCATCACATTCATCTACTTCGGAAACTTAAAGCTCCAGGAATACCGGAACCATATCCGCGAACAAGCCGTAACAGACAGGCTGACGGGCCTGCCAAACCGCTTCGCATGCAGCGAGCTTATACAGGATTTCCTAAAGCGCTCGGAAAGATTTGCGCTCGTATCAGTCGACTTAAACGACTTCAAGAGCATCAACGATACCATGGGCCATGAGACGGGTGACCAGGTCCTCAAAGCCGTCGCCCGCAGATGGAAGGCTCTTGCAAATTCGCTTAATACAGGAACTGTCGACTTCGTGGCAAGATCCACCGGCGACGAATTCCTTTTACTCATCTCCGGTTACTCCGCCACGGAAGACATCGAGAATACCATCGCCTGCTACAGGACCGCTCTCGAAAAGAAGTTCACCATAGATGACTGCGATTACTATCTTACCGCCTGCTTCGGCTATACCGTATGTCCTGAAGACAGCGACGTCATCGATAACCTCTTTACGTTCTCCGATGCCGTTCTGCACGAGACCAAGAAAAAAGGCAGCGGCAGCAGGGTCATGAGATTTACGCCCGACGTATTCAGCACTGAGGTCTCAATGGAGATCGAGCGCAAGATCCGTTCAGCTTTGTCCTCGGACAAGATCTTCTGCTACCTCCAGCCGCAGTACGACATGGACCACCAGTTAAGGGGCTTTGAAGCTCTGGCGCGCATGAAGGATGACAGCGGCAATTATATAAGCCCTGCCGAGTTCATTCCGGTAGCAGAGAAGACCGGTCTTGTCGACCGCATCGACATGCACGTTTTCGAGCTGGCCGTAAAGTTCATCAGTGATGTCACAAACAGCAAGAATTCCGATATTACAATGAGCGTCAACGTATCCGTAAGGCACCTCATGAAGAATAACTTCATCGACGATATCATGAAGATTCTGGACAAGTACGGCGTCCCGCCTTTCAGGATCGAGATCGAGATCACGGAATCCATCATGATCGATTCCGCGGAAAAGGCCCTGCAGAGGATAGACGAGCTCAAGCAGCTTGGCCTTAAGGTCGCGATAGACGACTTCGGAACCGGTTATTCATCCTTGAGTTATCTCAACAGTTTCCCTACGGATATGCTTAAGATCGACAAGTCATTCATCGACAACATGAGCCTGAATGAATCGTCCAAGCAGTATGTCGCCATGATCATCTCGATCGGCCACACGCTCGATCTTAAGGTCATCTCGGAGGGCGTCGAATCCTATGAACAGGTCAATATCTTAAAGTCCATCGGATGTGACTACATTCAGGGTTACGTCTGGGGCAGACCGATGCCTCTCGAAGATGCAGGCAAACTTGTAATCTCCCGCAAGTGATAAGGATTTGTTGCTTCCGGGCGGACAGAAACAGCAACATTTGAAGCAACTTGTTTATCTTTTTGTTCCACTGGACTTCCTAATTGTGATAGTTGTGTATTTCACGGGAAGCTGCCGGGTGATAAAATATTTTTGATGTCGGTATTCTCTCCGGCATCGTGGAATAAGGTTTGTTTTATAAAAGGAGAAAATTCAATGAAGAAAAATGCAAGGAAAATTACCTCGCTGCTTTTGGCTGCGTTATGCACAGGAAGCATGCTCTTATGCGCATGCGATAAGGCAACAGAAGAATCTGAAACGACCGTAACAACAACTGCTGCAACGACAAAAGAGACAACTGAGACCACGGAATCCACAGCCGAGACCACCCGTAACGGCATGATCAACACGCCTTATAAGAAGATCACTTTGGACGGCGTTAAGGAAAACCATTTTGTATCTACGGATTACTGCTATATCGAATCAGAGAAGTATGTCCTTCTTATAGATAAGGACATTGACCTTCCCGGTGATTTTGCAGTAGTCATGGATGCGATAGTCGATGAGCTTGAGAAGCAGCTCGGAGTCTCTTATGCTCCTGTAGAAAGAGATTATCCGCACGTAACCGACAACAGCATATATTACAACGGATTTAATCCCTGGAAGGATTGGTATGTGGGAGAAAAGATTCCTGTCTTCATAATGTGCGACAGACAGCCCGAAGGCTGGATCTCCTGCGCTTCAGCTGATGATCTTACCCTCGTTGAATATGAATTGTTCAGTGAGGATGTCTGGAATTCCATACCGGATTTCAGGGATAATCCCTGGCGCAAAACCGACTATGTCGATTATTCTGTTATCGCGCACGAGATGACTCACGTAATTACCGGCAGAAACTGCAATATGTCCAAGATCATGACTGAGGGCCTCGCAGATTACATGGCTGTCTCGGTTATTAATGCTCTTGCGGACAAATATCCTTCCATTGCCGAAGTAAAGGCTAAGAAGACTTTCTACGATAACACCGTACCTGAAGCAGTTAATGCATCGAATGCGGAAGCTATCTTTGTCAGCGATTACAAAGACGTCTCCCATGCTGACCGCGGTGCGGAGTATACTTACGGACAGTATCTTTTCGAGTACCTGCATGAACAGGCCGGAGATGATTTCTTTAAGAAGATCTGTACGAAGCTTAATACCTCCGCCGGATTCGTATACCGTTATGACGAATACAATGAGGAACAGATGCAGAAGATCGCCGGCATTATCAAGGATCTCTATGGCGATGATGTCTTTACAAAATTCGGTGACTGGTGCGTGAAAAATAATCATCTTCAGGACACCAACAACTGATATGCCTTAACGTTTTATCAAACATCGAAAATGCCCCCCAAATGAGCAAGTACAAGCCCGTTTGGGGCATAATGATATAATTAGAAAAATCAGTTCTGAAGACATTTTGGGGGAACTATGAAAGCAAAGAGGATCATAGCCGGACTTCTTATCCTGTCGCTTACTGCTGCGACTGCATGCATTGACGAGAACAGCGTATTCGCGCCGGTTGCCACGCCTGATAGCAGCGGGCCGGCGGCTAATATCGAAGACTATACGAAGATGACCGCAGAAGAGATCTGCAAGACTCTTACATTGGAGCAGAAGGCAGCCCAGATGATGCAGCCGACGGTATATAACACTCTTGCCATGGAGATGAAGACAACTGACTACGGATCGGTCCTCTCGAGAGTCGATAACTATCCGATGCCTACAGCAGAAGAATGGAAAAATACAGTCACTGAATATCAGACCTTCGCACTGCAAAATGAAGCTCCGATCCCGTTTATCTACGGTAATGACAGCGTGCACGGAGTAAACTTCGCATCAGGCTGCGTCATGTTCCCTCACAACATCAATATCGGTGCTGCGCACGATGCGGCGCTTACCGAAGAATACGGCAAGCTCACTGGAAGCGATGTTGCCCATACAAGGATGATGCTCAATTTCGCGCCCTGTGTAGCCACAGCGAACGATCCCAGATGGGGAAGAACGTATGAATCCTATTCTTCCGACAGCAAGCTGGTAAAAGAACTTGCCGTCGCATATACAAAAGGCCTTATGTCAGAAGGCGTAATTGCCTGCCCGAAGCACTTTTTCGGAGACGGCATGATCTCATTCGGCACAGGCGAGAGCACGCCTCTGGACAGGGGCGATGCCAGGCTTACCGAAGAACAGATCAAGGACCAGCTCTCGATCTACCAGGCTCTGATCGACGAGGGCATTCAGGTGATCATGCTCTCGCATTCTTCGCTTAACGGAACGAAGATGCACGAGAATGCGAAATACATAACTTATCTCAAGAACGACATGGGCTTTAAGGGCATTGTTCTTTCAGACTGGGATTCAGTCATGAACTGCTCCGGTTCAAACTATAAGGAGAATGTGATCCTGTGCGTAAATGCAGGCGTTGACATGCTCATGACAGAGACCGATCACGCAGCTGCTATGGGATACATAATAGAAGGCGTCAAGGAAGGGCGTATCAGCGAAGAACGTATAGATGATGCGGTTACCAGGATCTTAAGAGTCAAGAAGGAAGCGGGGCTTTTCGAAGACCCGTTGCTTGAGAACGTAAAGCCTTCTTACGAATTCGGCAGCGCAAGATCCCGCGAGGTCGCAAGAAAGCTCGCAGCAGAATCATTCGTGCCCTTGAAGGCCGGTGGCAACATGTTTATCAAGCCCGGAATGAAGGTATTCGTCACAGGCCCTGCGGCAGATGATGTAGGCGCACTCTGCGGCGGCTGGACTAACTGGTGGCAGGGCGAGACTGACGCTAATATGATGAATATGGGCTTTGCAGATAAGCACTTCAGGATGGAAGGCCCTTCTATTCTGGAAGCTCTCCGTGAAGCTTCGAAAGAAATGGGCTTTGAGATCATCACCGATATAAGTCAGATCGGCACATGCGACATGGTACTTCTCTGCGTCGGCGAGAAGCCTTATGCGGAATGGTATGGAGATACGTCTGACCTGTCACTTACAGGCAGCCTCGGCCTGCCCGGAAACAGTGATGCGATAAAGCTTGCGGCGCAGTCGGGAAAGCCTGTCGTCACGCTTATCGTGGCAGGCAGAAACGTCATCATAGATCAGTATCTTGATAAGTGGGATTCCTGCATCATGCTGTATCTCCCCGGCACAGAAGGCGGAAATGCAGTATCAGACGTTCTGACCGGCAAGACCGCACTTACGGGAACGCTTCCGATGCCCTACTATTCTTCAACAGAACAGATCGGTACCGGCAAGTGCTGGCACGATACGGGATGGAATGCACTGAAAGGATAAGACCGCGGGCCGTCTCAGAAAGAGGCGGCCCTTTTTGTGCTAGGCGGACTGAAACTGCTCTTGATCAGAGCAGTGCCTTACTTCTTAGGTCTCTTGGGCTGATGAAAGAAATAAGGGCACTTAGGAAGATCCGAATTAGTGAAGGAACCTACCGCATTTTTTCTGGTTGCTCTTTCGATCTGTTCAAGAACCAATTTCTCAAGTTTTTTCATTTGCTGACACCTCGCCTTTTAAAATTTTTACTGCTAACAGACTCAAGGCACTATAGATAATTCCGAGAGCTGAATAGTAGACAAACCGGTTATTCGAAAAAAGAAATAGAAGACATAAAACTACATGGCCGGCGATCAGGATCAGTATGCGGGTTATCTTCTTATGGCGGATAAACACATCCTCCGGCAGATCCAGGTTCGGATCATGGATAGCACCGATCATGAGGATGACGGCCATGGAAATAAGCACGCCGGCAATACAGACGGCAGGGTATTTAATAAGCCATGTTGTTACAGGTATGGTAGACAGAGCCATCAATACAGACAGGATAAAGCATCCGATACTAGTCTTACAGTGGAAGCCGTCAGAATACCTCCTGATGACAACAAATACAACAGTGAATACAGCTATCTCGAAAAAAGCTTTAAAGACCAGCGCAAAGATGCCGATAAGGATAAGCCCTATCGTTTTCTCCAACAGTAATTGGATCGAGTATGCGTAAAATATGAGATCATCTTCCCTGATGATCTCATTTTTACACATCCTGTCTGCTATCAATGCAGATAAGTATTCCATCTTTCTCCGATCCCATCTTTGCGGCCTTGTGCCAAGTGTTTTGATGATAGTAAATGGCCGTCGTCTTCGCAATAAAAAAACGAAAACTCAGGGATAAAGTAAAAAATCCAGGGATAAAGTAAAATTTTCAGGCCAGCGGAAGGGCGATCGATATGTGGAAAATGCCACCCTCAGTATCGATGAAACAGTTGCCGTTATTGGCTTTGACGGTATTTTTGATGTTTGCAAGACCGAATCCGTGGCTTTTCTTGTCAGATTTTGTCGTTACGAAGTCCTGATCAGCCGGAAGCTCACCCTTATAGTTGTTCGTCGAATCGATTATGAGCGTTCCGCGGTCCTTGATGATCTTAAATACGATGTGCTTCTCGTCACACTTCAGAACGGCTTCGATGGCATTGTCGAGAATGTTCGTGATTATCGTTACGAGATCGCTGTCGCTTATCTTAATGTCCTTCAGATTGTCAGCGATAAAGGGAATGATGATGCCCTTCTCTTTTGCTTCGAGATACTTGATGTTCAATACGGCATTGATAAGCGGGTTGCCGGTATCGATAATGTCAACGCTCTGAACCTCTTTTCCCAGCTGCTCTTCAATATACCGGATCTGCTCTTCGGTCTTGCCTTCGCGGGCAAGCATGAGCATAACGTTAAGGTGATTGATATAGTCATGTGAACGTGCCTTCTGCTTTTCGCGTTCTTCTGAAAGCGATCGGTACATCTGATTGAGGTGTTCTGTCTGTCCGAGCATTATCTCCTTCTCGTGGATCACATTTTCGCGCCTTACGACATTATCGATAAGCATGAAAATAGCAATGCTCAGGATAAACATTCCCGAAGCGAGGATGACCATTCCGATGTATACATCATCAACCGATTTTTTGTCGACAGAAAATGCAAGAACGAGAACGGCGATTATCGTAAACAGAGGATACAGCGCAAAGGTGATCCAGCCTTTGATGTCCAGATTGGTTAATACTCCTTTTCTGAAGACAGTATTCATTACCATCACTATCAGGAACATCACTATCTGGCATGAGAGATCTCCTATAAAAGATTCGTTGTTAGTTATTTGAGACCATTCTTTTCCGGTCACACGCATCATGACCAGTAAACCTATCATTTGAATGGATATCGTTATGGCATTATATAACAGGTTTGCGAGCAGACTCTTCTTAAATGAGACCTTGAAGATCAGCATCGTAAAGACGATAGATAAAGCAATAAGAACAATGAATTTGGGTACCGGACTTACATAGTAAACTGTCAGTGCATTCAAGACATAAAGAACCACTATCAGGATGTAATCTAATGGCTTTTCCGCTTTGCGCTTCAGGACGCTTTTTATGAAGGCATAATATAATAAAATGCTGAAAAGATTAGTAAATATTACCAGTTCTAAATTTGTCATGCGTTCTTTCCCCTGTAAAGCGTATGCGCACGGCAAACGTCACTGTATTTCTTCTGTGATACGGAGATCTGCTCTCCGTTGTCCAATGTAACCACATATCTGGTAACATCCGTGATGTGACGGAGATTGACCGTCTCGTTGGAGCTGACGGCTATAAAGTCAAACGGTTTCATCATATCTGTAAGTTTCTTAAGCGTATTTCTCATAATATAGTTTTCTTTCGAACCATTCGAAAGAACAAAGGCCGTATAGTTTCCGTTTGTCTTAAGATAAACAATATCCTTGATCTTAAGCGTGCGTTTTCCTATCGTAAAATCCATAGTTATTTCTTTGTCGATCATATCCATGTTTGCAAGGACACAGTCGAGGCATTCGAAAAGATAATCCTTCAGATCATCCAATGTCTTCAATATGAACCTGACAGCCCTCACATGATACCCGTCGGTAGAGTAATTCATGTGTGCTGACAGAAATGCAATATTAACTTTGTCGTTTTGCTGACGAATGCTCTTTGCAACAGATATTCCGTCAATCCCCTTCATTTCCACATCGAGAATGATAAGATCCGCCATCTCGATCAGGACTTTATCCTCAAGCAGCTGCTCTCCGGAAGAAAAGCATTCCACACTGTAATGCACGCCCTTTTCGGTGAAGTATTCTTCAATATACTTCATCTCCAGTTTAAGGTACTTTTCTTCGTCATCACAAAGAGCAATCTTGATCATTAAATCCGAAAAAAGAATTACTGCTTATACGGATAACACTTCAGATTTGTATTCAACAGTAACCCTGAACTCCCCCAGAATGAATGATACATTAATAATTTATGCGATAAAAGACCTTGTGGCTTTTTATCAAATCATTTTGAGCCATTTAAGGTGTCAAGCATGAGCAAGGGAGGGAGGAACCTTTCTGTCTTGCAACTGCGGTACTATGCGCAAATACCGCAGCTGCAAGCTTACGATAGAAGGTGTAGTAAGACGTTATGTCTTATTTTTGTTTTTTGCGAATGCATCTATGCTTGTTCGCACCTTGAAATAATGGGGATTTTCCAAGGTTTAGATAAATATACTCAGAGCATCACTCCTCTCTGTGCTGGTATAGTTTGGACTATACAAAGAGAGGAGAAAAAAAATCAACCGTAAAGGCAAAACTCAGGGATAAAGTAAAAAATCCAGGGATAAAGTAAAATTTTGGGCCTTGAAAATCAATTTTACTTGATAATCGCAAGCAAAGGAATGTCCATTTCCTCCTTCGTAAGACCCGCGTGACCACCCGGCATCAGACCGGCTTCCTTGTGGGTCAGGAAGATCGTTGCATCAGATACCGATATTGCCAGATAATCGCCGAGCATGTCACGTAAAAGCCTGTGATCCCTGCCGGTACCAAACAGCTTTTGCCCGATTACTTCTTCCCTGGTAAGGATCCAAAATCTGTCACCGAATGCTGCTCTGAAGATACCAGGGAATTCTTTCATGTATTCGTCCTTTACCCAAAAGCTCAAAGCTCTCGGCTCTACGGCAGGCATACGGACCAGACACTTCAATATCTCCGGATAATCCATAAGACAATAGTTATCACACTCGATCTGACTGTGATCTGCAGTTATGAGAAGAAGCGTGTCGGAAAGACCCGATGCGAACTTCTCGAGCCTGTCCTCAAGCTCGTGCATAAGATCATGTACGACGCTGCTGTCAGGTCCTTTTACATGCATGGTGCCGTCCGGCTCGTTCCAATAGGCGTAGATAAACTTCTTCTCCGGCTTGCTGCAGAGATCCCCGACACGTGTCAGTATTGCCTCCAGATCCTGCGGAAATGGCTCAAGATAAGGCATTGAAGCATAAGCTCTGCCGCCGGCTTCATTTATCCGGGTAATGATGTTCTTGTACGGAGTGTATTTAAAAGCTGCATTGAAATCAGCAGCGGGTGCAGGCTCAACTAACTCGCCGTTCTCATCTTCACGCAGCTGTTCTTTGTTCAGGAAAACGGTTACATTCTTATCCAGTTCAGGATAATACATATCCCACCCGAGCCATCCGTGTTCATTCGGATAAAGGCCTGAGAGCATCGAAGTCGTTGCTGCAACTGTCGTGGGCGGGAAAACGGAACTATATGCTCCTGCAAGATGCGAACGGAGAAATCCGTCCGGTTCAAGATGCTTTTCCAGGATCGAAATGCCCATGGCATCCATCAGGAGAACTACGACATTCTTATACTCCTTCTCAAGGAGCTTATCAGCCATCTTAAGAGTCGGCGCGCTCGTCTCCGCGCCAAAAGCCTTAAGTATCGAATTGCTTAAGTTAACAATGCAGTTGTCGTAATCAGGTCTGCAATATTCCATGATCGGTATCCTCCGGTATTATGTAGTTTATCAAAAAAGGAACGCCCTGTTATGTCAGGACGTTCCGTATGGATTGTTTATTCAGATCTTTTTATCAGTAAATGTTACCCTTTGATCGAGAATACGTCCTTTGTCGATAAGTCGAAGCATCTGGTGCTGTCGCCTGAGAACTGTGAGTCTTCGGGATAGACGACACTTGCTGCTACACCAAGATTTCCGTCAGGCGTGATGAAAGGTGTGGTCTTCTCGTAATTCACCGCTGCGAGGCTCTTCTCGGTATCATACTGGAATTTGGTGCAGTAATCCTTTACGGCGTCTTTTGTCTTGCTGAAGAAGTCCTCGTCTGTCATTCCAAAGCACAGTATGACTGCGCTGTCATCAGCACCCTTCAGTGTATCGAGATCATAATTGAAAACGTCGTAATTGAAGTAATCCGTGAATGTCTCACCGGCATAAATTACGATGGATATGATATTGTCCTTAACGCCCCATGCCAGGCGTGTTGCCATGCCGCTTGCGTGGTCACCGTCCATTTCCAAAGGGTATGCCTGCTGAATATAGTTGCTGAGCGCCTCGTTGATCTCTGTTGCTTCCTTGCCGTCAACGATGATCTTCGGAACAACGCTCTTATACTCAAAAGCGCCTTCTTTGGAACTCAAGAGCACTACCTCTTCCACCGTGACCTGGTGTTCAGCCTTAGCCGGTTCGGTTGTTGTCTCTGAGCTAGTCTCAGCCTCTGTGGTTACGGAAGCTTCTGTCGTTGCAGAAGGCTCCGTTCCCTGAGTCGGCTCATTGCCGGTGCATCCTGCTGCCAAAAGCGACAGGCAAAGTGCTGCTGATATTATTGCTGTTTTCTTCATACTATTATTCTCCCCATAATATGGTTTTCACTGCCCGGAGATCTTCCGGACAGACATATTATACCATGGCCGCGAAAACAGCCTTCCAAGAGATCAGTAGCCCAGAAATCTCTTAAGATCTTCATCCGCGAGCAGGTCTTCTTTATAAAGTCCGAAAGCGCCTCCCGGAACTATCTCAAGATATCTGTCAAGGAACTCTTCGTAAGTATCTGCCTCAAAGCAGTAAGGCGTTATGAAGAACTCCCTGCTGCCGCCGGTCACCCTGTCTCCGGCCTGCACAAATACTTTGTAATCACCGGATTCAAGCTTCGAGAATTCATATCTTTCCAGATGCCATCCGTGGATCTCTACTCCGTTAAAAGGAACAGCATATGTATCTGTGACCGGGTTTGCCCGAAGTGCCTCTTCCTTGTATGCGTCTTCCACTCTTTCAATAAAGCTCTCTGCAGAAGAATGCTCACAGACCGAATAATCACCGGTTCCGTTGTAATCTCTTACGAATTCCCAGTCTCCGTTCACCTGTCTGATATCAAAACGGCATGCTTTGTCCAGCGCGTTTTTATCTGCCCAGCGGTAATCTTTCTTAATGTTATCGAAAGCCTTCTCCAGATACACCTCAAGATCAAGACCGTACTTGAATTTAACTTCCGGATCAGAGTTTTTCACGGCATCTTCCGTGATCTTGCAGAGGAAATCAATGAATTCATCTGCACTGCCGCCTTCTTTCCATTCGTTTGCAATGATCTTTCCGGAATAGCCTTTTTTTGTCTGCGCGAAAACATATTTACCGTGAACAGGAACGATTTCCCACGGATCTGTCTTTTTCATTTGGGCAATAGTGGCCCACGGATATTTCCTGAGGAGCTTTTCGAGCGCCTTGGCATAATATGTCTCTATATCAGTACCGTATTTGAAGAGCACCGGATCGGTCTTAGGGTCCTTATTCAGTTCTTCCTCTTTTAATCTCTCTTTTTCCTGCTCTTCTTCCTTGAGGAATATCTCATCAGGACTAAGAGGAGTCCACGCCCATACTTTATCCTGTCTGTAGCTTGCGAGTGCCGAACCGTAGATAAAGTATCCGTCACTATCTCCGCTCTTATTCCATCTGCCGGCAGCCAGGGCGCCGGTCTTTAAGATCAAGAGGCAGAACTGTTTGTTCTTGGGGAGATCTCCGTCATCAAGAGACCTGAAATCCCCGACCGTAAAAGAATGTCCGCCTTCTTTTGCCGTACCGAGATTTATCTGCGTGAGACTCTCTTTTTCCAGGCATTCCGTAAGATCGAAAACAGCCATATCCTGCCAGCCTGCCACATCATCTAGCGGGATCTCTCTTGAAGTTCCGTTGGAGAACTCACCGTTCTCACCCGTACTATCCGGATACCATGCTCCGGCAGTAAATGTTCCGTCCTTTAATTCAAGAAGGCAGTATCTGCCATACTCAGGCCTTGCAATATCTTCCGCAGCGTGAAGTTCAATAAAAGATATCCTCAGCTTCTTAAGATCACAATTGAACATGTTTTCCCTCTTATCTCATTCTCTTAACGAGCATGTTTCTATCAATTTTTTACGGATATATTTTACTATCAACAACCCGATAAACGAAGAATATAATATGTTTATGCTGTACCAAAGATCTGAGCTGAACGATATTAAGATAACCGACGTAAGATGGAAAGACTGTGAGGATAAGAACGCGCTTTTCTTATCTTCCATGGATCCTGAGAGAGTCCTTGCGGGATTTAAAAGGACCTGCAGGATCAAGACAGATGCCAAGCCTTACGGAGGCTGGGAAAACAGCCTTATCGCAGGACACGGCACCGGTCATTATTTCTCTGCTCTCGGAATGCGCATAGCCACTCTTCGCGGCAGGGAAAACTCGCCTGAACTTGAAGAAAGCATCGCAAAGGCAAATGCGGTCGTTACGGGTCTTAAAGAGTGTCAGGAAAAGCTCGGAAACGGCTTCTTAAGCGCTGCGACGGTTCAGGATGAAGATAATCCCTATATCCAGTTCGATGTGCTTGAGGGCAAAGCTGAAGGTCAGCAGTGGGTGCCCTGGTACGCGCTTCATAAGGTCTTGCAGGGTATCATGGACCTGTGGACTTACGGACATATCGCCGGTGCCAAGGAAGCTGCTCTGGCGCTTGCAGACTGGGTCTGTGACCGCGTACTGTCATGGGACAAAGAGACGCGCAAAAAGGTCCTTTCCGTCGAGTACGGCGGCATGAACGACAGTCTGTATCAGCTCTATACGCTGACGGGTGACAAAAGATATTTAAGTGCTGCGGAAGTCTTCGATGAGCCTGAATTATATGAAGAACTCTTAAGCTTCAAGAACCGCATGAGGGGCGTACACGCCAACGCTACCATTCCCAAGATCTTAGGTTATCTTGAAGGCGCTAAGGCATTTGATAAGGCAGGGATCAAAGAAGAGGTTCAGCCCCGCATAACAACCGCAGAGAAGTTTTGGGATGCGGTAATCAGGAATCAGACCTATGCTACAGGCGGCATCGGCGACATGGAACACTTCTTCGCTGACGGACTTCTAGACGGCTCGCGCACGCAGTGCAATGCCGAGAGCTGCTGCTGTTATAACATGATGAAGCTCTCGCAGCTCCTCTTCGAACTTACGGGAAAACCCAAGTATCTTGATTACATAGAACGGACACTCTGGAACGCCAAGCTCGGCTCAGTCGGACCTGACGGCGGATACACTTATTTCAATCCGATGGCGACAGGATATTACAGGCTATATTCACCTTCCAAGCCTTCAGAAAATCCTTTCTGGTGCTGCGTCGGAACGGCACTGGAAGATTTTGCATCGATCGGGGGCAAGATCTGTTACCGCAAGGATCCGGACCTTTATATCACGCAGTGGATATCATCCGATATCCGCTTTGGAGAACAGGTATATCAGCTCCGCGCAGATTACGGCAAAGGCAGGCTGACCATAAGCTGTGCGCAGTGTGATTCAGGAAAGACAGTAGTTAAACTCCGCATCCCGCGATGGATAAAGAACAGGGATTTGATTCTGCCCGACAGCGAAGATTTTCTTGATGTAGCATTCCCGCCTGACGGAACATTTGAACTCGGTTTTGAGATGCAGCTTAAGATTACCGGACTGCCTGATGAGGCTTCTGCAAAAGGCTTTATATACGGACCTTTTGTGCTCTGCGTGCCGCTTGGAAATGATAAGTGGGGCATCACCGAGAACGCCGGTATCGAGGTTGTGGCGCCTGCATGGAAAGTTGTTTTCGATGCTTCGGTAAAATGCAATATCAATTACGGCAAAACACAGCGCGCCGTCCTTGACCGCGAATATCTGACGCTGCCCGAAGGCGTTACGTTGCAGGACTTTTCCGGTGATCTCGAAAAGTATCTCGCAAAGGACAATGACCGCTTCTTATTGACGGGTCTTAAGGACTTCAGGGGCAGTGATATCAGCCTGCCTCTTATTCCTTACTATCAGGCAGGAAATGAAAGATACGGAATATACTGGTATATACGATCTAACCAAGACTTAGCGTAATAGTTACATCACCATTGCCTAAGAGATCTTTTAATTCCTTTTCAGTCAGGTTGATCTTACCGAGTCTTGTATAGCTCCAGGAATTGGATCCATAGAACATCACTATCTGATCACCGGAATAAAGAACAATATCGCCCGGCTTTGTTGTTGTCTGTTTATCGTCTCTTGTGATAGCCTGCCCTATGGAACCTACCTGCTCAAAGCCGCCGTACATCGACATCTTTATGGTCAGATCTGATGCAGCGAGTTTCTTCAGGTCTTCCACTGAAGCATTATCTTCCCAGGTAACCTGAACTTCCCTTTCTCCGATCTTTAATGTCATTGATCTTTCTGCCTCCGTGACGGTAGTCGTCTCTTCTGTCTGAGTGGTCATTTCAGAAGTTGCAGACGTTTCAGTTGATGTAGTCTTCTCTGTCGTCATTTCGGACGTTTCTTCAGCAAAAGTCGTAATCTGCGCTGCAGAAGTTGTTGCAGATTCAGGAGCCGCAGAACAACCTGCAAGACTTACCAGGATCGTGCCTGCGGTCAAAGCGGCTGCAATGTTCATTCTCATAGATATTTCCTCATGAATTCTTCGATATGATCGAAAGGAATAACATCAAAATTGTCGTACAGATCCGTATGAACTGCGCCGGGAATTATCATGAGTTCCTTGTTATCTTTATACTTGCTGTCCTTCGTCATATTCTCATATGCATCTTTCGAGAAATAGCAGGAATGCGCTTTCTCTCCGTGAATGATCAAAACTGCACTTCTTATCTCATTCGAGTACTTAAGGATCGGCTGATTCATAAAAGACTCACAGCCTGTAACATTCCAGCCCTCGTTGGAATTAAGAGACCTTGCGTGATATGCCCTTCCCTTATAGTATTCACTGTAATCCTTCACGAAGAACGGAGCATCTTCCGGAACAGGAAGTGGCAGGCATCCTCCTGCGCGCTTATAAGTACCGTTCTTTAAGTCTTCCAGACGCTGAGCTGCCATTGCCTTCTTCTTCTCATAACGCTGCTCTTCGGAGTCCTCCGAATCGAAATATCCGTTTGCATTAACTCTGGTCATGTCATACATGGTCGATGCAACCGTAGCTTTAATGCGCGGATCTAATGCAGCCGTATTAAGAGCCATGCCGCCCCAGCCGCAGATGCCGATGATACCGATCCTGTCAGGATCGACTTTCTCATTGAGAGAAAGGAAATCTACTGCAGCCATGAAATCTTCAGTGTTGATGTCGGGAGATGCCATATATCGGGGCTCACCGCTGCTCTCTCCGGTATAAGAAGGATCAAATGCGATCGTAATAAAGCCTCTCTCTGCCATGGTCTGGGCATAAAGGCCTGAGCACTGTTCTTTGACCGCACCGAAAGGTCCGCTTACCGCGATCGCAGGAAGTCTTCCTTCTGCTCCCTTCGGCACATACATATCTGCAGCCAATGTTATTCCATAACGGTTCACAAAGGTTACTTTGCTGTGATCAACCTTCCCGCTCTTTGGAAATGTCTTATCCCACTCTGTTACAAGTCTCAGATCTCCTGCTTTCATCGTTATAAACCTCCGTGGCTTTTATACTGTTTCCTTCTCTGCTTTCCGGATCAGATAATCCATCCGGTCAACTTTTCTCTGGCTCTCATGCATCTCATCGATCAGGCCGCACCGGCACTTCTTAAGATATCTGATAAGTTCCGCATTCCGACCCGTGTCATAGAGCTTTCTTGCCGTTCTTTTCTGTTCATCGGTCAAGCCTATTTCAGACAGACTGTCGATCATCATTTTCAAGTCCATAACCGGATCTCCGCTAAAACTGTTTTTGTCCTTACAAGATCAGTATAAGGGGTTGCCGTGAAGTGCGCTAATGAATAAAATGAATATCGTGATATGCCATATTGGAATATCACAGAAAGGGGTGCCTGATGGAGATAAAGAACCTTCGCTACTTTCTTGCAGTTGCCAGAGAAGAGAACATGTCCCATGCTGCAGAGCTCATGCATGTGACACAGCCGACCTTATCAAAGGCGCTTAAAGCTCTTGAAGACGAACTGGGCAAAAAGCTCTTTACCCGTCACAGCTTCTCCATCAAGCTGACTGATGAAGGCATGCTGCTCCGCGACCGTGCCGAAGACCTTGTCGCAATGGCAGATAAGATCGAGCAGGAATTCATCTCCCTTGATGACATTACAGGCGGCGATATTTATTTCGGGCTTGGAGAATCATATCAGATAGCCCTGCTTGCACGCGAGATAAAGAAGCTAAAAGACAGATACCCGTCCTTTACCTACCACATAACAAGCGGTGATACGGAGCAGGTAACCGAGAAGCTGGACAAAGGCATACTCGATTTCGGTGTGATATGCGAGCTTCCCAATAAGGAAAAATATGAATATCTCCCGTTCCCGGCATCGGACCGCTGGGGAGCCGTCATGTTAAAGAGCCACCCTTTGGCAAAGAAAAAGAATATAAAGGTCTCAGACCTTATCGGCCAGCCGCTCTTCTGCTCCGAGCAGAGCTGGAATATCGAGATACCTGAATGGGCCGGCGAACGGTTCTCCGAGCTTCACCTGGAAGGCTCATTCCGCCTTTCTTATAATGCTTCCATGTTTGCGAAAGAAGGTCTGGGAATCCTTCTTACATTCGAACACCTGATAAACTGTTCCGAAGAAAGCGACCTTGTATTCCGTCCGCTGTCTCCGAAGCAGGAAACAAAGCTGTATCTGATCTGGAACAAATACCAGACATTTACGCCTATAGCCGAGAAATTCCTTGCACAGGTAAAGGAGTCGTTCTAGTTAATTCCCTTATTCCTTCAGATCCTTCTTTTCTGATAAAAGTTGAACCCGTCCTCAACCTTTATGATACGGTATCCTAGTTTTTTGTAAAAAGCATTTGTCCGCTCATTCCAGCATGGAGTATCCAGATTGAACTCATTAGCAAACGGGAACTGCTTTTCTATGCAATCCATCAAGAGGATCCCGTAACCTTTTCTGTGACAGACGCTGTCAATAAAAATCCTGCCAATGTATACGCTTTTTTCTTTTTCATCCGGGAACACAATGACAGCCCCAACCGGGTCATTTCCTATCATCGCCTGATACAAATTCCCCTCACTTGCCATTTGTTTATGCCATTCTATTGAATCAAATCCGGGCGGACAATCACCTACTGCCCCACCAACATTTACATCTGTTTCAAAAGCTCTGACAGACATATCCACGATCATATCTACCTGACTTGTTTCTGCTTTGACAATATGCATCCTATAACACCTTCAATGCTTTTTGCTCTATGAACTCGGCTCTGTCAAATACCCGTAGCATCCGGGTATTCCCACAACGTTATTATACCATCAGGCATACGAGTCCCGTTGACATTTTGAACAGTGTTCAATATAATCATTTTGAACATTGTTCAAGGAGACTGGTATGAGCGACATAAAAGAACTTCTTATAGATCAGACAATTGCCCTTATAAAAGAATCAGACGGTAAACCGGAAAGTATTACAGCCAGAGCAATAGCCCAAAGGAGCGGCGTGGCTCTCGGCCTTATCAATTACCATTTCGGCAGCAAAGACAATCTGCTTGCGGAATGCTCCAATAAGATCATAACTGATCTTCTCTGCAGCATGAAGCCGGAGCTTATGAATGCAGAAGACGACGGGCTTTCTGATCGTGAGCGTCTGACCGGTTACGCGAAGCAGACGTTTGAATTCCTTTTCGCAAACCGTGCAATAGTTAAGATGTCTATCCTGTCAGACTTCAGATCTTACAGGGCCGACTCCAATTCAGCTCTTACACAGAAAGGTTTTCAGATGGCTTTACGGGGCAACATCCCCGACAAGAGCAAACGCCTGATATCCTTCAGCCTTGCGTCATCGATGCAGGCTGCTTTCCTCGCGGCAGAAGAGTCCAAAAAGATTACAGGCTATGATCTTAATACCGGAAAAGGCCGCAGTTCTTTTATCGAAGACACGGTCAATATGCTCATGGGAGATATAGTATGAGCAAGAAATTCCTCCCCATCCTCATGCCGCTCAGAAGCATCATATTTATTGCCGTGTTTATCGTTATATCGATGATCGCCGGCAGGAGCTTGTCTGATATCAGCAACACATGGTCAGTCACAGCAAGCGCAGTAAATATCATCACCGCCGCAGCCTTGATCTTCATAACTAAAAATGACGGCGGATTAAAAAAGCTGATCAACTATGAGAAGGGCAAAACAGCTCCCAAACAAGCCGTCGGCATGAGCGTACTCATACTCGTTCTCGGTATGGGAGGAATGTATCTGGCAGGTTTTCTCTGCTATGGAAAAATACTTTATGCGCCACCGATGATGATCGCACCGATACCCGTTCCTCTTGCAGTGATCAATCTCATTGTTCTTCCCGGCAGTACAGCGCTTGCAGAGGACAGCATCTATCTCGGCTGCGGAGTAAACATGATCAAAAACAGATACTTATCAGTGATCTTTCCGTCTTTCTTCTTTGCACTTCAGCACTGCTTTATTCCGGCACTGCCGGATGCAAGGTATAAGGTCTACCGTTTCCTGTCATTCCTTCCTCTTACGATAGTTCTTTGCATCATATACAGGAAAAACAGAAACCCGATGCCCATTATGATCGGCCATGCGATCATCGATTTGTTGACAGCCGGGCAGATTCTGGCAACATCGGCAATCCCCGGATTCTATGACATGATGATAAACCGATGATCTTCCCCTATGATTCAGCACTTAAAAAGTCCCGGAAAATTATTCCGGGCTTAGTCTGTTTAATTCAGGATTATCTGTACTAAACAATTATCAAACCAATTGAGTCCTCCCGGTGTGATATATTCTATGTATTATGATATGACATTTTGAAAAGAGGGAGC
>CACWXL010000012.1 GCA_902764825.1 Oscillospiraceae bacterium
GACTCATAGTGATTGGAGCCAATCACGGATGGAAACAGGAAGTACACATGGGAAACATAACAAACCAAAACTTTGTATCCATACCATATAAGACTCTTACTGACATGATCGCATACAAAGCAAGACTTGAAGGCATTGAGGTAAAGACTGTACGTGAAAGTTACACGAGCGGCACGAGTTATCTTGATGGAGAAAAGCCTGACAGAGCTCACTATGACAAGGCACGAAGAGTAGAACGCGGTCTATTCAGGAGCAACACCGGGATATTGATAAACGCAGACATAAATGCGGCATATCAGATGATGAAGCTGGGCGACACACGAGCAATTCCCATTAAGACAGGAGAACAGATAATCAAGATAAAAGCAGCCTGAATTAGATCAGGTAGAGGCATCAGGCTAGTGCCATTAAAGAGCCGATATGATACTATTCATTTCGGAGATTTAAAAATATCAGTCACAAGCTGGTAAATAGCCAAATGCTAATATATTCAACATAAATACCCAAAAGCGTTAACAAGAGGAAAATATGCAGTATTTAAGATATTTGGGACAGCTTTCATATAATCCTATCCTCATCCTGGTTATGGCATTAGTCGGACTGATCCTGTCCACGTTTGTTAAGAGCCTCGTACAGCTTGCCTTTGCGAAGCCTATGGGAATGAAAGTTACGGATATCATGATATTCGGTCTCAAATATACAAAGCTCAAAAACGGAAAGTGGGAAAAAAGAGGACGCAAAGCCGGAGTCGGATTACAGGTTGAAACAGCATTTGACCTTGAGCGTGAAGCCGGCATGGACAGCAGGAAGCTCATTGCAAAAGACAAGGCTTACATGATCTTAACCGCAGTCGTCACGCTTCTTATCGGAATCGGCGCATTTGCAGGGCTCCTTATTGCCACGTTCAATGTGGATTCTTATCTTCTCGCATCGGTGTTATTCCTTTTGGGATTCTGGCTCCTGCTCTTCCTGATCGGAAAATTCTTTCTTGCTATATCGGTCGTTTCAAAGGTCAATTCCAAAAAGTCTTTGAGCGGATATACCCAGGAAGTCTTAAGCATGCTGAGGTCAGGCGTTCCGTTCGAACAGATGGAACTGAAGCCTTTCAGCGAATTGAAATATAAGAAGGTCTGGGATACGGAAAAACAGATGTATTTCCTGCTTTATTTCGAGTATCTGGATGCGAACGGATTCTTTGACAGGATGCCTGAAGCGGTAGCTGAAGCAGAGAGGACGATGAAGCCGAACATGGCATATTCCAAGGTGGTTCTCGGTGTCTGCATGGACCTTGTATATTACTACTCTTACCACAATATCGTTCCGTCGATGGCTAAGGAATACTATCACAGGATCTTTGACGATATAACGAAGGATACCGACCCCAATGCGATGTTCGTAAAGGGATTCTATGAACTTAACTGCTTCGGCAATGTTGATACCGCAAAAGACTGTGTGATAAAAGCTCTTGAAAGGATAGATGATTTCTCTACCGGTGACGAGAGGGAATACTGCAGAAAGTGCATTGCAAGACTTAATCACGCGATAGACAACTTTCCGAAGCAGAACTGAAAAGCCTGTCAGCTGCAGGCAAATAAAGGGTATGTCCGGCATTCAAATTGTAAATACATAGACACATATCTATATAACTGTGCGTTTTCGCGCCTGATAACCCAAAAAGACTTTGATATTTGTTGCAAGACCTTGAAAACGTTTTTCTTAATAAATATTATATTGTCTGTTGATCAGAGGTATTTAGTGTAGCCATTTGGAGGCATGATTTTTATGGCAGATGTATGGCCGGCGTTACTGGGGCTTTGCTCCGGTATGGCCTTATTCTTATATAGCGTTAAGATCACCAGCGGCAGTCTGCAGGCGATCGCAGGTGACAAATTAAAGAATGTATTAGCAAAACTTACCGGAAACAGGATCCTGGGCGTAGCTGTCGGTGCGGGTATTACTGCGCTGATCCAGTCTTCGACTGCGACATCGGTTATGGCCGTCGGATTCGTTAATGCCGGACTCATGAACCTTTATCAGGCTTTGTGGGTAATAATGGGCGCCAACATCGGTACGAATATCACAGCTCAGCTCATCGCTTTCGATGTCGGTGCCGTAGCACCCATCGTAGCTCTCTTAGGTACATTCTTCTGCCTCCTAACAAAGGACAAGAAGCTCAGGAGCATCGGTGAGGCAGTTGCCGGATTAGGTTTTATCTTCGTTGCAATGTCGCTGATGAAGGAATCCATGGCTCCTTTGAGCGAGATGGATATCGTTAAGGAGATCTTCTCTTCGATCAATAATCCTTTCGTCGGCATCATCGTCGGCATCATCTTCGTTATCATCATCCAGAGTTCCGCTGCAGGTGTCGGCGTGCTCCAGGCAATGGCGATGTCAGCTTCTGGTGCTCAGCTCATGAGTTTGGACCAGGCAATGTTCATCATCTTCGGCCTTAATATCGGAACATGCGTTACGGCTGTTTTCGCATCTATCGGAGGCTCCAGAAACGCTACAAGAGCAGGCATGCTCCACATGATGTTCAACGTTATCGGAACGGCGATCTTTACAGCCGCTTATTACGCGCTCCCTATAGCTGATTGGGTAAGAGCCCTGTCACCTAATGATGTTGCAAGACAGTTTGCCAACATGCACCTTGTATTTAACCTTGCATCAACTGTGATCCTGCTTCCTTTCGGCAAGCTCATCGTTAAGCTCGTCAAGCTTATGGTTCCCGACAAGAAGGGCGGAGATGACAGCGTCCAGTACCTCAAGTATCTTAACCCCAGCATGCTCAGCAATAATGAACAGGTCGGTACTGAAGTCCTCATAAGAGCCCTCTGCAATGAGATCAGCAGAATGCTCGAGATGGCCGGAAACAACGTTCAGAGAAGTATCGAAGCTGTCCTCGATAACAGCGAAAAGACACAGACCGTGATAAATGACACGGAAGAATATGTCGATTACCTCAATAAGGAGATATCGTATTACATCTCACATGCAATGGTTTTCGATATGTCAGAAAAGCACGCCGTCGCAATGAGTGCGCTCTTCAAGATCACCGGCAACATCGAGCGTATGGGTGACCACGCCACGAACATCTCCGGTTATGCGGATCTTCTCGAGAGCAAGGGATTAAAGCTCTCGGAAAAGGCGAGGGCTGAAGTCAGCCAGATGGTAGCAACAACCAAGGACGCTTATAACATCCTCCTCGGAAGCAAGCCCGGTTCGGTCCACATCAAGATGGCTCAGATGGAACAGAAGATCGATGACATGACCGAAGACTACAGAGAGCATCAGCTCGAGAGACTTAAGTCAGGTGTCTGCTCAGGTGATGCATGTGTTATCTATTCCGAGATGCTTACAGACTTCGAGCGTCTTGGTGACCACATGCTGAATATCGCTGAGGCAGCAGCCGAGTCCAAGCTCATTACTTTGACCGTACCCGAAGAAGTTAATATCGAAGAAGAAGGCAAGACCGGGAAAAAGGTTGCGGCAGCCAAGGCATAAATATAGACGGATATCTATATAAATGAACGTTCTCTGTGGAGACAGAATATGAGTGAATCAGGCAAAAGTATAGTCAATGTCGTATTATTCGAACCGGAGATCCCGCAGAATACCGGCAACATCATGCGAACCTGCGTTGCTACGGGTTCGACACTTCATATAATCGGTCCGGTCGGTTTTGACATAGATAATCCGGAATTCAGAAGGGCATCCACAAACCACATTACATGGGCTGAGTACACGCTCTATGACTCATGGCAGGACTTCGTTAACAGGAATGACGGCGAATATTTTTTCATGACGCGTTACGGCAAGATTCCGCCCTCAGATATCGATTTTAAGAAGGCGTCTGAAAACTCAGAGATCTACCTGATCTTTGGCAAAGAGAGCACGGGAATACCGGGGGAAATCTTAAGGGCTAATCTCGACAGGTGCTTCAGGATACCTATGGCGGCAGACTGCAGATGTCTTAACGTCTCCAATGCTGCAGCTGTTGCGATATACGAAGTGCTCAGGCAGCTTAACTATCCCGGCCTCTCGTTCAAAGAGGAACAGAAGGGCGAGGATTTCCTTGAAGAGAATTATTCTTACGACGAGACGTTAAGAAGAAAACGCAAATAAGCTATAGGTCAGGAGTCGGACATTACTGCAATCCCGAGGATCATGAATCCGATCGTGATGCCGGCGATCGAAGTTATGAGACCTGCAGTGGCCATGCCTTTTTTGCCTGCATTCTTCTGCGTAAGTCCGATAACGGACAATACGATTCCTGCGATTCCCGGGACCATATTAAATAAGATCAGCCAGGAAAAGACAGCTGTAATGATTCCGAATATAAGGCCTAAAACTGCAAATACATTATTCTTCTGCGGCTCGAATGGAGTAATGACTGACTGATATGCAGGCTGCTGATAGGCCGGCTGCGGATATAAAGGCTGCGCCGGCTGAGGCTGGTACACAGGCTGTGGTTGCTCGTAAGCAGGCTTAATCGGCTGGATATCTGCCTGCATTATGGGCTGAACTACAGGTCCGGGTGCGGGAGCAGGTTCAGAAGCTGCTTTGGATGCCGGTGCAGGAGCGCCGCAATTAGAGCAAAATGCTTCACCATTCTCGATCAAGGAACCACATTGTTCACAGTACATTATCCTACCCCCACATCAAAAGAAGTTTATGTTTATTGATTCTACCATAAAAAACTGCCCGCATTTGATTGCGGGCAGAAATCATTGTCTTTTCGAGATAAGTATCAGAAATCTACTCTGTAACCGTCGATGTGAAGGACACCTGTTACATATCCGTTGTCGGTATTTACGAAATCGCCGTCAATAAAGAGATCTCCGGAATTATAATCGTAGTCGGATGTCTTGGGAGAATAAGATGTATCCCAGATATCATCCCATTCCTGCTTGAGCGAAGGATCTGTAACTATTGCCTGATAGACCAATCCGTAATAACCGATGGTAGCAGCGATACCGAGAATGGTTAATATGAGACCTACGATCGCCTTAGGCTTGCCGCCGGCATTCTTCTTTGCAAGTCCCACGATCGAGAAGATCAAGCCGAGAAGACCCAGAATACCTGTGGTGAATATATTGAAGACCGGGATCCAGAAGAGAACGAGTGTGATGATACCGAATATAAGACCTGCAGTAGCTGCGCCGTTAGGAAGCTTAGCGGGACCCAGATTCTGCTGATAAATAGGTGCCTGATATACCGGCTGCTGATAAACAGGCTGCACGGGCTGAGCCTGAGGCTGCTGGTAAACAGGCTGGACGGGCTGAACCGGTTGAACGGGTTGTGCCTGCTGATATACAGGCTGCTGGTAAACCGGCTGAACTGGCTGTGCTGCAGGTGCAGGAGCCGGTGCCGGTGCGGGCGCAGGCGCTGCTGCAACTACGGGTGCTGCTGCCGGAGCAGGTGCTGAAACGGGAGCGGGTGCTCCGCAGTTAGAACAAAAAGACTGACCGTCAGGAATCGATGAACCACACTGTTCGCAAAACATAATCTACCCCTCCTGTTAAATTACAATACTTTTTGCAGGAATGCCTGAAGTCTCTCATTCTGAGGATTTGTAAAGATCTGTTCAGGCGTATTCTCTTCTATGATTTTACCACAATCCATAAAGATAACACGAGTGCCTACTTCTCTTGCGAAGCCCATCTCGTGAGTTACACAGACCATCGTCATACCGGCCTTTGCCAGGTTCTTCATAACTTCAAGAACTTCGCCGACCATCTCAGGGTCCAAAGCGCTTGTAGGCTCGTCGAAAAGCATTACCTCAGGTTCCATGGCAAGTGCTCTTACGATGGCGATCCTCTGCTTCTGTCCGCCTGAGAGCTGCGAAGGATATGCATTAGCGCGGTCAGCTAGACCAACTCTCTCGAGAAGGGATATCGCTTTCTTCTCAGCTTCTTCCTTGGAAAGGCCATGGAGCTTCATCGGAGCTATGGTCATATTCCGGAGGATCGTAAGATGAGGGAAGAGATTGAAATGCTGGAATACCATTCCCATCTTCTGCCTGAGTTTATTGATGTCTGTTGACGGTGCCATGATGTCGGCACCATCGAAAGTGATCTTGCCGCCTGTCGGGCGCTCAAGGAGATTGAGAGATCTTAAGAAAGTCGATTTACCGGAACCTGAAGGACCGATGACTACGACAACCTCGCCCTTTCTGATATCGGTGGTAACACCGTCTAAGGCTTTGACCTCTCCGTCGTTATAGTATTTTTTGAGATCCGTTACGGATATGATTACATTATTATCAGCGCTCACTGTTCTTGAGCCTCCTTTCGAGCAACGATACAAGCCAGCTGAAGAACATGACGATCACAAGGTAGATGATCGCTACGGCAATAAGCGGCATGAACGCGGAATAGGTTCTCGATCTGATGATGTCTCCGCCTTTTGTGAGTTCCTGAAGTCCGACATAACCGGATACTGAAGTCTCTTTGATGAGAACGATGAATTCGTTTGCAAGCGCAGGCAGTACGGTCTTAAATGCCTGCGGGATGATGATGAAAGCCATTGTCCTGACATAACCGAAACCGAGTGAACGGCCTGCTTCGAACTGGCCCTTGTCGATGCTCATGATGCCGCCTCTGATGATCTCGGCAACGTAAGCTCCGGAGTTGATTCCGAATGCAAGAACGGCAACCATGATCTTGTTGTTGGAGGAAGCGAAAATGACGAAGTAGATGATCATGAGCTGTACGACTACAGGCGTACCTCTGATAACTGTGAGGTATATGCCGCAGAGTTTATAGAAGAAGTAGAGGACTGCTTTGCCAAAGCCTCCCTTAAGTTCTTCCTTCAACGTGTCATAAGAAGATCTTACAAGTGCGACGATTACGCCCAGAACAATACCCAAAAGAACAGCGAAGAATGTGACTTCAAAGGTAACGCCAAGACCTTTGACTATATACATATAACGCTTGTCGGCAATGAAATTGTTCTCAAAGTCTGAATAGAATGCACTTCCGTAGAAAGCATTACGGATATCGCTCATCCACGCAGGGACGTTTGCCAAAGGCATGAACAGCAAAATGTAAGCTGCAGCCACAGCCACAGCGATTATGCCGATCACGATAAGCGTATTTCTGATCTTGGATTTACTAGTCTTTTTTCCGCTCATTTGATTTTCCTCGAATTTTTAAGTGTCGACCCTTAAAAAAGTAACTTCAATTATAAATAAGAAAAGAGCGGAAATACAGACCATATTTCCGCTCTTTTTGATTGTTTTGTTACTAAACTCTAAGTAATGGTGATTACTTGTTTGCAGCTGCAACGAATGCCTTAGCAGGCTCATTGTCGATAACTACTGCATCGATCTTGCCGGACTGGAGAGCGATGATAGCATCGTTACCCTTTGCGAAACGCTCAACTCTGTCTTCACCGATGTCATCTGTCATGTAGATGTCGCCTGTTGTACCTGTCTGAACACCAACCTTGTAAGTGCCTGCAAGAAGCTTATCTACGTCAGTGATCTCGGAACCTTCAACAACGATAACGGACTGAACGCCTGTAGCATAAGGTGTGGAGAAGTTAACGGACTTAAGTCTGTCTTCTGTAACTGTCATGCCTGCGCAGCCGATGTCGTACTTGCCTGCCTGAACGCCTGCGATGATGGAATCGAACTCTACGTCCTCGATAACGAGCTCAAGACCGAGCTTGTCAGCAACTGCCTTAGCGATCTCAGGGTCGATACCTACGATGTTGTCGCCTTCGTGATACTCATAGGGCTGGAAGAAAGCGTTTGTAGCCATGATGAGCTTGCCCTCTTCGATAGTTGTGAACTCAGGATAGTCACCCTTAACGGATTCCTTCTTCTCGATAGTAGCACCTGCAGGGATGTACTTCTCGATGATAGCTGGGATCGTGCCGTCTTCTGTAAGCTCCTTAAGAGCCTGGTCGATTGCTGCCTTAAGGCCTTCGTTCTCCTTGCTGATTGCCATAGCATAATCTTCTACTGCATAAGCAGTGTCAAGGATCTTGAGGTTCTTCTTAGCAGCGCCGCAAGATGTCATTCCGAGCAAAAGTGCTGCGGAAAGGAAAGCTGCAGCGATTTTGTTAACTGTCTTCATAACAATCTCCTTTGTTATAGTTTGGATATCGGTATCTTACGCTATGAAAGGTTGCAAGGTATATGCACAAAAGCCCTAAAATTTGTGTATATGAGGAGAATATTGATTCTCGGTTGCAATGAGCTGACAAAGCGTTTGCTCATTGAACTTTGCAAATATCAATCCTACGTTTCAGGTATATGTCTTGCCTCGCGCAAGAAGGAAGACTGTGATGAGCTCAGAGAGCTCGCTTTAAGCATGGGTGTCAGAGTTACCACTGCAGGTATCGACATGAACAATGTCGAGGCTGCCATGATGATGGTAAGGATCTTCGCACCCGATATGGTCGTAAACCTGCTCCCGCCGGAACTCTCGCTTTCTGCGATGGATCTCGCCATAAAGGCTAAGGCAGATTATATCGACTGTGCTCTTTTCGGAGTGCCGGAATTCCCGTCACCAATCTCGCTTCTTTCAAAGCAGTTCGAGAAGTTCAGCGAGTTCCAGAATAACTGCAATACGGCTGTCTGTGGCGCAGGTCTTGTTCCGGGCGTTGCAAACACGATCATAAGGCATGCAGGTTTATATCATTTTAAGAAGATCGACAGCATCGATATCGTCTCTGTGTCAGGCGAACAGAAAGATACAGTTAAGGGCAAGAAAAAGGATATCGATACCAATCTTTATTCGGAGGACATCAAGCCGCCGCTTATCCCTATCAAGAAAGCGACCAACGACAGGAAGGTCTTCTATGTTGATAAGGGCAAGGTCGTTGAGGCAGATCCTCTTTCCATTGAGGGCAAGTCGGATGCCGGAACCAAGGTGTTCCTGTCTTCCAGCCCCATGCTCACGGATCTTCTTAAGGAGTTCCCTGATGCTATCAGCGTAAGATATTTCAAGCTTGGCAAAAAACCGCCCAAGGAGCATATACCTCCCCAGAAGAAGATCGATTTCCTGCAGGAGATGGGCCTTTTGTCCAACATTCCCGTCAAGGTTAATAATGTCGAAGTAGCTCCGATCGACCTCATCGCTGCCATGCTTCCCAAGCAGGCAGACATCGAACTTGAGAAGGATGAGGATGAAAAGGCTAAGGGAATGGCTTCCTTCGAGATCTATATCACAGGTCAGAGCAAGAGGGATGAGAAGGAGATCACAAAGTCTTACATCATCAAGGGCGATAACGACGAGTGCTATGAGAAGAACTATAACAATGCTTTCGAATACATTAAGGGTTCTGCTCTTATTGCCGGAGTCAAGCTCATGTGCAAGGACAAGTGGAAGAAGCCCGGCGTATTCACTCCGGCTGCATTTGACTGCAATTCCTACTATGAAGCCTTTGTCATGGAAGGAATAGAGATCAAAGAAGGCGAAGGTAAGCGCTTCTGAAAGCGTTTATAAATAAATCAGAACTTTAGGAGAAGTAAATGGTAGATTCTAGTTTATGGAAAGACATGCAGATCAACGACAAGCTCGTAATTGACACGATCCGGAAAGACAGTAAGGACACCATTTATTTCAAAGATAAGGATTCAAGATTCATTTGGAATAACACAATGCACGCTAAGCAGTTCGGCTTGGATGATCCCAATGCGCTCATCGGAAAGACCGACAGGGACTTCTTCCCGGCTGAATTTGCGGACAAGGCAAGACAGCTCGAGCTGGAGATCATGAGGACCGGCAAGCCTGTCCTGAATTACGAAGAAGCGCTCCCTCTTGATGAAGATAACATTAAGTACTACAGCGCATCCAAATATCCTCTGTACGACAAGAACAATGAGATCGTCGGAACATGGGGCATCAGCAGGGACATCACCGAGATGAAGAAACTCGAGCTCGAACTCGAGCGTTCCTATCACAAGATGGAACTCCTTGCCAGAGTTGACGACTTAAGCGGCCTTTATAACAGGCGTTATTTCTACGAGACGCTCGAAAAGTATGCGAGCCTCTATGAGAAGAGATCTGACGGCAGCACATTCGCGCTGCTCGTTATAGATGTCGATGACATGACTCACATCAATGACCAGTATGGCCAGCAGAACGGAGATATCGTATTAAGAAGCATTGCAGAACAGTGCATGGCTAATGTCAGGACTGAAGATACGTGCTTCCGCACAGGCGGTGACGAGTTTGCGATCGTCCTTCTCGATATAGAGAAGATCACGGCTGTAGGCATGTCTAAAAAGCTTGTTGAAAATGTCGCAAGTGAGCCTGTTATCCTTGACGGCAAGCGTGAAAGAGTAACCATCTCGGCAGGTCTTGCGATGTTCGATAATGAAGAGCCTGATCTGTCTGACCTGCTCTCCAGAGCTGAAAGAAAGCTCAACAAGTCAAAGAGAGAAGGAAAGAACAAGTTATCGTTCTGATCTCAGATCATCATTGATTCAAATGGTCCTGGCCGGGAGATATCCCGGCCTTGCTTTTGGGTGTGGTACGGAAGAACGGTATGGGTAAAGCAAGGCCGGATTATTCCCTTTACGGAGAAAAACGGATTTGGGGTTTGCTGTCTTTGGTCGGTTATGCTGCACCCTTATCCTTAAGATGGACCTGTTCGTTATCGATAAATGCACGGGCAGTGATGACTGCAGGATTGTTTACACGCTTAATGGGAGTTACACGTACGGAAGAGGGGATACCTGTCCTGACTGTTCTGGAGAGTGAAGCTCTGACGGGAGCCTTTACAGGAGCGGGAGCAGAAGCTTCCCTGATCTCATCATCGACATCCTTCCAGTAATCGATGCAGGATGTTGCTGCCTTAATGGTTACGAGGATAAAGAAAAAGAAGATAAGCATATCGAGTGGTGACATAAGTAATTCCTCCAAAAAAGTTCAAATGTTCTTTCTTGGAGGTACTATATCACGTATTAAGTTCGAATAATGGGACTAAAACGACGTTTTAGTCAAAAACGAACAAAAATTTGTTTATGCTCAGTTTCCGAGTCTGGATGCTCCTATCCTGTCGGCACCGTTTGCGATCATTTCCTTTGCGGCATCCTCAGTCCTGATGCCGCCTGCGGCCTTGATCCTGACTTCCGGGTCTACGTTGTTCTTCATGAGAATGATGTCTTCGACCTTGGCTCCGGCGCTGCCAAAGCCCGTGGAAGTCTTGATGAAATCTGCCTTTGCATCACTGACGATCCTGCAGAGGCGGATCTTCTCGTCTTCAGTAAGATCGCATGTCTCAATGATCACCTTAAGGATGGCGCCTTTGGAGTGAACGGCTTCGGCGATGAGCTTTATCTCTTCATATACTTCGTCATATCTGCCGGCTTTGACAAAGCCGATGTTTATTACCATGTCGATCTCGGATGCACCGTTGTCACAGGCTTCCTTTGCCTCATATACTTTAGAGCCTGTCGTCGAATAGCCGTTAGGAAAACCTATGACCGTGCAGACTGCGACTCTGCCCTGAGAGAAATGTACAGCATCCTTTACATAGCAGGGAGGGATGCAGACAGATGCTGTCTTAAGGGCAGCGGCTCTCTCGATGAGATCCTTTATGTCATCTGTTGTTGCTACAGTCTTAAGGTTTGTAAGATCGACATAGCTCATGATGTTCTCGGGATCGGGCTTGTTTGTATCTGCAGCGGGTCTGAAGTCATGAGTGCAGTTCCTTGACATGAGGGCTGAAAGGACGATTCCGGCAATATTGTTGAATCCCGTGAGTTCGCCCATGTTGCAGGGAACACGGTAGCCGGCGCCGTAGATCAGGAGAGGGATGCATTCCCTTGAATGATCCGTGGAAGCGGTTGACGGATCGCAGCCGTGATCTGCGGTGATCATGAGAAGGTCGTCTTCTCTGAGCTTGCTTAAGATAGTGCCCAGCGCATCATCGAACTCATGCATGGCGGTGTTGTAGCCTTCGATATCGTTCCTGTGGCCGTACTTCATGTCGAAATCGACGAGATTTATGAAGCAGAGACCGTTAAAGTCACGGTCCATCATCTCTATCGTCTTGTTGATGCCGTCAGTATTGCCCTTGGTGGGATTGGATTCCGTAAGGCCCCTTCCTGCGAAGAGGTCGTATATCTTACCGACCGAGATCACATCATAGCCTTCACTCTTTAAGAGGTCGAGCATGGTTGAAGACGGAGCGGCAAGAGAGAAATCATGGCGGTTAGCAGTCCTTGTGAAGCTCCCGGGCTCTCCGACAAAGGGTCTTGCTATGACTCTTCCGACCGCATGATCACCGCTCATTACTTCACGTGCCTTCTGACATACATCGTAAAGCTCTTCCAAAGGAACAACTTCCTCATGAGCTGCGATCTGGAGAACGCTGTCAGCCGATGTGTAGATAATGAGCTTGCCTGTCTTTATGTGTTCCTCACCGTAATCGCGGATGACATCGGTGCCGCTGTATGGCTTATTGCAGAGGAATTCTTTGCCCGTAGCCTTTTCGAGCGCGCGCATGACATCTTCGGGGAAGCCGTCCGGATAGGTGGGCTGGGCTTTGTCCGATATTATTCCCGCTATCTCCCAGTGTCCTATAGTGGAATCCTTGCCGGCCGATACTTCGCGGACCCTTGCATAAGAACCGGCAGGTGAGGGAATGGAGGCCTGAGCCGTTTTATAGGCTGTGATCCGGGGATCGTCCTCACCGTCTATGGCGAGAAGTCCCATTTTCGAGAGATTCGGAAAAGCATCGTTGGAGTATGAGAGCACTGCTGCAAGGGTGTTGCTGCCTTCATCACCGAATCGGGCGGCATCAGGTGCGCCGCCTATTCCGAAACTGTCCAGGACTATAAGAAAAACACGTTTAGCCATATTAAATCTCCATATCTAAATTATTGATCATTATAAAACAACTCAGCTGACCACGTCGCCTTCCAGATAAAATGTCGGAGCATTATGGTCGTCGATGCCTGTTATAACAAAAGTTACGGTCTGCCCCTTGACCACATCGGTCCCGGAACCTTCGTTAGGACATACATAGACCTTTGCCGACCAAAGCTCGCTGTTGCGGACATAGAACGTTCTGCTTGCTCCGGGTGCATGTCCGCAGTCCATAGTTGCCGTAACGGATACGGTCTTGCCGATTACGTTATGCCCCTTCTTGTAAGCTGTGACCGCCCGGATCGGACTCGAATAGTCAGTATCAGACCCGCATCCCGAGACAGAGACTGTGAGCGCGAAAAGCATGGTGACTGCAAGAATTAAAGATAAGACTTTACGCATAAAGGATGCTCCATATTTTAATGTAATATTATCATAATCCGATTTCTGTGATATAGTTGGCGGGATATATTTAAATGAGTTGGTGGATATGAGCGAAGAGATAACATTTGCAGAACTTGACCTGTCACCCGAGGTAATGGACTCGCTGAAGAAGATGGGTGTGAAGAGGCCTACGACGATACAGCAGAAGGCCATTCCTCTTATGATGGACAACATAAGTGTCATTGCCAAGGCGCCTACAGGCACCGGCAAGACATTCGCTTTCGGCATCCCGATCCTGGAATATCTCAACATGGAGTCGAAGTTCATTCAGGCGCTGATACTCTGCCCGACAAGAGAGCTGGCTCTGCAGATATCGACAGAACTTAAGGGTCTTGCAAAATACATTAAGGGATTCAGGGTCACGGCCCTGATCGGAGGCCAGAGCATGCGTCTTCAGACCGAGAGGATCCAGAAGAATCCTCAGGTCGTTGTTGCTACTCCCGGCCGCCTTATCGATATGGTTGGAAGAAAGCTCGTTGATATCTCCCAGATCTATACACTCGTTCTCGATGAAGCAGACGAAATGCTTAAGATGGGCTTTATCAACGATATCAGGAAAGTAATGGCACTGACTCCGAAGGATAAGCAGATCGCTCTGTTCTCCGCTACGATGCCCAGAGAGATCCAGAACATCACATGGGAATTCATGTCAGATGCTGCCGAGATCGACGTCATGCCCAAGGCTGAAGACCATCCTGACATTGACCAGTATATCGTTGAGTGCCCCGAGAAGGATAAGCTTCAGGCGATCATAAGGATAATGGCTAAGGAAGATTTAAGGAAAACGATAGTCTTCTGCAATACGAAGTCCACAACGTCTAAAGTAGGAGAGATGCTTACACATGCAGGCGTATCCGCAAGAGTCCTTCACGGAGACATCGGGCAGGGCACGAGAAACAAAGTAATGGACCAGTACAGGGCAGATAAGTTCGATGTGCTCGTTGCGACTGACGTTGTTGCAAGAGGAATCGACGTCGATGATATCGAAGCGATCTTCAATTACGACATCCCTAAGGAGAATGAACTCTATCTTCACAGGATCGGCCGTACCGCGCGTGCAGGCAAGTCAGGAAAGGCTTTCTCGCTCGTTGCATATCTTGACCGTCCCAGGATGGAAGAGATAATCAGGTATACGAAGACAGATCCCAAACCGTACGAGATCTGAACAACCCTGTAATTTTCAAAAACTTATGAATCAGCTCTGCGCCTTGCGGGGCTTTTTTATTATTCCCTTATAAGTCGTAGGCGTAAGGAATACGATGAGCGGCATGAGCTCCAGTCTTCCTGCGATCATGTCGAAGATGAATACCCATTTCGAGACATTCGAGAAGAAACTGTAATTCTGTGTAGGACCTACGAGTGAGAGACCGGGTCCGATGTTGTTGAATGTTGCTGCTACTGATGAGAAGAGCGTGACGAGATCGTGTCCTTCAAAGGATACGATGAACATTGAACCCGTGAAGATCAAAAGGTAGATGAAGAAGTAGAGCGCGACGGAATGGATGACATCGCTGTCCACTGTCTTGCCGTCAACGTGGATCTTCTTGACTGTCTTAGGATGGATATAAGACTGGATCTCTCTTTTTACGGACTTGAACATGATCTGGAATCTTGCGACCTTGATGCCGCCGCCCGTGGAACTTGCGCAGGCACCGAGGATCATGAGGCATAAGAGAAGGAACTTCGCGGCTGTCGGCCAGAGATCGAAATCCGTTGTGGCAAAACCGGTCGTCGTAATGATGGTTGCAACCTGGAAGAAGGAGTGCCTCAAAGACTCGCCGAAGCTTCCATACTGACCCAGTACGGAGAACGTAATGATGGCGGTAACTACGGCGATAACGGCGAGATAGACCTTGATCTCGCTCATCTTAAAGGCCTTGTTTACCTGCTTGGTCGTGAAATAGTAGTAGAAGTTGAAGTTCATTCCGAACATGATCATGAACACAGCTACAATGACCTGAATATGAGGAGCGTAGGAGGAAAAGCTGTCGTTTCTGACGCCGAAGCCGCCCGTACCTGCCGTACCGAATGCGGAGCAGACACTGTCGAACAGTGGCATGCCGCAGATGGTGAGGAGCACGATCTCGGTTATCGTCATTGCCAGATAGATCAGGTAGAGCATCTTGGCTGTGGATCTTACCTTAGGAACGATCTTGCCGACTGTAGGTCCGGGGCTCTCTGCACGCATCAGGTTCATGTTGGAGCCGCCCGTCATCGGAACAACGGCAAGAAGGAACACGAGCACGCCCATGCCGCCGATCCAGTGGGTCAGTGAACGCCACAGGAGGGACGTGTGGGACATTGCTTCAACATTGGTAAGGATGCTCGCACCGGTCGTGGAGAAGCCCGAAGCTGTCTCGAACATTGCATCCGTGAATGAAGGGATCTCTCCCGTGAGCATGAATGGAACGCATCCGCCGATGCTTAAGACTACCCATGAAAGAGCCGTTGCAACACAGCCGTCCTTGATAAAGACGGTCATGTTCTTCGGTTTCTTAAGTGAGATCAGGTAGCCCGCGATGACGTATGCGACAGCGCATGCCACATAATATGTGAGGAAAGACCATTCACCGTAAAAGACACCGCATACTATGGGCAAGACCATAAGGATGCCTTCGATAAGAAGGACCTTGCCCAGGATGTAAATGAGCATCTTTATGTTCATCTTAGGATATCCGTCAAAGCAGTAAAGCCTTTATTCTTTGAAACGATCATTACACTGTCACCAACCTCGATAGAGTCATTACCTGAGGGGATAATGATCTTACCGGAGCGGTTGATGAATGCAAGAAGTGTATTGGGCTTGAGCTTCATTTCCTTGAGTGGTCTGTCTGTGACGCCGGATTTCTCCATGACCTTGAATTCGATCGCTTCTGCTCTCTCATCGAAAAGATGATACATGACTTCGACGTTGCTTCCGATCGATGCCTGCTTGGCACGTGCATAAGTGATTATTGCCTCTGCAGTGATCTGCTTGGGATAGATAACACTGCCCAGGTCAAGGCGGTTGATAACGTCTGTGAAGCTGATCTTGTTGATCTTAGTTACGGACTTGATGCCCCTTGAGATCTGCCTTGCAAACAGTGAGAGCATGATGTTCTCTTCGTCGATGCCTGTCATTGCAACTACGGAGTCAACATCCCTGATGCCCGTCTCTTCGAGAAGCGCCTCGTTGATACCGTCACCGTTGATGATGGTAGCCTTGGGAAGGAGTTCGCTTAATTCATCGCAGCGCTTTGAATCCTTCTCGATGATCTTTACGTCGATGCCGGTCTTGATGAGCTGGTCGGCAAGGTAGAATGCGGACTTGCCGCCGCCGATCATGATCGTGCTCCTGACGGAGTTGGTCTTAAAGCCGATGGACTTAAGGAACGAATAGCATTCCTTTCTGGTGGCAACGAATGAGATGATGTCGCCTGCAGAAAGTTCGAATGCACCGTTAGGGATCGTTACCTCGTCGCCTCTTTCGACGCCGACGATAAGGATATTGTTGGTTATATTGCTTCCCAAGTAAGCAACTGTCTTGCCGTCAAGAACGTTGCCCTCGGGGATCTTGATCTTAACGATCTCCGCACTTCCGTGCGCGAAAGAGTTGATCGAAAGAGCCGCAGGGAGATAGAGGATACGGGCAGCTTCGACTGCTGCCTCGTATTCCGGATTGATGATCATCTCAAGGCTTAACTTGGACCTTAAGTAAGGGATCTCCTTACCGTAGTCAGGATTCCTTACACGCGCGATCGTAGCAAGGTTCTTGTTGAACTGCTTGGCGATCGTGCAGCAGAGGAGGTTAAGCTCATCTGATTCGGTAACGGAAATGAAGAGGTCAGCTGATGCGACACCTGCTTCCTCAAGTACTCCGTGGCTCGCACCGTTGCCGATGATGCCCATGCAGTCGCACAGGTTTGCAAGCTCTGTAAGGCGGTTAACGTTCTTATCGATGATGACAAGATCGTGGCCTTCTTCAGCGAGTCTGTTTACAAGCGTATCACCGACTTTGCCGGCGCCTACTACGATGATCTTCAATCCTCTTTTACTCATAAGCATTAAATCCCGAATAACTCTTTGACTGCGTCTTTCTTAACTCCGGAACCGATAACGACGATCTTGCCTGTTACGTCCGAAGCGCCTGTTCTGACCTCGACCTCTTCAGGTACGAAGTCGAAGTGGATCCATGATCCGTCTTCTGCGGCAACGATACCCTTTGAACGGAGGATCATGCCGTACTTTTCTGTATCATCTAATGCCTTGAGGGCATCTTCGATCTGTGCTTTTGTGAACTTCTTTGATGTCTCGAATCCGATGGAATCGAAGACTTCGTCTGCATGATGATCATGATGGTGGTGATGGTGCTCATGCTCGTCATCATCGTCATCATCGTCGTCATGATCGTGGTGGTGGTGATGCTCGTGTTCGTCGTGATCATCATCGTCATGGTCATGGTGGTGATGGTGCTCATGCTCATGCTCGTCGTCATCGTCATCGTCGTGATCGTGGTGATGATGTCTGCACTCTTCGCAATCGCAGTCCTCACCGTGCTCGTGATGATGGTGAGCGTGCTCTAATTCATGCTGCTCTGCTTCGAGGAGTGCTGCAGCCATATCTGCTGCAGTAAGAGGCTCTTCGATAGCCTTGAGGATCTGAATTCCTGAAAGATCGTCCCAGGGTGTGGTGATGATCTGTGAGTGGTCATTGATCTCACGGATGAGAGCGATTGCCTGATCGAGCTTGTCCTGTGCGATGTTGCCCGTACGGCTTAAGATGATCGTTCCTGCGTACTTGATCTGGTTCTCATAGAATTCCTTGAAGTTCTTGAGGTAGATGCGGCACTTGGAAGCGTCGATGACTGTAACTGTTCCGCAGATCTCCGTGCCTTCAACGCGCTTGACTGCAGCAACTACGTCTGAGAGCTTGCCTACGCCTGAGGGTTCGATAAGGATCCTGTCGGGTGCGAACTGCTCGATAACATCCTTCAGCGCCGTGCCGAAGTCACCGACGAGGCTGCAGCAGATGCAGCCGGAATTCATCTCGGTGATGTTGATGCCGGACTCCTTAAGGAAACCGCCGTCGATTCCGATCTGACCGAACTCGTTCTCGATGAGCACGAGCTTCTGTCCGTTGTAGCCGTCAGAAATGAGCTTCTTGATCAGTGTTGTCTTGCCTGCTCCCAGAAATCCTGAGAAGATGTCTACTTTTGTCATTTAAAATGCCTCTTTTCTATTTGTCAGTTGAAATAAATAACTTCGTTGTCGGGCTTGCTCGTTATCGCGTAATCTTCAACGGTAAGGCAGGGTACGTTGACTTTGCCGCCCTGTCCGTCATCGTCTTCGAAATACCTGACCTGGCCCGTAACCTTAAGCCACTGGCCGGCAGGGAAGTTGGACTTGAATTCGTAGAAGCAGAGAACGCCCATCATCTGGATGTCGGCGGCACAGCACGTATATGCCTGTCTCTGGAGAACGAAAGCGCGGCCGTTAAATTCCCTTAAGATGACAGCCTGGCCGATAAGACTTATCCTCTTGCCGTTATAGCGGTTCATGTTGTCCATGGCATCCGTGTAGAACAGGCCGAAGTCTTCTGCCGCGATGTTGCACGGATTCTGGCTGAGGTCAAAGGGAAGGTGGTCTTCGATCCTGATGATCTTGTTGTCCTCGCCGAGGAAGTTGATGCTCATGCCGGGGTTAACGGCCTTGACTGAGCCTCTGAGCTTGGGAAGATTATCGTTCTCTTCGTCAACCCTGTTGAATATGACCGTGTCGCCGTATCTGAAATAATCGGCGAACAATGTCTGCATGTTCTTGAAATAATTGCCGTATGTGGAAGCGTCGATAACTACGACAGCTGCTGCGAGAGCCCATCTCTCGGGCACGTCGACTTTCTCGAAAAACTCGGCAGGGGATACAGAGCCGTTCCATTCGATGAAGACGACACCGGGCTTGTACTTCTTCTCGATGTCAAAGGTCATCTCCTTATCGACATCGTCAGTATCGCAGTTGATTATCACGGGGGAAGCTCCCTCGTAGTTCTCCTGCTTATATTCCTCTTCACCTTCTTCGGTGTTGATCACAACGATCTTGCGGTTCTTGAAGTTCTCTCCGCCGATCCAGGAACAGATAACGGAAGTCTTACCGCTGTCCAGAAATCCTGTGAAAAAATATACAAGACAATCATCCATAAATAGTGCACCTCTTTTAACAGATAATATTTTGTCCCTGAATTGTTATTATTTCAAGCAAGAAAAAGTATAAAATCAATTATCGGTAAATTTGAATTTTTGGAGTTTTAATGAAATCGGTCAAGATCGGTAACATAAATATAGAAAACCCGATATGCCTCTCGCCGATGGCGGGCTTTTCGAGCCTGCCGTTCAGAGTGATCTGCAACGAAATGGGCGCGGCCTACAGCCCGACCGAGCTCGTCAGCGCGAGATCGATCCGCTATAACGGCATAGACAAGAGCCTCCGCTATATGAGGATCGCTCCCGATGAGGAGAAGATCACCGCGATACAGCTCTTCGGAAGCGAGCCTGAGGATTTCGAAGCAGCAGTTGAGACCATAATGTCGACCCCGGTCCTCAAGGAAGTGTCCATTATCGACATCAACATGGGCTGCCCTGTCCCCAAGGTCGTAAAGACAGGTTCGGGAAGCGCCCTGATGGAGGATCCCAAAAGGGCTTCCGCGATCGTTGCGGCATGCAAAAAGAAAATAGCTGAGCTTTGCCTCAATGTTCCCGTGACTGTTAAAACCAGAATCGGATACAATTCCGGAGACAAGGGGAAACCGGAATTTGCGAGAGCCCTGGCAGACGCAGGATGTGATATGATCTGTGTCCACGGAAGGACCAGGATCCAGATGTATCACGGCGAGAGCTCAAATGAGGCAATTGCCGTAATGCGTGAAGCCGTAAGGGGTTATGACATCCCGTTCTTTGCGAACGGTGACATAACGGACGTCAAGTCCGCCCGAAAGATCATTGAAGATACCGGATGTGACGGCATCATGATCGGGAGGGCAGCAAGAGGGAATCCCTGGATCTTTGAGCAGGTGACAGCAGGTCTGTCGGGAAAACCTATCCCTGACATGCCGGGCGTGGAAGACCGCAAGCTCATGCTGATCCGCGAACTCGAAGGAAGGCTCAAATATCTTCCCGAAGACGTAGCGGTAAGGGAATTTCGAAGCGTGATGCCTTTTTACATCAAAGGGCTTCCGGGATCTGCACAGATCAAGGTAAAGCTCTGCAGCTGCAATAAGGCAGACGAAGTAAAGGAGATATTGGGAATTGACTAATATTGTGGTTACGGTAATAGCTGTACTGGCCGGAACACTCATGTGTTTTGAGGGCTATAAGCTGTTCAGGTTAAGCCTCGGAATTGCCGGAGGAGTTGCAGGATTTATCCTGGGAAGGCTCCTTATCGGCATGACGAACAATATGGGAATGTCCTGGAACATGGTCGGCAAAACGGCCGTTCTGCTCATCTTCACGATCGGTCTTGCGATCCTCGCATTCACGCTCTACATGAAGGCACTGATCGCCATAACCACGATAGTCTGCGCCTTCTGGTTCTTTGACGATTTCAGCTTCCTTTTTTCGAAGATCCGGAACACGGGATTGAGGTTCCTTATAACCTACGGAGTCGGTCTGGTAGTCGGTGCCATAATCGGTATAATCGTCTACTATGCCCAGAAATGGACGATCAGTCTTTTCACTTCCTATGTCGGCGCAAAGGTAATATCCGCGGTACTCGCGCCCGTTATCTGGTCCGCCGTGTCATCGGGTGAATACACCGGGATCTTGGAGCAGAGGGTACTCGGTGAAGATATTGCGATGAGCTATACGTTGATAAGAGTGCTGGTACTTGTGGCATTTTGCGCAGCCGGTTTTGCAATTCAACTGAAAACATCAAGAAAATGATACAAAAAATGATTTGACCAAAGACACTCCGCTTGTTAAAATTTGGCTGGATACATATTTACGAATCTGTATCCCGAATAATTAATTACGACAATTTTCTTAATCTATCCCTTATTCCATGTCGAGGGCTTTCCGATTTAACGGGAAGCCCTCGGCGTGTTATAGGGTATTTTTTTGAGTGGCGTACGGCTATGAAGCAATTCCCGGGTCGGTTTTCAGCTTTTAATTTGCGGCCAAAAAGTTGACCAAAAAGCTGACTTTTCGCAAAAGTCAGTTTTTCGGATAGCAAATTGTCCGCAAAATCGAAGCTGAAAGTTGACTTCCGGAACAGTGCCGGGAATGACCTCCGGCCACGGCAGAGAGGTCAATTTACTTTATTGATCGGGGCACCGTCTAAGAATGCCTTAAGGTTCTTGGCGGCCATGTCGATCAGGCGGATCCGGGTCTCTACAGGAGTCCATGCGATGTGGGGCGTGATCACGCAGTTGGGAGCACCGAGAAGGGGGTTATCAGGAAGCATCGGTTCGACGCATACGACGTCGCACCCGTAACCGCCCAAAAGCCCGCTGTCCAATGCTTCGCGTACGGCTGCCTCATTTACGACCGGGCCTCTTGCGACATTGAGAAGGATGGCTCCGCGCTTGAAGAGCTTCAAGGAGTCTCTGTTGATGATCTCCCTGGTCTCAGAGGTCAGGGGGCAGTGAAGTGATACGACATCGGCGTTTTTGACGCCTTCTTCGAAATCAAGGCATCTTACGGTGCAGGAGCCGACCTCGGCAAGTGTTCCGATAAGGGACTTCTTGTGAGGAGTGGCCGTAACATACATGCCGAAGGCTGAAGCCATCCGGGCTACTCTCTGGCCGATCTTTCCCAGGCCGATTATGTGAAGAGTCTTGCCTGCAAGCTCTGTCAGCGGTGACTTGAAATAGCAGAACTGGGGACATCTGCACCATTCGCCGTCCATGACGGATGCGGAGTGAAGGCCAACGAGATTCGTGAGTTCCAGAAGGAGCGCCATGGTCATCTGGGCTGTTGCAAAAGTCGCATATTCAGGGACATTCGTTACCACCACGCCGTGCTCTCTTGCGGCCTCAAGATCGACAACGTTATAGCCGGTCGCGAGAACGCCGATATATTTAAGGTCAGGGAGCTTCTCAAAGGCGTCCCTGTCAAAGACTGTCTTGTTCGTGATCGCCGCTTCGGCGCCCTGCATCCTTTCAATAAGCTGTTCCTTGGATGTTGTGTCGTAAGCCGTAACTTCGCCCAGGTCTTCCAATGCGCCCCAGGTGATGTCGCCCGGGTTAGCAGCCGAGCCGTCAAGAATCACTATCTTCATGAATACTTCCTCCACACTAATTTCACTAATTGTAGCAATAAAAACATGAATAAGAGTGGTAATGTTATATCAGAAATACTGATAAAAGGCGGACTTAAAGCGTATGTACATCATCTGTTACGGTAAATCCCCCAAGGCTTTGGAGACCGGAAGAAAGCTCATAGACGAGATCGGCGGCAGATATGTTTCAGGTACCGAGCTCATGACCGGAAGCTTTGTAGTGTCACAGGGCGAGGTAAACTGCGCCGTCGTCATGATCCTTCCTCTGGAGGCTGCCATCAAGGCGATGGAGGAGACCGCCACGGACAAGACACGCGGACTGCCTGTAATAGCTGTATCTCCCGAGGGCAGATATGCCGCAATCTTAAGACGCGGAAGCAAACCTTACGACAGAGGCTGTGACGATGTCTATGCTGCTATCGTCAAGGCTTTGGGTTCGTTCTGTTTTTCGAGTTTTGAAGGCAAGGCAGGGATCACGGGTGACCTTGCAAATCTCGTCTCCAGGTACGGAATGGCCGTTAACGACGAAGAGGTCTTCTCAAAGGTGAATGAGAAGATCAGGGCAGGGGAGAAGGTAGATATCTATACGGATCTCCCGATCGTTTTCGAAGACCCGGTAATCGATCCGATGACATATACGCTCCACACTTATCCCTACGATCTGAGGGAGGATTTCATCAAGCAGTACAAGGCTGCAAGAAGCGGCATTTCAGAGCCTGCAGTCTTTATAACATGCACATATCTCGGCGGAGAAGAGGATAAGAACAATCTGATCCTCGTGCCGAAGATCTTAAGCCTCGGCCTCGAGATCAAGACAAAGACCGATCCCGGTTACTGCCGTCCCGCGATAAAGAGATCTCTGATAAATCACCTGCTGAATCCTTTGGCCGTAGCTAAGGTTGCTGCGGCATACTCCGCAAGGGACAGCGAGATCGTAACGGGCATCGCTGAAGAACTCGGTTCGGAGGTCGTATCCTTTGAATCCGAGAAGATCTCGAAAACAAAGATCCCCATGGAGATGACCTTCTCGCCGGAAAAGAAGAACGACCAGGCAACGGCTCTCGCGCTCCTTGGAAGCATGGAAGGCACTATCCTCATAAGAAGATCGTCATCTGCACAGGGACTGGTCTTCTCCGTTGCGGTAAGCAGGAGCAGCATCATTTTGCCTTAATAAGAGAAAAGTACGATATAATGGTTATATGCGGTCTTATACTGCTCATAAACGATATCAACGGATCAACCATATGAGATATTGAATAAGGTTTGGAGGTAAGAAAGATGATGAGAATCGAAGGAAATAAACTCGTTGCGCTGTTGATCTCGGCAGGCATGGCAACATCATTCCTTGCTGCCTGTTCGATCAATACCGACAAGCTGGGCGAGGGCATATCAGAACTCGGCAACGCCTTTACAACAGAGAGCGAGACGGAAGCAACAAAAAGCGAGACAACAGAAGCTCCGACCGAGCTTACTACGACGACGGTTACCGAGGAGACTACAGAGGCAATTCCGACACCTTCTGCAACGCCTTCTCCCACGCCGCTTCCGCAGCGAGTCGATTACTCGAACTATACGGATATAAATCTCAACGATACTTTCACGGTATCTTCAGAGGCTTTCTCCGAGAGTTCTTATGTGGACAATACCGAGATCCTTCTGGCTAAGTTCGAAGGCAACAGATTTGTCGTAACAAAGGCTGCTAATGAGAACGTAATGAATTCGATCAACCTGATCATCAACGGCTTCTATAACGAAGCTGCCGGCGCTTACAACAGGGTATATTCCAAGGCTAAGGCAGAATACGATCTTAAGGGATCCATCGAAGCTCCTTATGACGTTCTTGTTGATTTCCAGTACACGACAAACGGACGCGCATTGTCCGTGCTCATGGTATATGAGGTATCGGGCGGTGAAGCAGACAAGACCACGGTCATTGACTTTGCAAGCTTTGACATGATCTCCGGCCAGTACATTACCTTCAATTCCGTATGCAAGGACCCCAAGGGCCTGGAGAATGCATTAAGATCAGGACTTGCAAACTCTCTTAAGATCCAGCCCAAGGCTTCCGAGACAGAGATCGTCGGCGACACACCTGAGACTACAGCAGAGACTGCTGCTGCCGTAAACACACCTGAAGCAGATGATTTCGACGCAGTCTATCTCGCACCCGGACCTGCAACCACTGATGCTGCAAGGAACTCTTTTGCAACACTCTACGGAGTTATCGACGGAAAGGTCTACAGTGCAGTCATCGACATGAACGCTTATGCGAATTTCCTTAACCGTTACGGAGCATCACTCTTTATCGCATAAACAGACTGCATAAAAACAGCTTAAGACCATTGAACATATGCACGGAACGAGATTGAAGTTCCGTGCATTGTGTTATAAAATGCTTCAATGTAAAAGTCAAAAAATATTAAGAGAGGGTATGGGGATGAAAAGAAACAAGCTGATCGCTTTGTTGCTTACATCGGTTATGGCGGCAGGAGCCGTCGCTTCCTGCGATTCCACGGTTGATCCGAGCACTTCCGAAACAGCCACGGAAACTTCCGTTACGAGCGTTACCTCTGCTCCGACACCGACGGATGTACCTCCGGATCTGGAAGGATACAAGGAACTGACTGTAGCTGAAGTAACCGATAAGGACGACGGAAAGATCACTATCTATGCGCACAATTCCGAGTTTATCGGCCTTGTTGAAAAGTATGTCGGAATAACTTCCGATGATTACGACCTGGTTGAAGTATCCAACAACAATAATGCTTATCAGGAGAAGCTCGATGCAGTCCTCTCGGACGGAAACAATGCACCTGACATCTTCACCTGTGATGCCGCTTATGCCAGGAAATACCTTGCATCCGACAACACGATCGCCATAAACGATCTCGGCATCGATTACGCCGAGTGCAAGAACATGTTCGGCTACACATTAAGGTTTGCAAGCGATGACGACAACGTGATCAAGGGCCTTTCATGGAAGGCAACTCCGTGCGGAGTGTTCTATGAGAGATCGGTAGCGGAGCAGTATCTGGGAACATCCGATCCCAATGAGCTTGCAGCATCTTTCGCGACATGGGACAAGGTCATGGAATCCGCAAGGAAGGTCGATTCCGCATCAGGCGGTAAAGTAAAGCTTTTCGGAGGCTTTACGGAGATATTCGAACCTTATGTCGGTTCCAAGGACGGCAAGTGGATCATGGACGGAAGACTCTACTACGATCCGAAGGTCGAAGACTTCTTCGAATATGCGAAGACCCTTTATTCCGAGAATCTCACATTCAAGGCAGAGCAGTGGTCAAAGCCCTGGACGGCAAAGATGTCCGACAGGACCGTGGTCTCTTACTGGGGTTCTTTGCAGTTCGCGAAATACCAGCTGGCTCTTAATCCGGGCGAAGGCACTACCGTTAATCCCACATCCGGTGACTGGGGTCTTACCACGGCTCCCGTTGATTATTACAGCGGCGGAACATGGGTAATGGCATCCAAGTACTGCGACAAGAAGGCTACGTCAGGAGACATCATCAGAGCCATCTGCATCAACGAGGATAACCAGAAGGACATGCTCGGCAACGGTGAGTTTGTAAACAATATCAAGCTCATTACCGCTGCTGCATCAGACGACAAGTTCGCATATGAATGGCTCGGCGGCCAGAACCCTTATCCGGTGCTTCTTAACGCTGCCAAGAATGCCGATGCGTCTTATGTTATCGTTGGTGAGGACGACTTTAACCAAACATATAAGGCTGTAGTCGGAACCTATGCCGAAGGGGCATTCAAGACCGTAAAGGATGCCAAGGAGGCGTTCGAAAAGCAGCTCAAAGAGGACGGACTCTTAGAGTAGGCTTACGGCAATCGATATTAGATCTATAAGGCGGTGCTGCTTCTGCGGCACCGTCTTTTTCTTTGAAGCGGCTTCCTCCGGCGGAGCGATGAGGGCGAAAAAGGTACAATCTGAAGCTTTGCGGATCCGGGTCCGCTGCACACCTAAAACCCTAGCAAAACGGAGGGTTAAAATCTTCCACAAAAATATGACATAAGACATAGAATGTTTATATTTGCTTTGTTTAAAACCATTTTAGGATAGTGTAAAATGGTTAGGTCTTTATTAATAAAATATGCGGAGGCGAACAAACATGAAATTCGGGTATTTCGATGACTTAAGAAAAGAATACGTCATTAACACTCCAAGAACACCTTATCCCTGGATCAATTATCTCGGCAATCAGGGATTTTTCTCACTGATCTCCAACACTGCAGGCGGCTACAGCTTCTACATGGATGCGAGACTCAGAAGAATCACACGTTACCGTTACAACAACGTGCCTTTGGATATGGGCGGCCGTTATTTCTACATCAATGACAACGGCACGATCTGGAATCCCGGCTGGTCTCCGGTAAAGACCGAACTCGATGAGTATGAGTGCCGCCACGGTATGGGCTACACCATCATCAAGGGTAAGAAGAACGGCCTCAAGGCTGAAGTTACATTCTTCGTTCCCCAGAACTACGACGGCGAAGTTCAGCAGGTAGTACTTACAAATGAAGGCACAGAGGCTAAGAGCTTCTCCATTTTCTCAATCGCAGAGTGGTGCCTCTGGGACGCACAGGATGACTGCACAAACTTCCAGAGAAACTTCTCCACAGGACGTGTTGAGATCGAAGGTTCCACCATCTATCACGTAACAGAATACAGAGACAGACGTAATCACTACGCATTCTATACAGTAAACGATGAGATCGACGGCTACGATACAGACCGTGACTCATTCCTCGGAAGCATCTATAACGGCTGGGACAACCCGGAGACAGTTAAGGCAGACAAGCCTTCCAACTCTTTCGCAGACGGCTGGTCACCTGTAGCTTCCCACTACAAGAAGGTTACTTTGGCACCCGGCGAATCCAAGATATTGATCTACATCCTGGGCTATGCCGAGAACCCGCAGGACAAGAAGTTCGCGGCAGAAAAGCCCGCCAACCTCCTTACAAGAGAGACATGGGTCCTCAACAAGGAGAAGGCTTATGCCATGATCGACAAGTACAACACACCTGAGAAGGTTGCAGCAGGTCTTGAAGAACTCCGCACAACATGGGACAAGCTCCTCTCGATCTTCAAGGTTGACACACCTGATGACAAGGTCAACCGCATGGTCAATATCTGGAACCAGTATCAGTGCATGGTTACATTCAACCTTTCACGTTCTGCTTCCTACTTCGAATCCGGAATCGGCAGAGGCATGGGCTTCAGAGATTCCAATCAGGATATCCTCGGATTTGTTCACCAGATCCCCGAGCGTGCAAGAGAAAGACTCATCGACATCGCTTCGACACAGCTTTCTGACGGCGGATGCTATCACCAGTACCAGCCTCTCACAAAGAAGGGTAATGCGGATATCGGCGGCGACTTCTCCGATGACCCGCTCTGGATGATCCTTTCCGTAGCAGCTTATATCAAGGAGACAGGCGACTGGGGCATCCTCGACGCAAACGTTCCTTTCGATGACGATCCGGAAGGCAAGCACACAATGCTCGAGCACCTCGACGTTTCCTTCTATCACATCGTTAACAACTTAGGACCTCACGGACTCCCTCTCGCAATGCGTGCAGACTGGAATGACTGTATCAACCTCTCATGCTTCTCTGACACACCCGGTGAGTCTTTCCAGACATACACCAACCCCAAGTTCAAGGCAGAGGGCGGCTATTCCAAGGTCGCAGAGTCCGCTTTCGTTGCAGCGCTCTTCACATACACAGGTCCTGCTTATGTCGGTATCTTGGAGCACTTGGGCAAGGCTGATGAGGCTGCGAAGGCACAGGCTGAGATCGACAAGATGAAGAAGAATACAATGGAATCCGCATTCGACGGCGACTGGTTCATCAGAGCTTATGACGCAAACGGCGAAAAGATGGGCTCCAAGGAATGCGAAGAGGGTAAGATCTTCATCGAACCCCAGGGCTTCGCTGCGAGTTCGGTCTTGTTCTCAACAACCCCGCATACACAAAGTACTACATCCAGTACGGTGAGATCTCCACATATCCGGGCGGATACAAGGAGAATGCAGGTATCTTCACACATAACAACGCATGGATCATCTGCGCTGAGGCTTATGCAGGCAGAGGCGACAAGGCCTTCGAGTACTATTCAAAGATCGCTCCTGCTTTCACAGAAGAGACATCCGACATCCATAAGACAGAACCTTATGTTTACGGTCAGATGATCGGCGGTAAGGATGCCAAGAACTTCGGTCAGGGCAAGAACTCCTGGCTCACGGGTACTGCAGCTTGGAACATGGTAGCCATCTCACAGTACATCCTCGGCGTTAAGCCTGAGTTCGACGGCTTAAGAGTAGATCCTTCGATCCCTGCTGCATGGGACGGATTTACCGCTACACGTCAGTTCAGAGGCGACACATACGAGATCACGATCAAGAATCCTGATCACGTTAACAAGGGCGTTAAGTCACTTACAGTCGACGGTGCCGCAGTCGAAGGATGCATCGTTCCTGTTGCAGGCGACGGCAAGACACATAAGGTCGAGGTAGTGCTTGGCTAATATCGATAATCAAGTCGGTAATTTATTGACAGTTTAAGCAAGACCCCGTGGTTATCTGACCGTGGGGTTCCTTGCTGAAAATAGAAACAAAAAACATTATATTTCTCACGGAGGATCCTCATGGGTTACATTGGCGAAAAGGCAAGAGGAGAAAGACTTCCCGCAAAAGAACTTCTTTTGGATAAGTTCGGTGATACGATCGTGGCAGGAGGCGTCTCGGCCCAGTACGTTCGTTTTGGCAAAAGCCCTGTCGTTATCGGAGTTTCCGGTCTTAAGTTCGACAGCATGGCAGTTAATATATTAGCTTCTGATGATGTTATTTTCGAGCAGTTCACAAGCTTGATCAACGAAGGATACAGCATCCTTATCGTAAGAAACGAGAACGACTTCAGGGCATTCACCGAGAAGGATGGAAATCTTGCTGAGGCAAAGCTTGGCGAGACTGTTCTTAACAGATGCGCAGAGCTCATCAGGAGCACTGATACATGGGGCGGAAAGCTTGCTACAAACGGCGAGCTCACATTCGATCCTTCCACACCTTCACCCGGACCTCACTACTATACGAATATGCTCATCGGCAACCGTATCGACTTCGACTTCCCTCTGCAGTCGACTCCGAAGAGCACAGTAGACAGCTTAGGCGGCGGTTCTTTCAGATCACACGCCGACACACAGGTACTTGCAACCAGATGGGATTATCTCCCTGAAGAGAACGGTTTCCCTGCAAACAGACAGTTCTACCTTGTCGAGAACGGCAAGAAGATCTTCTGGTCAGGTGACGCGATCGCTGAAGGCCTTAAGACGGTCCGTACAACCCACTCACAGAACAGGACCATCATCAGCTATGAACTCGAGTGTGGTCTCAAGATCAAGAGAACCATCTTCATCGTTCCCCAGAGAAAGGGTCTTCCGGTAGCTTGTGAAGCACAGCTCATCGATATCGAGAACACAACATCCGAGGACAAGGACTTAAGAGTAGTCTGCACCGGCATGTTCGGAACAAAACAGACACACGCTCTTTCCGAGGACGTAATCTTCACGACAGTTGTAGGCGAGTCACAGGTATTCTTCGATGAGAATAACGAGATCCGTGCGGTATCTGCAGATCCGAACCCCAAGTGGACAAAGGGCGATATCAGATTCAACGAGACAGTCGTACACACTGACGACGGTGATTTCTTCCCTGACCAGTACAGCGTAAGATATGCTGATTTCGTAGGCTCCGGCAGCCTTTCAAATCCTGAGTTTATCTTCCCTCTGGCATCCAGACCTTCAAGAAAGGGACCCGGATTCTTTGCCACATCCACACCTTTCACGGTAAAGGCAAACGGCGCTGTCCGCGTTGACAGCATCACATGCCTTTCTTCTGACTGCGTAAATGAGAACTATGTAGTTGATAAGACACCTGCCGAAGAAGCAGAGGCAGTCGCCAAGTACATCAAGGATCCCGACAACCTCGCAAAGGACCTTCAGGATGTAATCGACTTCACGGGCAAGTATGCCGGCTACATGAAGATCGAGCACGAGGATCAGGACTTCGAAGCTTATGTAAACAACAACCTTCCTTTCCAGGTCTTCTACCAGACATTCGTATCCAGATCTCTTGACTGGACACAGAAGGGCTACCGTGAGATCGGCTTCAGAGAGATCCAGGACATCTTCGCTTCCATGTACTATTTCGCAGGCATGGGCAATACGGAATTCGTAAAGAAGATGCTCGCAGGATGGATCGAAAACGTTTACGAAGACGGATACACAAACCACAACTTCTACTGGATCGGAAAAGAACCCGGCTGGTGGTCTGATGACGGCCTCTGGCTCTTACAGGCATTAGACAGATACCTTGGCCTTACAGATGATTATGCATTCCTCGAAGAGGAGTTCGTAATGGCAGGCACAAAGGAGAAGAAGACTGACGCAGGCGTTAAGAGAAAGCTCAAGGATACGATCAAGGCAATCCTCTTGTACAGCGGCAGAGTCTCTTTGGGCAAGCACGGCATTCCGCTTATCGACCGTGCAGACTGGAATGACTGCTTAAGAGTCGATCCTGACTGTATCTCCGGTAAGGATAAGGTAGCTGAATATAAAGAGCAGATCGCAAAGGCCGGCAAGGCTTACGGCGAGGTTCCTTACGATTCCGAGTTCTCCGAATCCGTAATGAACGGATTCCTTCTTAAGGTTGCATTAGACGCTGCAGAGACAATGTTCAGGAAGATCGGCGATCCCGCTGCTGACGATATGAAGCAGCTTTCCGACAAGCTCGCAGCAAACCTCAGAGAATACTGCTGGAAGGACGACTTCTACTGCAGAGTGCTCTTTAACAGAAAAGACAGGACAGACATCTCCTATCTCGGTGCAAAGGGCGACGGACTTGCAGTTGAAGAGGGCCACCCCGGCACATACTTCCTCAACAGCTTCTCCTGGTCACTCCTTGCAGGCGTTGCTTCGGAAGAAGAGATCAGCACGATGCTCGATTCACTCGATAAGTATCTGAAGACACCTTACGGCTTCAGACTCTGCTCCACGGTTGATTATCCGAGGATCGCTCCGAAGATCGACGTAGCGCTCTACTATCCGGGAGACCGTGAGAACGGCGGCGTATTCAAGCACGCCAACATGATGGCATGCTCTGCTATGCTCGGTGCCGCAAAGACGGTTAAGGACGAGGCTCTTGCTTCAAGACTTGCCGATACGGCTTACTGGATCATCGACAAGATCCTGCCGTTCAACACGATGAAGTCACCTTTCGTTACATGCGGCAACCCCAGATGGTGCACACAGTACAACAACAGCCAGACGGGCGAGAATATCGGACCTACACTTTCCGGTACGTCCACATGGCTCCTGCTCTCACTCTTCCAGTGCTTCGGCGTTGAATTTACGAGCGAAGGCTTAAGAGTAGAGCCGATCTTAAGACAGACCGACAGAAGACTCGACGTTAAGGTCTCTTCCTGCGGAACGACTTATGATATTCATATCACTAAGCCTGAAGGATTTATCCGTGCACAGGACGGCATCAAGGTCACATTGGACGGCACGGCAGTAGAGGGAACATTGCTCCCTGTCCTGACCGACGGCAAGACACACAGCGTAGAGATCACATTCTGATCTCACAGGGGATATAACCGGAGGTAATAGAGAAATGCCTTTTTCGAGCGTCTTTTTATCAGAGATCGTAAAAGCCTATAACCTTGAGGTCGTTTACGATTCAGGAGATATCGAATCCAGGAGGATCTGCGTAGCCGACGTCACAAGACCCGGCTTGCAGCTCGCCGGATATTACGATCATTTCGGTCCTGACCGAATCCAGATGATCGGCAACATGGAGCATGCATACCTGGACAACCTCTCTCCCGAAGAGAGGGCCAAGTCTGTATCTGCCCTGTTCGAAAAGAATATCCCTGCACTTATCGTAACCCGTGACCACAAGGTCCATAAGGAGATCTTAGATGCTGCAAGAAAGTATCAGACTCCCGTATTAAGGACATCACAGGCTACATCTGACTTCTCGTCAGAGCTCGTTAAGTACCTCAAGATGGAGCTTGCTCCCCGTGTATCGATGCACGGCGTTCTTGTCGAGGTAAACGGTGAAGGTATCCTCATCCTGGGTGAATCCGGTGTAGGTAAATCAGAGACTGCGCTTGAGATCGTAAAGAGAGGTCACAGACTTATCGCAGACGATCAGATCGAGATCCGCAAAGTGTCGGAGACAACGCTCCTGGGCAGGGCTCCGGACGTTATCAAGCACCTTATCGAGATCCGCGGTATCGGTATCCTGGACGTTAAGGAACTCTACGGTGTATCCGCCGTTAAGCAGCAGGAGAACATCGACTTCGTAATCAACCTGGAACTCTGGGATGAGAAGAAGACATATGACAGACTGGGTCTTACCGAAGAGACAACCGATATTCTCGGTATCCAGGTCCCTTCAGTTACGATTCCCGTAGGACCCGGACGTAACCTCGCGATCATCGTTGAGGCTGCAGCGATCAACTACAGAGTCAAGAAGATGGGCTACAATGCCGCTCAGGATCTCGTATCCAGAGTATTCCCGGGAAAGTCTCTTGATGGCTGAGCTTAATATTTCGGAAAACGTCCCGCTTGCGGGATATTCAACTTTCAGATGCGGCGGGCCTGCCAGGTATTTTGCAGAGCCTTCGACAGGTGATGAGGTCGCTGCACTCTTCAAGTGGGCTGAGGATAAAGGGATCGAAGTATTCATTCTCGGCAACGGTTCCAACTGCCTGATATCTGATGAAGGCTTTGACGGTCTTGTTATAAGGATCGCAAAGAACATGAGCGGACTATCTTCCGAAGAAACAGATGATGGCAGGGTAAAGATCACTTGTGGTGCCGGTCTTCCTTATGCAAGATTCGGCAGTTACTGTGCCGAGCTCTCGCTTACGGGCGCCGAGTTCGCATGCGGGATTCCCGGTTCGTGCGGCGGCGCGGTATTCATGAATGCCGGAGCTTATGGCGGCGAGACCAAGGATTTCGTGACAAAGGTCACATATTGGAATGGAGAGAACATAAGAAGTATAAATGGCGCCGAATGTGATTTCGGTTACAGGACGAGCCTTTTCGAGAAACTTGCCGGAGAAGGGAAGACAGCGGTGATCCTGGAATTTGAGGCTGTCCTTTCAAAGGGAAACAAAGATGAGATAACGGCGCTGGTCGAAGATCTCCGCAGGAGAAGGACCGCAAGCCAGCCTCTCGATGTGCCTTCTGCAGGTTCCACTTTTAAACGTCCGGAAGGATATTTTGCCGCAAAGCTCATTGAGGATGCCGGACTTAAGGGATTCGCCTTAGACGATTCAGGCGCTCAGGTGTCCCCAAAGCATGCGGGTTTTGTTGTTAATAACGGAGGCACTGCCAGGGCTTCCGATGTCATGAGACTTATAGATTACGTGGTGGAAAAAGTATTCGAGAATTCAGGTGTCAGACTTGAGAAAGAAGTGAGACTGGTAGGTAACTTCGGAGGCTAAAGATGGAACTGTTATTTCTGACGGGAATGAGCGGTGCGGGAAAAAGTGCCGCGGTCAGGTATTTGGAAGATTGCGGATATTTCTGCATGGATAATGTACCGCCCTATGTTTTGCCGGACCTTGTAAAGAGCTTCTTCAGAGGCAGGAACGGCGAGGGCTTCTCGACTCCAAAACTTGCATTTGTTGTCGACATAAGATCCCAGGAATACCTTGACGGTTTTGATGAGGCGCTTGCTCTTATCGATGAGGAAGTGGGATGCCCATATAAGGTCATTTTCCTTGAGGCATCTGACCAGGTGCTCATCAGCAGATACCAGCAGACAAGAAGAAAGCACCCTCTTGCCACAAAGAAGGGTTCTCTTACAGAGGCTCTCGCGGAAGAAAGGAAGATGCTCGAGAACATAAGAGAGATCGCTACAGTCGTAGTTGATACCTCTTTCATGACAGATACCGAGCTCTGCAACGCGATCGGAGAGATCATAAAGAGCGCAGACAGCCAGAGCATCCTTGTCGTGGTCGAATCGTTCGGATTCAAGTACGGCCTTCCCGTAGACTGCGATTACGTATTCGACGTAAGATTTCTGCCGAACCCGTTCTATTTCCCCCAGATGAGGAATCTCACGGGTAAGGATGAAGCGATCGCCACATATCTTGAAGGCTTCAGCGAGACAGCAGAATTCAATTATATGACGTCCGAACTCTTAAGATTCGTGATCCCATACTATGAGAAAGAAGGCAAGGGAAGCGTTCACATCGGAGTCGGCTGTACGGGCGGCAGGCACAGATCCGTTTACTGTGCAGAGACGATCTCGAAAATGCTGGGCGAAAGAGGCATCAAGTGCATAATCTCCCACAGGGATATCGATAAAGAGCCCCACAGATATACAAAGAAGGCGGAAGAGGACTAAATGGACGACAGCTTTTCTGTCAAAGTTAAGCTCGAGACGGCGACAAATGCCGTTAAAAAACCCGTCCAGAGGCAGACGGCACTCTGCGGCCTGTTCTTAAGCCAGAGCAGCGTAAAGGGGTCAGCAAAGGTCATCAGGATCCCTGAAAGGCTTGCTGAACTGACGGTAAAGCTTTTCGAGGCTGAGAACATAGAATGCACATATTCAAAAGGTAAGATTATTTTAAAAGATATATATTCGTCCAATCTCTGGGAGCGCTGCGAAGAACTCCTGTCAGGTTTTGCATGCGGCAGCCTGACCGTTGAGGATGCCAGAAGATTCCTGAGAGGCGCTTTCTGGGGATGCGGATACTGTTCCGATCCTTCCAACGGCTACAGGATAGAATTCGTGGTAAAGGAAGCGGAGAATGCGACACTCATATCGGCAGCCCTGGACGTCCTGTCCATAAAGCATGTCAGGGCCCAGAGAAAAGATTCTTATTCACTTTATTTTAAAAACGGAGATGACGTCTCCGATTTCTTAAGCTATATCGGAAGCCCCTCGGCAATGATGGAATTTGAGAACGTCCGTGCCCAAAAGGACGTAAACAGCAAGGTCACGAGGACCGTTAACTGTGACGAGGGCAACACCAAAAGACAGGCTGAGGCTGCGGCCGCAAGGAACGAACTTATTGCCAAAGTCATGGCATCGGGACTTGCAAGCAAGCTCGCTCCCGAACTTCGTGAAGCCGCAAAAGCCCACATGGAGAACCCCGGTGCATCGCTTGCCGAGCTTGGTGCCATGATGGACCCTCCGATTGGAAAATCAGGCATGAGACACCGCCTTGATAAGATAGCGGAATTTGCAAACAGCCTGTAGATTTATATCAAAAAATCCTTATTTTATTAAGCGTTCAGGGGTTGTTTGACACTCAAAGTTTGAGATTAAATTACAGCCGTGTTACAATAAGCGTTAACTTTTGAGAAAGGAACATTGCGAGGGGTATTATGAAGCGCGGTGACCAATACATCGAGCCTGATAATAGTTATTACAGACCGTCAAGAGACCCTAACGAAGGCACCATGACACTTGTTGTCGTGATCACGCTTCTGTTCGTCTGTCTTACGGGCGTTCTTGCGGCTGTTTATTTTAAGAAGATCACGACCAAAGAGACTCTGGCCAATATCGATACCACTGACCAGTCCGGTTACATTTCGATCGCATCTCCGACCCCCACACCGATTCCTCCTATCGAACCTTACCAGAACCCTATCCTTTATCCGGGTCTTGCTGCTGTAAGGATCAATGCCGAGCTTGCGGTAGACAGCAAAGCAAATCCTGCTGCAAGAGGCATCAACCAGACCGTAATGAAGAACAGGCAGTTCGTTGAAGGCGATTACGTAAGAGAGAAGCCTATCTATATGACTGATCCGGTATTCTACGGATCCATCCCCGGCATATTTACCTACAGAGGCAATAACTTCAGAAACTGCGCATCCTTCGGTTATACGAACATATACAGAGGCGCGCTGACACAGAAATGGGAATTCACCGGCATAGGCAAAAAGCTTGCTTCGACCCAGAACTTCGAATGGTCAGGCGTAAGGTGGACAGGCCAGCCCCTGGTTGCCGAGTGGCCTCTGGAGACCCGTGCGCATATGAATCTCACTGATTTTGCCAAGAACCAGCAGATCTTAAGAGAAGTAATAATCGCAGCCCTGGACGGCAAGATCTACTTCTTCAACATACTGAACGGTGAGAAGACAAGAGAACCTATCAATGTCGGTGCATCCATCAAGGGAACTCCCGCTCTCGATCCGAGAGGCTATCCCATCATCTATGTAGGCCAGACGGACAACAACGGCGGAACGAATTTCGGCCTTTACGCATATTCGCTCCTCGACGGATCACTGCTCTTTATGTATGACGGCTCTGATGACGGTGCGTACAGATCCAACTGGAATGCATTCGATTCGTCACCTCTGATCGACGGCGCTACGGATACTCTTATCTGGCCTTGCGAGAACGGTTACATCTACACGTTCGACCTTAATACGAATTACAACGCTGCCGCAGGCACCCTCTCCATGAGTCCTGTAGTAACGGGTTACAAGTACATGTTCAATGACAACGTAAGTTCACGTATGGGCGTAGAGAGTTCCATCGCCGTATATGGCAATTACGGTTATTTCATGGACAACACGCAGAACCTCTGCTGTCTTGACCTCAACACCTTTAAGATGGTCTGGACAAGGGTCGTAGGCGATGATTCAGACGTTACTCCGATAGTCAATGAGGAGAACGGCATTCCTTATGTCTACATCGGAACCGAAGTAGATAACCAGAGCGGATTAGGCGAGCAGACCGGCGCAGCTTATATCTACAAGGTCAACGGCCTTACCGGCAGCATTGACACGAAAGATGGCGGCTGGCAGAACTCTGAACCCTGCTATACGTTCAACGGCGAATCTTCCGATAACGACCAGAGCGGCGGATGCTTCGGCAACCCCATTATGGGCAAGGGAAAGATCTCAAATCTCGTAATATTCTCTTTTAGTATGACAAGTGGCCTTGCAAGCGGCAATAAACTTGTTGCATATGACAAGGATTTGGGTATCAAGGTTTGGGAATATAATATGAACATCTATTCGTACAGCTCACCTGTTGATTTCTACGATCAGGAGGGGCACGCATACATCATCATCTGCGACTCGATCGGACAGATCCACATGATCAACGCAGAAGACGGAAAGAGAATTACATATATACAGACCAAGAGGAATCTGGGCAAACAGGATCAGACCTCTTCAGGCGTCTGTATTGAAGCTTCTCCTATCGTTTACGAAGGTATGCTTGTCGTAGGAACAACATCCGGAAGCATTTTCGGAATATCGGTTGAGTAAGGAGCAATAATGGACTACAAAAAAGCATACGGATCCATAACGGTTTTAGAGGTCGAGATAAGGACCTTTGCAAACGAGGGTTATGCGGTGAAGTATGATTTTGGTCGCAAAGTGATCTCCTGGCGTGACAATTATATGTGGAATAATAATTTCACCAGATCAATCAGCGACGATAAGATGGCTCTTATCAAAGAGAAACTCCCGGAATCAGGAATGCTTGAGTGGATGAAGGGCTATGAGATGGGCATGACCGAAGAATTCGGCGATAAGACCGTGGTGCCGGGTGAGTGGAGCATAAAGGTCGAGTTCGATGACAAGACCAGGTTAGTGTCAGGAGCAGAACAGCATTTCCCAAAGAAATGGAAAAATCTTAAGACCCTGATCGAGCAGACGACGGGATGCAGCTTCTTATTAAGATAAAGCAAAAATGGTGTATTTAGAGTTTGGCAGCAGGCGTGGGGCCTGCTTTTTATTATTTATATAGTCGGTTTTGCTCAGATGTGATAAAATTCATTAGTATGTCCGGATCTCGAGTTCGGGAATGTAAAGAACTAAGGAGTCTTTGATTTGGATTATCTGGAAGGATTGCTACTTGGTAGATTATGGAGCGATACGGATTATGAGAACCGTAAGCATTTCGGTTTGTTTATCCTGTATGGCCTTTTTGTCGATGCGATAATCCTTTACATATACATACTCGAGAGAGGTCTTTTGGGATTCGGCATCATCGGACCTATCCATATTGCCGTTTTTGTACTTCTATTCCTTGCAAATCCTTTGATCTGCTTCAGATATTACCGAATGCCCTGGTGGGGCAAGATAATGATTTTACTTGTAAAGATCTTCAAGGCATACCTGATCATCAGCTATACCGTCAGCCTGCTCCTTCCCAGACTCAGCGTAAGAGTTGACGATCTTCAGGATTACCTGATCGGTTATCTCAACTTAACGCTTGAGAAATATACTGAGAAATTTGCGGCAACGGTCGGCTCTTTCTCGACTGTCGTAGGCGTTCTCGCCGGCGGCGTCCACGTTGTAGGAACGGTATTGCTCTTCACTTTGGCATTCATCGTTATCCCGAGCCTTATCTTCCTGGCTGTGAAGTTTGTGCAGCTGGCATGGGACTGGGTCGTAAATATGCTCATCATCAAGAGGTTTTTCCCTCAGAGAAAATAAGGAACTTTAAGGAGGCTATATGGCAGAGCTTAGAGACAGAATAGACATAACAGTTGAAGAGCTCGAGGAATCCCTCGGTGCCGTCAGGCTTCCGCGCTTCATCGCCGAATCCGAGAAGAGCTTTGTCGGAAGAATAGATTCCATCTGTGACGAGATCTGTTCAGACACGAACAAGAGAGCGATATTCGTCTCGGGTCCGACTTCATCAGGTAAGACCACCTTCACATTAAGGCTTTCCAAGATGATCAACAGCAGAGGCAGAAAGGCCGTTCACTTATCCCTTGACGATTACTACAACATCAAGGAAGTAAAGTGCGACAAAGACGGCAGACCTGACTTTGAGACGATCGATGCATTGGATGTTGAGAGGATCCAGAGGGATATAAAGGCTCTCCTTGACGGACAGACGGTCATTCCGCCGTTCTTTGATTTCAACGTAAGAAAGCAGATGGAGGGCGATCCTTCGGATGCGATCTGCCTTGGTGATGACGGCGTTCTCGTAGTTGAGGGACTTCACGGTTTATCTCCGAGGATCTCGGGAGAATGCCCTTCCGATAAGTGCTCCAAGGTATTCATCATGCCCTACGGCAATGTCTACTGCGATTCAAAGCTGATGGACAGCAACGAGATAAGACTCTTAAGAAGGATAATCAGGGACTACCGTCACAGAAGCGCGCATGCTCTGGCAACGATCGATTACTGGCCGATGATCCAGAAGTCCGAAGAAAAATATTACGAAGAATATCTTACAAGTGCCGACTATCACGTTAATTCGTTCCTGGCTTATGAGAGCCTGATAGTCGCACCCATGGCAATGGGAGATATCAGCGAAGCGTTGGACCAGGCTCTTAAGGGCTCCATCGAACCTTCCGTATTCATGGAGAAGTCTCCTTCAGGCAAACCTTTTGCAGACCTCTCGTCAGCACTTGTAAAGGCAAATAAACTCATGGGACATCTGGGAAAGATCCCGGTCATCAGTCCCGATCAGGTTCCGGCTGAATCCATACTGAACGAATTCATCGGATCATAGTTTTCGAAATAGATAAGGAGGCTGAAAATGCCTATCAGAATAGCAGACAATCTTCCGGCAAGGCACATCCTTGAACAGGAAAGAATATTCGTTATGGAGGAGAACAGGGCCCTGTCCCAGGATATAAGACCTATCAGGATCCTTATCCTCAATCTCATGCCCGACAAATCCACGACGGAGACACAGCTCCTCAGAGCTCTGTCCAATTCACCGATCCAGGTCGATGTCGAGCTTATATTTACAGAGACACATCATTCGAAGCACACCCCGGCTGAGCATCTCGTAAAGTTCTACAAGACTTTCTCCGAGATAAAGGAGGAATACTTCGACGGCATGATCATAACAGGCGCTCCCATTGAGAAGCTCCCGTTTGAAGATGTCGATTACTGGCCCGAACTGGTCAATATAATGGAGTGGAGCAAGACACACGTCTATTCGACGCTCCATCTGTGCTGGGGCGCTTTCGCAGGCCTTTATTACCATTACGGCATTCCCAAGATCGTTCTGGACAAAAAGGTGTTCGGCGTTTTCGAGCACTCGATGACATGGTCAAGACCCGTAAAGCTCTTCAGGGGCTTTGACGACATCTTCTATGTGCCCCATTCACGTTATACGGAAGTAAGGCGCGAAGACGTCGAGAAGAGATCTGACTTAAGGATCCTTTCCGAATCCGAGGAATGCGGTATCTATGCGATATCTGACCTTCACGGAAGACAGTTCTTCATCACAGGACACTCTGAGTACGACAGGGACACACTGGACAGGGAGTACAGAAGAGACATGGCAGCAGGTCTTAACGATGTTGATATTCCGAAGAATTACTACATCGATGACGATCCTTCCAAGGGCCCCCTTCTCAGATGGAGGTCTTCTGCGACATTAATGTATACAAACTGGCTCAACTATTACGTATATCAGGAGACTCCGTTCGACATCAGTACGATCAGGAGCATCCGCAACGAAGACTTGGAGCCCAACAGAGACCTGGAGAAAAATGGCTGATACTGTTTACCTTAACAAAGAACTGATATCGGGATTTGAACTCCAAAGACCTGATGACGGACATAAGAACACTTTCGGGACCGCGCTTATCTGCGCAGGTTCGGAATATATGTCGGGCGCTGCCGTAATGGCTGCCGGTGCGGCTTTGAGAACAGGCGCGGGTCTTGTCAGGGTATTCTCTGAAGATAAGACACTTGATGCCGTAAGGGTCAATGAACCCTGCGCGCTCCTGTCTTTAAGGCCTTCCGAGACAGCAGATCTCTTAAGAAAGGCAAAAGAGCTCTGCAGGAATTCATCTGCTGTCCTGATCGGATCAGGGATCCCTGAAGATCATAAGGACATGGAAGCTCTGACTTTCCGTTTTATCGAGTATGCGGCAGGCCTGGTGCTTGATGCCGGCGCGCTTACAGGCAGACCCGATGTATGGGCAAGGCTTGCTGAAGGACTTAAGACCAGAAAGGTGCCTGCGGTCATAACTCCTCACATAGGAGAATTTGCAAGGCTCTTAAGGCTCTCAAATTCCGAAGTCATCGAAAAGGCCGATGAGCTCGCTGCGGAATTTGCAAAAGACAACAACTGCGTGGTCGTTCTTAAGAACGCAAAGACACTTATAGCCACACCTGACAGAAAGCTCTATGTCAACGACGCTCCCAACAGCGGACTTGCCAAGGGCGGTTCGGGTGATGTCCTTGCAGGACTCATTACAGGATTCCTTGCGCAGGGAATGGAACCTTACAAGGCAGCGTGCTCTGCCGTTTATATCCACTCCAAAGCGGGTGAGGCGGCAGCAAATGAGGCCGGAACCAGGGCAATGCTTCCGTCAGATCTTATAGTATATTTGCCCGGCGCTTATATGGATGCCGGATGGGGACATGAAGATGAGTGATAACACCTTAGGCTTTAGCAGTAATTACGACCGTTCATGCGTTGAGATCGACCTTGATGCCCTGAAGCATAACTTCGAGGAGATCAGGAAGGCGACTACTGACGGCGCGGGGATCCTTGCTGTCGTTAAGGCCGATGCATACGGACACGGCGCGCTAGAGATCGCAAAGACCCTTATCGATTCGGGTGCTGCAGGACTCTGTCTTGCCACGATCGACGAGGCCGTGGAGCTCAGAAAGCACGGAATAGATGTTCCCATGATGACTTTAGGATTTACCGATCCCGTCAGATTCAAGGATGCGGTAAAGTACGACGTTGAGCAGTCGGTATATTCATATGAGATCGCAAAGGCTTTGTCGGATGAGGCTCTGGCGCAGGGCAAGACATGCAGGATCCACATAAAGCTCGACACCGGAATGGGAAGGATAGGCTTTAAGACGGACGGCTCCGAGACAGAGGAGATCGTCAGATCATGCACTCTGCCCGGAATAGAGCCTTATGGCGTCTTCTCGCATTTTGCCGTGGCTGATACAGATGACGATGATTATACAAGAAAGCAGTTCAGGCTGTTCATGGATCAGATAGATGAACTCGGAAAGAGAGGCATCAGGTTTACCAAGAGACACATCTGCAACAGCGCAGGCATCTTAAGGTTCCCTGAAATGCATCTGGATCTCGTAAGAGCAGGTATCATCTTATACGGCCTTATGCCGCCCGGATGCCCTAAGCCTGTAACGGATATCAACCTTAAGCCCGTCATGAACTGGTATGCCAAGGTCATTCACGTAAAGACAGTTCCTGTCGGAGCTACTGTAAGCTACGGCAGACATTTTGAAGCTTCACGTCCCACGGAAGTCACAACGGTAGGCATCGGGTATGCTGACGGCCTGTCCAGAAGACTGTCCAACGGATTTGAACTCGTGATAGGCGGAAAGAAGTGTCCCATCATCGGCAATATCTGCATGGATATGTGCATGGTGGACACGACTGATCTCGAGGTAAGACCCAAGGTCGGAGACAGGGTAACTGTTTTCGGAAGCGCGAGATCTGCCGATGAACTTGCAGAGGCACTCGGAACCATTAATTACGAGATCACATGTGATGTTGGCAAAAGAGTCAGAAGACTCTATGTCGGAGGCTGATTTTTTCGCCTATATTATTTAAAAGATACTCGGTGAAAAAAGCGCAGATATGCGCTATAATACATACGCTTTATTTTTATACCAAGGAGAATGCCCATTAATGGAAGATACATTGCGCGAGAGCTGGAAGAACCCGGAGATAAAGAAGAAGATACTCTTTACCTTCCTGATCGTTTCCATCCTTTGTCTTCTTACTATAATCCCGATCCCCGGCCTTAGTCATGCTGCAGCTACAGCAAAGATCGACGATTGGGGCAGCATAGGCACCGTAATCGACATCCTCTCATGCGGAGCTCTTACAAACGGCTCCATCATCAGCCTCGGCATTTTCCCGTTCCTTGTAGCATCCATCGTCATGCAGATCGTTACACTCGCAGTTCCGAAGCTCAGAGATCTTGCACAGGCTGGCGGCGAAGGAACAAAGCTCATCACAAAATACACAAGGATCGCTTCCCTTATCGCTTCAGGCGTTTTCGCTGCTCTTTACTGCCTCGGAATGAAGGATACGGTCTTCCCGAATTTTAATTTCTGGGTAGCTATCGTACTCTGCGGCGTTTCTGTAGCAATCGGCAGCGCTTTCTGCGGCTGGTGCGTAGAGCTCCTTAACACAAAGGGTCTGGGCAACGGTCTTACGATCATCATCATTGCCGGCATCATCCATAACATTCCCCACGATCTCCTGACACCTTACTTCAACGCAATCGAACTCGGAATCGTATGGGCTCTCGTTTATATGATCATGGGAATCCTTCTGGCGATCGGAATGCTCGTTCTTGCCCTCCTCATCAACATGGGCGAGAAGAAGCTCAGGATCATCTTCTCCAAGAGAACCGTCGGCATGAAGCAGTACGGAATGCAGAACCAGGTTATCCCGCTTAAGGTCGCTCAGGCAGGCATCACACCCGTTATCTATTCAATGACGGTAGTCCTCTTCATTCCTGCGATCCTTACGATGATCGCTCCCGGCTCAGATAATATCTGGTTTGCAAATGCAAGGAACTTCCCGACAAGCGTAATGTTCATTCCGTTCTTCATTATCTTCCTGGTATTCTTCGCATATGTTTTCGCGCTCATGCAGTTCAATCCCTACGATATCTCCAACCAGATCAAGCAGAACGGCGGTTATATCCAGGGAATCAAGCCTGGCAAACCGACATCAATGTATATGATGTCCGTATATAGCAACCTCAACAGCGCAGACTGTGCATATCTTATACTCGTCTGCATCATCCCGCTCGCAATGAGCTTCATTCCGGGACTTCACAACATTGCTTTCTCCGGAATCGGTCTTGTTCTCGTAGCAGGCGGATTCATCGAGATGAAGACTCTTCTCGACAACGCTCTCAAGCTTGAAGAAGATAAGCTCAAGCAGGCAGGCAAAGACAAGAAGCGCAGCAAGAACTACAACAAAAAGTAAAAGGGAGGCAGTTTTATGAATCTGATCATTTTAGGTGCACCCGGTTCCGGAAAGGGAACATCAGCAACAGTTTTAAGAGAGAATTATTCCCTCGCACATATCTCCACAGGCGATCTGTTCAGATACAACATCAAAGAGAATACTCCTTTGGGAATCGAAGCCAAGTCTTATATCGACAAGGGAGCTTTGGTTCCTGATGATGTAACCATCAGAATGGTCGAAGACCGTCTTAATAATCCCGACTGTGAGAAGGGCTATATCCTTGACGGCTTCCCGAGAAATATCGCTCAGGCTGAGGCACTTGATAAGATGCTCGCAGCAAAGGGCTCCAAGATCGACGCAGTTGTCTATGTAAAGTGTGATGACGAGATCATCATGGACAGAGTTACGACAAGACGTGTCTGCGAGAAGTGCGGAGCAAGCTTCAACGTTAAGTATATGCCCACAAAGGCAGAGGGCGTCTGCGATGTATGCGGCGGCAAGGTCATCCAGAGATCAGACGATAACCCGGAGACGGTTGCCAAGAGACTTGAGACATACAGAGTCAACACACAGCCCCTTATCGATTTCTACAACGAGAGAGGAATCATCGTTGAGGGCAACAATAATGTCGATTCAAAGACATGCATCGAGTCCATCGAAGCAGGACTTAAGAAACTGGGACTTTAATTAGAAACTAGGTAAATAAATGGTAGAGATCCTTACCCAAGAAGAATTCGAAAAGATGAAGGCAGCAGGAAAGATCCTGCAGCATGTTTTCAAGGCCTGCCGCGATGAGATCAAGCCCGGCATTTCCACACATGATGTGGACAAGCTCTGCTATGACATCATCAGAAGCTATGACGCCATTCCTTCGTTCCTTAATTACGGCCAGCCGCCGTTCCCCGGAACGATCTGTGCTTCCGTTAATGACGAGGTCGTTCACGGAATCCCCAGAAAGACTAGGATCCTCGAAGAGGGCGATATCATCTCGGTCGATGTCGGAGCGATCCTTGACGGTTATCAGTCAGATGCCTGCAGAACCTATATGGTCGGTGAGGTCGCACCCGAAGTAAAAGATCTCGTAGAGCGTACCGAGAAGTCCTTCTGGATCGGATTGGAATATGCCAAGGCCGGCATGAGGACAGGTGATATCGGTCATGCTATCCAGGAATATTGCGAAGGCTTCGGTTACGGAGTAGTAAGAGAACTTACAGGTCACGGAATCGGAACAACGATGCACCAGGATCCTGATGTTCCCAATTACGGAAGACCGGGTCACGGCTATAAACTCAAAAAGGGTATGGCAATCTGCATCGAACCGATGATAACATTGGGTACACGTGAGATCGAGCTTTTAGACGACAGGTGGACGATAGTTACACAGGACGGCAAGCCTGCCAGCCACTATGAGAATACGATATTAATAACGGATGAGGGTCCGTATTTAACAACCTATGACTATGAGGAGGGTTTTTAATGGCGAAGGAAGATGTTATTGAAGTACTGGGAGTAGTTGATGAAGCATTGCCCAACGCAATGTTCAAGGTAAAGCTCGACAGCGGACACATTGTTCTTGCTCATTTGTCAGGAAAGCTTAGACAGAATTACATCAAGATTCTTCCGGGCGACAAAGTAACAATGGAGATCTCGCCATACGATCTTTCCAGAGGCAGAATCACCTGGAGAGGCGAGAAGAAGCCCAAGGCTTAAGCCTTATTTCAGCCGTTTTCAGGCACCCTGAAATTTTTCGGGGTGCTTTAAAATTTTCAGTTGAAAACCAAATAGATTCTGCTATAATAGTTCAGCATGCGCTCAAAAGGCGCCTGTATTTGTTGTGGAAAAATAACAGCAACAGGAGGTACTAATATGAAAGTACGACCGTCAGTAAAGCCGATGTGCGAAAAGTGCAAGATCATTCGCAGAAACGGCAAAGTTATGGTCATTTGTTCCGACCCTAAGCATAAGCAGAGACAGGGTTAAGACATTTGACGGGCTTTCGTATGTGCGGAATTAGCCCTGCACGAAGTGATAACGAAGGCCGCGGGATAAAAGCTCCTTCCCGCACAAGTATTTATTAAATAAAAGAAGTAATCATATTTACTCACCGTTACCGAGAGGGCGGCTGCTCCCTAACCCGGAGTTCCTTGACTTACGTGTGTCAAATAGAGATTAATACCACTTTATCCAATACGGAGGTACATTAAATGGCTCGTATAGCCGGCGTAGATTTACCGAATGATAAGAGAATTGAAATCGCTCTTACGTACATTTACGGAATCGGAAGAACAAGTGCAGACGAGATTATTGCCAAGACAGGCATCAATCCCGATACACGTGTCAAGGATTTGTCAGAGGATGAGGTTGCGAAGATCCGTGACCAGATCGAGAACAATTACAAGGTTGAGGGTGACCTTAAGAGAGAAGTACAGTCTAACATCAAGAGACTTTCTGATATCGGTTGCCTTCGCGGACGTCGCCACAGACTGGGACTCCCTGTAAGAGGCCAGCGCACAAAGACTAATGCTCGTACCCGTAAGGGACCTAAGCATACAGTTGCTGGTAAGAAGAAGTAAGGTGAGGTGAGTCAAAATGGCACAGAAGAAAAGCTTAAGACCCAGAAGAAGTGAGCGTAAGAACGTCGTAGACGGTCAGGCTCATATTCATGCTACATTCAACAATACAATCATTACAATTACCGACAAGCAGGGAAATACGATTTCCTGGGCTTCTGCAGGTATGGACGCCAAGGGTTCACGTAAGGGCACGAGCTATGCAGCTCAGGTTGCTTCCGAGAAGGCTGCAAAGGCAGCTTGCGATCATGGCATGAAGACTGTTGATGTTTATGTTAAGGGACCCGGATCCGGACGTGAGTCCGCAGTAAGAGCCCTTGAGACAGCAGGCCTCAGAGTCACAATGATCAAGGACGTAACACCGGTTCCGCACAACGGATGCCGCCCTCCTAAGAGAAGAAGAGTTTAATCTTCTCACGGCAGAATACTTAGTATAGAAAAGAGGAATATAGCAATGGCTAGAGATATGACACCTGTCCTTAAGAAGTGCAGAGCCCTCGGTATTGAGCCTGCTTTCTTGGGAGTAGAGAAGAAAGAATCTAAAAAGCATGGTGCATCCAGACCCCGCAAGATCAGCGAGTATGGTATGCAGCTTAAGGAAAAGCAGAAGGCAAAGTTTATTTACGGCGTTCTCGAGAAGCCTTTCAGAAATTACTATGAGAAGGCTCAGAAGCTCAAGTATGGTACAACCGGTGAAAACCTCATGATCCTTCTTGAGACAAGACTTGACAACGTTTTATTCAGAATGGGTTTTGCTCGTACAAGAGACGAAGCAAGACAGATCGTAAGCCACAGAGGAGTTAAGGTTAACGGCAAGATCGTTAATATCCCTTCTTTTGCGGTTAAGGTTGGCGATGCAATCGAGATCAAAGAGGGCGTAAAGAGCTCACAGAGATTCAAGGACATCATCGAAGTAACAGGTTCTAGAGCAACACCTGCATGGGTTGAAGCAGACAACGATAAGCTCTGCGGCAAGATCCTTGCAATGCCTACAAGAGATCAGATCGAAGTACCTGTAAACGAAGTTGCAATCGTCGAGTTGTATTCTAAGTAATAACATCCGGATCGCAAGATTTTGAAATAATCTAGGAGGAACAAACATGATGGAAATCAGCCAGCCGACCGTTAAGTGCGTTGAGACCAACGAGGATAAGTCCTACGGCAAATATACCATCGCCCCGCTCGAGCGTGGATTCGGTACTACTCTCGGAAACTCACTCCGCAGAGTACTCCTTTCTTCACTTTCCGGCGCGGCAGTAACATCTATCAAGATCGAAAAGATTAAGCATGAGTTCTCCACTGTTCCGGGTATTATCGAGGATATGACGGAAGTTATCCTTAATATCAAAGGTATCCGCGCAAAGCTCCATAACGAGTCCAACATCGTAAGCATCAGCGTCGCTAAGGGAAGAACCGGCGAGCTCACAGCTGGTGATATCGTTCACGGACCCGAAGTAGAGATCATGAATCCCGATCACGTTATCGCTCACTTAAACGGCAGCGACGATGTATTCATGGAATTCACACTCAGCAAGGGCAGAGGATACAACACAGCAGAGCAGAATAAGCCCGCTAAGCAGGTTATCGGTGTAATCCCGATCGATTCCATCTTCACACCTGTCAAGAAGGCTAACTACAAGGTTGAGAACACACGTGTAGGCGCTCGTACAGACTATGACAGCCTTACACTCGAGGTTTGGACAGACGGTACTATTGATGTTGACGAGGCTCTCTCCTCAGCAGCTAACTGCCTGATCGAGCACCTCAAGTTCTTCACAGCTCTTGCTGATACGGATTCAGCTCCGAGCTTCAAGAACATCGAAGAGAGCGGCGAACACGATTCAAAGCTTTCCGGTGTAATTGAGGACATGGATTTCTCAGTACGTACTTACAATTGTCTCAAGAGAGCACAGATCAACACAGTTGGTGATCTTGTTGCCCGTTCAATGGACGAGATGATCAAGGTAAGAAACCTTGGTAAGAAGTCCCTCGAAGAGATCATCGAGAAGCTTGAAGACATGGGTCTGCACTTGAGAGAAGCAGAAGATTAAGGTTATTGGAGGATATATAAATGCCTAACAGAAAATTCGGCCGTGCTTCAGATCAGCGTGCTGCAATTCTGAAGAATCAGGTCACAACATTGATTATAAACGGTAGGCTCGAGACAACAGTCGCAAGAGCTAAGGACATCAGCGCTATCGTTGAGAAGCTTGTAGCTTCTGCAGTTAAGGAGCAGGACAACTACACAACAAAGGAAATCACAGTTTCCGCTGCAAAGCTCGACGGTAAGGGCAAGAAGGTCTTAAAGACAAAGACTTCCAAGAAGGGCGAGAAGTACGAAGTAGTTGACCGTGAAGTTAAGACAAAGACAGTTCAGGTTGATAACCCTTCACGTCTCGCAGCTAGAAAAGCCATGATCAAGTGGGTTAACAAGAGCCACGATGCAGAGGGCAACATCATCAATCCCGTCAACAAGATCTTTGATGATATCGCACCTAAGTATGCAGGCAGAAACGGTGGTTACACAAGGATCATCCGTTTGGGCGCAAGACGTGGTGACGGCGCTGAGATGGCTATCTTGGAGTTCGTGTAATATTACACAAACAAAACCGATAAATTAAATTGTCAATCAGTCACGGGGAAAGGTTTACATCTTTCCCCGTTGTCTTTAAAATGTTGCTACATAACTATTCCATGGAGAATTAAATTGCAGGAAAACGAGAACAGTATCGAGATAAAAGACGTAAGTTTCTCATACGATGCAGATGATGAGACTTCGGGAAAAGCGCCAAGGCTTGCTCTTGACGGCATTTCCGTTTCCATCGCCAAAGGTTCATATACAGCGATCCTCGGGAGCAACGGTTCCGGCAAATCTACACTTGCAAAGATAATAGACATTCTGGAAGTGCCCGACAGCGGCAAAGTCGTTATATTCGGCAAAGACACTTCCGATGATGACCTGTTCTGGGAGATAAGGGAGCACTGCTGCTGCGTTTTCCAGAACCCCGATAACCAGATAGTCGGAACCATGATCGAAGAAGACGTGGCTTTCGGACCGGAGAATCTGGGCATTCCCAATCCTGAATTAAGGGAGCGCGTCGACCAGGCGCTCAAAGACGTCGGACTTTATGAGTTCAGACATAAAGAGACAATGGCTCTGTCCGGCGGCCAGAAGCAGAAGCTTGCGATAGCAGGCGCTCTTGCCATGAAGCCTGACATCCTGATCCTTGATGAAGCAACGGCTATGCTCGATCCTTCGAGCAGGGATGATTTCCTGACACTCGTTGAGAAGATGAGAGTCGAGAAGGGCCTTACACTCATCACGATCACGCATGACATGACCGAAGCATTAAGATGCGATAAGATCGTCATCGTACATAAAGGCAAGGTCGCATTGGAGGGAACTCCTGAAGAGATATTCCTGTCCGATGACCTGTGGAAATACGGTCTTAAGAGGCCGGTTAAGTTCAATTTCGCATTCGAGATCGCAAAGCTTACCGGAAGCACCCTTACAAAAGAAGATCTAAAGAGCAACGAGACTCTCATAGCCAGCCTTGTAAAGATGCTCACAAAGCCCGGCCTTACAATGCCCGGCAATGTTCAGGTCGATAAAAAGCCTTTAGACGATAAGGACATAATCATGTCCGTAAAAGACCTTTCGTATACTTACGGCGGCAGCGAGACAAAGGCGATCGACAACATCAACCTTGATATCAGAAGAGGCGAGGTGCTTGGTATAGTAGGTGAGAGCGGATGCGGCAAGACAACGCTCATCTCACACATGAACGCGATAATAAGACCGGTTGAAGGTGATGTCATCATCCACACCAAAGACGGTGACTTATCCTGTAAGAATAAAAAGGACACGATGAAGATCAGACAGAATGTCGGCCTTGTTTTCCAGTATCCGGAATACCAGCTTTTCGAGGAGACTGTATATAAGGATATCGCTTACGGTCTTAAGAAGATGAATGTCTCTAAGGAAGAACAGAAGGAGCTTATCCTTGATGCCGCAGGGAAAGTCGGTCTCACGGAAAGAGAACTGAATTCTTCTCCTTTTGAACTGTCGGGCGGACAGAAGAGACGTGCCGCTATGGCAGGTGTCCTTGTCATGAGACCGGGCATACTCGTTCTTGATGAACCCGCATCGGGCTTAGACCCCAAGGGAAGACAGGAGATGTTCTCGATCATAAAGGGCCTTCGCGACAGCGGGACCACGATAATACTTGTATCCCACAATATGGATGAGGCAGCAGTCAACTGCGACAGGATCTGTCTTATAGATAACGGAAAGATCAAGGCTGTCGGCACGCCCGCCGAACTGTTTGTCAAAAAGAGAGCTGACGAGCTTAAAGTCCAGCTTCCCAGGATAACGCGGTTCTCGGCAGTGCTCAGGACGGAACTGGCTGAGATCTATCCTGACATAGAGTTTAAGGGCAACTGTTTTATTCCCGAGAAGGAAGCAAGGGTAATTGTTTCCGCGGTCTGCGAGGCAGGTGATCACAATGCTTGATAACGTAAGCCTCGGCAGATATTATCCCGCGCACTCATTCCTGCATGATACGGATCCGAGAGTAAAGACGATCCTCTATGCGGTATATCTCGTTGCGATCTTTATAATCAAGGAACCGGCTGCGATCGGAGTCCTGGCAGGGATAATCGTGGTCCAGCTCATGATGGCAAAGATCAGACCGGGCATACTCTGGTCAACGGTCAAGCCGATACTGCCTCTTGCGGCATTTATCTTCCTCATAAACATCTTTACCATAAAGCAGGGCAATGTCCTTTTCACCTGGAAGATCATCACGATAACTGATTACGGCATCAGCCGCGCCGCTATAATGGCGGTAAGGCTTATATTCCTCATCATATCGACGAGCATCCTTCTTACCCTGACGACGACACCGCTTAAGATGAGTGATGCGCTGGAGAAGCTTTTCGCGCCCCTGCAGGTCATAAAGGTGCCGGTACACGAGATGGCCATGATGATGTCCATCGCATTGAGGTTCATACCGACATTGGCCGCAGAGACCCAGAAGATCATGAAGGCGCAGCAGTCCAGAGGTGCGGATTACGATACGGGTTCGTTCATAAACAAGGTCAAAGGCTACATCACGGTGCTGATCCCTCTGTTCGTATCGAGCTTCAGACGTGCCGATGAACTTGCGGTTGCGATGGATGCGAGGTGCTACAGAGGCGGCAGGGGAAGGACAAAACTGAATCCTCTGAAGCTCACGTTGAAAGATGTGCTTTGCGGAATATTATTTACGCTTTTAGCGGCACTTGTTGTCGTTATTGATTTGTCTTTGAGATAAGTTTCTTGCTGTGTTAGAATGCAAGTTGCTAACAATATAGCGAAAGGTTGGAATAATCTATGGGTTATTATTGCGGAATCGATTTAGGCGGCACGAATATCAAAGCCGGTATCGTAGACGGCGAAGGCAAGCTCCTTAACAAGCTGTCTATCAAGACATTGGCAGAGAGATCAATGGAAGAGATCATCCACGATATGGGCAAGCTCGCCTCTGATGCGATCAAGGATGCAGGTCTTGAAGTAAAGGATATCGAGTGCATCGGTATCGGTTCTCCCGGAACACCTGACAACGAAGAAGGTCTTCTCGTATACTCAAGCAACCTTCCGTTCAACAAAGCTCCCATGAGAAAGCTCATCAGGGAAGTCGTTGATCTCCCTGTATATATCGATAATGACGCTAACTGCGCAGCAATGGCTGAGGCAGTTGCAGGCGCTGCAAAGGGCGCAAAGGATTCCGTTACCATCACTCTGGGAACAGGCGTCGGCGCAGGCGTTATCGTCAACGGCAGGATCTTCTCCGGATTCAACCAGGCAGGTTCAGAGTTCGGCCACACAGTCCTTGTCTCAGGCGGCGTTCAGTGCGGATGCGGCAGAAAGGGCTGCTTTGAGCAGTATGCTTCCGCTACGGCTCTCGCAAGAATGACAAGGGAAGCTGCCGAGGCAAATCCCGATTCTCTCCTCAACAAGGTAAAGGAGGATTTCGGCGAGTGGAACGCACAGATCGCTTTCGTCGCAATGAGACAGGGCGACAAGGTTGCAGCAGAGGTCGTAGACAGCTACACGGATTATCTTGCTGACGGACTTGCAAATGCGATCAATGCATTCATGCCTGAGATCCTTGTTGTAGGCGGCGGTGTCTGCAATGAAGGCGATCCGCTCCTCATCCCCATGCGTGAGAAGACAATGTCCCGTCCTTACTTCGGACCCGGAGTTCCGAAGACACGCATCGAGCTTGCACAGATGGGCAACGATGCAGGCATCGTAGGCGCTGCCATGATGGGCAAGTCCTGCGTAGACGACGGCAAGAACGGCAAGTAATATACCGCTATGCCCAGAATAGCCTTCATAACCGAGTTTGACGGCACGGATTTTGCCGGATTCCAATCGCAGGAAAATGCAAGGGCTGTTCAGGATGTCTTGGAAAAGGCATTAGAAGATTTATATAAGACGAAGATCAGACTTACGGGGTGTTCCAGAACTGACGCAGGTGTGCATGCAAAATGCCACTTAAGTCACGCGGACGTCCCGTTTGTTATTCCTGAAGAGAAATTCCCTCTGGCTATGAACGCGCTTTTGCCCGACGACGTTGCGGTCAAGAAGTCGTTCTATGTAAATGATGATTTCTCCGCGAGGTTCGACATCAAGGGCAAGAGATATATCTACAGGATCTATTCTTCTCCTACGAGAAGTCCGCTTTTGGACAGGACGGCATATTATTGCCCTGTCCTTCCCGATATCGCGAAAATGAAGGCCGCCGCAGAGTTTTTCGCCGGCGAGCATGATTTCGCGGCATTCTGTGCTGCGGGCGGATCCCAGAAGACCACCGTAAGAAGGCTTTTCGGAGTCAAGGTGGAAGCTTCGGGAGAGGATCCGTGTCAGATCGAGATCGAAGTATCGGGAGAGGCTTTTCTCTACAACATGGTAAGGATAATCGCAGGTACGCTTTTATATGTCGGGCAGGGCAAGATCGAGCCGACGGAAGTAAAGGATATCATCGATGGCGGCGACAGGTCACAGGCAGGAAAGACACTGCCCGCAAAAGGCCTGACTTTGGAAGAAGTGTTTATCTGATCGTGCTGCTTCAAGGCGCGCCATTCTGCGGACAATCGGCCCGATTTATATTAATAAAAGATTTCTAAGGTGATATAATTATTCAAATGCGGGCCGGAATACCCGCATTAATTAAAATAGGGAGGATTAGAGAAATGATCAGTTGGTGGATAATATGGCTCATCATTGCAGTCATTATGCTCATCATTGAGATCGTGACCACGGGTCTTGCGACACTCTGGTTTGCAGTCGGCGCCATTGTTGCAATGATAATGGACCTTTGCGGCGCATCTTTAGTATCTCAGATCATAGTGATGGCGTTAGTGTCCATAGTATGTTTTATTCTCTGCATGATCTGGATCAAGCCTAAGCTTGAATCACTTCGCAGGAAGAATGTCCAGAAGACCAATGCGGACAGATTGATCGGAAGGGAAGGTGTCGTGATCGTGCCATTCGATTCGGTCAACGGAAAAGGCCAGGTTAAGGTCGACGGACAGATCTGGAGTGCCAAGGCAGAGGAAGATTTCAATGAAGGCACCAAAATCACAGTAAAAGCAATTGAAGGCGTTAAGCTCGTAGTTGAGCGCGTTATTTAAAAAGGGGAGGAATTAAAAATGTTACCTATCATCGCAGCATCAGCAGGACCTATTATCGGAGTAGCAATCGCGATCATCGTTATCCTGGTACTTATCATACCTAACATCAAGATCGTTCCGCAGGCAACAACGTTCATCATCGAGCGTTTGGGCACATACAGAACAACATGGGAGACAGGCTTCCACATGAAAGTCCCTTTCATCGACCGTGTTGCGAAGAAGATCTCATTGAAGGAAAAGGTTGCTGACTTCGCACCTCAGGCCGTTATCACAAAGGATAACGTTACAATGCAGATCGATACGGTCCTTTTCTATCAGATCGTAGATCCTAAGCTCTACACATACGGCATCGAGCGTCCTATCGTTGCTATCGAGAATCTCTCGGCAACAACTCTCCGTAACATCATCGGTGATCTGGAACTCGACCAGACACTCACATCAAGAGACATCATCAACACAAGAATGAGAGAGATCCTTGATGAAGCTACAGACCCTTGGGGAATCAAGGTCAACCGTGTTGAGCTCAAGAACATCATCCCGCCTAAGGAGATCCAGGCAGCGATGGAGAAGCAGATGAAGGCTGAGCGTGAGAAGAGAGAAAAGATCCTCATCGCAGAAGGTGAGAAGGAATCTGCTATCAGAGTCGCAGAAGGTGAAAAGGAAGCAGCCATCTTAAGAGCTGAAGCTAAGAAGCAGGCTGCAATAAGAGAAGCTGAAGGTCAGGCTCAGGCTATCATCGCAGTACAGGAAGCTACGGCCAAGGGTCTTCAGATGATCAAGGACGTAGGCGCTGATGACGGACTTATCGCCATCAAGGGCCTCGAAGCTCTCGAAAAGGTCGGCCAGGGCGCATCTACAAAGATCATCATCCCTTCAGATCTTCAGGGCATTGCCGGACTTACAACCACGATCAAAGAGATCGCAAAATCATAATTTAAGACAATAAGTCTTTGGAGGTAAATCGTATGGATTACGGTATGTGGAATGACAGAACCAACATGAGCATGCTCACAGACTTCTATGAGCTCACCATGGCAAACGGTTATCTGAACAGCGGAAACAGGGACAAGATCGTTTATTTCGATATGTTCTTCAGAAACATTCCCGAGAACGGCGGATATGCCGTTATGGCAGGTCTGGAGCAGGTAATTGATTACCTCTCAAGCCTCAAGTTCTCGGAAGATGACTTAGCTTTCCTCAAGGATAACTATCACTTCAACGAAGAGTTCATCAGCTACTTGAGAGGTTTTGAATTCACATGTGACGTCTGGGCTATCCCGGAAGGAACAGTCGTATTCCCCAAAGAGCCTCTCGTTAAGGTAAGAGGACCTATCATCCAGGCCCAGCTCCTTGAGACGGCGCTCCTTTGCACGATCAACCACCAGACTCTTATTGCCACGAAGACGGCAAGGATCGTAAGAGCTGCTGAAGGCAGACCTGTCATGGAGTTCGGTGCACGCCGTGCACAGGGCTTTGACGCATCTGTTCTCGGTGCAAGAGCAGCTTATATCGCAGGCGCAGCAGGAACATCCTGCACGATCTGCGGACAGCAGTTCGACATCCCGCTCTCCGGTACGATGGCTCACTCCTGGGTAATGCTTTTCGACAATGAGTTCGAAGCATTCAAGGCATATTCACTCGCATATCCTGACGGAGCTCTTCTGCTCGTTGATACATACGACGTTCTCCGTTCCGGTATTCCGAATGCGATCAAGTGCGCTAAGGAAGTCCTTGAGCCCATGGGCAAGAGACTTAAGGGTATCAGGATCGATTCCGGCGACCTTACATACATGACTCAGAGTGCACGTAAGATGCTCGATGAGGCAGGACTTACGGATTGTAAGATCACTGTATCCAACGCTCTTGACGAGTACCTAATCAGAGACCTCATCAGCCAGGGCGCATGCATCGATTCCTTCGGTGTAGGCGAGAGACTCATCACATCAAAGGCTGAGCCTGTTTTCGGCGGCGTTTACAAGATCTCCGCAGTAGAAGCAGAAGACGGCACGATCATTCCGAAGATGAAGATCTCCGATTCCATCGGCAAGGTCACAAATCCCTGCAGCAAGAAGATCGTAAGATTCTACGACAACGCTACAGGCAAGGCTTTGGCTGACGTCGTCATGGTCGCAGACGAGGAGATCCCGAATGGTGAGCCTTATGAGATCTTCGATCCTGACAACACATGGAAGTCCAAGGTACTGGAGAATTACAGGACCAGAGAGCTCATGGTCCAGATCTTCAAGGGCGGCAAGCTCGTTTACAACAAGCCTGCTATCGGTGAGATCAGAGCTTACTGCACAACAGAGCTCGATTCACTTTGGGATTCCGTTAAGAGATTCGAGAACCCTCACAACTACTATGTCGACCTGTCACCTAAGCTTTGGAAGATCAAGGACGACATCTTAAGATCTTACAGAAGAAGATAAGGAGAATTACAACAATGGCAAATCCTGTTATCACGATCCAGATGAAAGACGGCGGCGTAATGAAGGCCGAGCTTTATCCCGAGATCGCACCCATTACGGTTAAGAACTTCGTCGACCTGGCAGCTAAGGGCTTTTACAACGGCCTTATCTTCCACAGAGTCATCCCGGGATTCATGATCCAGGGCGGTGACCCTCAAGGAACAGGCATGGGCGGCCCCGGCTATACGATCAAGGGCGAGTTCTCCGCTAACGGTGTAAGAAACGATCTGAAGCATACAAGAGGCGTCCTTTCCATGGCAAGAGCTATGGATCCTGATTCAGCAGGTTCACAGTTCTTCATCATGCACGAGAATTCACCTCATCTTGACGGACAGTATGCTGCTTTCGGAAAGGTGATCGAAGGCATCGAAGTCGTTGATAAGATCGCTTCTGTAAAGACAGATTATAACGACAGACCTTACGAGGATCAGGTTATCGAATTCATGACGGTTCAGCTCTGATCCTGAACTTAAGAGCAACTTCTAAACGGCGGGAAAAGGAAAGGATAATGAAAGAAGTAAAGCAATTAGGGGATACTTCCAGGACAAAGAAGACTGTCAGGACCAAAAACAGGTCTTCAAAGGAAGTCAAGACCGTAAAGATCCCATACCCCTGGCTTTATGCTTCGATCGTCCTTTTCCTTACGATCCCGCTGTTTATGTTTTTCATGGGATACCTGAAGCTTGCTGTCGGGATCCCTCTGACACTGATATTTGCAGGGATACTGCTATATTCGGTATCCGACTGCCTGAATGATCCTGACGGGCATAAGCTCTCTGCACCTGAGACTACTCTCGAAGTGCCGGTGTCCTACATAATCGGATTTGCCGTAACGGCATTGCTTATCTCATATGTATCCGGCGTCGGCGAGTATATCTATTCGCTGCAGGACCATGAATACAGGCGTGCGATATTAAGGGACCTGATAGATTATGACTGGCCCGTCATCTATAACTATTCGACGCAGACAAATCCCGAAGTAATAGAGATCTTTAAGTCGGCATCTGGCAACAGGGCGTTCTCTTATTACTTTATCTACTGGATGCCCGCAGCTCTTACAGGCAAGATGTTCGGTTTTAATGCCGGCAATCTTGTCCTGTTCATATGGAATTCCATAGGGATATTCTTATCCCTCATGGGAGCAAGTGCAGTAATAAAAAGATTTACTGCGTGGGTGCCTTTCATCTTCGTATTCTTCTCAGGTCTTGATGCGATCCCGAACATGGTCTATGAACTCACGGAATATAACGGCTGGAGATGGTTCGAAGGATACGTTACGTCGATGTCCTATGTCAGCAATTTCAGGGAGATGGCGAGCGTCTTTAACCAGATGATCCCGTGCTTCCTTGTAGTGTGCCTTCTCATGATGTCTTACAACACCCGCTCTCTTGGCCTTACTTCCGGTATCTTATTCGGTTATTCGCCATGGGCGGTATTCGGCATCCTGCCGATGGTTGCCGCAACTTTGTTTTCAAAGAAGCACAGGGCAGGCAAGATCTCGAAAACGATAACCAACGCATTAAGTCCTGCCAATATCGTCTCGGCACTTCTTATCCTCGCGGTATTCGGCAGTTACTACATGACCAACTCCGCGGCCGTAAGTTACAAGGGCTTTGCCTGGCAGTATTTTGACAGCCCGCTGAAGTTCGTCATCGCATATATCGTATTCATCCTGATCGAAGTCATTCCTTTTGCGGTGATACTTTATAAGCGCGGGAAGGTTGATCCCGTATTCTGGGCAGCAGTTGTGACACTCCTCATATTGCCGTTCTACAGGATCTCCGAGATGAATGACTTTACGATGAGAGGATCTATGCCGGCGCTGTTCTTCTTGTGCATCGGACTTTCCGGTGTCGTTGCTGAGATCATGGATCAGAAGAACACCCCTACGACAAAGAAGGGCTGGCTTAAGCCTGCGGCCATCATGCTTACCGTTGTCGTCATGATGTTCACGACGCTTTTGAACCTCTTTGTTATATTCGGTTCGATTATCGAAGGTGAACCCGGTGCGGAAGAGAACATCGGTTCATTCGGAAACATCAATCAGGCGGAATATGCGGAAGTCATTCAGGAACAGTTCTTCGCCGAAGGCTATGAGGACAGTTTCTTCTACAGATATTTTGCGAGATAAAAGAACAAAATAAAGGCTGTCTTTGAAGACAGCCTTTTGTTTTATCAGTCTTTGGATTCCTCGGAAGTGATATATATCGGTCTTGCCTTGGACTCTATGTAGATACGTCCTATGTATTCGCCTATCAGGCCCAAAGCCATCAGGATCAGTCCGCCGATAAAGAGGATGAAGCACAGGAGTGAAGGGTAACCCATGATGTTAACATCAGTCCAGAACCGGCCGATTATTGCTTTTATGAAGTAGTAGAGCATATAAGCAAAGCCTGCGAACGCAAAGAAGAAACCCATATATGTTGCGATACGCAAAGGTGCTGTGGTAAATGCCACGATGCCGTCTATAGCATATCTGAAAAGCTTCCAGAAGCTCCACTTGGTCTCGCCGGCAACACGCTCGACATTCTCATGCTCGACCCACTTGGTCCTGAATCCTACCCAGGCAAAGATACCCTTTGAGAATCTCTGGCGCTCTTTCATACTTAAAATCGAGTCAACGACTCCGCGCTTCATGAGCCTGAAGTCTCTCGCACCGTCTGCGATCTCAACGTCGCACATGCGGTTGATGAGCTTGTAGAACCTTCTTGCAAACCAGCTCCTTATCTTGGGCTCGCCCTTGCGTGTAACGCGTCTTGCCGCAACGATATCGTATTCGCCCGAATCCAAGGCCTTGATCATCTCGGGGATGAGTGACGGGGGATCCTGCATGTCGGCATCGAGTATTGCGATGTAATCGCCCTTGGCCTTTTCCATGCCCGCATACATTGCAGCTTCCTTGCCGAAGTTCCTGGAGAAGAAGATATACTTAACGCCTTTGTCGTTTGCCGCGAGATCTCTGATGATATCCGCTGTTTTATCGCGGCTTCCGTCGTTTACGAAGATGAACTCGTAATTCCTGTCGGCCGTGTCTGATTTTCTGACATCGCAGAGTGCTTCATAAAGGATCGGCAAAGATCCTTCTTCGTTATAGCAGGGAATGATAAGACTGATCAGCACGGCAATTCTCCTTTGATCATGCAGACGTTTCCTATTCCGCGTCTGCTTATCAGATTATTTGAGCTGTTTGCGGCAATTGCGCGAGCATAGCGAGACGCAGCCGCAAATAGATTAAATAATCTGTTTGTATTATAATCAAAAAATATTGTAAGTGACAATAAAATGCCGGAGAAAGGGCGGAACGATAATGAAAGAGCTCTCAAGTCTTGATGGCAGGTCTTCGAAAAAGACATCAGTCAAACCCTCACTAAAGTCCTCTTCAAAAAGCAGCGGGGAGACAGATATTCGCCCGTTGTATGCTTTTTTCGCGACATTGGTCCTTTATATAGCGGCAATACTGTTATGCAACAAATATCCTTTGGGTGAATATTCATTTCTGCAAAGTGACTTAAAGGCCCAGTATGCGCCTTTTCTGGCACTTTTAAGAAGCAAGATCACCGAGCTCGGAACTGTGCCTCAGGGGCACCTCATACAGTACATTTCGTATTCATTCAAGCTCGGACTCGGCAAGAACTTTATAGGTACGTTCGGTTATTATCTTGCGAGCCCTTTTAACCTGATCTATCTGCTTATCGAAGAATCGCAGATCGACACTGCGGTCCTTGTGATAGTTACGCTCAAGCTCAGCCTTTCTGCTGCTTTCATGTCCATGTTCCTCGGTTCGAGGACTGAAGACAGGAAGACATTCTGGCCGGTCCTTCTGGGGATCATGTATGCATTCTCGCTCTATTCACAGGCATTCATCTTCCAGATCATGTGGCTTGACGGATACATGCTCCTTCCTCTGATCCTTTTCTTCACGGAGAAGTTCATAAAGAAGCAGAATTATGCGGGACTTGTCATAACACTTCTGGTCCTGTTCATTTCGAATTATTACATTGCATATATGGCCGGCATCGCCTGCTTCCTCTATCTTGTCATCAGACTTTTCGAAGAGAAGGTGCCGATCAAAAAATCACTCGGAATCTGCGTCAGATATGGCCTGACAGCAGGTTTTACGGGGCTTATCACAGCCGTAATGCTGGTGCCCGTCGGACTAGATACGATAAGAAACGCCGACCAGACGATCTCGAGCAGGGGAAGCGAAGCTCTCACATATACGCCCCTTACGTTCATCCACATGATGATCCTGGGCGAACCGAGGGATTTCTCTGATGTGCTGCCGAGCAATTATCCGTTCCTTTTCGTATGTCTTCTGGTAACGCTTTTGCTCCTGATCTATTTCATCAGCCCGGTATTTAAGGGAAGAGAGAGAAAGATCCACGCTTTCTGCGTTCTCGGAGCATTCCTGTCGACTGCCGTTTATCCTCTGGATAAGGCATGGCAGGTCTTCGACGATCCTAACTGGTTCTGGCACAGACATGCATTTGTATTCCTGCCTTTGTTCCTGATCATCTCGATGAAGGTGCTTTTCAAGGTCAAGGAACTTGCCAGAAAAGACATCATCAAGGCAGTTCTTGTCATATATCTCTTTGTCGTCATCGATTACTCGTTCGGAGAGATAAAGGGACATTCTGATGCCGTGATCTATAACGTGCTCCTCGCAGCAGCTTACGCACTTTTCCTGATGGGATTCGGCATTAAGAACTGGCACGAGCAGCTTAAGGACATGCCTAAGCTCTTAGCACCCCTTATGTCGCTGTTCGTTGTTTTCGAAGCCATCTTCGCAGGACCGATGCTCAGCAACGGCATAGAGTCGATGACTCTGTTCGGAGGCCCTGCTTCGGAATACAGCCAGTCGATCGTTGCAGAGCAGGAATTCGGTAAATATGCGAAGGCGCGCGGTGCAATGACAGGTGCTTTCAGAGCCGAGAATGAGAAGGCACCGGAATTTACGACCAAGTTCTATTGTGAAGAAGGCGAAGCGTTCTACGGCAACTACAACGGCCTGTCGTTCTTCAATTCTAATTCAAACAAGAAGATGCAGCGCTTCATGAAGCAGCTCGGAATGCAGACGAACTACAATTACTTTGCGGTCGGACATACATTTGCCTGCCCGTCGGTCGACAGTTTCTTCTCGATCGGCTCGATATCGACAAGACGCAATCTGTCTCTTTACCGTCTTGAAGGCAAGGATTCCTACGGATCCGGAATGTATTTCTATGCCAATGACGACGTGCTCCCGCTTGCATTTGCAGCAGATAAGGGTGCCATGGAATTCGATTACTACAAGCTCGAAAAGGATGCGTCGGAGAAGAACTACTATAAGTTCCAGAATGAGTGGTACCGCTCATTGTTCCCTGAAGCATTCACCGAGGATTTCTTTAAGGATATCGACACGAGCGTTATCGGAGAGCCCAAGATCACTAACGGTGTCTTCTTCAATCTCAAAGATTACATGACAAGAGAAGAGTTCCTTACCAAGGGCACTTCAAATGAGAAGAAGGACAAATCAAAGGGCGCCCAGGATCCTCTTGGTCTGGAGTCCACGGTCGAAAGTCAGCTCAATGACAACATCACGACCATTCAGAGGACCAATGAGAAGCTTCCTATCGCGATCGAGTATGAATTCAAGGCTCCTTCCACGGATGAGATCTACGGTTCAATTGTTTCCGGAAGGATCCTCGATTATACCGAGATCTATGTAAACGGCATAAGGATCACGGACTTCTCGTCGAATACTTACTATTCCCAGATATTCAGAGTCGGAAGCTTTGATGAAGGTGAGACCGTCAAGGTATCTTTCCTTTGCAAGGATTCGAAATGGTCATTCCTGAACGTCAGGTTCGCAACTTTTGACAGCGCCGCATTCTCCGCCCAGTTTGCAAATGTCGACAGATCGAAGGTAAGCGCCGATCTTGTCTCCGACGGATATGCAAAGTTCAGTGTAAAAGACCTGGATCAGAATGAGACCGTTATCACCACGATCCCTGCCGAGGACGGCTGGCAGCTCCTCATCGACGGCGCACCTGCCGAATACAAGGTATATCAGAATGCGTTCATCGCATTTGATGCTCCTTCGGGAAGCCATACGGCAGAACTTGTGTTTACTGCACCGGGACTTAAGGGCGGTGCATTGGTAAGCTGCGCCGGGATAGTGCTCCTGGCTGCCTTCGTCGTCATCGACAAAAACCGCCAGAAAATGAAAGAAAAACAAAATCAAAACTAGTATCTTAATAATGAATCAGTGCGTGGGAGGTTTGAATCATGGATTTTATGAAAGCTTATGAATTATGGTCAACGGATCCTTTTTTCGATGAGGGCACAAGAAATGAACTTATCGCGATCAAGGATGACACAAAAGAGATCGAAGACAGATTCTACAGAGATCTCGAGTTCGGTACTGCAGGCTTAAGAGGCGTGCTCGGTGCCGGAACAAACAGAATGAACGTCTATACGGTAGCCAAGGCTTCCGAGGGTCTTGCGAAATACATCCTTTCCGAGGGTGAAGAGGCAATCAGGAGAGGTGTGGTCATTTCTTATGACTCCAGACACTTCTCTCCGGAGTTTGCTCAGATCACGGCTCAGGTCCTTGCTGCAAACGGAATCCCGTCAAAGCTTTCCGACGAGTTAAGACCGGTTCCTGTTCTTTCTTACTCGGTAAGATATTTCAAGGCATTTGCAGGCGTCATGATCACCGCTTCCCACAATCCGTCAAAGTATAACGGATACAAGGTCTACGGTGAGGACGGCGGACAGGTACCGCCTGAAGCAGCCGATGCAGTCCTTTCCAACATCGAAGCTATTTCCGATATCAGAAGCATTAAGCTCATGGACTTTGAGGAAGCAAAGGCAAAGGGTCTTGTAACTTCCTTCGGACCTGAGATCGACGAGGCATTTACAAATATGCTTACAAAGCTCGTTGTAGATCAGAAGGCTATCGACAGGCAGGCTGACATGAGCATCGTTTATACGCCGCTGCACGGATCAGGCAACAAGCCCGTAAGAAGGATCCTTGAGGCAGTCGGATTCAAGAATATCCACATCGTAAAAGAGCAGGAACTTCCTGACGGAGCTTTCCCTACGGTAAGCCTTCCTAACCCCGAGAACCCTGAAGCTCTTTCGATGGCGATCGAACTTGCAAAGAAGACAGATGCTTCCCTCGTATTCGGCACAGACCCTGACTCCGACCGTATCGGCGCAGCTGCAAGGGTAATCGAGAACGGCGAAGTCAAGTACAAGTGCTTCTCCGGCAACCAGATGGGACTTATGCTCCTGGATTACATCCTCGATGCCAAGAAGCAGCTCGGCACACTTCCCGACAAGTCTTTTGCCGTTACAACGATAGTTTCATCCAAGCTCGTTAAGAGCATCTGCGACTACTATGGCGTTGAGCTTCAGGAGACGCTTACAGGATTCAAGTTCATTGGCGAGAGGATCAAGCTCGACGACGAATTCGGTGACAAGCACTTCCAGTTTGGCTTCGAAGAGAGCTACGGCTATCTTGCTGGCGTGGATGTACGTGATAAGGATGCTGTCGTTGCCGCAATGCTCATCTGCAACATGGCTGCCGCATCTTTCGAGAAGGGTGAGACCCTGGCAGACAGACTTGACCACCTCTATGAGAAGTACGGCTACGGAATCGAGAAGACGATCAGCTGCACTCTGGAAGGCAAAGAGGGAATCGAGAAGATCGGCAAGTGCATGGTCGAATTAAGAAAAGAACTCTCCGAGTGCAGGGACCTTGAAGGCGCGAAGAGCCTCCTTGGCGGTGCAACGGTTACTGCGGTCCGTGATTATAAGGAATCCAAGCGTTACGACTTCACCGAAGACGGCGTAAAGGTATCCGACATCACTCTTCCCAAGTCCAACGTTCTCCTCTATGAGCTCGGCGGCAACAAAGGAATCGACTGGGCTTGCGCAAGACCTTCAGGTACGGAGCCCAAGCTTAAGATCTACATGGGCGTTTACGATTCTGATAAGGATACTGCAGAGAAGTCCTTTGAGACGATCAGGGGACAGGTCGAGGATTACGTTAAGTCAAAGCTTAACTAAAACGATCCAACCAACGGAATAACGTATTCACAGACAGCCTTGGCAAAGCCGAGGCTGTCATAATTTGCGGTGATATAAGAAGCGGCAGCCTTAACGCCGTCCGTGGCATTTCCCATGGCGATGCCGTACTTGGCATCTTCGATCATGGAGATGTCGTTGTCGCTGTCGCCGATCGCGAAAGTATTCTCACGGGGGATCCCCAGATAATCTGCCAGGCTTAAGAGCGCGTTTCCCTTGGTAACACCCTTGCACATGACGTCGAAAAGATTGGGCGCAGAAGATATTACTTCGAGTTCAGGATCGGAGGAGAGGGTATTGACCAGCTCCTCATCCGCGCTGATCAGAAGGATCTTATTGAAATGCGGGATCTTGTCCAGATCCGGGAAATCCTTTCCGATATCGATCATAGGAGACTGTTTGGACAGCGGAAGGCCCTTATTGTAGGATTCCACGAAGCCTCTTCTTGAAGAGCACGGCGCAAAAAAGATGCCTTCATCCGAATAGAGGGATGCATCGGCAGATCTGTCCATGAGAAATCTCAGAAGCGACCTTATCTTGGAATCTTCGAAATCGCGGGAAGCGAACTGGCGTCTTGCGGAGGCATCGAAAAGCGAACCGCCGTTGCTGGTTATTATCGGGACATCGATCTCTAAGTCTTCGGCAAATTTCCCGACTAGGAAAGAAGAGCGCCCCGTGGCGATCGTGAATGCCACAGATGAATCCTTTAAGGCTCTGATAGCCTCTTTATTGCCTTCGGGAATGTCCTTGCCGGGGCTCAACAACGTGTAATCCATGTCCGCGGCAAGCAGTGCTTTATATCTTCTGTCCATAGGTTTTTAATTCTCCACGAGGATTATAAACGATTTTTCAAGAATAAATGACAAATATACCTTATTTTTCATTCAATCTGCGACATTGCCGCGGTTGAAAGTTGAAATAACTATGTATATTATTGTGCTTGGATCATAAGGACAACTATGTCCAAATAAAGTGGGGTTAGTAAAAGTATGAAAAGAAAAGCCGGACAGGCACCATCCAGATCTGCTGAAGTCAGGAACACAGCGCTCGTTCCTGTCAGGAGCAGCGAGTCCAATACACCGGCACCCGTCAGAGTTGAAGCTGCAAGGGTGCCCGAGCACAAGAGTGCTCCGAAGAGCTCCGCAAGGAGCAGTTCGCTGAGCACGAAGTCTGCTCCCAGGACTGCTTCCAAGGCAGCTCCCAAGAGCGGTTCACAGAGCGCGAAGAATGCTGCAAAGCGTTCCAAGGGCAGAAAGAAGAAGGGCAAGACAGGCCTGATCATCGGTATCGTGGCTGCTGTTGTCGTTCTTCTCGGCGCAGGCGGATTCTACGGATATCTCTATTACACCGGTTATTTCAAACCGCATGTTGAAGTTACCATGGCTGATGGCACAGTCTCAAAGCTCAAGGCAGAGGACGTTTATGCCGAGTTGAGCCAGGGCGTCAATACTTTCTATCCCGGCACTTACATCGATGACATCGACGTAAGCGGAATGACGGTAGAGCAGGCAACAGAAGCTGTCAACAAGGCTCTTGAGGAAGCAAAATCACCTGTAGACGTCAACTACAAGCTTAAGCTTGACGGCAAGGTATATCCTCTTGATTTCTCAGATGCAAAGTTCGAATACAACACAAAGGAAGTTGTCGAGAACGCTTTTGCACAGCACAGAGCATTGGATGAGACCGATTACCAGAGCATCATCGATGTTTTCAATTATAAGGAACAGCTCAAGAACAACCCCGTTAATTACGAGACATCTTACTCTGTAGCTATCGATGGTGTATCCGAGAAGGTTCATGCCATCTTAGATCCGCTCATCGATCAGTATTCAACAGTAAAGGATGCTGAGATCGGCGAGTTCAATCCCGATACCAAGGAATTCACCATCACTCCTGAAGAGACAGGCATGACGATCGATATCGAAGGCGCTGTCAATCAGGTTAATGAACTCTTTGCAAAGAAGGAATACACAGGTTCTGTCGTAGTTCCTTCCATCGTTAAGGAACCTGAGATCACGACAGAGAAGATCAAGGCTAACTTCGGTCTTATCGGTGAGCACACAACAAAGGCTTCCAATAACGCTAACCGTAACAATAACCTTAATCAGGCATGCAAGAACATCAACGGCACCATCTTAAAACCCGGTGAGGAGTTCTCTTTCAACAAGGTCGTAGGACAGAGAACGACAGCTAACGGTTTTAAGGAAGCTACGGTTATCCTCGGCGGCCAGTATGAGCAGGGCTTAGGCGGCGGTGTCTGCCAGGTAAGCAGCACGCTCTATAACGCTGTATTGAAATCAGACCTCAAGATAACAAAGCGTTCAGCACACGCATGGCCTTCCGACTACGTTCTCGAGGGTCTTGATGCTACTGTTAACTGGCCTGATCTCGACTTCAAGTTCAAGAACGACACAGATTACCAGATCATCGTTGTCATGTGGTTCGAGTCCAAGGACAGAACCGTTCATGCCCAGATCTACGGCAAGAGACTGCCTGATGAGCAGACTATCGTCCTGAGAAGTGAATGCGTCGGTTCCACTGCAGCAGGCAAGACAGTATATGAAGAAGATAAGACAATGGAAGTCGGTAAGACCAAGGTCGTCAGACAGGCGCACAAGGGCTTAACGATCAAGACATACAAGATCTGGCAGGATAAGGACGGCAAGGAAATCAAGCGTGATTTCATCACCACGACAACCTATAATTCTTATGGTAAGAAGATCAACGTAGGCACCAAGAAGGCTGACGGTACATATGCCACGATCGACAAGAATACAGGCGAGATAATCGGCTCTGCATCTCCTACACCTGTACCTACAAAGAAGGCAGATCCTACGCAGGGGCCTACAACGGCTCCGAAGCCGACTGATCCTCCGGCAAAGCCGACAGATCCTCCGGCAAAGCCGACTGATCCCCCGGCAAAGCCGACAGATCCTCCGGCAAAGCCGACTGATCCCCCGGCAAAACCGACAGATCCTCCGGCAAAGCCGACAGATCCCCCGTCAAACAATGAAGGCGGCTGATACCGTAAGGCCTATCGCAATAAAGCAAAATCAACAAGAGCTCTCTTCAGTTTTGAAGGGAGCTCTTTTAATAAAAAATAAATATATAAATTTTCTGTTTTATGTCCCCATTCTTGACTAAATGGGTTTATAATTATTCAGTCATTATTAGAGGACTCTCTCTTCGGGGAGGGGACTTACAAAGAATTTTCCAAAGGAGATCATGTTTATGGCAGAACTGACAAAGAAAACCATGGACGGTAACGAGGCTGCTGCGTATACTTCGTATGCATTTACTGAGAACGCTGCAATTTACCCTATCACACCGTCCTCGCCTATGGCTGACCACACCGATCAATGGGCACAGCAGGGCAGAAAGAATATTTTCGGACAGACGGTTAACATCGTCGAGATGGAGTCTGAAGGCGGCGCTTCCGGTGCTGTTCACGGCTCACTCGCTACAGGTGCTTTAACCACAACTTATACCGCATCACAGGGTCTCCTTTTGATGATTCCTAACATGTATAAGATCGCAGGCGAGCTTCTCCCTTGCGTATTCCATGTTTCCGCAAGAGCTCTCGCTGCTCACGCACTGAACATTTTCGGTGACCACGCAGACGTTTATGCTTGCCGTCAGACAGGTTTCGCAATGCTCTGCTCCAACTCCGTTCAGGAAGTTGCAGACCTCGCAGCAGTTGCTCACCTTTCTACGATCAAGACAAGAGTTCCTTTCCTCCACTTCTTCGATGGTTTCCGTACATCACACGAGATCCAGAAGATCGAGGTTATCGACTACGATACACTCGGATCATTGGTTGACTATGAGGCAATCAAGGCTTTCCGTAAGAGATCTCTTTCTCCTAACCACCCGACACTCCGTGGTACAGCTCAGAACCCTGATATCTACTTCCAGGGCAGAGAAGCTTCCAACCCCTTCTATCTTGCAGTACCTGATCAGGTTCAGTACTACATGGATAAGATCAACGAGATCCGTGGCACAGATTACAAGCTCTTCAACTACTATGGTGCAGCTGATGCTGACCGTGTAATCATCGCTATGGGTTCTGTCTGCGAGACAGCTGAAGAAGTTATCGACTTCCTCAACGCTCACGGTGAGAAGGTTGGTCTCGTTAAGGTTCACCTCTATCGTCCTTTCTGTGCTGATAAGCTCCTCGAGGCTATCCCTGCTACAGCTAAGGCTATCGCAGTTCTCGACAGAACAAAGGAACCCGGTTCTTACGCAGAGCCTCTCTTCCTCGACGTTGCTGCTGCTTATGTCGGCAAGAATGCTCCTAAGCTCATCGGCGGCCGTTATGGTATGGGTTCAAAGGATACAACACCTGAGACAATTCTTGCAGTTTACAAGGAACTCAAGAAGGATCAGCCTAAGGAAAGATTCACTATCGGTATCGATGACGACGTTACATTCCTTTCACTCGATTGCTCCGAGTCTATCGAAGTAGCAGGTGAGGGCGTTGTTCAGGCAAGATTCTGGGGTCTCGGCGCAGACGGTACAGTTGGTGCCAATAAGAACTCCATCAAGATCATCGGTGACCACACAGACAAGTACGCTCAGGCTTACTTCTCTTATGACTCCAAGAAGTCCGGCGGTATCACGATCTCTGACCTGAGATTCGGTGACACACCTATCCGTTCCACATACCTCATCAACAAGGCTGACTTCGTAGCTTGCCACAACCAGTCTTACGTTTATGAGTACGATATGCTCTCAACACTGAAGCCCGGCGGAACATTCCTCCTCAACACACAGTGGACAAGAGAAGAGCTCGAGGACAGACTCCCCGGCTCCATGAAGAGATATATCGCTAACAACAACATCAAGTTCTATACAATTGACGCTGTTGCTAAGGCTAAGGAGATCGGCCTCGGCGGAAGAATCAACACAATCTGCCAGTCCGCATTCTTCAAGCTTTCCGGAATCCTTCCTGTTGACCAGGCTGTTGACTACATGAAGAAGGCAGCTCTCAAGTCTTACGGTAAGAAGGGTGACGATATCGTTCAGATGAACTATGCTGCTATCGACGCAGGTGTTGATGCAGTTGTTGCAGTTGACATTCCTGATTCCTGGAAGACAGCTGAGGATAAGCCGGTTGAGAAGAAGGCTGTTCCTGAGTTCATCGA
>CACWXL010000013.1 GCA_902764825.1 Oscillospiraceae bacterium
CACGCTCGAACAGTTCAAGACAATAGAGAGCATGAAGTCCTGTTATATCTGCAGATACAGGGAAGAGAACCGCGAGCTTGTCGGGTATTTTACCAACAGGGGCAAGAATAAGCTCTGCAGCATCTCGTATTCCGACGAGAAAGTTTTCCCTGACGGATTTGAAGACGATAAGCGCGGCATGAGAGTTCATTTCCCGCTTGCATATAAGAATGAAGTCTACGGTTATCTTGTTGCAGTATTTAATACTGACATGCCGAACTTCATTAACTTCAAGGTCGAGTATCTCCTGATGCAGGTAGCTGCAAACATGAATAAATTAGAGCTTTACGAGAAGCTCTTCGGTATCTCCGACGTAATGACGCTTTATATCACGGATCCTCTCACCGAGACGCTCAACAGGCGCGGATTCGAAAAGAAGATCTCCGAGAAATTCGATAAGGACGGCAAGATGATCAAAGAGATTGCCGTAGTCTCCATCGACATGGATGACTTAAAGATCATCAACGACACATACGGCCATAATGCCGGTGATGATGCGATCAAGGAGACTGCCCAGTGCATCGATAAATCACTTAACAAGGGTGAGTTCGTAGCAAGAATGGGCGGCGATGAGTTCGAAGCAGTCCTTGTTATCTCGGAGCCCGGAAGAGTAGGAAAGTTTATCCGTAACGTACGCAACAACATAAGACAGGTCAATCTGTCAGGTAAATATCCTTTCGAGCTCTCCGCGAGTATCGGAACGTGCGAGGTCCAGGACTGGCACGGCGTCGCCGAATCAATGAAGAAGGCCGACAAGGCGATGTATCTCGAGAAGAAAGCGAAGAAGAAGGGCAGAAGCTGAACTTAAAAATGCATATTAAAACCCCCGTTCCAAGATCACAGGACACGGGGGTTTTGTTATGGAGTTGCTGTTGTTCTTAAGTGTATTGTCTATAGTGGGATATGTCGTTGTTAAGAAGATCCATAACGGTCTTTTTCTGTTCATCCGTCAGGTCTTCCATGTTGATCTCTTCATTAAAGTCGTTATAGAGTTTTATCGCGCCTTCGTCGTCGCCCGACCGCTTTACCGCGACGAGCTTGAAGAAAGCAAGGCTCCTTCTGATCCTCAGATAGTGGTTCATATCGACGGTTTCCTTCCTTGAAGCGTATGCCTTGATTATCCCTTCGCACCATCCGATGACTTCAAGTGCCTCGTCCTTTGCGCCGTACCAGCCGTAGTCCTGTGCGATCGTGTTAAGGAAGCTTGCGACCGCATCAAAGAGCAGGACTGAACTGTCAGCGATATCGTCCTTCATCTTCCCGAACCCGCTCTCGAAAAAGGTAAGCTCCATTGCTATCTTCTCTGCGATCGCACCGGTCTTGATGCTCGGCAGCACATTGATATGTGCCCTTGCATTGTCGAAGTCCTTCATGTGGATATAGATCCATGCGACCGCATAATGGGTAACCTCGATAAGGTTCCTGTCATTGCAGTGGCCGATGAGATAAGCACCTTTTCTTATGGCATCTTTATAGATCTTATAGATCCTTTCCTGATCATCAGGGAAGCAGTTCTCGAGCACCGGATCTGCATACATGCTGAGGTTCGCGGTCTCCTTCGCATAATCCTTTATGATCTCAAAGCATCCGGGATTAAGAGTGGTCTCTGTCGCGAGATATTCCGAGATGCGCAGTGCCTTTTCGGCTCTGCCTTCATCGCTGTTCTTCATTCCGTTTACGGTCTCTTTAACCCTTGCGATCACCTCTTCATTCTCGGAAAGCGAATCGTATCCCAGAAGCGCGTCTGTGCTTACTCCCAGAACCTGTGCCAGAGGGATCAGCATCGATGTGTCGGGAAGGCTGTTTTCCGATTCCCACTTGCTTACAGCTTGCGGTGTGACATTTAAAAGGTCAGCCAGTTCCTCCTGCGTGAAACCCTTGTTCTTTCTGTATGTCTTGATGTTAGTTCCGATCGTGTTTCCCATTTGCGTTGCTCCTTTTTCGAAAGTACGCTGCATGCAACTTTAAGCATATGGTATTTCTGTTTCCGGATATTTTCAAACAACGGGCAGTTGATGGGAACTCAACTCAAAAAGGAGGCTGCCTCGAATGACAGCCTCCTTTGTTATGGGGCACTATGAAAACTAAGAATATTAACCGATTCCGCCGCCTGCTTCTACTGTGCAGACAACGACCTGGTTAACTGCATCGTAAGTGAGTGTGTAGTTTGCAAAGCGTGCTCTGTCAGAAGGTTCGATCTTCATCTCGGGCTCGGGTCCAAGCCAGGATGCCTTGTAAACGTCGTTGCCGTCGGAGTCTGTTGTCTTGGTCCAGAAATCGTCATAAGCTACTGCGTCCTGGTTATGTTCCTTGCGCTCGTAAGAGATGTAATTGTAGGTGTTCTTAAGGAAGCCTGTGAGCTGGTCGGGAGTTGCCTTGAAGCAGATGACCTGACCGGAGTAGCCTGTTGCATTGTCGCCGATCCAGTAAGTTACGAAGAAGCCTTCTGAATACCAGTCGTTAGTATTGAACTGGCCGAGGAAATCGTCGTATTCTGAATCCTTCTTGATGTCCAGGAGATTGTATCCCTTCTGTGCATAGTAGTTTGCATACTTATTGAGTTCTGCATCCGTATAGTAGTCTGCCGTTACGTCTACATTCTTGTAGTAATCGTCTGCTGCCTGGTCCTGTGAAGAGACTGCTGCCACTATCTCTTCCTTTACGGATTCTTCGACTTCATCTGTAGGGATGACGCGGTTCTCTCTGCCTTCGAGTTCTTTTGTCTGGCCGTCTTCTGCGCCTTCGGGGATCTCCATGTGGAAGAAAGCTCTTACGCTCGCTGAGATCGCCGTTCTTGTAGCAGGGATTGCCATAAGGGTTCCCATTGATAATGTTACGGCTGCTGCCGCGATTCCTACCTTTGCACCTGCGGAGAGGCGTGTTGTTTTAGCAGGCTTCTTAGGAGCAGAAGCCAATTCGTTTTCCAATATTTTTCTCATTTCTATTTTCCTGTCTTTATTCATCTGTATTTTTTCGATAGCTTTGATGTATTCATCCTGCATAGCTGCTACCTCCCATGAAACGCTTTCTTAAGATCTCCTTTGCCCTGGTAAGCCTCATCGATACTGCGGACGGCTCTATTTCCAGGAATTCGGCTATTTCTTTAAGGGAGTAGCCTTCGTAGTAATGAAGATGTATCGCGACTCTGAGTTTTTCCGGAAGTTCTGATACAGCCTCGTACATTTCCGTATCATCTTCATCTATTTCAATGTCTGACCCTACATCTGCCGCATCTTCGAAAGGTGCATTAAGGACGACATCTGCGGATTTCAGGAAGTCCCTGCACTTGTTGGCGGTCATGGTAAGGATATATGATTTCTCTTTGCCTTTAGTGATAGTGATATCGGATCTTATGAGCTTTACGAAAACATCCTGAACAACATCTTCGGCGTCAGGTCTTGAGCCCAGATACGAATATGCCAGACGGAATGCATCTTCTGCATATGTATCGAAAAGTCTCAATACGGCTTCATTGTTCATTAAGCTACCTTCCTTTGTGTGATTTTTGAGATCTCACCTATAAGACGAATGAGACTCTCGCGTTTCACACATTTTTTCGAAAATTTCTCCAAAAATCTTTTAAACCAATTATATGCCACTCTGAAAAATGCCCTGAAAAGCCCTAAAAATAACATATTTGTCCTATTATCGGACTTGTTTACTTAATGCTCTTTTGCTAAAATTCTCGAACCGACAAAATAAGGAACAAATTTAAAAGTTAAAATGACAGGTACTAAAGAAGACAGATCCTATATCAAGAAGCTCCTTCTGATCGCTATTCCGATAATAGTGCAGAACGGAATCTCGAACTTCGTTAACCTTCTCGACAATCTCATGATCGGGAGGGTCGGTACCAATGCGCTCTCAGGCGTTGCCATTGCAAACCAGCTTACATTCGTTTTCTTTCTCGTTATCTTCGGCGCCACTGCAGGAGTAGGTATCTTTACTGCACAGTACAAGGGCAAGGGTGACGATGAAGGCATCCGTTATTCTTTCCGTTTCAAGATCATATTCAACACGGTGATCTCAGCGATCTGTACACTGATCCTGCTGATCGGTGCACCGACCCTCATTAACCTTTTCCTTCTTGGAGAAGGCAATCCTGCTGATGCTGCCGAGACTCTCCAGATCGGCATCGACTATATGCACGTCATCCTCATAAGCCTTATCCCTATCGGCATCACACAGGCTTATGCAGGCACGTTAAGAGACCTGGGCTCGACCAAGGTTCCGATGTATGCATCGATGGCAGCCATCGCAGTGAATCTTGTCGGCAACTGGCTCCTCATATACGGACACTTCGGACTTCCCGCACTGGGAGCTGTCGGTGCGGCTATCGCGACCGTCATCTCCAGATTCGTAGAGCTCTCGATCCTGATAATCTATGCAGGAAAGCATTCAGCCGATTTCCCTTTTATCAAGGGAGCCTTCACGAACTTCAGGATCCCCGGGAAACTTGCCGGAAGGTTCTTCATCAAGGCATTGCCTCTTATGTTCAACGAGACAATGTGGTCACTCGGCATGACTACTATCAACCAGTGCTATTCATACAGAAGCCTTGATGCCGTTGCAGCCCTCAATATCGAATCCACTATCTGGAATCTAATGGGCGTTGCATTCATTGCAATGGGTGAAGCGGTAGGCATCATGATGGGTCACATCCTTGGTGCCGGCGAACTTGATGATGCAATGCAGAAAGCTTACAAGATGCGCCGCGTTACAGTCGTATGCGGTCTTGTATTCGGTGTTGTAATGGCCGTCATCGCGCCGTTCTTCCCGCTGCTCTATAACACGACAGATTATATACGTCACTTAGCGACGAATTTCATCCTTATCTGCGCTTTCATGATGCCGTTCTGCTCATATACGCACGCATCTTACTTCATCATGAGATCCGGCGGAAATGCTTTCCTCACGGTCCTTTTCGACAGCGTATATACATGGGTGCTTGTTGTACCACTGGCATTCTGCCTGAGCCGTTTTACAAGTATGAGCGTTACATGGATGCTCTTCCTGGTTCACGCCATGGAGATCGTGAAGTGCACCATCGCGTTCTTCTTTGTCAGGTCCGGCATCTGGGTCAAGAATATCGTTAAATAATCAGCTGCAAACGCGGGCAACTGTGCTTGCGGCTTTTAATAATGGTTTTCCGTTCGATCTTTCATCAGTCTTCTCATTTCAGCCCGGTGTTCTGAAATACTGATCATATTCGCAAGGTGAGAAGCCTTTTGGAAAGCACGTTCTTCAAACCGTTTTCCTGCAACACAAAGTGAAGGGCTGCCTCTTATGAGACAGCCCATTTCATTTATTTCGTAATGTCAAAAAGGGCAACGCCGGTTATTTCTGAACGGCCTCTGTGACCTTCTGTGCTCTTGCGAGCGCATCGTCGATATGCGCGCAGAAGTTTTCTTCTCCGAGCTTGTCGTAGAAGCCCGCCTTGCGGATGACCTTCATGGGCTGCTCGTTTACGTGTGACATGATGAGCTGGACGCCTCTTGTCTTGCAGTCTTCTGCCAGGATCTCAAGATTCTTCATTGCCGTTGCATCGATCGTGCTTACGCTTCTCATTCTAAGAACGAGAGCCTTTGTATCTTCCTTAGGTGAGATCTGCAGTATCTTTCCTGCTGATGCGAAGAACATAGGACCGGAGATCTCATATACGAGAGTGTGTTCAGGAAGCACTCTTAAGTCGATGCTGTCAGGGTCGTTCTCGGGATCGAAATTCTTCCATCCTTCAACCTGTGTAACCTCGCTCATTCTCTTCATGAAGAGGACTGCTGAAAGGAGCACGCCTACTTCGATAGCTACGACGAGATCGAATATAACAGTGAGAGCGAAAGTGATAAGAAGGACAACGATGTCGCTCTTGGGTGAGCTCTTTACGAGCTTAACAAATCTTCTCCAGCCGCTCATGTTGTATGCGACCTGGAAAAGGATAGCCGCAATGCAGGGCATCGGGATGAGCTTGGCGTAGGGCATGAGGAATACGACTACGACAAGAAGTGTTACGGCATGAACCATGCCGGCGATAGGTGTCTTACCGCCGTTCTTGATGTTTGCTGCAGTTCTTGCGATTGCACCTGTGGCAGGTATACCGCCGAAGCATGCGGATGCCATGTTGCCCAGGCCCTGTGCAACGAGCTCGGCATTAGGTCTGTGCTTTGAGCCGATCATGGAGTCTGCAACGACAGCAGAAAGAAGTGACTCAACGCCTGCAAGGAATGCGATGGTTACGGCATTTGAGAGCTGTCCTCTGATGTTCTCAAAGGTGAACATTGAAAAATCAACGCTGAACGGAGGAAGGCCTGCCGGGATATCAGCGAACTGCTTGCCTATAGTGTTGACGTCGAGATGGAATACTTCAACGATAACAGCAGTGACGATTACTGCGATGAAAGATCCGGGGATCTTCTTGAAGAAGATGGGCCATACGATGAGGATGACAAGGGCGATAGCGCCTACCATGACTGCCTGCCAGTTGAGCGTTACGGCATTCTTGATGAGGGCCATTACTTTCTCGCCTGTCTCGATGGGCTTCTCGCCGTTCTGGTAAACGATGCCGGTAAAGTCCTTGATCTGTCCGATGAAGAGGGTGACTGCGATGCCTGCGGTAAAGCCTGTTGTGATCGGGTCGGGAATATATTTAAGAAGGCTTCCGAAGCGGCAGATGCCCATGATGATGAGGATGATGCCTGCCATGATCGTTGCGATCATGAGTCCTTCTCTTCCGTCCTTCATGACGATGCCTGCAACGATGGTGGCAAAAGCTGCCGTAGGGCCTGCGATCTGGACTCTGCTTCCGCCCAATAAAGATACGATGAATCCTGCGACGATCGCGGTATAGATACCTGCCTCAGGACCGACGCCTGATGCGATCGCAAGTGCAATGGATAAAGGCAGAGCGATGATTGCTACGATGATTCCCGCTACGATATCCTTTACGAGTTGGGAACCGGAATAGTTCTTCATTACTGAAAAAAGCTTAGGTTTAAATTCGTTCATACAGACCCTCTTTATTACTCTTATAAACTCAAACTTCGAAATTATATGAATAGGGGCAGTTAGTATCAATTAATAATTTGCACGAATGTAACAGCATTTTAAGAAAGAACATAATACGAATTGAGAAGATGCTATATAATATCTCTGTCGGACGCAGGCGGCATCCGGCATGGGGGTAAGAATAAATGAAGAAGACCGTCATCACCGTTCAGCACACTGAATCTGAACATCACTTGAACGGGCACGCAGGTGCCTGGGGCAATTGGCAGCTCACGGAAAACGGCAGAAATCAGGCCTTTGAGATCGGTAAATGGCTTTTAGGCGAAGGCTGTGCCGACGGCTTTGTCATGTATACTTCTGACCTCGCGCGTGCTTTCCAGACAGCAGAAGAGATCAACAGGACTCTTCATCTGACGCCTGTGATCTCCGAACTGATAAGAGAAGTCAATGCAGGCGCGGGCAACGGCAAGCCCTGGGACTGGTTTGACGAGCACAAGATCAAGCCCGGAGAAGGTTACGATCCTGATTACAGGCCTTTCGATGATGCTGAATCCGACAGGGATCTGTGGAACAGGATAAAGCCCTTTTATGAGAAGATCATCTCAGATCCCGATGAGAAGATCCTTATCGTATCTCACGGATGCACATTAGGTTTTCTGCAGGCGATGATCATGGGATTCGAATTCGAAGACTTAAGCAAAGCGCGCTTCAGCGGGCGTTCGGGCTCCATATCAAAGTTTATTCTAGGCTCTGACGGAAGAGTCACAGCGAACTATATAAATTTAAAAGTGTAAGAATTTTCAGGCGGACACAGAAAGTACATAGTTACGTGCTATAATTCTGAAAGCCAATAAATCAGGGGATTTTAGAGAATGAAGAAGATTGGTTTAGTCGGCGGGACAGGTCCCGAGTCGACGTTGATGTACTACAAGATCTTAAACACTGAGATCGATCGCATTACAAATGGTGAGGCAATGCCTGACATCGCGATCGAGAGTGTCAATTTCACCAGGGCATGGAACTATGTAACAGAGGGCAGGTTTGATCTTCTTGCGGATTATCTGTATGAGAAGCTCGAATGCCTTGATAAAGGCGGTTCGGAGGTAATCTCTCTTACCGCAGTTACGATGCATGTTGTATACGATGAGCTCGCTGCAAGATTCAATAAGCCGATCGTAAGCATACCCAAGGCTGTCTGCGAAGAAGTTCAAGCCAAAGGGATCAGGCGTATAGGACTTCTCGGCACTATCTTCACGATGGAAAAGGACTACATGAAGAATGACTTGAAAGAAGCCGGGATCGAGGTTTTCGTGCCTTCGGAAGAAGACAGAAAGCTCGTTGCAAAAAGGATCTTCGAAGAGCTCGAAAAGGGCATCGTCAAAGATTCCACGCTCAAAGAACTTCAGGATGTAATTAACAGAATGAAGGAAGAAAACGGCATTGAAGGCGTCATCCTGGGATGCACCGAGCTGCCGCTGATACTTAATCAGGACAATTGCCCGGTCGCATGTTTTGATGCGGTCGAGATACATATCAGAAGATTGATCGACCTGTCGGTCAAATAAATACAGGGGGACATAGGAATGAAATTCGAAGAAAGGAAGATCCTGCTAAAAGATGGCAGGACGTGCGTGCTCAAGCCGAACTCGCCTGAGTACGCGCAGGAGATGCTCGACTATCTCCGGAAGACTTCCGCGGAGACTGAATATCTCCTGCGGTATCCGGACGAAGTCAAGTTCACGCTTGAGAGCGAGAAAGAGATCCTTGGAAATCTTCTTGAGAATCCTTATGCCATCATGATGATCGCTGTAGTTGACGGCAAGGTAGCCGGCAACGGCAGTGTCAACGGCATAGGCGACAAGAGGAAGATCCAGCACCGCTGCTCACTTGCGATCGCACTCTATGAAGAATTCTGGGGATTGGGGATCGGCACGGCCATGATAGATTACATGTCAGAGCTTGCCGGTCAGATCGGCTGGAAACAGTTAGATCTTGAGGTCGTCGCAGAGAATGAGCAGGCGATAGCGCTTTACAAAAAGTGCGGTTTCATCGAGACCGGACGCCGTCACAATGCACTTAAGTTTGACGACGGTTCGTTCCACGATGAGATCCTGATGTATAAGGACCTCTAAAGATCCACAAAACACAAGTTGAGTATGCTTTAGCCCGGCGTCAGGAGGTTGGCGGCCTGGGGTATTATTGCGGTCATTACAGGGAAAAACGCATTGATTGATCAAGGGGGATAACAAAATGAAATTAGGTTTTTCTTATATCGGATTAATATGGCTTATCATGCTCTTCGTTCCCAATTTTATATGGATGAAGAACAAGCCGAAGGGTTATGAAGAGCATGTAAAGAAAGAGAATAAAGTGTTGCTCGCATTCGAACGCGTGGGACAGTTCATCGTAACGCCTGCAGCGCTTATCTTCTCAAACTTCAACATTCACAAGATCACATTCTGGAGCGTTGTGCTCCTCTTATCTTTCCTTTGCATGGTGATATACGAGATCTTCTGGATCCGTTACTTCAAATCCGAAAAGACCATGAAGGATTTCTACAGGAACATGTTCGGAATTGCAGTGCCGGGCGCGTCTCTTCCCGTTGTCGCATTCTTCCTGCTCGGTATCTATGGCGGCAACATCATCATGATCTTAGGCTCCGTCATCCTGGGCATCGGACACATCGGGATCCACATTGCGCACCGCAATGAAGTATGGGGCAAAAAGCCTAAGAAGAAGCTTCCCGTAAGGATCATTCTCGGCATCTTGAAAGCTGTTGTCATACTGCTCCTGGTCGTTGTTTTCGGATTCTTTATCTACGCCATCACAGGACGCAATATCAATGAGATCAGGCGCGTCTTTGAATTCAAGGACGGGATCAATGAGGAGCTCTATGTTCCTCTCAAGAACGGTGACGGCTTCGTCCGTCTCATAGGAAAGGATCAGAACAATCCTGTCATCCTGTCCTTACACGGCGGCCCCGGAGAACCTGCCGGTTATGCGGATTATTTATGCTTTGACGGTCTGACGGATGAATATACTATTGCCATCTGGGATGAGAGCGGCTGCGGCAGATCCTACTACAGAAATAAAGAGAAGGGCAACACGACGCTTCCCACACCGCAGAGCCAGCAGGAAGACATTGATTCACTCGTTGATTATCTTTGCGGCAGATTTAATCAGGACAAGGTTGTCATAATGGGTCATTCTTACGGCACTGTCCTTGGAAGCACATATGTCTCGGCTCATCCGGAAAAGGTTACTGCATTTATCAGCATCGGCCAGGTAGTAAGCTTTAAGAACTTTGCGAGCGAGCACTACGCATATGAAGATGCTCTCGCCCAGGCTAAGGCCAAGGGTGACGACACAACCGAACTCGAGAAAGTCTATAAGGCATTCTGTGATGATCCCAATGTCGTTAACATGCAGCCTCTCCGCCAGGCTACTTCACGTTATCATCAGGAGACCGTGCCACAGGCATTCTCATACGCAGACTTTGTCTGCTCTCCTTATCTCGGAGTCGATGATGTCAGGTGGACTCTTTTCGAGTATTCCATGATGTTAGGCAACCCCGGTTTTGAGGCTTCTCAGGGAGAACTTCTGGCAGATCTTATGGGGTTTGATATAAACGAGCGCTTTAAGAGCTATGAGGTTCCTGTATTTTACATATCAGGCTCTGCGGACTGGACCTGCCCGTGGACTATGGTCAAGGAGTATTACGAGAGTATCGAGGCTCCGAAAAAGGCCCTGTACATCATGGAAGGCTGCGGCCATGCACCCCAGAACCAGCTGCCGGACGATCTGAACAGCGCTGTGAAACAGTTCCTTAAGAGCGCGTGATATATTGCTCAATCTGCTTATCCCGTAACATACCTTCTTCGCAACAGGGAATACGGATTCCCACTTTATCAACGCAACTCTCTTCATAATCGGGATAAGCAATTGAATATTGTTAACCCAAGCAGTTTTTGCGCTGCTTGGGTTAATTTTTGGCGTTTCCCTTGCCGCGCTTGACTTTTTCCGGACTCCATATTATAAATAAGTCCTGCAATGAAGGTGCGTAAGTAGTCTTTTTACAGACAGTAACAGAGAGTCGTGTCACCGGCTGAGAGCACGATACTAAGGGTACCAAGATGAATTTCAACACCGGAGCATTCTGACGGAAACGGCTTTTGCTGACTAAGCAGATGCGGGCTGCGGCATCACGGCAGCAACTATAAGAGCGGAAAGCTGATATTACTGCTTTTCGAACATGGGTGGTACCGCGAAGGTGCAAATGTATACGCTAATTCGTCCCATGGCAATGAATAATTGCCGTGGGCTTTTTATTTGCTCAGGCAAAGAGATTTGATGGGGTCAGACCCCGTCAAAAAAGGAGGAAAGCATGGCTGAACTTAGTGAATTAAGTGAGAAGTTATCCGCTATCAAGAGTCAGATCGAAGCTGATCTGGCAGGAATTACGAGTTCAAAGGGAATCTTCGAGTACAAGAAGAGCGTTATGGACTCTAAGGAAGGTAAGATCGGTTCCCTCATGAAGGAGATGGGCAAGATCCCGAAGGAACAGAAGGCCGAGTACGGCAAGATGGTCAACGAGATCAGAAACTGGGCTACAGAGAAGTTCGACGCTCTTGATGCTGAATTCAAGGCAGCCGAGCAGAAGGCACGTTACGAGGCTGAGGCCATCGACGTAACACTTCCTTCAAAGAAGCTCAAGAAAGGCTATCTCCATCCGAATACCCAGGTAAGGAATCAGATCGTTGATATCTTCGGTTCCATGGGCTTCTCTGTCTATGAGGGCAACGAGATCGAGACGGATCACTATAACTTCACGGCACTGAACATCCCGAAGGATCACCCTTCACGCGACATGCAGGATACATTCTATCTGAGCCCTGAATTCCTCTTGAGAACACAGACCTCTGCAGGTCAGGTTCACGTTATGGAAACTCAGCAGCCGCCTATAAAGATCATCTCACCCGGTAAGGTTTTCCGTTCGGATGACGACGCCACACACTCACCCATGTTCTCCCAGATGGAAGGACTTGTAGTTGATGAGGGCATCACACTCTGCGACCTCCAGGGCATGCTCGACGTATTCGTAAAGAAGATCTTCGGCGAAGAGACAAGGACACGCTTAAGACCTTCATACTTCCCGTTCACGGAGCCTTCCGTAGAGGTTGACGTATCCTGCTTCCAGTGCGGAGGCAAGGGCTGCAAGCTCTGTAAGGGAACAGGCTGGATCGAAGTCCTCGGCGCAGGCGTAGTCAACAAGAAGGTCCTTGAAGGCTGCGGAATCGACAGCGACAAATACAGCGGTCTGGCTTTCGGTATCGGTATCGATCGTATTGCCATGCTCAAGTACGGCATCAACAACATCAAGCTCCTGTTTGAGTCTGATCTCCGCGTACTTGAACAGATCGATGACTAAGGTTAAAGGAGGCAAATAACATGTTAGTACCATTAAGCTGGCTTAAAGATTATGTAGATATTGATGTTACTCCGGACGTACTTGAAGAAAAGCTCTTCAGCTGCGGATTCGAAGTAGAGGAAAAATACGAAGTAGGCAAGGACATCAGCAAGGTCGTAGTAGGCGAAGTAAAGACATGCGAGCCTATCGAAGGCACACACCTTCACCTCTGCACTGTTGATGCCGGCGAAAACGGAATCTTACAGATCTGCTGCGGCGCAGACAACGTTGCTGCAGGCGGCAAGTATCCTCTCGCACTGATCGGCGCACAGGTCTACGCTACAGCAAAAGACCATGTCACAGTAGAAGGCGTCATGACTATTGGCCAGGGCAAGCTCAGAGGCTACGATTCATACGGCATGCTCTGCTCCGGCGTTGAGATCGGCGTTACTGAGGACATGTTCCCCGGTGCAGGATATAACGGACTTCTCGTCCTTCCTGATGATGCTGTTCCGGGCGCAGACGTAAAGCCTATCTTAGGCCTTGATGATTATATTTTCGACGTTTCCATCACGGCAAACAGACCTGACTGCCAGTCAATCTTCGGTATCGCAAGAGAGGTTGCCGCAGTACTCGGCAAGCCCGTTAAGGAGCCTGCGCTTGATTACACGGAGAGTGATGTTGCAATTGACTTCAACATCCGCGTATCTGCTCCTGACCTCTGCCCGAGATACATCGGTCACTATGTATCCGATGTTACGATCGGCGAGTCACCTCTCTGGATGAAGCGCCGTCTGGCTCTTGTCGGATGCTCTGCGATCTCCAATGTCGTAGACATCACAAACTACGTTCTTTACGAGCTCGGCCAGCCGATGCACGCTTTCGATTTCTCTTACCTTGAAGGCGGAGAGATCCATGTACGCCGCGCTGAGAACGGCGAGAAGATCGTTACTCTGGACGAGAAGGAATTCTCCCTTACATCAGATAACCTCGTCATCTGCGACGGCGTTAAGCCCGTTGCTCTTGCAGGCATCATGGGCGGCCTCAATTCAGAGATCCTTGATACGACAAAAGCTGTCATGTTCGAAGCTGCAAAGTTCGCTCACGACAACATCCGTAAGAGCTCCAAGGCTCTGGGCCAGGTATCCGATTCCTCAATGAGATTCTCCAAGGGTGTCGATGAGTACACGACAGTCATGGCAATGAAGCGTGCCCTGCACCTCATCGAAGAGCTCGGCTGCGGCAAGGTATCCAAGACATCTTTCGACGTTAATACAGGCAACTCCGTTGAGCCCAGAAAGCTTACAGTAAGCGTTGCAAGGGTTAACGGCGTCCTCGGTATCACGGTTCCCGATGAGGACATCGTACGCATCCTTACAGGCCTTAACTTCGCACCCGAACTTAACGGCGATGAGCTTACGATCTATATCCCCGGCTACCGTGTCGACATGGAATCCTATCAGGACGTAGCTGAGGAAGTCATCCGTATGTACGGCTACGATCACATCACGCCTACATTCATCCCGACAGCCAAGGTCACATCAGGCGGATACAACTTAAAGCAGCGTTCAGAGCTCAAGATCAAGAACGCTCTCTGCGCAGCAGGCGCTTCCGAAGGTGTTCACTATTCATTCTTCTCACCTTCAGACTTCGATCTTCTGAGACTCCCTGAAGACGCACCCGAGAGATTCGCGATCAAGATCATGAACCCTATCAACATCGACCTCTCACTGATGCGCACGACTCTTGCGCCCCAGATGATCAAGGCCATCGCAAGGAACCAGAAGAACGGCATCTTAACAGGCCGTATCTATGAGATGGGCAACAAGTTCCTGCCGAAGTCCCTGCCTCTTACGGAATACCCTGACGAGCGCGAGACCATCGCCATCGGCGTCTTCGGCGACGGTGAGGATTTCTACTCATTAAAGGGCCTCGTTGATGTAATCGCTTCCGCTCTCGATGTTAAGTTCGATTACGAGAAGTCCTCGAAAACATTCCTCCACCCGGGCAGGACCGCTAAGGTCATCTGCGACGGCGTTGAGGTAGGTTACTTGGGCCAGGTCCTCTATGAGATCTGTGACGAGCTTGACATGAGAGTTCCCGCTTATGTTGCCGAGATCGACCTCCGTACTTTGAGCAAGTACTACGGCAAGGAAAGAAAGTTCATTCCGCTTCCGAAGTTCCTCGAAGAAAAGCGCGACTTCTGCTTCGTTATGGACAAGAACGTTACATGCAGCACCGTCGAAAAGGAGATTGAGGCTTCCTGCGATTACATCACGAAGATCGAGCTTTTCGACATCTACGAAGGCGCACAGCTCGGTGAGAACAAGAAGAGCCTCGCGTTCAGCGTAGTATTCACCCCTAAGGATGAGGAATTCAAGCCTGAGGTCATCGACGGCTTCGTATCCACGATCCTTAAGAACCTCGAAGAGAAGTATGGTATCACGTTAAGAGCGTAAGCTTCCATAACAAATGATCAGAAAGGGAGGTGCCGTTTTGGCGCCTCCTTTTTGTTAGGTGTTCGCGGGCGTTGCCGTGTGTTAAATTTGTTGGCCTGAAAACGGATTTCACATCAACAAATAGTCACATTTTTCAAAAATACGACTATTTGTCGGCCTGAAACGTGCTTTGACATCAACAAATTTGCTACAAGTGTTTAAGCGAAAAAAGTACGGTTCAGGCAAAGTAACCGATCAGCCAACGGATGGTCTTTTCCGATGCATATAGTTGAAAGAACCTGCCGGGTAAGTGGCAGGCTCTTTCGGTGTGGTTTTGGTATATTGGGTCGGGAGATCTTTTCGAATATTAAGAAGCCCTGCGGTGGAGTAGCGTAACCTTTGCGTTGCTGCGGATAGGCTCAGATCTTGCAGGTGTTGTTGCCGTGATGAAGGCGGCGCTTCTGACCTTTACGATATATCTTACGAGCGCGAAAAAGCCACTGATGAACCAGGTGAGTCCTGCTGCGAGCCAGATGCCCCATACGCCTAAGGCAGGGAACAGGCCAAGGAGGAGGGGAAAGCCTATTCTGCCGATGACTTCGACTACGCCGTTGCTCAAAGAGAAGCCTGCGTCGCCGATGCCGTTCAGTACTCCGCGGCATACGTAGATCGTGCCGAGTGCGAAGTAGAAGGCGCTTGTGATGCGGAGTGCCGTTGCACCCATATGGATGATCTCGGGGTCTTCAACGAAGAGCTTCATTACTGTCTCGCCGCCGACCTGTGCAAGGGGAAGGACGATAAGGGAGAATACTGTCATGATGATCATGCCCTTTGTAAAGCCTTCCTTGATGCGCTTGTAATTTCTTGCTCCGAGGTTCTGGCCGGCATGTGTGGACAATGCCATGCTGAGGGACCCGTAGGGCTGCTGAACGATCTGCTCGATCCTTCCCACTGCCGTAAATGCTGCGACGGTCATGGAGCCGAAGCCGTTGACGTAACGCTGCAGGGCGATGCAGGATACTGCGATAAGAGACATCTGGAGAGCGAGCATTGAGCCCATTCTCGTGCACTCTTTTATGATCTTCGCATCAGGGCGGAGAAGAGATCTGTTGATCTTGAAGTAATCATTCTTAAGATAAGCGAACAGGAGGCATCCGATACCGGATACGAACTGTGCGATGAGTGTTGCGACGGCAGCGCCGAAAACACCCCATCCGAAGACATTTACGAACAGGAGATCCAGGCCGATATTGAGGAAGCAGGATACGAGCAGGAATACGAGCGGTGTGATCGAATCGCCCAATGCGCGGAGCATTGCCGAGCCGTAGTTATACATGCCGATGAGAGGTATTCCAAGACACATTATCCTCAGGTATTGTGTCGATAAAGCGATGATGTCTGAAGGTGTGTCGAGGACCCTTAAGATCCATGCTGAAAGCGAGAAGCCCAGGACAGCCATGAAGACTGATGCAGCGAGCATCATGTATGCACTGTTTACGATTACCTTCTTGACCCTTAGTTCATCCTTGGCACCGAAGTATTTGGAAGCGGTTATTCCGCCGCCGTTGGCTACTCCGATGCAGAATGAGAAGAATAAAAAAGAAAGGGAACCGGTAGAGCCTACTGCTGCCAGGGCATCAGGTCCAACAACACGTCCTACTATTGCGGAGTCGGCAAGATTATAAAGCTGCTGGAAGATGTTTCCGACGAGCATGGGTAATGAGAACTCCAGAAGGAGCTTTACTGTATTACCCTTTGTCATGTCACGTACAAGTGTGCTCATTTCCGCTTTACCGGTTCCTTTCCTTAAAGTCGGCATACTTTAGCATTTTGGTATGCGGTCAACAATGAACTTTAGTACAGTTAAATTGATATATTGTTCACTCAAGGCTTTACAAAGCGCGTCCTATAGTAGAAAATCGTATAAAAATGTTGCATTTTTGTGCAGTCTTGCGGGAGGAACTCTTGATTATATGATCAATGTTCTTTATTCGGGATTCAGTTATCTTCATGAGGACGGTCTGGTCTACGATACTGACCGCGGAAGGGTCGGATTCGAAAGTTACCAGATGCTCTTTACTCATACACCTGCGCTGTTCTGGGTCGATAACGAGCTGCGCTACTATCCTGCGAAGTCCGTTATCTTATTTACTCCGGGCCACCGCAAATACTACAGTTCACTGCCCGGCGAGCCTTATAAGAACGACTGGATAAGATTTGATACGGATGAGGAATTCATAGAGAACTTTCCTGTTACCAACGTTCCTTTCTCGCCGGCTGATCCGGACTTTGTGCATAATCTTTTCAAGCTCATAGCATGGGAGAGCAATTCGAAGAAAGACGTTGACGATCCGGAGATGTTAGCGCTGTTTAAGATCCTTTTCGCGAAATTGTCAGATGACAGCATTGACTTATTGAGCAGTCCCTACCATCACGAGCTGACGGCTCTGAGGCGCGAGATGATGCTCCATCCGGAATTTTCATGGACCGTTGATTCCATGAGCAGGCGCATGAACCTCGGCAGGACCAGATTCCAGACGCTGTATAAGGAGACGTTCGGGATCAGTCCGATCGACGACGTTATCAATGCGAGGATCGGGCTTGCAAAAGACAGGCTCAAATATACGACGAGATCGATATCGGAGGTTGCCGAGCTGTGCGGTTATAAGAGCACAGAACACTTTATAAGGCAGTTCTCGAAGATGACAGGCATGACGCCGGGCAATTTCAGACGTTATGGACAGCAAACACAGCAAACATAATGTATAATCAGTTTATGAGCATTTTGATCAAAGACACAACCAGAGAAGAACGTGAGAGGATCGTTGCCGAGTCCATCGGAAATATCAGCGGTTCCTGTGACGGATGCATGTCGGGTCTTGTGGAGATGTATCAGGATTACATCGACGGCAAGAAAGAGATCCGCGACATCAACATGGAATTCCGCGCCCATTACGAATCGGGCATGGACGGTCCTGCTAAATCAGGTTGTGAACACATGGGGTAATCAGGCACAGCACCGCATTCAATATCCGGAGGGGATCCAGATGAATATGCTTAAGAAGACAGCTTCAGGGATCATGGTCCTTGTTCTTTTGTTGGGAAATTCCGCGTGCTCATCGAAAAGGTTTTCTTTCGAGAACATAAAAGACGTTGCAGAACAATGCGGTCTTGAGGAAACAGACGATGTTGGCAGGCTCGCAAAAGACATTTACGGCATGCAGGACTATAACGAACTGGTCTATATCGCCACGGATAAACCTGCCAAAGCTCAGAAGATCTACGATGAGATATATAACAAATCCAACACCTATCCCAAGGCAGAAGTTAAGGCTGCTGCAGTCATGTACTCGAATGTGATAAACGGTGAAGGAAAAGCGATAAGTGAGTATGCACTTGTGTTTACCTTCAAGAACAGCAGGAAGGCAGCTGAGTTTTACAATAAAACGGAAGAAGAATTCAAGATCTTGGATCGTGAGAAAGGAAAAAACAAATACGAGTACTTTTTGATTTCCGGCCACAACGATCAGGTGACAACGCTGTATGGAGAGTATCTTGAAGGAAAGACCGTAGTATTATTAAGCGGTTCCGGATATAAGAAGAACGACTTCACGCTCGTTGACCGCTTCTGCCGTGAGGCGGATGTCAAAACGCCTGAATCGCTTATAAAATAAGGCTTTTGCGGAATGAACAAAAAGGCTCTCAGGACTATCTTACTGATTCTGATTATCCCGCTTATTGCCGAGGTATTCTTCTTCAATTTCAGGTTCTGGGAATCTATATTCTTTAAAGAGATTACAGATTACAACATTACAAACGATGCAAACAACATCGAAGTTGCCGGCATAGATGCGCCTGTAAGGAATATCCGGATCGATTATCCGGACGGCCTAAACAGCGCCAAGGCCTGCCATCTGCAGATAACCATTTCCGATGAGGCAAATACAGATCTGGAACTGCCCTTAACTGAAGTTGTTCCCGCAGTGGAGGAGAGCAGATACATAAGGATCTATCCTGACGGAAACGTGAAGGATATAAAGATCTCATTTGACGTCAATGAAGTTCCGGATGCATCAGGATTCGGAGTTAAGCTCAACAGCGCACGGCCTTTCTTCATTCATGTCACAAGAGTTGTATTTATCGCCGTTCTCATGGCTTTGATCCTTCTGTTCAGGCCCGGATCTGAGATCTATAAGATGCCTTTGTGCGGCAGTGACAATAAGATATACGACAGGAACAAGATCTATGTGCTGCTCGGTATTTCCGCACTTGTCTGCCTGTGGATGCTCATTGTTTATGCATTCAATTACGATATAACGCAGCATTACAGAGCAGGACATGTCGAAGCGATCTACACATATCAGGCTGAGTCGATCCTGAACGGCCACGTATGGCTGGATTTTACCCCGCCGAAATATCTGTCTGAGATGGCCAACCCTTATGACTTTAATGCAAGGCTTAATATGGCCCGTGAGACCGGTGAGTCTTTCAAGCTGGACTTCGCATTCTTTGACGGAAAGTATTACAGCTATTACGGGATCGTTCCGACACTTATCTTCTATCTTCCTTTTGTTGCGCTGACCGGACTTCACCTCAACAATTCAGTGCCGGTGCTTCTGATGGGAGTTGTGTTTATCGTATTTTCATTCCTGCTTATCTATAAGCTCGTCAGAAGATCTTATCCCGGGATATCTCTAGGCGTTTATTTCCTTCTGGTCCTTGTATTCACATTCGGCACAGGAGCATTTTACTGCGCGCAGACTCCGCACGTTTATTCCGTCGCATTCATATCGGCCATAATGTTTACGGTCATAGGTCTTTATAACTGGATATCCGCATCTGACAAACACTTTGAGGACAGCAGACTGCAGCTGTCCAAGGCAAGGCTTCTGATCGGAGCTGCCGCCATGGGACTAGCAACAGGTTCGAGGCCCGTCTTCGGACTGTTTGCATTCCTCGCATTCCCGCTGTTTTATTCAGAGATCAAAGACAGGCTATTCTTCTCGAAAAAGGGACTTGCCAACACATTATGCGTGATCCTTCCGCTCCTTCTTATCGGTTCTGCGGTCCTGTATTTTAACAGGATAAGATTCGGAAGCTTCTTTGACTTCGGCAACACTTATAATCTTTCCGAGATGGACCTTCAGAACAGGCATTTAGGCATAAGAAGATTATGGTTAGGTCTATTTGAATACCTGTTCCAGCCTCTGAAGATCAGCGGCAGATTCCCTTATGTGGAGAGCATTTACGATTACAGGAACCATCCGACGGATTATATGGGCTACATGTTCTTCGATCCGGTATTCGGCGGATATTTTGCGCTGTGCCCTGTCTGTCTTTGCATCGTGTTCTTAAGAGAATGCAAAAAAGCGCTCTCTTCCGTGAAGATGTATTGGTTATGTGTTATCTCACTTGTATTTGCTGCAATCCTGCTCTTGACGGATATCGAGCTTACCGGCATCACATTAAGATATCAGATGGATTTCGGCCTTCCGGTCGCATTGACGGCGGTACTTATCCTGACCGTGCTCATGAGGAAAGCAGAGGATCCGTCTTATAAGTATGTCTTTAAGGCAGCGCTTGTCGTGCTGATAGTCTTAACGGGTGTAACAGTGTTACACAACCTGTTTATTATGCTTGCCGACAGCAAACAGTGGGCATTGATGGCAACCAATCCCAAGCTGTATTATTCTGTTAAGTATCTTCTTTTCGCATTGAGATAAGGGACTCATATAACAATAAAATGCGGAGGATCTCTTTATGATCGAAGCAAAGAATCTGACAATGGTGTACGGCAACGGCAACAAAGCCACCGACGATATCTCATTTAATATCAAGGCAGGTGAGATAGTCGGTTTTGCAGGTCCTAACGGCGCCGGCAAAACGACCGTTATCAAGATGCTCGCAGGCATCCTGAAACCTACATCAGGCACCGCGGTGATAAACGGTCACGACATCAATAAAGAGCCCGTCAAGGCGAAGATGTCATTTGCATATATCGCTGACAATCCGGACATACTTATCCAGCTCACGGGCCTTGAATATCTGAACTTTATCGCCGACATGTATGAAGTAAAAGAAGATGTAAGGAAAGAGAAGATAAAGGTGCTCTCAGAGCGCTTCGGAATGAAGGATGTCCTGAACACTCAAATGAGGGAATACTCTCACGGCATGAGGCAGAAGCTCATGGTTATCTCTGCGCTCATCCACGATCCGCCGGCATGGATCCTTGACGAGCCGATGACGGGACTAGACCCCTCTGCCGCATTCGAATTAAAGCAGATGATGAGAGAGCATGCGAAGGCAGGGAATGCCGTGCTGTTCTCAACACACGTCCTGGAAGTCGCAGAGCAGCTCTGTGACAGGATAATAATAATCAACAACGGAAAGATAGTAAGCGAAGGAACGCTCGAATACTTAAGGCTTACGAATCCCGGAATGACTTTGGAAGAGATCTTCGTAAAGCTCACGGGAAAGCCGGAGAATGAAGCATGAACAAAGCAAGGGCACTTTACAAGGCATTCAGTTCAAATCTTGAGATGCCCAAGCCGAACGGCGAGAAAAAGGTCAAGCTCTACAACCGTTTCGGCATGATCGCGTTTATCGGAATTATGGTGCCGGTATCAGTGATCGTGGGCTATGTGACTTATGTCCTGACGGATCTGCTCTATCTTCTCGACGGCAATTCATACGGTCTATTGTCAGAACTCGATCTCATATCGGCTTTTGCCATGATCTTCGGAATGCCTCTGATGTTCAGCGTGCTGTTCTTCTCATCGGACCTCTCATTTCTTACGGCACTTCCCGTATCACCCGTAACGCTTTACCGGGCGAGGTTCTGGCACACGTTCAAGGCAGAGAACGTAATGACGTCGAATGTTCTTTTCGCGATCTACATCGGATATTTCATAGCGGCAATAAAGCACACAGGCTTTGCATATGCGCTCCATCCTGTTGCGCTTATAGCTTCGTTCGCAGGATTTATCAGTTCGCTCCTTCTGCCTCTGATCTACTGCTCGATCTTAGCGCTGCTTCTGATGCTCGCGCTCAGGAAGATCAACAGGGCGGATATCTACTATCATTCGTCGCTCGTGCTGCTTGTCGCATTTACTTTGATGTTCCTCTTGTCTTTCAGAGGGTACGGCAGGATCAGCATGGCAAATTACCTGGATTCGCTCGTGATCGGCAATAACGAATTTACTGCGATATGCAATGTCTTATTCCCGACAAATTATCTGACGACGCTTGCCATCAGGACGCACAGGATACTGCCTCTTATAGTCTCGGTCTTATTCGTTGCAGGCGTTTACGGTCTCTCGGTCCTTACGGCATTTCTGACATACCGCAAAGGGCTTTTTGCATCTGCCGTCACAAGCAACAGAAAAGCTTCACGCAAAGTGCATGCAGGGGAAGGCAGCCACAGGATATTCAGTTCGCTCGTGATCAAGGAATTCAAGGTCTTGATGAGGACCATGACCTACAGGATGAACTGTGTTTATGCAAATATCTTATGGCCCGTGGCAGCCGTCATCTTCATAACCCAGGCACCCAGATTCGAGATCATTAAGATATTCAGATATAACCTGAGGGAAGGCGATGCGCTGAGCCATGTGATACTCTTTTCTGCAGTCGTCGCGATGGCATTTATATCCTCAGGCTTAAACTCCATTGCATCGACTTCATTTACCAGGGAAGGCAAACATATAGACATGCTTAAATATCTTCCGGCACCTTTGGACAAGCAGATCAAGGCGAAGGTCCTTATCGCAGTCCTCTTCACGTTTATTCCCGTGCTTATCTCGGTGATCATAATCGCAGCAGGACTTGGCGTTCTCTACATGCTTCCGGTCTATATTGCAGTATCTCTGGCAGGCATCCTTACTGCGACGATCGCCGGTGTCATCATGGATTCGATCTCGCCTTATACGGTATGGTCTGACGAACTGAGCGCTCTCCGCGGCAATCTCAACTGCTTCTTTAACCTTGCTGCCGAGATGATCGGTGCACTTGTTACCGGAGGCATCTCATACGGTATCTACATGATCTCGAAAAGCGCATTTATCACCATCTCAGTGATCACTTTAATGCTTGTCATATCAAGCGTTATCTGCATCCTTAAAGGACTTCCAAAGACAAGGAAAAATATCGAACTGCTTAAATAAGCAACCCCTTGAACTAGTGTTATACTTACAACTGTGTCTACACACTTAATCTTTCGCAGGGGGAATCACTAATGAAAAAGGTAATCATTGTCGGAGCAGGCATCTCCGGAATGACTGCAGGTATTATCCTGCAGAACTCGGGATTTTCGACAGAGATCTACGAGAAGAATCCCGTGGCAGGCGGAGAGCTTACCGGCTGGAAGCGCGACGGCGTTTACATCGACAACTGCATCAACTATCTCATGTGCAGCAAGAAGGGCAGTGCCATGAATGAATTATGGCACGAGATCGGAATGCTCGATGACAGCGTAAAGATGTATTCCAAGGACTACTTCTTCAAATATATCGGACACGGCGGCGAGATCACATACTGGAGAGACAAGGAAAGAACAAAGCGTGAGATGCTCGCACTCTCACCTGAGGATAAGGATGTCATAGAGAAGTTTTTCGAGAATGTCACAAGAGCAGAGAGCATGATAATGCCTATCGACAAGCCGATGGACAAGATGGGTCCGAGAGACTTCATGAAGCTCGGTGACTTCGTAAAGAACGTTCCCGCCGCGCAGAAGGCATATAAAGGCGTAAGCGTAAAGGACCTTGCTGACAGCTTCAAGAGCCCTGTATTAAGGAGCTCCTGTTTGCTCACACACCCTGAGATGACACAGGCATATTCGTTCATCATGTCATATGCGATGGTCACATCCGGAAGCGGAGATATCCCTGAGGGCGGATCTCTTGCAGCAGCAATGAGGATCGCGAACAGATATCAGGAAAAGGGCGGCAAGCTCCACTTAAACAGTCCTGTTAAGAGCGTTAAGATCAACGGCAAAACCGCTTCAGGAATCGTTCTTGAAGACGGCACTGAAGTCGCGGCAGATTACGTTATCTGCGCTACTGATGCAAATCACACATTCACGCATCTCCTGCCTTCCGAATACATGCCCAAGAAGCTCAGGAAGTGCTTTGACGATAAGGAGCATTTCTCGGTATTCAGCAAGTACCACGCAGCATTTGTTGTAGACGGCAAGATGAATGTCGATCCCGATACAACATGCTGGGAGAGCGACGGCATCAAGGTCTGGGACAGAGAGATCAAGGACATCGGATTCATCTGCTACGACTACGATCCTTCTCTTACGCCTGAAGGAAAGACGAGCATTCAGATGAAGCTTTTCCAGTACGGCAAGGAAGTCGACAACTGGTTCGAATTAGCCAAGGATCCTGAGAAGTATGAGGCCAAGAAGATGGAAGTCGCAGAGGCTCTCATGTCAGAGGTCGAGAAAAAGTTCCCTGAGACAAAGGGCAAGATAAGGATCCTTGATGTATGGACGCCGGTCTCATATGCGAAGCACTGCAATGCATACAGAGGTGCATACATGGCCTTCGTCGCAGACAGGGATACAAAGACTGTTACCACACCGGGCGTCGTTAAGAAGCTCAAGAATGTATTCCTCGCAGGCCAGTGGCTCATGGGTTCAGGCGGACTTCCGCCGGCAACCGCGCAGGGCAAATATGCCGCATGGCGTGCGTGGAGTGCAAGTAAGATCTTAATATTTCCGGCATTCAGGGGTTGTCTCAAAAATGAGACGGCCCCTGTTTATTTATGATAATGCAGCTTTTTATCAATTATTATTGACCGGATGTTATAATGAAATCACTCTTGCAAAGGAATAGGGATAAAGATATGGCTAAAGAATGGTCTAATGAGAGCGGCGATATTTTCGAGAGATTCGCAGCAGGGATCGATGATGCGATAAGTAAGGGTGAGAGCCTGGACGCGGCTGACCGTGATCTGAATTACGGTATCAAGCTTCAGCACGACAGGCTTGAGAAGCATGGCGTGACCATGAAGATGGATATAACACCGAGAGGCGCATGGACGGAAGGATTTAAGCTGGGGCGCTTTCAGGGCGACGATCATTTCGAGTTCTATAAAGAGAGCCGCACCTGCAAAAAGGATGAGTCCTATTACAAGAACGGCAGGCGCCTTTATAGAAATGTGGACAATTACAAGCTTACCCAGACGGTAACGGATTTTGCGACGGAGGAGAATCCTGCTGACAGACAGTACAAATGTCCTTCGTGCGGAGCTGTATCTACAGTTGCGCAGCTCGTTGCAGGGTGCCCTTACTGCGGAACCAAATTCAAGATGTCTGATTTCTATCCGAAGATAACCAACTACTATTTCAATCTGGACATCGGTTACAAATCAGGAAGGACTGCAAAGATCTGCAAATGGTCGATCCCGATCACTTTTGCCGCAATAATTACTCCGTTTCTTTTGTTCAGCTGCAGTGCTGCGCTTGCAGAGCACCGCACTGCCAGTCCATGGGGTATTTTCATGATAGGCCTGATCTTAGCTTTGATCTTCGGCCCCACTTTCGGTTACTGCATTGCTTACTGGATAGATAAGATGAAGTATGAGACCAACGATGCCAGAAGCAACAAGATGTCCACGATCTACAAGGGGTCGAGAACGGCCTTCAAAGATTATATGGAGAAGCTCTCTCAGGAGTATTCATATGAATACTTTGCCGATAAGACCGTTGCCCTGATAAAGATGCTCATATATTCCGACAAGCCGGAAGAGCTGACATTCTATAACGGTCCGGCATTAGATCCGTCACTCCAGAATATCCTGAATGTCACGTCATTAGGTGAAGTAGGTATCACGAGGATGGAAGTCATCGGTGATTACGTTGTCGTTAATGCTAATGTGCATCTTGATGACACTTACATAAACGGAGAACAGATCCGGGTTGTAAATGACATGTTCAGAGTCGTCATGAAGAAGAACATCACAAAGCCGGTTAATCTGGGCTTCAATATCACGAGCCTTCATTGCCCGAGCTGCGCAGGTTCTTACGATGCCACAAGGACAAAGACCTGTCCTCACTGCGGCTCTGCAAACAGGATCGAGGATGTCGACTGGGCCGTGGATTATCTCGGAAGATAAGCATCGTTTTAAGGAGGAGATAACATGGGATTATTCGACAAATTTAAGAAGAAAGAAAAACCCGAGAACATCGGCCCCATGTTCCTCTACAGCGAAAAGGAGCTGGAGGAAGTAGATGCCTATATCGCGAAGGCTTTCGGAAAGTTCGATAATGTCTTCCATGAGATTGTATCTCCCGACATCCATCTCGATGTCTGCTTTGTTCCGCCCACGGACGATGAGCCTTTCTATAAGCTTGTCACAATGGGTGCGGGCGCTTATGAGATGAAGATCCCGGAGAAGTGGAAGGAGTGGCATATCGAGCGCGCCGAATATGTAATCTATGTTCCCAAAGACTGGAATATCAACAGCAGTGATATGAATGACTACTGGCCGATCAAGGTCCTTAAGGACACTGCGCGCCTGCCTATATGGTGCGATACCTGGCTTTCATTTGGACATACACTGCAGGCAGATGAGGCGGGAACCGCATATGCTCCGGGCACGAGGTTCAACAGCGTGATCCTGGATTTCTGCGAGAACCATCAAGGCGAAGTCAGGTTTGAGACTTCCACCGGCAAGACGATAACTTTCTATCAGGTTATACCGATGTTCCCCGACGAACTGAAGTTCAAGATGGACACCGGCGATGCAGGTGCTCTTTTCGACAAGTTCGAAGCAAAGGGAATCGAATACAAAGTCGTGGATAACAACAGAAGAAGCGCAATCGATTAATATTGCAGAATGGCACGAAGTTTTCGAGTCCTTGGTCTGCTTGCTGCCGTTCGTACCGACAGTTAGGAATTGTTGCTTCAAATGTTGCTCTTTCTGTCCGCCCGGAAGGCAACAAATCCTTAACTAAGGATTGCCCTGGCCCTGAAGCAAAATAATCCGGACTGTTCTACCCAAATTGAGACAGCTTTTTGATCCTCAGACAAGACCGATCATTACTTCTTGTTGTATGTCTCCGTGATCTCCTTGCATGTGTTGATCACGTCGATGTTAAGGACTCTTAAGCGGTATGAGAGCTGCTTTAAGATAAGTTCGATCTTGACGGGGCAGGAGAGGAAGATCGGCTCCAAGTATTCGGGAGTGATCGTCTCAACATATGTGTCATCAGATTCGGAGACTGCGGTAGCCTCTCTCTTCTCTGATGCGAGCATGCCGAGTTCACCGAAGAGTGATACGGGCTTGAGCTCTGAGATCTTCTCACCGTCGCTGTTATACATTCCTACTGTGCCGCTCCTGAGGATATACATTGTATTCTCGGATGCGCCCTCTTCGTAGATGATCGAATTTGTATCGTAATTCTGGATGTCGCCGGTGCCCTCATCCGTGATCGCTTCGAAGGCTTCGTTGATCGCTTCTGCGCTCGGAGGGGCAATGTATTCCTTGTTGTTCTCATACATGTCGACATGCTTCTTGATCCTTGAGAACAAAGATTTCTTCTTGGAAGCTTCAGCCTCTTTGACTTCCTTGAGGAGGGCCTTGGCTTCGTTATAGTCATTGGTCATGGCCTGGACTCTTCTGCCCAGGTGCTGCATGAGTTCTAAGATCTGATCGGGATTTTCCTGGAAATATGTGGTGAGCTCATCCTTGGGGATCTCGATGACGCGCACGTTGCCGACTGCAACGATGGTCGCATTTCTGGGGATCGAATCGATTATCGCCATCTCGCCGAAATATTCGCCGGTCTCAAGAAGCGCGATGCGGAAAGGCTCCTGGTCCTTCTTGTCCCAGTCTGCGTAGACACTTGCCTTACCTTCAAGCAGGCGGAAGAAGCTGTCGCCGATGTCACCTTCTTTTACTATTACTTCACCCTTGTAGAAAGACTTCTCAACAACACTCATAACAATACTCCTTCCTCGCACTTTGAAATTTTATTCTTACCCAAAAAGAATACTTGCAACATATATATTATATCCGCTGGAAATCAAAAGAACATCACCGTGAATGACCGTTTTTCAGACATTTTTGCCTTTCAATCCCAATGACTCCCACATATAATGGTTTTATGAACGGTATGTTGCAGAACAAGACAGCTATAGTTACCGGAGCTAATTCCGGAATGGGCATGGCTACCGTGAGAGCATTAAGCGACATGGGGGCCAAGGTCATCATGCTCTGCAGAAGTGAGAAGCGCGGTACCGAAGCGCTCGAAAAGCTCTCGTCCGAGAAATACCGCGATCTTGAACTTATCCTCTGTGATCTCGGCAATTACGATTCCATAAGAGCATTCGCGAATATTGTCAGAAGAGGCTACGACCACATAGACATCCTGGTAAATAATGCGGGCTTTATCTCGCTCGACAGACAGGAGACCGGGGAAGGCCTGGAGAGGCAGTTCGGAATAAATCACATCGGACATTTTCTTCTTACGATGAGCCTTTTAGATCTCATGGGAGAGGGAGGAAGGATCGTAAATGTCGCATCAGGCGCGCACAAGACCGGCAAGATCCATTTCGACGACATAAATCTTACTAAAGGCTTTAATGTCATTAAGGCATATTCACAGAGCAAGCTCGCAAATGTGCTCTTCACGAGAGAACTCGCACGCCGCGTTAAGGACAGGGGCATAACGGTCAACTGCTGCCATCCGGGTGCTGTTGCGACCAACATCGGAATAGACCGCGATACGGGCTTTGGCAAGACTGTAACAAGACTTCTTAAGCCCTTCTTCCAGACACCTGAACAGGGTGCAAGGACTGCAATCTTTCTGGTTTCTGACGATTCCGTATCGGACGTTACGGGAGAGTATTTCTATAAGTGCAGAATAGCGAAGTCTTCGAAGCGTTCGAAGGACATGGAACTTGCAAAGAAGCTTTTCGAATTCAGTGAGGAACTGGTCGGGGTCACTTAGTGATATAAATTTTGACGGAATATAGATTTGGGGGATAGTGATCATGTTCAGCGGTTTTAATCTATTGATACTGTTATTCTATTTATTCGGCATCATTATTGAGCTGGCTTCGTTGATCATTGGCTGTATTATTGTTTCAGGCAAGATCAGGTCAGTTAAGATCCTGGGAGCCGGTTATATCGTTTCCGGCATTTTCGGGAGCCTTTCACAGGCAGCTTTTCTCGCACGTTTTATTGTCCGTACTCCTGATATGATCACATTTCTCAATAACGCGGAGTTGGTTATGTCGGTTATAGCTTCGCTATTCGGTACACTTTGCATCTGTTTATTCGTTCATAAGAACTACGGGTGCAAATGGATATATTTTCCTCTGTTCGCGCAGCCTGTTGTCAGCGCCTTTTCGCGTGTGGTTTCTGCTGCTGTCTTAAGCCGTGCAGGAAGTGAAATGCTCGTTGCAGGAACGGGGCTTTCCACAAGCGTTACCGGACTTGTAACCGGTTCGGTCTCAGCGGTCATTCTGATCATTGTATTTTTCAAGAACAGAAAAGTCGAGAAGATCATTCCTCATGCGTGGATCTTCAGGCTCGTCAGTTATCTCTGGGGTATTGTCTTAACGATTGCAGGCATAGCCTTCTACGCATACTGCCTTAGCGGCGGATCGGATTCAGAGAAGATCTATTTTAATCTGTTGGAAAGATTCACGCTGTTTCAATTCGCACATTCGGTGATAAGTTATATCGTCTCTTTGGCAATGCCTGTCTATATCCTGGTTATGGCTAAGAGGGCAGAGAGAAAACTCAAAGAGACAGCACCTTATATCGAAGATTAATTACAAAGGAGATATACCATGAGCAGAAAGAATTTTGGCGCAAAGCCCGTTATGTATCCGCAGCCGGTGCTCATTATCGCTACATACGATGAGAACGGCGTTCCCAATGCGATGAATGCCGCATGGGGTATTACCACAGACTATCAGGAGATCACGATAAGTTTAGGCGAGCATAAGACCACGGATAATCTTGCAGTGCGGAAGGCCTTCACGGTCAGCATGGCGACGGAAGACCAGGTCATCCCCTGCGACTATGTCGGAATAGAATCAGGAAGAAAAGAACCCGATAAGTTCGCAAAGGCAGGCTTTCATGCCACAAAGAGCGAATTCGTTGACGCACCTCTTATCGACGAACTTCCGATGGCTTTGGAATGCAGGGTCAAGAGCTTTAACGACGGCATTCTTGTTGGTGAGATAGTAAATGTTTCAGCTGATGAGAGCGTTCTTACGGACGGCAAGGTAGATCCGAAGAAATTGAAGCCGATCACTTTCGACCCGATCAACAATACTTATATTGGATTGGGAGAGGTTGTCGGAGAAGCGTTCAAAGACGGCAATAAGATCAGGTGATCAGCCGAAGACTTCGGCAAATCTTTCCGGGTCAGTCTGATAGATTTCTTCACCAAGCTTGTCGCTTGCTTCGATGAGCATGCGCTCGTATGTGCACTGCAGGGGAGATACCTTGTTCTCGTCACCGGTGTTCATCCTGTTGGCGCATCCGCATGAATTCGTGCAGCGTTTTACGAGGTCACATCCGGTGCATGTCTCAGGCGTGGAAGATCTCTTCGCGATCTCAATGACCTTTGCTTCGTTTATCCCGTCGAAAACATTACCCAGCAGATAATCCTCATCGCCGATGAAAGACGTGCAGGGATAGAGGTCACCCTTAGGTGTTACGGGCATCTGCCTGACGCCAAGATGGCACCGCTCAGCGGGATTTTTGTCCTTGATGCACTCGCTGATCTTGGAATAGATGGGGCCTATGAAGACCTTATCGCCCTTGATGAATAATTCCTTAATGTATTCACATGTCTTTTCGAGCTGGACTCTCAACGTATCAAGATCCTCATCGGTCCAGTTGACCTTTCTTCCGTAAGCGATGACGAAGGAGAGATGCTTAAATCCGAGCTCGTGAAGATATTTAACTGATTCAGCGTAATAGGGAACAGCCTGAGGCGCGATCGTCGCTAATGCCGATGCTTCAGGCATATAACTTAAGAGAAGCTTTGCTTTCTCTTCAACAACGGATGATGTGGGCTTGCCGCCTGCAAAGATCCTGCAGATATCCTGGGCTTTGCCGTCAAATGAGAGGCCGATGCCCATCTTTGCTCTTACGGCGCGCTTTAGGAATTCCTCATCAAGCAGCGATCCGTTCGTGGTCATCTTGCAGTCGAATCTGATGCCGGTCTGCCCGGACTTCTCTTCGCAATAATCCAATGCCTTGTAGATAAGGTCCTTTTTGAGCAAAGGTTCGCCGCCGAAGAAGCAGAGGCCCGCCCTTTGTCCTCTGGAGAACGCCAGATCACAGGCCGCAAGGAGGACGTCTTCGGTCATGTCCCTGGGGCATTTCTCACGGATGCAGTAGCTGCAGTCCATGTTGCAGTTGTCAGTCAGATGCAGTGTCAGATTCATAAGGGCATTATAACTGATTTATCGGGTCATATATCCGGTTCAATTCTCCTGACCGGGATCGGCGAATTCAACACCGCCATCGAGAGTTACCCGTTCGGTGCTCTGACGGGTATTAACAGGCTCGGTCTCATCGGTGTATTCCGCTACGTCACCGGCATATTCTACTGTGGTCTCGCCTTCCAATTCGACTTCGTCTGTCGTCTCTGTCATGGGCTGGAGGTCGCCTGCGTAATATACGGGCTTATCGTCGCCGCATCCGGTAACCGCAATTGCCGTAAGTGCTGCCGCAACGCCTATTGCGTATAGAGGCTTTTTATATCCTTTAGTCTTTATGATCTTCATTGAGCTGCCCTCCTTGTGGCTTTCTGTCCTGTAAACAGATAAGGACGCGAAAATGTTGCAACTTCTATTAAATTATACGTCTTGAGTGTACACCCCAAAGTTTGTAAAGTCCAAGGACAGCGACGATATCGTGTGGCTTACCAAGGATCTTCTGGACAGCCTGGCCGAGCGCAAAAAACTCGAGAGCGATATAAAGCACGGCCTTGAGAATGGTGAATTCAAGCCGTACTATCAGCCAAAGGTCAATACCAAGACAAGAAAGCTCTGCGGCATGGAAGCCCTGTCGCGCTGGTCACATGACGGAAAGCTTATGCCTCCGGGTTCTTATATTCCGATAATGGAATTCAATGACACTATCCGTCTGCTCGATCTTCATATCCTGAAGTGCGTCTGCAGTGATATTGCAGGATGGCTTAAGGAAGGGATCGAGGTGCCTGTTACATCTGTCAACTTCTCGAGACGTAATCTTGCCGATCCGGACCTTCCCGGCAAGATCGATTCCGTGGTCAGGGCATCCGGTATTCCCAAAGATCTTATCGAGATCGAAGTCACGGAGACTGCAGATGAATTCTCGATAGGTGATCTCAGCGCTTTTGTTGATGAGCTTCACAAGCTCGGATACAAGGTCTCGATCGATGATTTCGGAAGCGCCAGCTCGTCACTTACGCTCCTTAGGGAAGTATCCTTTGACACGCTTAAGATCGACAAGGGATTCATCGATAATTCCAAGATGAGGGATCTTGCGATCCTCACATACATCATCAGGCTTGCAGAAGAGATCGATACCGATATTGTTGCGGAAGGCGTTGAGCAGCAGAAACAGGTTGAACTGCTTGATAAACTCGGCGTTGATGTCATTCAAGGATATTACTTCGATAAGCCTCTGCCGAAGGCGGACATGAGCGCCAGACTCAAGTCGCCCGTTTACGCTCTTAACTGAATCTGCCACAAAAATAAACCATGCCTGAGTGTCAATATATCGCACCGCTGTGATATATATATGTAAAACTTCGGGTGCGGGTAACTTATGATGATCAAAAACATTGTGCTTGATATGGGAAATGTCCTTCTGGATTTCAGACCGGAATTTGTTCTGGACGCATTCTGTTCTTCCGATGAAGAGAAGGCTGTGATAAGGAAGGAACTCTTCGGTGGACCCGAGTGGAAGATGGGCGACCGCGGTGACATAAAGGACAATGAGCGCTACGGCCTGGTTAAGCAGAGAGTACCTGAGAAATATCATAAGGCACTGAAGGACTGCGCTGACAGATGGGCAATCTGCATGGACCCGATAGAAGGCGCGCGTGAATTCTGCGAGACCTTGAAGGAGAAGGGTTATAAGATCTATGTGCTCTCTAATGCCAGTGACCTTTTCTATGTATATTTTCCGAAGTTCCTGCCGCTGGATTTTTTCGACGGCGTATTCGTATCGGCGGACTACCGCATGTTAAAGCCCGATGTTGAGATCTTTTATGCCTTCCTCGAAAAGTACGGCCTTAAGGCAGACGAATGCCTATTTGTCGACGACCTGCCCGAGAACGTGGCGGGAGCTGCGACGGCCGGCATGAACACATTCCGCTTCACGGGCGATTATGATGCCGTACTAAGCCAATTGGCATAATTCTTTTTAAAATTATTATCAGGCTCTTTTACTTCTTCACGTAATGATATAATTAATCATTGACATGTTGTCCGGGGGTAATATGAGCAGGAAAAATCATATCGAGAGGCATTACACCAAATGGGGATATATCTTTGTAATCCCGTTTGTCGTTGTATTTCTGATCTTCAGTTTCTGGCCGATGGCCAGCACCATCTATTACGCATTCTGCTATCTGAAGCACGCGGGAAATACCAATCCTGAATTCCTGCCTTTGATCGGCAAGTCCTGGTATCAGAATTTTAAAGATGTTTTTGTCGCAAAGTCTTTCTGGGATGCTTTTAAGAATACGCTCTTATTCTTCCTGGCTTCCGCTATACCCGAATGGATCCTCGCATTCTGGCTGGCGGCAATGATGACAGACAGAAGAATGAAGATCAGGGGAAGATTTCTCTGGAAGACAGCGTTCTTCTTCCCTAAGCTCGTTGCCGGATCTACTCTGGGCGCCAGTGTTTTGAGTAATATCATTTCAGTTGTCGGACAAGGTACGGGATATACTATCGCTGCTTCGATGATGAACGGATTCGGATTCAAGCCCGAAGATTTTGAATTCTTCACATCGGTCAGGTTCGTCATTATCCTCGCGATGCTCTTCATGCATTTCGGAATTACCTTTATCTATGCGATAGCCGGTATTACCGGCATTCCGGTCGAAGTGTTCGAGGCTGCAGAGATCGACGGTGCCAACAGGCTCCAGACATTCTTCAAGGTCACGCTTCCCTCGATGCGTCCGATGCTGTTCTTTATCACCGTTGTCATGGTCGTGGACGGAATAGGTACATATGATATTCCGAGTCTGTTCGGACCTTACGATACATTCAGAACAAATCTTACATTGATGATGTATATGGAGAAGCAGGCCTTCGCCGGTTCTTATGCGTATGACAAGGCGTCCGCGGCAAGCCTGATCCTACTTGCGATCTATATTCTCTTTTCTTCGGTCATTTATTTCACATTGATCAGGGATAAGGACGAGGCCAGATTGAAGAAGCTCAACAGACAGAAAGAGAAAGAGCTTGCAAGGAGTATCTGAGGGGAAGGATTATGAGTACAAACGAATTAACATTATCTGCAGATAAGAAAAAGAGCATAGCCCTAAAGATAACGACTTATGTTGTCTCTATCTTACTGACCGTCATGATCCTTACACCGTTCTATTACATGATCCGTGAGATCCTGTTCATAAAGTTAACGGTCGTCCATGGTGCGGGTGACAATACCCAGATCCTCTATGAACCTCGTGAACATATGATAACCCTCAAGGAATTTTTCGCGCTGTTTAGCAAAGGAACATGGATCGGATTCAGAAATTCAGTGATAGTAACTTTCATAAGCACTATCCTTAATATCTATTTTTCTGCACTTACTGCATATGCGATCACTGCTTATGAATGGAAATTAAGAGCGGCATTCGAGAAATTTATCATCGTTGCCATGATGATCCCCAGCACCGTAGCATCAATCGGTTTTGTTCAGATGTGCTACAAGTTCCATCTGATCAATAATCTTACAATGCTGATCATTCCTGCACTTGCGACACCTATGACCGTATTCTTCATGAGAATGTACCTGAAGGCAACATTCTCGAGAGAGATCGTAGAGTCAGCAAGGCTCGACGGCGCAGGCGAATTCAGGATCTTCAACCAGATCATGCTGCCGCTCATGAAGCCCGCCATCGCCACGCAGACTATCTTCTGCTTTGTTGCGAGCTGGACAGATGAATGGGTTCCCAGGATCATCCTCATCGATACAAAAAAGGATATATTTACGCTTCCTCTCGCAGGAAGTTATCAGGGCGGAGCTCTCCTTATGTTTCTTCCGCCTATCATACTTTACATCTTCCTGTCTAAGCACATCGTCGAAGGTATTGCCTTGGGAAGTGTCAAGGCATAAACGCCTGATAACAAATGTTATAATTATCCTGTCTGAATGATTCAGGCAGGATTTTTATATTTGGAAAAAGGGATCATGAAATGAGGTGTTTCTTATGAGCAACGAGAGACAGTATTACGAAGACATCGGCTACAAGCCATTTTTATTCTATGTGGTATTTGGGGTATCGGGCGATGAACTTGAAGTATCAAGAACAAAGCACAATGTAGACGGCTTGCCTGAAGGCCTGGATATCATCTCGCTGGCACGTCCCGATCATTCGGATTATATCGATGGTCTTATCGGAGGCGGCATAGGTGAGCATCTTAAGAAAGCTGACAGCGCCCTTTATGAATCATGCAAAGCCTGTGACAAGGTAGTCATCATGAGAGGCGAGATAGCCGATGACAGCACTCTCGATTACATGAGAAATCTCATAGGCATCTGTGAGGCCTTCATCGACAAGGGCGCGAAAGGAATATTGGACCTTCAGACGTTCACTCTTTATTCACCCAAGGAGTGGACAGACAGGTTCTTCGGCAAGGACGTTAATGCCCAGAATCATGTGCTCATCATGTTCTCCAAAGAAGATGACAGATACTGGATCCACACAAGGGGCATGGCCGAATTCGGAAGGCCCGATTACGGCATAAGCAAGGTTCCTGAAGACAAGCTCGAAGACTATAAGCAGGTCATTGACCAGATGGTCTTCTACGGCGGCCAGGGACTCGTTTTCAAGGGAAGCGCGAAGCTCCACACATTTAACGGAAAGACTTTCAGAGTCGCCACGGAATTCGTAAATGATTTCGATAATGACGACTACAACAACGCATATTACAACGTGACGGTAATAGAAGAGTTATAAGCATCAGTTAACGAGGTGACTGTTATGGGAATTAAAGCTGCTTACATGGTTCCGCATCCGCCGCTTATAGTTCCTGCGGTAGGCAAAGGCGGCGAATCGGATATCGTCCCTACCACCGAAGCTTACGAACGTGTGGCTTCAGAGATCAGCACGATCGCACCTGACACGATCGTGATCTTAAGTCCTCACTCGGTAATGTATGCCGACTATTTCCACATCTCTCCCGGCAAGGGCGCTACAGGCGACTTCGGAAGATTCGGTGCGCCTCAGGTCAGGTTCGACGAGAAATACGACGATGAGTTCTCCGCAAGGCTTGCCGACATGCTCTGGAATGACGGCTTCCCGGGCGGCTTTCAGGGCGAACGCGATAAGGCTTTAGATCACGGAACGATGGTCCCCCTCTACTTCATAAGGAAGCATTATCAGGGCGGAAAGATAATAAGGATCGGGCTCTCAGGCCTCTCTTTATCAGACCACTATAAACTCGGTATCTATATCAAAAAGACCGCCGAAAAACTCGGCCGCAGCACCGTTATCGTCGCAAGCGGCGACCTCTCGCATAAGCTTAAAGACTACGGCCCTTACGGGTACGATCCCAAGGGTCCCGTTTACGATGAGAAGATAATGGAAGCCGCTTCCAAGGCTGACTTCTACGGCATGCTCCATTTCGATGAGGACCTGCTCGACAAGGCCGCCGAATGCGGTCACAGATCGTTCTGCATAATGGCCGGCACGCTTGACGGCTGCAATGTCAGGGCGGAGGTCTTATCGCACCAGGATGTTACCGGAGTAGGCTACGGGATCAGTATTTTCGAGCCGCTCGAAAAGAACGAAGACAGGTGCTTCCTGAAGGTCATTGCAGACGAGATCAGATCCTCAGATGCCACGCCGTACGTGAGACTCGCGAGGGCCACGATCGATAAATATGTAAGGACAAGAAAATGGCTCAAATATCCTGATGACCTTCCTTCAGAACTGGTCTCCGCAATGCCTCCCGAAGCCTTAAATGACCGCGCCGGATGCTTTGTCTCGGTCCATAAGAGCGGCATGCTCAGAGGCTGTATCGGAACCATCGCGCCAGTCCGGAAATCCATTGCGGAAGAGATAATCTGCAATGCGGTAAGTGCGGTATCAAGAGACCCTAGATTTGACATGGTCAGGGAAGATGAACTGGATCTTCTGGAGATCAATGTCGATATCTTATGCGAGCCTGAGGACATATCAGGACCTGACGAACTCGACGTCAAACGATACGGCGTGATCGTTTCCTGCGGCTCAAAGAAAGGCCTGCTGCTCCCTGATCTTGAGGGCGTCGATACGGTTGCCGATCAGATCAGCATCGCGATGCGCAAGGGCGGCATCAAGCCCACGGATGACTATCACTTACAGAGATTCGAAGTAGTGCGGTACAAGTGACATGACAGTCTGTAAAGTATGCTTCAGACATTGTGATATTGCGGAAGGCAGGACCGGCGCCTGCGGTGCCAGAAGCTGCGTTGACGGCGTCGTTACCGCATCAAATTACGGCCGCATCACAGCGCTTGCGTTAGACCCCATAGAGAAGAAACCGCTGTCGAGGTTCTGTCCCGGCAAGAAGATCCTGTCGGTCGGAAGCTACGGCTGCAATCTCTTCTGCCCCTTTTGCCAGAATTACGATATCTCAAGGTCTGACGGTTCTGAATTTGATGATGAGATAACGCCTGATGGGCTTGCTGAACTGGCCTTGAAATACAGGGACCGCGGCAACATCGGCGTCGCATTTACCTATAACGAACCGCTGATCGGATATGAGTTTATCCGTGATACCGCCAAGCTCGTAAAGGACATGGGGATGAAGAACGTGCTCGTTACCAACGGCACGGCAGAGCTTGAGATATTAGAAGAGATAATCCCATATATCGATGCAATGAATGTCGACCTTAAGAGCTTTTCTGAGAAGACTTACAGCGAAGTGCTCAAGGGTGATCTGAAGACCACTAAGGCATTCATCGGGAGAGCCGTGAAGAGCTGTCACGTCGAGCTTACGACCCTGATCGTGCCCGGCATGAACGATTCCGAGGAAGAGATGCGCGAACTGTCCTGCTGGATAAGCGGACTTAAGGATTCATCAGGCAATGTAATTGGCAGCAAAGTGCCTTTGCATATCTCCAGGTTCTTCCCGCGCTACAGGATGAATGATGTGCGCGCCACGGACGTACCGCTTATCTACAGACTGGCTGAGATTGCTTCAGAAAAGCTCGAATACGTCTATACCGGCAATTGCTGAGCGTGCAGCCGCATCAGTATTGCAGATTTCGTTGTTAATCATCAGTGATTGCTGAATACGATCACCTTGTCAGTCGGCTCGACCTTTACGTTTATCGCTGTCTGGTCACCGCTGAACAGGCAGATGTCACCGTCCTGCTTGACGATGCCCAAGACGATGGAGATATTCTGCTTCTCAGCAGGTTCGTCTGGATCGTAGGATGAATCAAAGACGCCGCGAATGAGCTTATCTGCGGTGCATTCGGCAGGAAGGCCTGCGAAGAAATCCCTGGCCTTTTTGACGTAGATCTCCTTGCTCTCATAGCCGTCGCCGCCGTCGTCATCGTATTCCAGGATATCCTGGTAGAAGTCGAAGATCGCGTCTTTCTCGCCGATCTGGGTGATCATCTTGCTGATGAAGCGGTTGCTTATGACGACGTTCTTTACGCTGTAGCTGCTGACGACGTCGTGGTGCTTGGGGTCGTTGATCTCGGCGATGACATCGATGCTTCCGACATCAAATTCGGGATTGGCTTCGACTTTGTCCCTGATGATGTCCTGTACGTATACGAGATTTGCGAACATGCCGGCGTCGATCTCGTCTTCGGGAACGAGGTCATCGGACAGGATAAGGACGCTGACGTCTTCATCGTTGAGCTCAAGGAATTCGTTGATGGAATCGCAGATGAGATCCTTCTCGAAGAGTTCTGCTGCCACGGTCTTTATGACGAACGGGTATTCCTTGTAGAAGTTCATCTTTTCGAGGCTCTTCTCATCGTCGATGACAACGATGTTCAGGAGCAGCTCATCAGAGTCTTTGTAGCTCCATTCGGAGAGGAATGAGGCGAAGCCGTCCATGATCTCGTGGCATTTGCTGTTGTGGCCGAGCATGATGATCTTCTTTTTCTCAAGCCAGAAATCCTTGTTGAGCCTGATCGGAATCCCGGAGAGCCTGTCGCTGCTCTTCTTGGAAGAATCCTTCTCGTTCAGTGCCATGTAATAGCAGAAATTCCTGCCGTTGTCGGACTGGACTGTCAGCGGGATGACATGACTGCTGCTGTCCAAGGTCTTCCTGATATAAGCCATCTCATCGCTCTCGCTGCAGGGCGATGTGTAGAAGGTGGCACCCTTGTTGGAAAGCAGTTCGTTGTAGATAGAATTGAGCTCAGGCATCAGCGAGAACTGGGCCATGAGCTTGCCAAGGATCTGGTTGACCCTGACGGGAACTATATTGCACTTGCCGTCGACCTGCTTGCTCCTGATGATCTTCTGGACCAAGTTCCATGTCCAGTCGTCGGTGATCTCTACTATGATCCTCTGGTTGTCCTGGGAATATGAAGCGGAAGTGATATCGGATACCTGCATCAAGGTCTTGATGGTCAGCGAATTGCCTTTGTCGAACTTATCGGCTTTCTCGCTTACGGCATATTTGCAGATGCTGCTGTTGATCTCTTCGCCTAAGATGACTACCGATGATGCGTGATGGAGGGAGATGTCGAAGAGCTGCTTCGATGAGAACACATCGCCTTCGCGGACAACTATCGTCAGATTGTTTTTGAACTTATTCTTTGAGCAGTACATCTTGCGCGCGAAAAATGACTTTCCGCTGCATTTAGCGGCTATCCTGTCGTTCTCTCTTTTTACGGTCTCGTGAAGGCGTTCTTCTATCTGCCTCTCGACTTCGGCTTTGCCGGAACCGACCAGGACGACGACCTTCCTGATGCTGTCGCTGTAGAGGAGGTCATTTACGATCTCGAGAGCTCTGGAATTCCAGTTGAGGATGACGAAGTGATCCGACATTATGAGCTTGTGATTGCCGGCATTGGAATCTTCGATGAAGCCGGAAATGTAGTTCGTGATGTAACCGATAACGGCGCCTGTGAAGGAGATCATTCCGATGATGACTATGATGAGGCAGACGATCGCGATCGCGGCATTCTGCGGTCCGATATCTTCGACGACATAGGAGATGCAGCCTGCATCAAGGATCATGCTTATTGTGTAGAAGGCGGATTCGAAGAACCCTAATTCCTCAGTCCCTGTCAGTGACATCTTGCTTATGATGAACGCAGAAAGGAAGAGGAAGACGATATTAAAGAAGAGTATCGAGAGGAGGACTATCTGTCCCGGATTTTTAGCAAGCCTGATGCTGAACCATTCGCGGATCTTTCTGTACATTCGTGTCACCTCGCGCCGTTGAAGTCTATTTGCATTTTATAAGTATATGAAATCATACGCAATTAGTTGTTATACTTATACGGTAAGTTATGTCAGAGGTTTTAAGTCCATGGATCATGAATTGCTGATAAAGAGTGCAGAAGAATACGTTGCCGGATTGCTCGAAAACAACAGCGGAGGGCATGACATATCCCATTCAATCAGAGTCTATAAGAACGCATTAAAGATCGCGGAATCTGAGCCTGCCTGCGACATGCTTGTCGTATCACTGGCATCTCTCCTTCATGACGCCGACGACCACAAACTCTTTAACAATGAAAACAACGAGAATGCGCGTGCGTTCTTGAGCGGCAGCGGCATTACGCCTGAGAAGACCGAAGAGATAATCAAGGTTATTAATTCCGTATCGTTCAGTAAGAACCGCGGCAGAAGGCCTGAGACGATAGAAGGCATGATCGTCCAGGATGCAGACCGCCTGGACGCGATAGGCGCCATCGGGATCGCGAGGACCTTTGCATTCGGGGGAGAGCACAAAAGGAGCATCGAAGACTCCGTTCAGCATTTCTACGACAAGCTCCTTCTGATAAAAGACGAGCTTAATACCGGAGCCGCGAAGAAGGAAGCCGATAAGCGCCACGCTTTCCTGGAAGCATTTATCGCTGAACTTAATGACGAGATTCGGGTATAATACGTCAGGTATTATTTCGAAGGATAAGAAGTATTTTTAGAATGCATTTTAAGGGAAAATATAAATCTCAATATGAGATGATGACCCAAAAGCCGGTGCCGGCTCTTATAGTCCAGCTCGGCCTGCCGACCATGGTCAGCATGTTCGTTACGAGCATCTACAACATGGCTGACTCATACTTTGTCGGACAGATCAACACGTCCGCAAGCGGCGCCACAGGTGTTGTATTAGGCCTTATGGCGATACTTCAGGCTGTGGGATTCATGTTCGGTCACGGTTCCGGGAGCATCATCAGCAGAAAGCTCGGACAGAAGGATGTCGACAGCGCAACAACGATTGCCGCGACAGGCTTTTATTCGGCACTTGGAGCAGGATTCTTTTTCCTCATATTCGGAGGTCTTCTGGTAACGCCCCTCATGAAGCTTCTGGGCAGCACGGATACCATCCTTCCTTATGCGAGAACTTACGCTATCTGTATTCTTGCAGCTGCGCCCGCGCTCGTATCGAGCTGCGTCATGAACAATATCTTAAGATATGAAGGCCGCGCATTCTTTGCCATGATCGGACTTACATCGGGCGGCATCCTTAATATCTTCCTGGATATGCTCTTCATGCAGAAGATGGGTATGGGCATACTTGGTGCGGGTCTTGCTACCGCGATATCACAGTACATCTCATGGGCTTTGCTGCTCACGATGTTCATCCTTAAGAAGACCCAGACGTCGCTTGCTCCAAAGTATGCGAAGTTTAAGGCATCTATCCTGGGAGACATAATAACGACGGGCCTTCCGAGCCTTGCAAGGCAGGGTCTTGCGAGCATCTCAACGATGATCCTTAACAATACCGCAGGTGTCTATGGCGACGCTGCCATCGCCGCAATGAGCATAGTAAACAGGGTCAGCATGTTCATCTTCAGCGCTGTCCTCGGCATCGGCCAGGGCTTCCAGCCTATCGCAGGCTTTAACTATGGCGCGAAAAAGTATTCCCGCGTCCGCCAGGGCTTTTTCTTTACTCTGATCTTCGGAACGATACTTCTGGGAATCGCATCGATGGCTGTCTATATCAATGCCGGCAGCTGCATTCAGTTCTTCAGGGATGATCCTGCGGTCATCACCATCGGCATTCCTGCACTTCATGCGCAGTGTCTTGCGCTTTTCTTCGTGCCGTTCCAGGTCTGCAACAACATGATGTTCCAGAGCATCGGCTATAAGTTCAATGCGACCTTCCTGTCGTCATTAAGAAACGGCCTTTGTTTTATTCCTGTCATTCTGCTCTTCAGCTTCCTGTGGGGTCTTACGGGCATCCAGATCGCGCAGGCGGTGGCAGATGTCATGACAAGCCTTATCTGCATACCTTTCACGGTAAGCTTTTTCGCGAAGCTCCCTAAAGAAGAACAGTAATAGCGCACCATTTAGATGCTATAATCTTCTTACCGACATCGTTTTTAAGGAATAAGAGGATGGAAGATAAAGACAAGAAACAAAAACCGCCGGTAAGCAAATGGAAATTCAGGCTGATCATATTTCTCACGTTCTTTTTCAGGTCGTTTATCTTCCTGTTCCTGGGCGCCGTGGTCTTTCTTGTTGCCGGCATATTCAGAAGGGAATGCCTCATTGTCGGTGCCGCTCTTTTAGGCCTTGATCTGATCCTCTCTATCTATTTCATGATAAGGACGAGCAGGCTTAAAGGAAGCCACGAGATGTTCAACATGATCGTTAAGGCTGCCTCAGAAGAAGATGGCGGTCAGGAGATCGCCGTGAAACCTGATAAGGAAGATCTCTACAGCGAGAGGGCAAATGAATTGAGACACAAAGCTTCTGAGGCAAAGACCGTCAGGGAAGTCTTTGAGCTCTATCAGAGGGATATTGAGGAAATGGCTCTTACTGATGAGACATATACCGTGTATATCAAAAGGGAAGAATATTTCTTCGACAGAAAGATGCATTATGTCATTTCCTTCGACCGCATGCGCGAGATCAATGACGACATAGAGCATCACCTGTACATGGATATCCTTTTTGATCCTGACAGATTTGACAGCGGGATCGGGAACAATTTCGAAGCCACGGCAGATGGAGATAAGGCCGGATTCTTCGAACAGGTCAGGCAGTATCTTGAATCAAATGCTCTGATGGATCTTGCCGTAGAAGACATCAATACAGGCGCGTCTTACTGAAGACCTTTACGAAGCTTCCTCTTCAAGCACGTTTTTCTTGCGCTTCTCGACGACGGATTTGCCGAACCATTTCTTCTTATACCAGTAGTACATGACGATAAGACCGCGGATGCATTCGTCCGTAGCGGTTCCGGCAAAGATGCCTGCGACTCCGACACCCATGTAAACGCCGACGAGCCAGCCTGTGGAAAGGCCGAGGCCCCAGTTGCAGATAAGGCCCATGATGAGCGGAAAAATGTATGCGCCGGCAGCTTTGAGGCTGCAGACGAATGTCATGTTAAGGCATCTGCCGATCTCGACAAAGATATCGACGATCATGATCATCTGGCCCAGGGCAATGATGTTCTCATTCTGCGTAAAGGCCTGCAGGGTAAATCTGCATAAGACAGCGTTTATGGAAGCAAGCGCGATAGTGATGGGCATGGATGTCTTAAGCGTCCTGAATACCCTCTTATAGGCGGTCTCCTCTTTGCCTGCACCTACCAGGTGACCTGTGATGATCTGTGTTGACATTGCGCAGGCGTTCGAGAATATCATCGCAAAGGATATGAGCATGTTGCAGTAAGCCCTTGCGTTGACCGCATCATTTCCCATCGCATTAACGAATGAGAGGAGTGTTGTCTGATAGAGATTATATGTGAGGTTCTCGCCCGCGGTAGGAAGGCCGATCTTGATCATCTTGCCTAAGAGCCTGCCGGGGAAAGGCTTCATGTATCGAAGCGAGATCTTACCGATCTTCTTTATGAAGAAGAATGCGAAAACAGCGATCACTGCGATAAGTCTTGATGTAACAGTCGATATCGCTACACCTGCAACGCCGATGTTCAGATAAGCCAGAGGGCCGTAAAGGAACAGGTAGTTGCCGCCGATATTAATAACGTTTATCGCAAGTGTTACGTACATGCCGATCTTCGGATAGCCGTTGCATCTTAAGATCTGGAGCATAACGCCGTATAAGGCCATCAGGAATCCGCCGCCGCCGACTATGTAGAGATAGATCATTGAGTAGGGACGCATCTCGGGAGATACATGAAGGAATCTCATGATCAAGGGATTTGCTGCGCAGAAGGCCGCACTGAAGAAGACTCCGATAACGAAGTTTACGATGACCGAGAGTGTGTAGATCATGTTCATCTTGTCGTATCTCTTCGCGCCAAGATACTGTGCAACAACAACGCTTGTAGCTGTTGCGATAACGTTGAAGAGGATATTCATCATGAACATGATGGTATTTGCGTTGCCGACTGCACCTACGGCATATTCGTCGTAGTGGCTCAGCATCAGCGTGTCAACATTGTTGACCATTGTGTTCAGGAAGAGTTCGAGAAACATAGGCCCCGCCAGTAACATCAGCGGTGTCTTCTCGTCGATAACGACGGTATTTCTCTTTCTTATAGCGCTTTCCATATATTCCCCCATTGTCAGGCGCGCCTGTGATAACGAAACACAATGATACTACTAGCCTAAAGGGAAATATATTAAATTACTCTATATTTCTTGCCAAAACATTACCTACAAGTTCGGAAGGGTTTTTGTGTAAAAGAAGCAGACGGCCGGGAAAGAGAATGCTGACAGATACCGGAAAAATGATCTGAATTCCTTTGAACGGCTGCGAAAAACACGTTTTTGTAATTTTATTGATGCCGATTGTATTTTTTGCAGGTGTAGGGTATATGTGTGAGGAAAATATGGTTGGAGAGAGAATATGAAGAAAACCAAGATATTTGCAGTCATATTGAGTACCGGCCTGATGCTCGGAGCATTGGCGGGCTGTAATGATACTAAGACCTCCGAGACCTCCGTGACTAGTACGGAGACAACACATGATGTCATCAGGTTCACTGACGACGATACGAAGGTGATCGATCCTGCAGCGGTAACGGAACCGGTTAAGCCGGCAACCGAATCTGTTGAATCTGTCATTTCCCCTGAGCCTGCCGGTGACAGTGTCATGACTTTCGATGCTGCAGCGCAGGAGAAGGCCAATATCTTCATAAGCAATTTTGCTGAAGTATTTTTCGCTGATTTTGACGCAGGCAACATCAATACCAAGCAGCTCCTGAACTTTGTCCATATTCACTACAAGATCAATGCAAGAGACAAGATCAAATATGAGAACAAGGGCAACTCAAGCTTTGAGACATTCGCATATAAGGATGCTTCAACTACGGTCGGAAGGTATTTCGGCATAGGACTTTCGGAAGATGAATTAAAGAAGCTCCCGGCTCCTGCTGCCGGCGAACAGGGACCTTTCTATGAGAACGGCAAGATCTGGTATCCTACCGCTGACGGTGAGAACTACAACCTGATTGCAGTCGTTGATTCCGCCACGTCAAACAGTGACGGTACGTTCACATTTTACTTCACGGTCTATTCGATCGACTGGGACACTTATTCGAATTTTAAGGAAGGCGATATCAAGAAGTACTACAAGCTGATATCTGCGAAGGCCGCTTCCGACAAGACTCTTACCAAGGTAACTTCCGGAACTGCAAAAGTCGGTGTAGGTCAGTCAGGAAATTATTTCCTTTTGGTGTATAATACAGTCAAATGAAATCTCCTTTAATAATTGAAAAGGGCTGTCTGTTCTGCAGGCAGCCTTTTTTCCTGCCAGGCCGCGAAGAATCCTTCTGATGTTGTATCATTTTAGCAGGTAACTTTATTCGCTTTTTTCCGCAGGCGGGGCAGATGGGCAGAAAACAGTCTGATACAAAAAACATAACCATTATAGATAACAGAAAAGTCGGAGTATTTTTCTTTGTTATTGCTGCGGTCATTATCGTCGTTAACCTGTTCGTCAGATTTTACGATATCCATAAGAGTGCTGATTATAAGCATGTTGACGGCGTTGTGTCCTCTATTGATAACCAGAGTCACTACTATGCAAGAAAGAGGCGCTATCAAACGACAGTTTCGGTTATTTATTCGCCCGAAGGAACAGACATGAATTATTTTGTCTCCAATTCTTTGAGGACGGCGTTAAGACCAGGCGGAAAGCGCTGAAAGAAGGAAAGCCTGAGATGCCGGGGAATACTGAACCTCAAAAGAATATCAAGATCGGCGATATCGTAACGGTCACTGTCGACAGGCCTCTCGGCAGTTACCATCCTGAACACAGGAAAATGTACTATCCGGTCAATTATGGCTATATCGAAGGCACCATAGCCGCCGACGGCGAAGCGCAGGATGCGTATATCCTGGGCATTAATGAACCGGTCAAAGAGTTCACCGGAGAAGTGATCGGAATTGTCCACAGGGAAGACGACGTGGAGACCAAACTCGTTGTCGCTCCGCAGGGCAGCAGCTTTACATCTGAGCAGATCATGAGCCGTATCAACTTCACCGAGAAGTACTTCAAATCTTATGTCGTTATGAAGTTAAAGGACATAGATGTCGATCCTGAGGACCTGGTCGCACTCGGATTTAAGATCAGGGAAGGTCATTGCCGCTACTTCCTTTCCATGGATGAGACGCCCTCGAAAGAAACGATCCTCAAGCTTTTCGATCTTCTCACGATAGAACAGGAACTGACATTCTGGAGTTTCTACCGTTATAGCGGAAGCGATCCCGGAGAATATGTTACTGTCAGCGTCGAGAACGGCAAGGCGGTAGCGATACGCGGCAATCACGGCTGGAGCAGCGGCTACGAATCCATCAGCATCGATGACCTGATCGAGCTCATCCAGAGGAACTGGGATAAGGACTGGGACAGCATTAAAAACTATGTGAATTCCATAAAGCTTCGTCGGGTACCTTTTCCCGAGAGCAGACGTAACTGGATGGAACATCCCACCGGGGTCTTCGTACCCGATTACTCGTTAAGAGCGTGGTAGAATAAATTATTATTCTGATATATGGGGTAAACAGATGATGATCGACAAACTGAAAATCCGAAAGGCAACTTCGCCCATAGCCATTATTCTCTTAGCCGCATTTTGCATTTCGATGATGTCAGGATGCGATTTGGGAAAGGATGCTTCCAAATCCGGCGGTGCTGATCAGACAACCACGGTCACTACAAGGGTCAGGAACTTCAAGCCGCAGTATACCGAAGAAGATATACTGAACATGTCAGATGAAGATCTTATTGATCTGGGCATGATCGAGTTAGACAGGGGAGTCGAAGATGTAAGGCGGCCGAATACCATGGCTGCAGATCTGAATCTCGGCAAGGAATACTAGCAGTTATGGAGGCGCGCAAGCCGTTCTGCTTCGAGCCTGGAAGAGGCTTGGAAGGTAATAAAAGACGAATGGCAAGATAACGGTGGGAGCGAACACCGGAATATCAGGTTTGTGACCGAGAATGATGAATTCTGGCTGTTTGCTTGTGATATTACCTACAATGTAAATGCCGAGTTTGTATTCACAACAGCTGTATACAAGAAAAGCTACTTTGACAAAGAAACATCGATGGCTTACTTCGACCTTAACGAAGAGAGCATCCGTCACTTCTTGGCATATGAGGTAACTGATGCGGCCGATGATGAACGGACCTGCATCGGTGAATACGTGATCAGGACAGAGAACGGCTATATTTTCAGAAGATATTTGATCAGCATATGTGGGGGCGACTATGGCTTGCATGACCAGATTTACTTGGAAAGACGGGAATGGAGAATCTATCAGAGCGGAAAGATAGAGTACAATTTCTCGGATAATTTCACAAGAGTTTTGGATCTTCCCAGCCAAAGACTGTCCGACGTGTATCCCGACTTCGGAGCATAAGACTGCATATACAAGTGCCGCGGATTATTACAGCTTGTACTTACCGGCTATATCCGGATAGGATGCTTTTAAGAGCTGGTTCCATCTCTTTGCGACTTTGCCGACGTTGATGTACCAGGCGATATAACCAGCAATGCCCATTAAGATCAGGGGTATTACTATGGTTGCGATCGTAAGTCCGATGTTGTCGAAGCCGGCGATGATAGAGCCGATCGTAAGGACTACAAATATAACGGCCATTACGATGCAGAGTATCTTTATGCTCTTGAACTGCTTCTTTTTCAGCCCGGACAATGCATTGTGAATATCTGCTATCTCATTTTCCTTAAGAAGCTTGCCCTGGAGCTTGCTCTCGAGCTGTGCGCTGATTGAATATACTGTGATCTCTACGATTGCCATGCTTGTTACCCCCTTAAAAGCCGGTTAGTATCTGGCAACTAGTATATATGTCACCGCTTTTAGACATCAATATACACATATGCTAAATAGTAAAAAAAGCCTTATAACACATCACCAAATCCATAGTGTATAATTCGTGCCAAATCTTTTCTTTAAGGGTAAGGAAAAGCCGTCTTGAGTAGCAAGGCGTAAAAACCTCATGGGTAAGGTGTCGAGGTATTAAAATGAGATTTTTGAAGACCGCGTATGATTATTTCTTTTACTGCGGGGCCGGGAAGGACGAGTACAATGCAGTAAAAAAGGACGCTTATGTGTCGAATTATAAGACATGGCGTTTTTTGCACTTGCTGATGGTGGCAGCCTTCACGATCATGTATCTGTGTTCGCTGGTATACGATATTCTGGACTCGAACAGGGTGTTTTACCTGTTCGCACTCATCTATTCGGTCGTCGCGAGCATTTTGTTCTTCATTATGAAGAAGGATTCGCTGATCGCACAGCTCATGATATATCTGTCGATATCGCTTCTGTTCTTTTTCGCGTGCCTGATAACACAGAATAAGCCGGATATACCGGCGACGATGTTCATCGCGCTGCTCCTGATCGCACCGGTGTTCATGATCGACAAGCCGGTCTTCATGACCATTGAACTGATCGCAGCATCGGCGGTGTTCCTGCTCTGGATGTACAACGTAAAGCCGTACGATATCTGGCAGATGGACTTTATCAATGTCATCATCTTCCTGATCGTGGGAACGATTATTAACATCATTGCCAATTCGATCAGGATCAAGGAGTTCATCCTGACCAGGAAGATCGCTATCCAGAAGGATACGGATGAGCTGACCGGCCTCATGAACAAGGGCGCGCTCATCAGGGAGATACAGGCGGTCTTAGATGACAAGGCGGCCAATAAGGGAATCCTGTTCGTTATGGACGTCGATCATTTCAAGCAGATCAACGATACATATGGCCACGATGTGGGCGATAACGTCATCCTGCAGCTCGGAAAGCTCCTCGGCAAAAAGCTCGTGGACACTGAGATCGCGGGACGTTTCGGAGGCGACGAATTCGTTGTATTCATTAAGGATTCGGACGATACGGAGGTTGCCCGCGGGATTGCCGAAGCCATCCTCGAAGGTGCTTTGCAGAGCGTCAAGATCCCCGGTTCGGATAAGAATGTCTGCGTCAGCATCGGTATCGCTGTCTACCGGGGCCTCGAAAAGACTTACAACGAGATATTCAAGAAGGCCGACACCGCTTTATACAGATCCAAGGCCGACACGACAAAAAAATACAATTTCTACGAGTAACACCACTAAAACCATGACGCCGCAGGCATATAGCCTGATATAATGACTCTGTAAAATTAATTTTAGAGAGGCATGCCATGGGAGTAGATGTCAATAAACCCGTCGAGAATCCGTATCTTAAAGAACTGCTTGCGAAGAGAAAGACGACACCTCAGGAAGATCAGATGAAGCTATTGAATCAGATCGCTCATGAGATGGCGACGAATGCTCATTTCCTGGCAGTCGTTCATATAGATAAATCATCGATCGACCAAAAAGATGACGGAACTGCAGTATTTAACAAAGGATCTGAGATATCCTTCGTGCTGCTTGGCATGCCGGACGGCAGCGGCCCGGTACAGCCGGTGTTTACGGATTGGGAAGAGCTCCGGAAAATGGATGACGGCAAGGACGGCAATACAGACGGCCTCATATTGGATCTTGATGACATCTATTCGCTGGTAAGCCGCGATAAGACCCCGATCGTCATTAACCCGTTTGGCGATGCTCTCCTTTTTACCTTCGACATGTTAGATCAGATAAAGAAGGTAAAGGATGCAAACACTGCAGGCGTTCAGCATCAGGTCGTTCAGAAGGACACAAAGGTCATGCTGGGTGAACCCAAGGAATATCCGCAGCAGATGGTCGATTCGATAAAGAGATATGCCGAGAATGAGATCGAGATCAATGCACTGTGGCTTAAGTTAATGGTAAAGGATGGCGAGAAGAGCTTCCTTATCGTTGTTGACGCTGAAGGTGATGCAAGGAAATATTTTCCCAACATAGCAAATTCCGCAATGCCTTATATTCCTAAGGGCATGTTTATCGACATGGTCCCTTATGGCGACGAATTCAGCAAGGATGCAGCGAACGGAGAGCCTTTCTTCAAGCGCTGATGCGGGCCTCTTTAATGTTAATATCTATATAGTTTTGGGAATAAGGAGATAAGGATAGAATGTCAGATTACAGATTTAAAGTTAACTTGAGCGGCATGATCGAGATATTGTCAGATCACCTGTACAGCAGCCCTGACGTATATATCAGAGAGCTTTTGCAGAATGCCGTTGACGCGGTTGTCGCACGCAAGAAGAATTCAAGTCCGGAAGACCTTGCAGGTTACGAAGGAAACATCGATGTATATCTTGAGGACAACACTCTGAGATTCATCGATAACGGCATCGGCCTGACCGATGAGGAGATACACAAATTCCTGTCCATTATCGGTGAGTCTTCGAAGAAGCAGCTAGACGAGGCAGCGCTCCGTTCCGATTATATCGGCAAGTTCGGTATTGGTCTTCTGTCATGCTTCATGGTAAGCAATGAGATAGTCGTTAAGACCAGATCCGTCCGTTCCGAAGATTCATTTATCTGGATCGGAAAACCGGACGGAACATATACGCTTGAGAAGTACGCTGAACCGCACGATGTCGGTACGGAGATAATTCTCACACCGAAGCCGGAATGTCTGGCGTATTTTGAACCTGAGCGCGTAAAGGACCTGCTCCTGCACTACGGCCAGATCCTTCCTTATCCGGTCATCCTTCATGCGGAAGGTGAGAGCGAGAGGATCAACTCTCCCGTCCTGCCGTGGGACAAGAAGAACGTCGACAAGGCTGAACTTCTCGCGTACGGATTCGAGATGTTCAAGACCAAGTTCTTCGACGCCATCGTACTCAGATCCGAAGCAGGAGATGCCACGGGCGTAGCGTACATCCTGCCTTATCAGGTGCATTCATCCGCAAAGCAGAACCATCTTGTGTATCTGAAGAACATGCTTGTCACGGAGAAGGGCGACGACATCCTTCCCGAATGGGCATTCTTTACCAAGTGCATAATCAATTCACAAAACTTAAGGCCCACCGCTTCAAGAGAAGGCTTTTATAATGACGACGTTCTCGAAAAGACCAGAGCCGAACTTGGCAAGTGCATTACGGATTATCTGGTCGCGATGGCTCACGATAATCATGCTCTTTTCGAGAGCTTCATGCATATTCATGAACTTGCTATAAGGAGCATCGCGTGCGCCAATGACGAGATGTTCGATACGTTCATCGATGAGCTCTTTTTCCACACGACCAAGGGCTATCTGACGGGCAGAGAACTGAGGACTTCGGGCGAGGATCTGGTATATGCGGACATATCGGAATTCAAGCACTTATCGCAGATCTTCATGGCGCAGGGCAGGCTCCTGATCAATGCGGGATACGTATATACAACCGATCTTCTGGATAAGCTTTCGGTCAAATTCGATCTGCCTATCACGAAGGTAAGCGTCGACATAATCGATGACATGCTGGTCGATATCTCGCCTTCGGATTCGGAGACATGCGTTGAGTTCCTTACCATCGCGGAAGAGGCTCTGAAAGGCTACAAGGTCAATGTCGACATGAAGAGGTTCGTGCCTTCGGATATGCCGGCGTTCTACTATATCGACGATGACGTTATGCTCTATCAGCAGGTACAGGATGCATTAAGCCAGTCGGATGATGCTTTCTCAGGCATTCTGCAGGAATTTGCGGCTACTGTCGGTGAATCGTATCCGACGGTATTCTTCAACTTCAACAATCCTGTTATCAGGAATCTCATCAATTGCAAGGACAGAAAACTCATCTCTGACATCGTCACGGTGCTCTATATCCAGACTCTGCTGGTAGGTGATTTCCAGCTGCGCAATAATGAGCTCGGAACATTGAATTTTAAGCTTCTTGAGCTGTTCGACAGATGCATCTGAGGGGAGGATCATATCAATGAGAGACAGTAATCCCGAATATAACAGTTTATTGGCTACTATAGATCTGTTGCCCCGCGGAAGGCAGCGCATCGAGATCTTCCAGAAATGCGTAGATCTGGCAGATAAGAACAAAGATAAGGAAAGGCAGATCAAATACCGTCTTATCCTCATGGACGAGAGCTGTCTTCATGACGACGGACTGAAAGCATATATCGTTTTCCCGGTCGTTCTCAAGATCAGTGATGAGTTGTTCGAGGAGACGGGTATGAGGCCCTATCTTGATAACATTCTCTGGCAGTACAAGTGGCTGATAGAAGATGCCAGATTCTTTTATCAGGTAAAGCAGGACCAGTTCGAGAAGCTCTTAAATGATGCCGTTATCAGGTTCAGGAATGCGGGTTACGGTTCGCGCTCTTCATACCTTCATGCAGCGCGCTATTATGTCTATTCCGACCCTGCGAAAGCTGATGAATACTACAACTTATTCCTGGCTACTCCGAGAGACGGAAGAAGTGACTGCATGGCATGTGAGAAGCATGCCGAGTACGACTATCTGCTCTCAAAAGGAAGATATCTCATTGCCATGCATAAAGCCGAGCCGCTGTTTGAGGGCAGGCTCCGCTGCGGTGATGTTCCGCCCCTGACTTATCTCAGCTTCATGCTCTATTATTCGCAGAAGAAACTGAGGGGAGAAGAGGTCCCGGAAGAAGTCATGCGCACGATGACGATCTATGCGGCATTATGCCGTAAGGCCTTCACCGAGAAGAATCTGGTCATCGAGAACTTAGGTGTGCTTCTGACGTACTATGTTCTTTTCGAACCCAACAAAGCACTGAACCTGATCAAGAGGTTCGCGGATTATACGGAGAAGTATCAGTACAATTCTTACGGCGTATTCTATTTCTCGACTGGAATGATGCTGTTTATCAAGTATCTCGGCGGCAGGGATAAATACATGATGAAGATGGAGCCCAGCTTCAGATTTTATAATCCCGATAACACTTATGATCTTTCTGAGATGTATGAGTATTACAAAAGCCAGGCAGAGAAGATCGCCGAAGGCTTTATCGAATCACAAAATAACGGTTCTTTCAAAAAGCATTTAGAGCTCGTAACAGGCTTTGAAGGGTGATCCAAGGAAGACCAGAGGAGTATTAATGAACAAGGTTTTGAAGGCTGTTGCAGGTGCGATGTGTGCCATGACGGTTTTGTTTACGGGAGTTACGGTCTTCGCTGAAGAAGACAAGAAGACTCCGACGGAAATAGCTTATAAGGAAGTCGGAGGCTCCATTGAGAAATGGGCCAAAGAGCATCCTGATGAATATGTGTCCTTCGTGACTGCGGTGTTCGATAAGGATCAGATCCTTTATGAGGGCGCATTCGGTCAGACAGACCGTGAGAATAACGTGGCGTGCAAGACCGATTCCGTTTTCGAATGGGGCAGCGTCAGCAAGCTCACGGTATGGGTCAGTGCAATGCAGCTTTATGAACAGGGCAGGCTGGACTTAAATGCCGACGTGCGCACATATCTGCCGGAGGGCTTTTTCAGCAATCTGAAGTACGATGACCCGATAACCATGATAAACCTCATGAACCACGACGCGGGCTGGGGCGAGAGCACATGGAACCTTCAGGTCGATAATACAGTTGATGTAGTTCCTCTCGGAGAGGCTCTTAAGGCCACCGAACCGCCGCAGATGTACCGTCCGGGCGAAGTGTGTTCCTATTCGAACTGGGGCGCGGCTTTGGCCGGTTATGTAATCGAGTGCATCACGGGGCTGTCTTATGCCGATTATGTGCATCAGAATATTTTCGAGCCGCTCGGAATGGAGCATACATCGATCCTTCCTGACCACAGCGATAATGCATGGGTACAGCAGAAGCGTCTGGAACTGTATTCATATACCAACTATGGCAACGGCTGGAACAACAACGGTCTGCAGCTCTTATACATCAATCTGTATCCGGCAGGCGCCGTGACAGGCACTATCGGTGATATGGCAAAGTTCGCGCAGAGTTTTGTAAGAGAAGATCATCCCCTGTTCGCGAAAAAGGAAACATTGGATCTCCTTCTGTCACCGTCTTCTTATCTCGGTGAGACAGGCATTCCGAACTCTTTCCACGGACTGTGGCAGGATACATATGAGAACTGCACGATGTTGGGCCACGACGGCGGTACAAACTGCTGTTCCTCATTCCTCAAGTTCGATAAGGACACGGGCTTCGGAGCAGTATTCATGACGTCTTCGGGAGGCCAGAGCAGCGTTATAGAGACAATGTTCGGAAATCCTTCTGTTGCAGATGTAAAAAGCCTTGCAGGCACTGTCTCCAAACCGGGTTCGCTTGCAGGATATTACGCAGGATGCAGATCGATCCGCAAGGGATTCTACAAAGTCTACGGCCTTATCAGTCTCCTTCCCGTAACATACAAAGGCGATAATACGTACGATGCGATGGGAATGGCTTCGATCCGCCAGTTATCTGACAATGTGTGCGAACTGGAACAGGGAAATACTTATCCTGCGTATGTATATACCACTTCAGACGGCTCGGTGATCTTCACTTTAGGTTCCCAGAGTTTTGTGAGGGATAATACCATCCTGCCTTCGATAGTGCTCCTGGTCATCTATGCGGTAATGACATTTGCAAGTGCATTCATGGTATTGGGCAAGATAATCAGCCTCATAGCAAGGAAGCTTGAAGGCTATAAGGGCTTGGTCCTCATAACTGTATCACAGGTAATAAGACCTGCCGTGATCGTGCCGGTAATAGCTCTCCTGACGTCTTACCAGAATCTCTACGGACTTACGCGCACACAGGGCTATACGGTATTCGGCATTGAAGCGGCATGCCTTGTATTATTTGCCGCAACACTCATATCGTCTGCGGTCTGTCTCTTCTCGAAGAGCGAAGAAAAGGGCCCCGTATGGAAATATATCTTGAGCATAGCAGGCAACGGCTTGTCGATCGCTCTGATACTGATACTTGAGCTGGTCAACATTTGGGGCATCTGATAAAGGACAAGAAATATGGAACTTATAAGCAATTACATGACTGATGACAGTTCAAGAAAGATGCTTAATGAACTGACGCAGAAGACTTTCGGATTTGACTTCGAAGGCTGGGTCAGAGGCGGATATTTCGAAGGCGATTACATACCGTATTCGCTGGTGGAAGACGGCAGGATGCTCGCTAATGTATCTGCTAACAGGATGCATTTCATGCAAAGAGGCGTTGAGAAGGATTACATCCAGATAGGCACCGTAATGACCGATGAGTCATACCGCAAACAGGGCCTTGGAAGAAAACTCATGGAGCATGTCATAAGCACATATGAGAATGAATGCGACGGCATTTATCTCTTCGGAAATCTCAGCGCCTTGGAGTTCTATAAGAAGCTCGGATTCCGTACCATTAACGAGTGCCGGTATTTTGTAAAAGAGGAATACTGTAAGGCAGGCTCCGTGAAGGGATTTGTGCCCGTTAATGGTCTTGGTGAAGATATCAGGAAAAGGTATCAGGAGATGGTCCGCAGCACATGCTATACATCATCTTTTGAGCAGATAAATAAGTACGCCCTGCAGATGTTCTACACGGCAGGCATGGATAATGTCTCATACGCTGAAGACATAGACTGCTTTATCGTGACAGACGATGAGGACGGTCTTGTGCTCCAGTCGGTGATCTGCAAAGAGAAGGTGTCTCTGACAGATGTTATAGGAAGACTCGGTCTTGAGGGCGGCCGGTTGAGACTCGGCTTTACGCCTCTTGATGAAGACATGGATCTCTGCACATCTGAGATCTACGACGGCGCGGACGATTACAGGCTCTTTTACAGAGGGGATGCGCTCCTGCAGGTTGAGAAAGACAGGCTCTATTTCCCTGAGTTGTCGCACGCCTGATATAGTGAGGTCATAAGCAGAGTGATACGTGAAGCGAAGTTAAGTGATGCGGCAAGGATCGCGGAGATAGAGGTCATGAGCTGCCGGTATGCCTATAAGGATATCGTTCCATACGACTGCTTATTTAAAGACATGACGGTCGAAGGCAGGACCCTTTCCGTAGAGCGCTGGATCAATGAGAAGCTCTTCGGGATATACGTAAATGAAGATCCTGACACCGGAGTCATCAAGGGCATGATGGGCATCGGCATGAATGAGGATGATGATAAGGATAATGCCTTCGAACTGCATTTCATCTACGTCGATCCGGACTATATGAGATCCGGCGCAGGCACTGAAATGCTTGATCTTTTCGAGCTCAAGGGAAGGGAAAAAGGCTGCACCGAATTCGTTATCTGGGTATTGGAAGATAACTGGATCGGAAAGAATTTCTATTCCAAACACGGCTATAGTTCCGACGGGAAAGAAAAGATATTCAGAAGATGGAATAAGCGCGAGATAAGGTATGTGAAGAAAGCGATTTAGGCCGGACCATTTGATAACGATTGAAGGAGGCAGGATCATGAAATACGGTGAATCCACATTTGACATTTTGTATCTGATCTTCGCGATTCTTACAGGCGTACTGATCCTGATAAAGCGTCGCAATAAGAATGACATCCTCATGGGAACGGCAGCGCTGATCCTCGGTATCGGCGATTCGTTCCATCTTGTTCCGAGAGTTTTGAATTGCTTCATCGACAGCGATTTTACATGGTATCTGGGCTTCGGCAAGCTCGTGACATCCATCACGATGACGGTCTTCTATATCCTTGTCTTCCTGCTCTATAAGAGCGTGTATAACAAGGATGACAAGAGCACAAAGACTGTCGGCATCACATTATATATCCTTGCTGCCTTAAGAGTCCTGATCTGCCTTTTGCCCGGCAACAACTGGTTTACGGGTGAGGGAACGGTCCTTTGGGGAGTATTGCGCAACCTGCCGTTCATCGTTATCGGAGGAATGATCGTTTATCTCTATTTCAGAGTTCGAAAAGAAGACAAGTATCTTAGCAGGCTGTGGCTCTATACGCTGCTTTCATTCCTGTTCTATATTCCGGTTGCGGTATTTGCGCCGCTGCTTCCTATCCTGGGAATGCTGATGCTCCCTAAGACCATCTGCTATATTCTCATGCTGATCTCATTTATCAGGAAGCAGAAAAACGGGTGATCACTCTTCCGAGATAATGTTCAGATCATCCTTTATCCTTGCAACGATTGCTCTGTCACCGGCATTGTATTCCTTTTTGCCGAACAGTACAGAGATCTTCTGCTCTTCAAGACCCTTGATCTGGTAATTGCCGTTATCAGTCTTGTTGACAACTTCGCCGTAAAAGAATTCGTAGTCATGATTCTTTATTGCTTTGGATGTTGCGAAAGCATCGTAGATCGCATAGATAGGGAAGATGATACAGAGAAGTCCGATCGTGCTTATGGCGATCAGTCTGAGGAAATATACGAGCAGGAACAGAATAACAATAACTATTGCCGCGACTAAAAAGGAGATCGGAATGAGCTTTATCGAAGCCGCCCTTGCTTTCTTTATGAATTTCTGTTCGAATTCCTCACTTACTGCTGCAGGAATAAGAACCTGTTCGTCAGCAGCCTTTTTTACCTGAAACTTAACATCAGAAGCCATAAACCCTCCACACGTGCTATTTAAAATGTGCAGAAGTGATTAAACCTCTAAAGTTGATGTGTGTCAATGAGTGATAGAACTAGCGATAACCGTAATGAGAGCCGCATGTGTTTATTGTATGATCCTCTTAATCATGGATTCACTTAGGAGAAGTCTCTTTCAGTTCCCCGGATTATCTTGGAAGAATATCCGCCGTAATCCGGATGTTCAGCTTCGATAGCATCCCATACCATTGATTCACCATCGTTTGTTATTACCCACCGTCCTGCTTTATTTCTCCTACATTCAACACCACATACGATACCGTGATAACAATTGTCATTTCCGGCCCAGTATTCGACATCCGCTATACACCTGGTGTACTTCGGGTCGTTTACCGGTTTGGGAGTAAGGGAAGGCGAATTTATTGGTTCGGGTGAAGGGGTGTTTGTAGGATCCGATGTTTCAGTAGGCAAAACGGAAGAAGTATCATCCGGATCGGATGCAGCTGTCCCAGGCGTAACTTTATTATTTGAAGAAGGTTTTACATCATGCTTTGACGGTGCCGAGGCAGCCGGCTCAGGACATGGTGTTGAAGATGCCTGATAGTCTGATATTTCAGATGATAGTTCAATATTTTGGGTTTGCGGGATTGTTTGCTGTTCGGCCGGCTCAGATACAACGATCTCTGCGGTTTGAGCTGCCTTCACAAGACTTTCACTTGTTGTTTCTTCAGCCAATTCAGTTGCTTCAACACATACTGAGGCAGCAGGATATTCTATTGGTCCGTATAATTTGCCGCCGGTTAACCCTTCAACAATTGCGACCAACAAATATATGAACGCTATCTTGATCCCCAGGCTGATGACGAGTTTAACTAAAGGCTTCATAAATGAATCCTCCTTTCTGAGTAACGCGGGTTGTATTAAGGATTATCAGTTCTTGCTTAAGTCTTTTTCCTCAAGTTCGATAAGGTACTTAATCAGTCTCAAACGCTGTCTGTGGTCTAATGTGGAAGGGTCTGTCTGAGAGAATTCGATCGTTGTCCCATCGTCCGAGACGAAATCGACTTTGGTCTCTTTAGCTGACGGTTCCGATTTGGGAATGATCTCGATCTCATAGTTGAAGGCATCAAGATAAGCGATGAAGGTCGAGAGCTTCATGTCGTTGACGCCGCGCTCGAGGCGGTAAATGCTCGTAGGTTCGATCTTGAGTTTCTCTGCGAGATCTTTTGCAGAGATGTTCTCCTTACGCTTCCCGACTGCCTGTTCCAAAAGTGTCTTATACATAATCAAACGCTGTGTATTATCGTTGTTCATATCGGTGTCTCCTTTGTTGTATTTTGATTGAATTATAACATGAATGTTCACAAATGCAATAGGAAGTGAACATGAATGTTCTTGATGTGGTAATGTTATCTCAGTCTTAATATAATAGAGGCGTTAGAGTAAAAGGCTTGAAATATGAGGCCGAGTGGGAAAGTTAGGAAGGAACACTGACTGGCGGGAATGACACCTGCCCTTCTGACATAACTTTAGTTTTATTGCATGTTTAGGGGGATAAGAACATGATGATAGAACGGAAATCTCATATCCGTAAATTTCTGAGCGCTGCGTGTGCGGTGATGATGGTGTTATTATGCGGTTGTTCGCCAAAGGATACGGATGCGAAGACTGTTGTAACAGGAACTGTTAATGGCTTAAAGTATTCTTGGTACGAAGGGATTGCACTTTTTGGTCCGAACTTTGCCAAAGGGTGGTATTTCCATGATGAAAAGATTCTTATATGTGATGGAATGCAAGGCAGTGGCGGTCATGGCCTTCAAGTAGACAGTATCGGTTATGATTCCTCAACAGATACTGTTACCATTACTGTTGTATCCACAACAGATCCGAATGCAGCGCCAATAGATGCATGTACATACCCGCATTGTTATGTAGAATTTGATAAGTTGCCGAAACATATTATTGTAGAAAAAAGATCTGATTTAGACTTTAAATTCGGTGGATACGTTGCTGCTGATGAACGTTATGGACTGACAGTAGTTGCTGATACAGAAACGGGTCAGCTTGTTTATGAGACCCCTGAAATAGCATTGATAAGGGTTGAAGATAATACAAGACGGAAAAGCGCCGGAATCTATAACGGACCGAGTCTGGTGTGTTATCTGTTCGATAAAAGCGGCGATGTGTACAAGTTAGTTGATCCCCGCAAGTCATTGGAAGAGTTGACAGAAACGTATTCAGCGCGCCCCATGACTGATGATAAGACCTGGCTTATGAAAATTGAAGATAAAAACGGATTGCAAACATGTTTTGATAAACTTCAAATTGTCGTCAATAACAAGGATTTTAAGCTCACTGAACCTGATGAAGGACCTGACTGGACTCACAAAGATATTACCTGGTATGGCATGTATTACGATAAAGATCATAAACTCCTAAGGAAGAAGATTTACTTTGTCAGTGATCTTGAACGCGTCTATATTACTAATGATAAAAATGCAGATGATATCGTTAGCTGGCTCGGAAAATATGTGCCGGTTACTGTTGACTGAACATGTTTGCATCTTAAATCCACATTTAGGTTAATATATAAAAGTATCAATCTCACGGGGGATGAACTTATGCCTATGATGGAAAGACCTGAGGTCAGGGACTGCAATGGAGGCAGATGCTGGGAGCACGGATTTGATTCATTTACGATGAAGGTCTTTGTTCCTGATAACGATCTGGACGGACAGACCAACAACTACGGATTCAGAGCGCCGCTCCTGCTTGTTTTCGAGGACGCGAAAAAAGATATGGAGAGCGCAGTTAACTTCGCTCATGACACCGGACTTGCAAAGATCGCAGCCAAGTACGATTCAAGCGTGCTGTTCATTTATCCGACGGCAGAAGGCGGTTGGGTCTCTTGCGACAGTTCACTTTACGCCGATGTCATAGCTGAGATAAAGATGATCCAGGTCTATAAGGACGGGATCGTTGAGAACTTCAATTTCTTTACTCAGAAGTTTGAAGGATATTTTGCAAGAGGCGCGATCTTCCGTGCGGATATCTACAGCTATGGAAAATCCGCTGACTTTGTTGCCAAGAATCTCTTGAAGAAGATCGACGGCCAGTATCTGTGGGGTCCGGGTGAGATCACGCCTGCCATGTGTTCAATGGAGAATTTAAGCGTCGTTCCTGATGTCGAGCGTAAAGACATTGCGGTCTTAAGCGTCGGCAACAGCGAAGAGATAAACAAGGCTTTTGAAGGTTCAGAGAACCTCCTGATCAAGGATAAAGCAGACTATATAAGTGACTTTGATTCCTTCGTAAAGAAGTTCAAGATGTGGTGCGGAAAGATAGAATTAGAGCCGGACTTTGAAGCACTCAACATGACCGAAGATACCGGCTTTGTTGAAGTCACGACATCTCCTGATAATGAGTTCCTGCCGGTGAAGACCTCGACACACAAGGTGGGATATTTCGCATACTACAACAAGGGCCTTATGGATAAAGGAAATGTGCCTCTGGTCATAGGTTTCCACGGCGGCGGAGATTCCTCAATGTATCTGACATATGTTGCCGGCTGGTGGGATGTCGCGCGCAAGAATGATTTCCTCTTCGTATCGGTCGAGAACCACCAGTTCGTCACCGCGACGGAAGCAAAAGAAGTGATCGAGACGCTGATGACACGTTATCCGATCAATCCTGCACGCATCTATGCGACGGGCTTCTCGATGGGCAGCGGCAAGACATGGGATCTTTATCAGGAATATCCTGAGATCCTTGCAGGCATTATGCCCGCAAGCGCGCTTTTCCCTGTATATACGACATTCTTCGGCAAGCCCGTCACCGCCAGGCTCAATAAGACTGTCGCGGTTCCCGTTTTCTATTCAGGTGGCGAGAAGTCACATCTTGGAGAGCTCTCTTTCCAAAATGAATCATCGCTTGAGCGCGTTAAGTATGTTGCAGAAGTAAACAAGCTCAAGAAGTCTTTTGCAGACGTATCTTTCGAGAACAAGGAGAACTGGGAAGACCCTGTCTGGGGCATTCCGGGCGACCGCATAGAGAAAGAATACGATGAGACAAGAGATGCGACACTGACGATCAACTATTACGACAGTGAGGACGGCGTGTGCAGGACTGCTTTTGCTAGCGTCAATAACCAGGTCCACGAATGCAGACAGCACAGCATCGAGTGTGCATGGAAGTTCATATCACAGTTCAGGCGTGAGAACTGAGAATAAAACAGGAGCGGAAAATGAGAAGAATACTTTGTTTTGGCGATTCACTTACATGGGGCTTTGACCCGGAAAGCCGCGTAAGATTTGAAGAAGACAGCAGGTGGCCATGCGTTATGCAGGAAGCATTAGGTGACGGCTACAAGGTCATTGAAGAGGGTCAGAACGGCAGGACGATCGCTACAGAAGACCCGGCCGAAGGCGAGAAAAACGGACTTACATATATCGGTCCCTGCCTTGAGAGTCACGCGCCCCTGGATTACGTTATACTCATGCTCGGCTCCAACGACTGCAAGAGGAAGTTCTCATATTCCGCAATGGATATAGCCGGCGAGATGCAGATAATGCTTGAGAAGATCCAGTCTTATAACCGATTCAGGTGTAACGACAGGATCAGGGTAATCCTTGTGTCGCCCCCGCATATCGCGGATTCCATAAAGGATTCCTGGCTTGGCGACAGCTTCGGTTACGAGAATTCTGTCAAGCTCTCGAAAGAGCTCTCTTCCTGGTACAAACAGCTCGCAGACATGTACGGCTGCATATTCGTTGATGCTGCAGAATACGTGAAAGTCAGCGATGCCGACGGCGTTCATATGGATGCTGAAGCGCAGCGCAAATTAGGAAATATCCTTGCTGAAGTTGTTCTGAAAGAAGGTAAATAAAACAGACTGTCTGCACTCTTACAGATTGTCCCATTAATCGAACTGCCTTCCGTTTCTTATCGTGCTATAATGACCCGCGATATTACTTTTAGGAAGCTCTAGGCATGGAACAGTATGAATGGGAGCAGCTTTCTCCCGAGGAGAAAAAGAAGCAGTTGTATTTGAATCAGAAGCAGACTCTGGAGGCATTTCTGGAGCGGGGAGCGATCTCGAGAGCTCAGTATGATAAGAGTCTTGGTGATCTTACCGAGAAGATGGGAATGGCATAAATATGATATCGATCTACAGGAAATATCACATTGCATACTGGTGCGTGGGCATCATAGAGATCATTGTCATGGTGGCAGTGATGATCGGTTTCTGGAGAGATGTCTGGTATTTCCCGGTTCTGGTAACTTTAGGGGCAATTCCGTTTATTATGGTAGATGTAGTTGTCTTCATGCGGCTTGCTTCGAAGAAGCTTTCCAAAGAAGTATTGCCTCTCTTCTATAATTGTCAGGTACATGAATTCATAAATGAGTTGAACAGGCTGTTTGCCAAAAAGGCAAAAGGAGCCAATATATCGCTTTACAATTCATTGGTTGCAAGGGGTTATGGCTCTATCGATGATTATGATTCGGTATACGAATGCTGCCAAAAGATCAAGGCTAAAGGGTATAAGGCTGAATGTCACAGATCCATGATCGAATACTACCTGAAGAACGAACAGTTCGACAAAGCTCAGGAAGAAATGGAAGCACTTCGAAAACTCATGGAGAAGATGAAGAATCCGAAGTATATAGAAGGCTGCGATACCAGTATTAAGAATGCGGAATTTTACATCAGGATAAAGCAGGGCAACTACGAAGGCGCTGAAGAGCACTATCAGAAACAGCTGGACACCATCAAGCCGCTCTATCCCATAACCGAGGCCAGCTATTCGCATGCTTTGGGAAAGCTCCTTTTCTTAAAGGGTGAACCTGAAAGGGCAAGAAAATATCTTCAGAAGGCAGTCGATCTTGGCGGCGATACCAAGTACAAGAAGTTTGCCGAAGAACTGCTCTTAAAGCTCGACGAAGAGTAAGCGCAAATTTTATCCTTTATTTTCCAGGATCCTGTTTACCGCATCCTCATACTCTGCATATTTCTTTGCTTTCAGCAGGCGCTTGATATCGCGTTCGGAGCCTTCGAAAAGGTTCTGCCAGTAAGACCAGAGTTCCTTCATCTTGTATAGCACATTGATGTCGGGCGATAAGATCTTCTGATATTCGTGATAGACCGTATCGTGTAGCTGCCTGAATTTTGCAAAATCAGTTTCCGCAGCAAGGCCGTTATGTTTATCCGCAAGAGACGGGTCGGTTATGAGACCTCTGCCTAACATAACGGGATCAAGGCCGGCGCCGAACTCATTTGCTAACGACTCGTAATCTTTGCACGTATAGATATTTCCGTTATACACGAGAGGATTTTTGGAGTGTTCCAGAGCATATGCGAAGTATTCCTTGCGCGGTTCGCCTTTATAGAAGTCTGACCTTATTCTCGGGTGAACGATCAGCTCGCTGACAGGAAATTTATTGAAGATCGCGAGCAGGTCATGGAACTCATCGGGATCGTAGTAGCCGAGCCTCGTCTTTATCGATATCTTCATGTTATCTGACGCTGCGTATGAGTAGATGTCATCCAGGAACTCCTGAAGAGCAAGCGTCTCAGGCAGGAATCCTGCGCCTTTGCCCTTTGCGCAGACTGTTCCTGACGGGCAGCCGAGATTGAGGTTCACCTCACTGTAACCCATGGAATGAAGCTCTTTCGCGGCTTCAATAAAGAAGTCTGTTCTGTTTGTAAGGATCTGCGGGACGAGATTTGTTCCGGCATTATTCTCAGGCAAAACGTCCTTGCGCTCTCTGGGCGTCATCGGGCTCTTCTCGGCAGGCGATATGAACGGCGTGAAGAACTTGTCGACATGGCCGTAGATACCGCTGAATGCATTGCGGAATATATAACTTGTGATGCCTTCGAGCGGCGCGAAATATATCTTTATCTCGTTCATGGATACATTCTATCGTAATATGGCTATTTATCAGTTCGTGACTGATATTTATAAATCTCCGAAATGAATAGTATCATATCGGCTCTTTAAGGGCACTAGCCTTATGCCTCTACCTGATCTAATTCAGGCTGCTTTTATCTTGATTATCTGTTCTCCTGTCTTAATGGGAATTGCTCTTGTGTCACCTAGTTTCATCAACTGATATGCAGCATTTACGTCTGCGTTTATCAATATCCCGGTGTTGCTCTTGAATAGACCGCGTTCTACTCTTCGTGCCTTGTCATAGTGAGCTCTGTCAGGCTTTTCTCCATCAAGATAACTCGTGCCGCTCGTGTAGCTCTCACGCACAGTTTTTACCTCTATGCCTTCAATTCTTGCTTTGTATGCGATCATGTCAGTAAGAGTCTTATATGGTATGGATACAGAGTTTTGGTTTGTTATGTTTCCCATGTGTACTTCCTGTTTCCATCCGTGATTGGTTCCAATCACTATGAGTCCGACACCTGACGAGACTGCCATGTCTACGATCTTCCTGCTTGCTTTGTGCATGTAGTCTTTTATCTTGCGATTCCTTTTTGCCGTAAGTTTATTCATTCTTTTGGTACTGTTCTTTCCGTTATATATCTT
>CACWXL010000014.1 GCA_902764825.1 Oscillospiraceae bacterium
CGCAGGTGTTGATGCAGTTGTTGCAGTTGACATTCCTGATTCCTGGAAGACAGCTGAGGATAAGCCGGTTGAGAAGAAGGCTGTTCCTGAGTTCATCGAAAAGGTTGTTAACGTAATGAACAGACAGGAAGGTAACAAGCTCCCTGTATCCACATTCGTTGGCATGGAAGACGGTACATTCCCTCAGGGTACAGCAGCTTACGAGAAGCGTGGTACAGCAGTAGACATTCCTGTATGGGATGCTTCCAAGTGTATTCAGTGCAACCAGTGCTCCATCGTTTGCCCTCACGCTGCTATCCGTCCTTTCCTCCTCACAGAGGAAGAGGCTGCAAACGCACCTTTCGAGACAAAGCAGGGTATGAAGCCTTACGACAACATGAAGTTCAGGATCCAGGTTTCCGCTATGGACTGCCTCTCCTGCGGTGTCTGCGTTGAGTCTTGTATCGCTAAGGAAAAGGCAATCACAATGGCTCCTCTTAAGGATAACCTCAAGGAAGCTGAGAACTGGGATTACTGCGTAGCACTTTCTCACAAGGATAACCCGATGAACAAGGCTACAGTTAAGGGCTCACAGTTCGAGCAGCCCCTCCTCGAATTCTCCGGCGCATGCGCAGGATGCGGAGAGACACCTTATGCTAAGCTCCTTACACAGCTCTTCGGCGACAGAATGCAGATCTCCAATGCTACAGGTTGTTCTTCAATCTGGGGTGGTTCTGCTCCTTCTATGCCTTACACAACAAACTACAGAGGATTCGGTCCTGCATGGGGCAACTCCCTCTTCGAGGACAACGCTGAGCACGGTCTCGGTATGTTCTTAGGTTACAAGCAGCTCAGATCAAGAGCTAAGATGCTCGTTGAGGAGACAGTAGCTAATACAGCTTCTGAGGATCTCAAGGCTGCAGCTCAGGCTTGGATCGACGGTTACAATTCTGCTGAGAATACACGTGAGATCGCAGAGAAGCTCGCTGAAGCTCTCAAGGCTGAAGGTTCTGATTCTGCTAAGAAGGCTCTCGATTATGAGGACTTCTTCATGAAGAGATCACAGTGGATCATCGGTGGTGACGGATGGGCTTACGATATCGGTTACGGCGGACTTGACCACGTTCTCGCTACAGGTGAGGATGTCAACGTTCTCGTTCTCGATACAGAGGTTTACTCCAACACAGGCGGACAGGCTTCCAAGTCCACACCTCAAGGTGCTGTTGCTCAGTTCGCTGCAGGCGGTAAGCACGTTAAGAAGAAGGATCTCGGTATGATGGCTATGAGCTACGGCTACGTTTACGTTGCTCAGGTTGCTATGGGATCTGACAAGAACCAGCTCATCAAGGCATTCACAGAAGCAGAAGCTTACCAGGGACCTTCCCTCGTTATCTGCTATGCTCCTTGTATCAACCACGGTATCAAGGGCGGCCTTAAGGTAGCTCAGAACAGAGAAAAGGCAGCTGTTGAGTGCGGTTACTGGCACCTCTACAGATTCAACCCTTCTCTCGCAGCAGAGGGCAAGAATCCTTTCACTCTCGATTCCAAGGAGCCTACAGCTGACTTCTTCGACTTCCTCAAGGCAGAAGTCCGTTACAACTCTCTCTACAAGAAGTATGATGCAGAAGTTGTTGACGGCCTCTTCCAGAGATGCTATCAGGATTCCAGAGATCGTTATGCTTCTTATGTTAAGAAGGCAAGCGAGGCTTGATCCTTAAGATCAACTTAAAAACTTTGTGGGGCTGTCTCAAGTTTGAGACAGCCTCATTTATTTTGTCCTAAAAACAGTGAAGTTTGCCCCAAGCTTTACCCTTTAGCAGGCTTAATCCATGCTATAATTAGCAAAGCAAATCAAGGAGTCCGGTTTTAAAAGTATGGGAAGAGAGAAAGGCAAAGACGAATTATCAAGACTGCTCATAAATGACAGTCTTTTGCCCGATATATTTCTCGTCAGGTATGCTCAGGAGTTAAGCAAGAATGCTTTGCTCGTTTATCTCTGGATCAACATGACAGGAGATAAGGACAGCTTTGATGAGAACACCGTAAAGAAGTTCAAGATCATTCCCGATGAAGAGACAGACAAGGCCATGGCGGAACTCATGGCTGCAGGACTCATTATCCGCAAGGATAAGACTTATTCTTTCGATGATATAAAAGCACGTGAGGTGGAAGAATACGTTCAGGCGCAGAAGGCCAGAGGCGATGATCCAGATCTTACCGGCCTTAAGAGTGACGAGAAGGAGAGGACGACTCTCGCCGAATCCATTTCGAAGACTTTCTATCAGGGAGAACTTCCCTATATCTTTTACAGGCTCATCGATAAGTGCCTGTACGAGTATAAGTTCGAAGGAATGGTATGCTACAAGCTTTTCGAAGAGGGATACGAACAGTCAATTCACAGATCCAACATACTGATGGAGAACAAAGCGCGCGAATGGTATCAGAAGGGTTATACGGATATCAAGAGCCTCGAAAAGCAGCTTGAGATCAGCAAGCGTACAAGCAAGCTCATCAAGCTCACGGGAAGCCTCATGCGCAAGCGTCTTAACGGTCTGGACCTTGACCGTGTAAAGAGCTGGGCAGAAGATCTCGGCGCGACGGAAGAGCTCGTTACACTGGCTTTCAAAGAAAATGAATTCAGGAGCAATCTGACACTTAAGAATGTCGGAGACACTCTTACAAAATGGCACGACCAGGGCATAAAGACTGCTGAAGAAGCTGCAAGATTCAGCGAAGAAGAACACAAGGAGAACAAGCGCAAGGCCACCAGAAGGAAGGCTGTCGCAGGTTCAACATGGGTTACCGGTGAAGAGGCAGGCATTGCAGGCGCAGGTTCAGACAAACCTGTGACACCCAAGGCTTCAGAGAATACAAATGAGGATGACAATGAATCCCCTGACGATATTCTCGGTATGTTTGGAGATTGATATGAAGACGATTAAAGAACTCATAAGCGAGAGTCTCACCGAAGTCGCTGCCACAAGAGATATCAACAGGCAGAACAGTATAAGCCGCGTATATAAGGCTTGTCCTGAGCTTAAGGATATAGATGACCAGATCCTTGAGGTCCGCAACAGCAGGTTCATTGCCGTCATTGATAAGGATGAGCGCCTTATCAAGAGATTCGATATCGCTGAAGAAGAGCTCCTGACAAAGAGAAACAAGATCATAGCCAGAAATAACATCGAGCCTGATTTCGATGAAGAGAAGTTCATTTGCAGTGAGTGTGGCGACACGGGCTTTGTAAAGACACCTGACGGTAAGACAAGTGTCTGTTCCTGCAGGGAAAATGAGCTTGAGATGTGCTATGAACTGAGCGGAATGGCTGATTATCCGTCCTATAAGATGAAGAATTACAGGGATGATTATCTTGGCGATGCTGCCGGCAGGAAGAAGATCAAGGGTATGATGAATGATCTTCTCAAAGAACTGATCGGAAAGAGCAAGGAAGAATCAAGATCATACATATATGTTTACTCTGCTCCTCCGCAGACAGGCAAGACATTTCTGTCGATCTGCGTATGCAAGACAGCGATCAAGCTCGGCAAGAGCGCTTATTATGCCAAATGTGAAGAACTGTCATCGCTCGGAACCGATACGTTAGAAGCGCTGAAGCACATAGATTTCCTCGTTATCGATGATTTTGCAGATACCGTAACGCTTTCCAACAACGTAGGTTCGGTATTGAATACCATATTGGAGACAAGAGCAGCTTCAAGGCTTAATACCGTGCTCGTAACGCCTTTCCCGGTAAATGAACTGGTAAAGAAGTGTGATATGAGGATCAGCGGCAAGCTGCAGTCAGCAAAGAAGATATCTTCGGAAGGCAGGTAAGATACTTCCGATGAATGTTCGCTGCGGGATCGACATTGTTGATGTATCAAGGTTCGTAAAGAAGATAGAAGACAACAATCAGGCTTTTATCGATAAGTGCTTTACGGAAGCTGAGATAGAATACTGCAATTCCATAAAGGATCTTAACAGGAAGGCTGAGCGCTATGCCGCCAGATACGCCGCCAAGGAAGCGGTCGGCAAGGCACTTGGGACCGGTCTTATGAGTGAAGCTGTCGGCATGCATGACATCGAAGTCGTTAAGGATGAGCGCGGAACGCCAAGCATTAAGCTTACGGGCGGTGCTCTGGAACACGCAAATGCTCTTGGGATGAGTTCTGTCTCCCTTAGTCTTTCACATGACGGCGGAATGGCAATAGCTTACTGCGTGATGCTTGTGGAGAAGTAATGATGAAGAGACGGGATAAGCTGGAAGGCGGCGGAATCTTCAAGATTTTCGAGCGCAAAAAGAAACCACAGGTGGGAGGAGAGATCCCGCCCAAGACGATAAGGCATTTGGAGCGCCCGGTAAATCTCCCTTTCCTCAAGGATATGGATGAGGGTAAAGAGCAGTACGGCAGTGCCGAAGACATGGAAGAGAAGTGGGGTCTTTCCGGCAAGCAGGCAACCTTAGGCGGCGTTAAGAAGAGAAAATTCATAAGCCTGGCTATAGCAGTTGCTGCATTCATCCTTCTTATCGTCGGTGTCTTCTACATTCTCCCGAGAGTACTGCCTGACCTCTTCAAAGGTACGAACATCGAACTCTTCGTCGAGCCTGTAATCAATCTCGAATATGAAGATGAGAGCTTCAGGGTGGTCAAGGACAGCACGGTAGCGCTCATGAGCGAACCTGATCCGTCCACGACGAGAATTGCTGAGGTCCTTTATAACGAGCCGGTCAAATATGTCAGTTCCGCCAAGAACGGCTATTGCAGGATCCAGACCATGGATGGCCTTACGGGCTTTGTTAAGGAGACGAGCCTTGTTGCCGATACAGATTCGATCGAACCCGATATCCACCAATTTAAGCTCATAGTATCCGATCCTTCGAAGAACGTCATGACCCACGCGAGCAACGGTACCTTGATCAAGAAGGTAATGATGAATACAGTCCTTTATGCTGATATTAAGAGAGAGGGCGTTTATCAGGTAGCGCTTCCGGGCGGTGATACGGGATGGATCGGTTCATCCGGCGTTATCGAGCTTCCGCCCAGAGCCGAGACGGAAGAAGTATCCAGCCGTTATTTTGTCAGCTCGGTGCTTACCTTTGTTAACAGCAGATATATCCAAAACGGCATGTCCATAGACGGTGCTTCCGTAAACGGCGTTGTCTATGTAAGTGCCGAAGTAAACGGCATTCAGATCCCCAGAACGATGGAGGATCAGGCCAAGGCAGGAACAGAGATCATTCCCCAGCCTGACGCCGTTACGGGTAAGATAATGATCGACCAGATCCTTCCGGGCGACATTATATTCCTGTCGAACCCCAAAGATCCGAGTGACAAGAATATATATGAAATGGCCGTTTGCACGGATACCGGAACGCTCTTTATGATCTCGCCTGCGAGGACCACGGTAAGGCTCCGTAACTTCTCTTCCGGCGATGCAATATGTGAAAGAATCATAACGATAAGACGCTTATTCAGCAGCAAGGTGACTTAACCTGAAAAAAAGTCTGATTTACTTGCAAAGCGGCCAAAAAACTTGTTGCACTCTTAAATCGGTTGTGGTATTATTCTTAGGCATTTGAATTCTAACAGGAGGTGTTTGCATGGCTAAGTGTGAAGTTTGCCAGAAAGATATGTTCTTCGGCAGAAAGATTAGAATCACGCGTTCACAGATTTCAAGACGCGCGCTTACTACGCAGCAGGCTAACGTACACAGAGTTAAGGTTGTTGTTGACGGCACCCCCAAGTCAATGAACGTTTGCACACGTTGCCTTCGTTCCGGCAAAGTTGAAAGAGCGTAAGGTTCTTTGCTAAAGTAGTAATCCAAGAGGTTGTCTCATATGAGGCAACCTCTTTCTTTTGTTCAGGATCATATTTGTTCCCGGTTCCCGAAAACTCAAAGAAAAAAGAGGCTACCATCTGACAGCCTCTTAGTAATTTATGTTGTTAAATAGATTACTTCTTAACTTCGATTACGGACTTGCCGCCCATGTAAGGTCTCAATGCCTCAGGGATCCTGATGGAGCCGTCTTCATTGAGGTTGTTCTCTAAGAAGGCGATGAGCATTCTCGGAGGAGCAACGCATGTGTTGTTAAGAGTGTGTGCAAGGTATGTGCCCTCAGGTCCTCTGATCCTGATCTTAAGGCGTCTTGCCTGAGCGTCGCCCAAGTTGGAGCAGGAGCCGACTTCGAAATACTTCTTCTGTCTGGGAGACCATGCCTCAACGTCACAGGACTTGACCTTAAGGTCAGCGAGGTCACCGGAGCAGCACTCGAGTGTTCTTACGGGGATGTCGAGTGAACGGAAGTAATCAACTGTGTTCTGCCAGAGCTTGTTGTACCATGTCATGGAATCTTCAGGCTTGCAGACGACGATCATCTCCTGCTTTTCGAACTGGTGGATCCTGTAAACACCACGCTCCTCGATGCCGTGAGCACCGACTTCCTTACGGAAGCAGGGGGAGTAGGATGTGAGTGTCTGGGGAAGCTTGTCCTCGTCTGTGATCGTATCGATGAACTTACCGATCATGGAGTGCTCGGAAGTACCGATGAGGTAGAGATCCTCACCCTCGATCTTGTACATCATGTTCTCCATCTCTGCAAAGCTCATAACGCCTGTAACGACGGAAGATCTGATCATGTAAGGCGGAATGTAATATGTGAATCCGCGGTCGATCATGAAGTCACGTGCATAAGAGAGGCATGCGGAGTGAAGTCTTGCGATGTCGCCCTTTAAGTAATAGAAGCCGTTGCCGGATGTCTCTCTTGCCTGGTCGAGCTCGATGCCGTCAAGCTTTTCCATGATGTCCACATGATAGGGAACTTCGAAATCAGGTACGAAAGGCTCGCCGAACCTCTCGATCTCTACGTTCTCGGAATCGTCTTTGCCGATCGGAACGGAAGGATCGATGATGTTAGGGATAACGAGCATGATCTTTCTGATCTGCTCCTCAAGCTCAGTCTCCTTGGCAGAGAGCGCTTCGAGCTCGTCAGCCATATCTGTGACCTGCTTCTTGACTGCCTCAGCTTCGTCCTTCTTGCCCTGGGCCATGAGAGCGCCGATCTGCTTGCTGACCTTGTTGCGGTTAGCTCTTAATGCTTCTGCGCGTGTCTTGCTCTCACGGAACTCCTTATCAAGTTCGATTACCTGGTCAACCAGGGGAAGCTTCTCGTCCTGGAACTTGTTCTTGATGTTCTGTTTAACGATGTCCGGATTGGTACGTAAGAATTTAATATCAAGCATGTTGTCACCTCTAAAATAAATAACCTACATATTTTATGCTTAGAATCTGTCAGTTTCAATCTGTCTGAACAGACATATTTCCGTCGTAGTTGCCCTTCGGATAACTGAACTTCGGATCCCACAGGATAAATTCATATATTCCGACGTCATGAATGGCCTTTATCTGTGAGTTGATCTCCCTGTAGCCGTATTCTATGTAATTGCCCTTGCCGATGTATGAAGCCGTAAAGGCCTGCAGATAAGGCCTCATGGCCGTAAAGCCCGGCTGGACATATGTCGCACGGCACTCGAGCAAAACGTTGTAGACGATGAGATAAGGCTCCTTGTCCGGTGTCTTGAAAACATGTCCTGCGAGCATTGTTCCCAAAGCGTAGTGTGAAGGATATAACATCGGACAGCATGAATCGACGCCTGTCATGCCGAGTGTTCCGAAGTCCTGGCCGATAATGCCTGCATCGAGTTCGGATGTTAAGACGATACCGAAGATGTCCGCAGATACAGGGATACCGTAAGTGTCCTGGATCCTGATCCTTGCTTCCTGAAGGAATCTGTTGACTGCCTCAGCCTTAGTGGGGGTCTGGCCTTCCTCACCGTAGTAGGGCTTTGCCTTGTTCTTTGTTGAACCGGCAGGGAAACGCACGTAGTCGAACTGGATCTCATCAACGCCATGCTCGACACCTTCAAGTGCGATATCGATCAGATAATCCCAGTTCTCGGAATTATAAGGGCTTAAGAAGGGGTTATTGCCTTCATTGCTGAACCTTACTACGTTGCCTGATGCATCGGTTATAGCTCTTTTGGGGAAGTGCTCGGCTGCCAGGGAATCGTTAAAGCATACGACACGGCCGATTACCCTTACATTATTGTCGTGGCACTTCTTGATAACCTTGTCGATGTCATAGGCATCCCAGACGTAGCCGATCTCTCTGGCTGTCTCGTTATGAGTCTTGAAAGGGATACCGTATTCCTGTTTGAGATTGATTACAACGGCATTGAGTTCACTGTTGTTGCAGAGTTCGATCGCATAATCGATATTGGAACACGTACCGACATAAAGTCCCTTTACTTCGAAATGTTCGGGAGTCTTAACGTCCGCTTCGGCGATCTCGGGGAGGGGACGCCAGTAACTGTCGGCAAGTTCAGAAGCCGGGAGCTGCTCTGTGTGATAAACAATAGGCTCAGTATAAGTTGTGCTCTCGGTAGTGTTCGTTATCAATATGGGAATGCTGATGTCAGTCTCCTCGGTATTAACGTATTTGATGATCTTAGTTACTCCCAAAGTGATCAATACGACTGCGAGGATAGCGGAAACAGAAAGCAGGATATTAAGCAGCTTCCTGAGCTTTGCCAGCTCAGAACTGTCCTGATTTTGAAATCCCATATTATTCTCATTATTATTTAACATACTGACAATTATACAGACCTGTCTTCAAAAGAACAAATGACATCAAGAAAAGTATACCTTCCTGTGATAAAATCAGATTATAAATAATTGATCTTCGGGTTGGTAGGATATGATAGTTCGCAACTGTTCAGGTGGAATCGTTTTTGCAGGAGACAAGGTTTTGCTTGTCAGCAACGATAAGCATGAATGGGGTTTTCCCAAAGGTGCCGTCAAGAGCAGCGCCGATCTTTCCTTATCAGCTTTTGCGAAGGACAGAGTTAAGATCGAGACTGATGTTGATGCAAGAGTCATAGCTCCTTGCGGCAAGACCAATTATGAGTTCTATTCGGTCTCAAGAAGGAAGCCTGTTCACAACAATATCTCCTGGTTCGTCATGGAGAGCGAGAGCGAGGAATGCAAGGCTTTTCCTGAATCAGGCACGATCGAATGCAGGTTCGTTGAGGTCGCAAAGGCTTTGGACGAGATCACATACAGCCAGGACAAATCCCTTTTGATGATGGCTTACCAGAAGTACAGGGAGAGCATCAAGGATTGAGCCGGAGCATCACATTAAGCAGGATTGGCGATTCCAGGATCGAAGTAAAAAAGTCGGTCTTTATCGGAAGAAGTTTCCATATAAGTTCACCTGAGCAGGCAACGGAATTTCTGGCTGCCGAGCGCAAGAAATATCCTGACGCAAGGCATCTTTGTTATGCGTGGGTCACAGGCGGCGAGAATGCCAGACAGAAATCCAGCGACGACGGTGAGCCGCAGGGCACTGCAGGACAGCCGTTGCTGGAGCTCCTTACTTCAAACGGTTTTACGGACACTCTTATCTGCGTCACGAGATATTTCGGAGGGACGCTTCTCGGAACGGGCGGGCTTCGAAGGGCATATTCGGACAGCGGAAGGCTGGCTCTTGAAGCAGGTGATCCTGTCGTTTTGATACCGGCTTTGAAGTGGAGAAGGAATATCTCTTATCCTGCATTCGAGATGTTATCCAGAAAGGCTTCATCTTCGGGCTGGACTCTTGAGAATATCGAATACGGGCAGGATGTAGTTTTCGATATCATCGTGCCGGAGGAGTCGGAAGACGAGCTCATCAGATATTGTCTTGATCTTACGGGCGGGGCTTTGCAGCTCAAGGATCCGGAGAGCCTTCTTATGATGGGCGCGAAAACAGATATCTCCTGAACTTGCGATTTAGACCAAAATCGCCCAAAATAGTCGGAGCATTTAGATTAAACTTAAGCAAAACAAGATTCAGAGGAACAGATATGGAGAATCAGAACACAGAGCAGAATGAAGTAAAGAGAAGAGATTCTGCGGTTGATCCGAAGGAGCGGACATTCCGTCATACACTGGCGGTCATGTCGGTGGTCCTTTTTATCTGCGTGCTGTTTTCCTGTTTCCAGACCATCTATATATTCAAGCTTAATACCGGCCTTGAAGGGGTAATGTCCTATACAAGGATCTTCAAGGATAATAAGAAAGCAGACTGCGAAGGTGCCATAGAATCCATTGAAGGATCCGCAAAAAGCGAACCTTCGGAATTGCCGGAACCCTGGTTCTCCATAGAGGAGGCATCCTCCGTTAACAAGCAGAGGATGACGACTGTCGATATCGTAAAGAAGGTAAGCCCTGCGACAGTGCCGATAAGCATCATCGGCGTGGATGACGGCAAAGAGACCAAGATCGGTTCAGGCACGGGCTTCATTATCACTGATGACGGATATATAGTCACAAACCAGCATGTTGTTGTCATTGCCGATCAGTCGGTAAGCACATATTATGTTACGGTCATTCTTCCTGATGAGGAGAGCCCCGTCAGAGCCGAGATCGTAGGAAGCGATGTCCAGACAGATATCGCAGTCCTTAAGGTAACGACGGACAAAAAGCTTCCGTGCGTTACCATGGGCGATTCTGATACTCTTCAGGCTGGCGAGCTTGCCATTGTCATCGGAAATGCCATGGGCAGGTTCGATGATTCGGTTACGGTAGGCGTTATCTCCGCTCCTTCCAGAGAGATCAACCGCAACGGTTATTTTGTGGACATCATCCAGACGGACGCTGCCATCAATCCCGGCAACAGCGGCGGACCGCTTATCAATTCCTTCGGTGAGGTTATCGGCATTACCAACGCCAAGATCGTAACATCCACGTCTGAGAGCCTCGGTTTTGCTATCCCGGTCAATTCTGTAAAGAAGATCATCGAGAGCATCATCAATTACGGAAAAGTTGTCGGCCGTCCTTATCTCGGCGTATCTCTTCAGTATGTTGCCGACGATTCTTATTTCGGAGCCAGAGGCGGCGTATATGTTGCAGAGATCGTTAAGAACGGCCCTGCTGACAAGGCCGGATTTGAACTTGGTGACAAGGTTATCCGTTTTGACGGTGTTGAAATAAAAGAGACCGGTGATATTATTAGAGTGCGCGATTCACATAAGGTAGGCGATACGGTCGAGGTCGTTGTCGAGCGCGACGGCAAGGAAGTTACCCTTAATATGGCAATAGGCGACAGTGCAGACTACTAATGTCAATCGTAATTTAATCTAAGGAAGTAATACTATGCGCGGAGAAGGCAAGAATTTCGGAACCAAGGTTTTGGCTTGGATACTCATCGGAGCTATGCTCCTGTCTTTTGTTTTCGCGATCATAGTTGTACTTGTCCAGCAGTTCGGTTTGAACAATCTGGGCTAAAGGAGCAGTTCTTATTACGGTACGTCCTTAATCTGATTTAATCCGTCACTGTTGAAAGAATAAGTGTATTCTTCTGCTTTCGACTGGATGAACTGCTGAAGGTTGTTCATCCTGAGGAAGCTGTTAACCATGTCATACCACTCCGGATTGGGTGATTCGGAGATGAAGTAGAGTACATAGAAAGTGCCGTCAACCTCGATCAGGGTCTTATCACCGAACTGTCTTTCATCAGCGAAGATCCAGGATGAAAGAGCCTGATTCAGCTTATTCTTGAAGATCTGGCTGTCATGGAGCACTGAAAGCTGTCCCGCCAGGATATAGTCGTTGAAACGGTTCTCGACCTCGTTGCAGCTGTCTGCATCGTCGATGTAGTCGTAGATCTCCTGGGAAAGCGCCTGTGTTGCAGCTTTATCGGGTGTCATATCCTCAGCCTGGACATTGGCGGAGATAATGTAGCAGTTGCGGAGCTTTTCTGACATACGGACTCTTGATACGAATACGATGATGATCGGGAATCCGTTGTCGTCGGGAATCAGAACGCCGTCGCCCTCTTTTCTTGCCTCATCGAAGAGCCAGTTCCTGATGTCTTCGTGTGAGAAGTCATCATAGCGGCAGTTCTGAATGAGGGTGGAATCCTTTTCCTGCAGAGTATTCTTGTAAACTCCGGAGAAATAAGGCGCAGCGCATGATTCGAACTTGGCGGGATCCCCCTTCATGGCGTCGAGAATGGCCTGAGCGTGGAGATTTGCCGTATCGATGAATGCCTGCTCTCTCTGGTCGTAAGTCATGTGGATCATCTTATAGCTTACGAGATCGTAGCTGTTTCTGGACTGGCTGTATGCTTCTTCGGCCTGGTCATCCGTAGCAGAGAGCTGGATGAGCTTCTCGCCGTCAGCGTAGTCATCTGTAAAGTATTTGCGGGCAAGGGTGTTGATGATGATCTGTTCGTCTACCTGGGTTCCGAATACGCCCTTGATATAGGTGTCGAGCGGAACTCCAAGTTCGTCTGCCTTGCTCTTAAGCCAGTTGATATATGCGCCGGCACGGTCGTAGTGGGCTTTCTCGATCGAATAACCCTGAGCCGTCGCGTCGTCGTAGAGGATCTCCATCTTCTGGAAGTCCTGTGCAGTTACATATCTGAAGTAATCTCTGTATGTTGCAAAGCTGTCGTCATCAAGATAAGGCGATAAGAGCTTCTGTTCGGCGTCTGCAGCGAAAAGGTCGACACCTTCGCTTAACAGTTCGTAATGATACATGAAGCTGAATTCACCGCTCGAGATGTCTCTGCCGTGAACAGTAAGTGGGCTTATGAACGAAGTGTCCATTCCCGTATCCAGAGCGAAAGTTACGGCTGCGATGATGGTTATCAGCAGCACACCAAGGATAACAAAGACGATGCCGGCGTTGCGTCTGATATGGAACTTCTCGAGTGCGGCTTCGTTCTTGTCAAGATTGATCTCTGTTGGGATCACAGGTATCTCGGGTGCAGCTTCCTTAAGCTTGCCTCCTTTGCTTGCAGGCAGCGAAAGGCGCTTGGGAGCGGCTGCGGTCTCTGTTGATTTACCGGTTAGGAGCTCAGGATCGATCTCAGCGAGATCGTTCAGAGTTACGCTCTTCTTGGACGACTCCGCGGGAGTGTCCATAAAATCGTCTGTGGGCTTGTTCTCGGAAGAGTCCAAGACCTCGGAATATGCAGAAGCCTCGCCGGTCTCCGGCTTACGGGCTTTTTTATCGTTATTGTTTTTGTTTTTACCCTTCATATTTTCCCCTTTAAATAAGATACAGGCTAAGGACACTTTACCATAAAAGAAGAAACAACACGGTCAATTTGTGCTATTATTAACACGTTTGTAATCTAAGAATAATAAATTAAGGAATTTTATGTGGGGAAAACCTAGTCCAATTCTGAAGGAAAAAAGAGGCACTTTCGGTCTTTTGAAAGAGTACTGGCCTCAGTTTTTACTGGCTTTTTTATTTCCGGCTCTTACGGTCCTTGCGGCATTTGCAGTCACCGGATGTTACCCGTTCGGTGACAGGACGATACTTACGGTCGACTTATACCATCAGTATTGCCCGTTCCTCGTAGCATTCAGAGATAAGGTGCTTTCGGGAGAATCCCTGTTCTACAGCTGGAATGACGGTCTGGGACAGGAATATTACGCTGCCTATGCGAACTATGCGGCAAGCCCTCTTAATATCTTCTCTTTGTTCTTTACCGCCAAGACGATGCCGGTGTTTATCGAGTTCGTTACCTGTTTCCGTGCAGGCCTGGCGTCTTTGTTCATGCTGTTGTTCCTGTCTTCCAACGACAACAGGAGAATAGACAACATTACGGTCGTATTCAGTTCTTCATACGCTCTTTGCGGCTGGTTCATATCTTTTTTCTGGAACATAATGTGGTGCGATGCGGTCGTCCTGCTTCCGCTCATTGCACTCGGATTAAAGAGACTTCTAGCAGATCGCAAGGTCGGACTGTACATTGTTACCCTCGCGATTGCGATCGCGAGCAACTACTATGCAGGCTATTTCATTTGCCTGTTCATGGTCATTTTTGCCCCGGCATACTATTTCTGCCTTTTCTCAGGGGAGAAGCCCAAGGGAGATCCCGGCAGGCTTTGCTTTAAGACATTTATCGGTGCAGCCTTCCGCTTCGCTTTTTCGAGCATTCTTGCGGCAGGCGCTTCTGCGGCCTTGACCATCCCGACATATCTGATCCTTAAGAACTGCTCTGCCACGGGCGACCAGCTTAAGGTTGATTACGGTCTTCAGAATGACCTTTTCGACTTCTTCGGAAGACTCATGGTAGCGGCAAATCCGAATATCAGAGACGGCATGGCTAATGTCTACAGCGGCATTGTCATAGTTCTCCTTCTGCCTTTATTCTTCCTGCTCCCAAAGAGAACCGGGATCAAGCTCAAGCATAAGATCGTCTTCGGCGTCCTCCTTGCGGTAATGTATTTAAGCCTTACCAACCGTACGCTCAATTTCATCTGGCACGGCATGCATTTCCCGAACCAGATCCCTTACAGGGAATCTTTTATTATGAGCTTCCTTCTGGTGTTTATCGGATTCCTGACCATAAGAAGGATCAGGAGCCTTGGCGTTAAATATGTCACGGGAGCTGTCTTGAGTTCAGCAGCTTTCCTTATCCTTTACGAGAAGTTCGGCTCAGGCAACGAGGGCTATCTTCAGATCGGCGTAACCCTTCTGTTCCTTATCATTCAGGGCGCGGCGCTTCATACTGTAAGCAACATCAATGTTAAAAAGAGCGAGTTCTTCCTTGAGACACTTCTTACCGTTACTATGATGGTCGAGATGTTCGCAGCATCCCTCATAACGATCGGTCTTGTCTGCAAGCACGAGGGCTTTACGAGTTATGCCCCTTACGGAAGGAATCACGAAGAAGTCCATGCTTATGTTGAGCAGGCAGAGGGCTCTGAAGGCCATATGAACTTCGAGAGATCAGAACTCTATCCGAACAACGTCTGTGATCTGCAGTCCCTTTATAATGTTAAAGGTCTGTCGATCTTCTCATCGACGGCAAGAGAGAGCTTTGTTAAATATATGAGGAACTTCGGTTTCCATAACAATAATATCAACGGCCTCAGAAACGCAGGTCTTACACGTGTTACGGCTACGCTCCTCAATGTAAGGAATCTCGTTGAGATCGATAAGACACAGGCCGTTCCTGCTCTTTTCGAACAGGAATACAAAGGCAAGGTCATAAGCTCCTGGGCTAACAAGGATGCCTTAAGCGTAGGCTTCATGACTGATCCTGCCGTCATTGATTATGCGCCTGATTATGATAATGATCTCAATGTTTTCTCCAAGACAAATGACTGGGTAAAGAGCATGGGCGCAGAAGATGTTTATAAGCCCGTAACACTCATTGCAGGCGATACTTCAGGTCTCATGACCGTAGACCGTGAGAGTTCGGCCATGGCATTTACGACCTCGAGCAACGTCCAGAATAATGAATATTCATTTAACGTCACGGTAAAAGACGCCGATATCGGTTCCGATATTTATCTGTATGCGAATTCGAAAAAGGGCGGCAACGTAACGATCAAGTGCGGCGATAAGACAAGGAAATTCGAGATCAGAAGCTTCCAGATCATTTCCTGCGGCGTATTTGACGGAACACCGATCGAAGTTTACGTTAAATATTCCGAATCACCGAGTTCAAATATCACTTTATACGGCTATCAGCTCGACAGGGCAGGATATGACAGGATGCTCGAGAAGTTCTCCGACGAACAGCTTTTCGTATCTGAGTACGATACGACATCTCTGTCAGGCCATATCGATGTTAAGGAAGACGGGCTTTTATTTCTTTCGATTCCTTATGCTGAGGGCTGGAGCGCTGTTGTTGACGGCGAAAATGCCGAGATCACGCCTATCCAGGATGCCCTCATGGGGATCAGGCTTAAGGCAGGAAGCCATGACATTTCACTTAAGTACACACCTGCAGGATTTAAGGCAGGCCTTATCATAAGCATTGTATCGGTCATATCGATCGCATTGATAATTTCAGTATCTTTTATCATCAGCAGGAAAAAGGCTGCCAAGGCCAATGCGGCAGAAAAGCCTTCCGTTCCTGTGGAAGAAGGATCTTCTGATAAGGCCGGAGCGGAGCCTGAAGAGCCTTCCGAAGCTGGTGCTGCAGCTCCCGTCGAGGAGGTTCCCTTAGCAGCAGTTATGAATGGAGAAGACAGCTTTTCCGGCGCTGTGAATGAATCGGATAATGCAAACGTAAATTCGGCAGAAGACGGAAGTTATCCGGAGGTGAAGGATGAATAATACCAAAGGAAAACTGATTGAAAACAGGGGCGTGATCTTCTGCTTCCTGGCTTCTGTCCTGATCGCAGCACTTGCATATTATGCAGGACTTAAGATCGAACCCGGCAAGATCCTTCCGGAAGGTCTTTCCATGCGTTCCGGTCCGATGAGCGACAGCATTGTCTACGGGATCAACATTGCGCTTGACGACATTGATCTGATCAAGTCAGGAAATGCCGGTTCCGGACTGTGGAGACTTCTGACATTTGTCCATTTGGATCTTTTCTTCTATCTCGCCCTGCTCCTTCCCCAGGCAGCTGCAAAAGCTGTCCTCATGACAGGATACTTTGTAAGGTTCGGACTTTGCGCTTCCGCAATGTATTACTTCATGTCGGAGCACGTAAAGCTCTCGAGGATGTTTTCGCTGCTTCTGGCAGTCATGTATGCTTTCTCATCCCAGGTGATCTTCACCGCGCAGCTTGCGGAGATCATGAACATGGCGGTCATGATGCCTGTCCTCATGTCAGCCGTTGATTCATACTATAAGAAGAGAACATGGAAGTCTTTTTCTCTTGTCTGCATCGCCTCTTTCGGTCTTGGTGCGACAGGCGGCTTCGGAATCCTTACCGGGATTCCGGCAATGATCCTTATCAGTCTTTTAATGTCATTCGGACTTTACAAGACATTTAAGATGGCTTTCTCATCCTGGCTCAAGGCATTAGGCAGCATCCTTACGGGACTTATCCTTACGGCGGCTTTCTCAGTCCCCGGCCTTTATGCCATGTCATTTGATGTGAATATCTCAGAGAGCTTCTCGAAGGCAAAGGTCTCATATACGGTTTATGACCTTATCAGAGGCATGTTCGCGCTCCGTTCGGGAGGCATAGTCATGAATTCCGCACCGGTATTCTATGTCGGAATACTGACAATTACTGCAGTCATCGCATTTGCCTTAAACGAGGCGATCCCTGTAAGACTCAAGGTTGCATCGGGTGTCATAACGGCAGTCTTCTATATTTCCTGCTGTTCATCTTTTGTAAATGAGACATTGAGCATATTCGGCGCAGCTGCGATCCTCATGTCCGCCAGACTTATCTGTTTAGGTGTCCTGGTATTCTTCATTGCAGGAATAGGTCTTAAGAACATCAAGACACTGACCCGCGGCGGGTTTATAGCAACATGCCTGATCCCTCTTGCTTTCCTGGTGGTCGCCAACAACTCTACTGCAGGCACCACGCTCGCAGCTCCTATACTGGCAGCTACTTTTATTGCGGTCATATTAGAATCCGGACTGGTATATGCGCTTGCCAAAGACAAGCTTACAAATAAAGCAAAGGCGGTTATTGTTGTTGCCGTCTATGCGCTTGTGGGAATAAACGCTGCGTTCATCATGTTCAATAACACGATAACTAAACCTACCGTAGAGCAGTATTTCATTCCGGAATATGGTGACGGAACGGCGCAGAGCCTCATATTTGACAGTGATTTCGATCTCCCGGCCATTAACGTTGCTGATAACTATCAGATAGTAAATGCCGATCTCAGTATCTTCGAATTTGAGGATTCGGCTATCGACGGGATCAATTTCATTTCAAACAACATAAACGACGAAGAACTCTTTGAAGAGATCTTCATAACACCTGAAGGTGATGAGGATGAGATGTTCATCAAGGGACCGGACAGATACGGACTTGATGTGGGAACGAACATCTATAACTTTGAGCCTTTTGATGTGATCGCCGGAGAAAGACTCTTTATCTACTGCACGGCTATGGAAGGCGCAGAAGTTAAGATTAAGTCTTCTGACGGACTGAGCGAAAAGACCTTCACCGGACCGTTCCTCACTGCACTGGATGTCGGAGAAGGTGAAGTGAAGCTGGATTTCACGATCAGTTCCGAAGGCGAGGAAGTATGCTATATCGCTTTATATAAGCTTAACGAGAATGCCCTTAACGGCATAAAGAAGATGTCAGGAAATGCGGCTTCTTCCGGGTTCTCGATAGGGACAAGGGAACTTACAGGTACGAATACACTCATTCTGCCTTATTCATATGATGATACGAGAGTAAAGATCGGCGGAAAATACCGCGATACATTCGAATTCTTCGGTAAGATCGCATGCTCATTCGAATGCAGTGGTGAGGATAATATGGAAGTTTCTGTTGAGCGCAAGGACTCCGGAATAGTACCCGGTGTTCTGATAAGTGCTGTTGCCGCGCTGTGCTTTATCGCAATTCCTTTAACGCAAAGGTATAATAAAAAGAAGACAGTATCCGGCGAAGGAAACACCACGAATGCTTAGTAAGAAGATCACAGACGGAACCGAATTCGTTGTATTTGACATGGAATGGAATCAGCCGATGCCGGGGAAGGAATATCCCTTTGACGTCAGCAGGCTGACAGGCGAGATAATCGAGATCGGTGCATTGAAGTATGTATATGATAACGGCGAGTTATTGTACAGGGATTCCTTCTCTGCCGATATCGCCCCTGTTAAATATACGAAGCTTCACTATCACGTAAAGAAAGTTACCCATAAGAAGAATGCGGATCTTCTGAACGGAGAACCGTTCAAGGATGTATATACGAGATTCCGGAAGTTTTGCGGTGACGCGATCCTGGTAGGCTGGGGCAGTTCTGACCCTTCAATGCTCAAGATGAACCTTGAGTTCTTCGAAATGGATTCCAAACTGGGAATGTTCTTTCTTGATCTTCAGCCGATATTCTCGCTTTTCGCAGGCCTTCAGGGAATGCAGAGAAGTGTGGAGGCTGCCGTAGATTTTTATAATATTGATAAGACTGAATATTTCCACAGCGCGACGGCCGATGCTCACTACACAGGCGCAGTCTTTGAGGAGATTTTCAAGCACAACAAGCCTTCTGAAGTAATATCGGCTATCTCAAGTTCTTCGATCGATCCGGACATTCCTTCAGATTTCAGTTTTGTAGGTCCTGAGTGTCTGGACAGCATAAGCGCATTTGCAACATCTAAGAATTTCATGGCTGACTGTCCGCTGTGCGGCACTAAGCTCTCCGTGAAGATCCCGAGTTTCAGGATCCGCAAGTCACAATATGCTCTGCTCGAATGCAGGGAGCACGGAGAACTCTTTTCCAGGACCAGGGTAAAGAAGAACAGGGCAGGCAACTATTACGCGGCAGCTGTAATGCGTTTTGCCACGCAGAACGATTACTGGCTCGTAGCTTCTAAGAAAGAAGAATTCGATAAATACGGAGAAAAGGGCAAGCCGGTCGAGAAAGTTGAGGAAGATGTGAACGAAACATAGTTTGTAAACAAAATGTTAACAAACTATGTAAAAATAGTTAGCAAAATTCGAATTTTCTGTTGAAATTTGAATTCATATGTCTTAAAATAGGCTCAGATAATTAGGTGAATTGTGCGGGGTATTCCCGCCAAACACAGTAAAATATGTAACTTAAGACCATAAAGAAGGAAGGTGCTTCTTATGATTAAAAGATTAGCTAAGTCAAAGAAGAGCAAGAAGGGCGCAATTCTTGTCATCGTTGTTCTCATCCTGGCACTCGCAATGATCTTCATTGCATCTGCTATGATGCTCACACAGGCAACGAGACGCCGTCTGTATTCGACAACAATGCAAAGTCAGGCGAGACTTACGGTAACTGCAGCTTCCGAAGTTTTCTTAGAGGCTCTTAAGACACAGGAAATTACAGATGTACAGATTGATGCTATTCTCGGCGCACATGCAACACGAACAGCTGTTGAGACGGACAAGGCTAGAATGTTAGTAGACGGTGTCCCGGGCATGGGCAATACGGCTGATAACTGCACATATATTGACATTTATAAAGATGATAATTATGCCACGAACAAAAAGATAAAGGTTGACTTTACAACTGTTATTGGCAATGAGAGGGAAAATATCCAGGTTATCCTTCAGGCAAGAGACATTTCTCCTTCATATACAGGACGTTTTTCTAACCAGATCGAGCTCGGAAAGAGTGTATCTAAAGAACAGCTTCGTTTTACAGAAGGTGTAGGAATGATTGCACCTGCATATTTGAGTGAATTGGCTACTGCTAATGCAAGCATTGTTAATCCTGACGATAAGCTCTATGTCGATGATAATACTGTTCTCATCAGAGGAAACGCTTCAGAGCAGGCTTCCAGTGCTATTTTCTATTCGGACGTAGTTTACTACAGCGGCAGCCCTTACATTGGAGGCGGCAACACCTATAACGGAAGAATCGTTCTTTTAGACGGCTCATATTTTACGGAATATTCAGGCGGTACAAAGTTTAACGGCGATATATATTTCATTGGTAAGAGTAATAAAACTCCCGGCTTTAAGAGTGTAACTGCCAGCGTTGGTACATTTACTACAAAGAATTTCATTTTCTCAAACAGAGACGTTATTGACACTAGTGTTAACAGTAACAATGATAATCCTACCGGATACAAGAACGTCCTTACTAAATCTGGCGTTAAGTGTTATATTGTCGACTCTAGCGGAGCTTCCGTATCTTCGTTTAAAGCAACTTACATTAATAATAACAAGAGTGAGGATTTCTCCTCTGATATTACGAACTATGGCGGTGATCTCAGTTCAACCAGCACTGATACTGCTGAGCAGAATAAGAGAAACGAAATCAATCACATGATAAAGACTTACAGAGCATATAAGTATGACTCGGAACCGTTCCCTTCAAATGTAGCAGAGCAGGTATTTAATACTATTAATTCTGATGGCCTTACGATCCATCTTGATGGTGGTACCGTAGTAACTGATGATTATGCATACGGAAAGAACGGAAAAGTCTATAAGAAGGGCGACAAGATTAAAGACGGTGGTGATGATATTATTCAGAACCCGTTAACAACAAAACACCCTGATACTGCGACAAAAATTGATTTGTCGAAATTATCTGACTTGGACAGCACTTATGGTGCTACTGATGGCACAACGAAAACTGATAGAATCATCGGTTTGCCTGCAGGAAATTATTATGTAACAGGAGACTCACCGATCACTTCATCTGACAAGATCACAGGCGGCCCTTATGTAATCTGCATTAACGGCTCGAACGCAGGCAGTTACCGTTTCTGGTTCACCAATGGCGCTCATAAGTTAGATTGTGTTGTATTTGCAGTTTACGGAGCTAACAATGTAGCACCTCAGCCCGCAGTATTCATTCTTGAAAAAGGTGCGAGCATCCAGATTACTTCTGATGACCAGTTTGCTAAGACTGATTACATTTGCAGCGCCGGTTTTATATCAATTGCGCGAGATGGCAAGAATACACCTGCGTTAATAGGTGATTATATTCAGAAAAAAACCTCAGCTAGTGAAGATACAAATTGGGGTAATGCTTTTAATGGTATCAGCTATTCAAAGTATTACAGACCAAAGTATGATAATACTAATCATAAGGATGTATCCCCGAAGCCCGCAATTTATGTTTTCGGTGTCCAAAATAATACGATCCTGCTCGGAAACGCAGCTAAGATCGAGGCATATATGGGTCTCTATTCCGGCGGTAAGTTCGCGAGCCCTTCCAATGGTAACGAAAAGACACAGATCTACGGAAGACTTGAAGCAGATGCCATGGAACTGAAGACAGGCGGTAAGTACTGTATGCCTTATTGTCCGGCTCCGTCAAAGGTAAGCACGCTGCCGAATGTAAGACCTGCTGAATCCAAGTATCAGGTATGTGATCTTATCTATTACTATTGATCAAGTGGAGAGACTTTTACTATATAGTTTGTAAAAGCTGATTATTAAGAACAACAAGAAGGCTGTCACACATGTGGCAGCCTTTAGTTTGCGGTAGTTGCATTGTTCTGAAAAAGATTATTCCAGAATCAACAGATCAGATAAGTAGATTATATCTTCTGCAATAGAACTTGTGGTTTGATAAGGTATTTCAGAATCAAGACTTACATTAACACCATATTCATTAATGCTGTCCTGATCTGCCATTATTATTTCGCATTTCCGCGACAAGTTGAGCAAATCGTCATAAAGCGGGTTAGTTTTGTCTAAAAGCCTGGTTCCTTTATCGACCAGGTAAATGAAGAGGGAATTGTAATATGAATTACAGAGACAAGAAAGGTATGTCTTTAGTAGTTGTCTTCCAAAATCAGAATCAGTTGAATAGTAATCATGTTTAATAAGCACATATTTTGTGGAAATCTCATCGATATTTTTTTCCTGCAACACATCTATCATTGTATTTTCTGATAGATTATTCGGTTTAGTATCTATAAACCCAAGATTATTTTCTGGACTGTTGTTCATCAAAATCCCTCCCGTCAGAAGATAAGAATCTCATTGAACGCTGAATTGAATTCTTGCTTGTTCCCCATGGCTTGTCAGTATTTCTGTAATCAAATTTCAAAGTGAAATATTCAACATCAGATATCAGGGAATCGAAAGTATCTTTATTGTTTACATAAAGTGCTTCCACGAAATCAGATGCTTCATTCTGAGAAAGCTTAGCTGCCTGTCTTAACAATAAGACTGTATGGGGGAGGCAATGAAATTCTGCATTCAGGAACTTTTCCTTAAAGTCCTTATCGTGGGAGAACATCCAGCAGATAACTTCTACATAGTGACCCATTGCATCATTAAGATTGTCACAGATAGGGCAGAGGTTGATCCTCTTCTCTATAAGATCAGCGATACTGTTCAGCTTTTGCTTATATTCCGGGCTTCTGCCTTTTATAAGACCTGCCTTGGCAGGAATTGCTGCCTTAAGCTTGGGATTAAGGTCCTCATCAAAATCCTTAAGATGAGTATGCATGACAAGACCCAATCCTAATCTGTTGGTAACGGCTTTGTTCAGCTTTCCCATATGAACAGGGCAGAAGCCTGTCTTGTTGGTTATCTTTCGGGTATCAGGTTCCATCAAAGAGGGACCGAGATAATACTCAAGATAGTTGGTCTCTGCTTTATCGCGAAGTCTGCATATAGGGCACCCGGAGCGCTCGCTGTATGCATCATTGACTGGGATCATGTATATTTTTTCCATCTTATCCTCCGGTATTATGTTTTTGGCAAATGCATCAGGCGGTTAGCTCTGACATTTACCCCGTTCATTGTTATGGATGTGAACTCTTCAACGGCATTTCCGACTTTCTGCTGTGCTGTCTCCAACACTTTTTGAGCGTCGTAACCATAATAAAGCGCCAGATCAAGGCTGATCATTACTCCGAAAGTCTGCTTCTCAGTCTTAAATGATGTTACTTCGGCAAACCCGGGCACATCTTTAAGCACGATCTTGATAAGGTCAAGAATCGCCTCGTCGGAAATTGAATACGAGCCAAGTGAAGAAAAGGTAGGTCTTACGACTGTTCGGTCAGAATCGGGAGCAAGGGGAGTTACTCCACGCTCACGGTCAAATCTCTGCCTTAATTTACTGAACGGATCAGAAAAGTAACCAGAGAACTCATGCTTGATCTCCATGCTCGGAACAGGGATCGTATGCATACCTTCCGTCATACGGGTCGTTCTCGCAAGACGTCTTTCCTCCTCAGTCGACACGTCCTCGATCCTGATGAGCATGGAAGGCTGATTGAGCCAAAGGTTCTCACATATCTTGCCGAGCATTGAATCCGATGTGCCGAGTATCATAAGTGCACGCGGCATGGATTCAATCAGGGCACGGCGCATGACTTCAGATCTGGTAGGATCGACAAAGATCGCCTGTCTGACTGATTCCATCTTGGTGGGAGCCTTCTTGGCGGATGTGCCGGCAACTATGCGGCTTCCGTTGATAAGGAGACCGTCATCGATTATGTAGTAGATGTTATTATCTCTGGCGACTTTGATCGCTCTGGTGCTTTTGCCGGTACCGGACGGACCGACAAAAGCAATAACGGCAATATTAGACAGAACCTCGCGCGTTAACTGTTCATTTGACAGTATCAGCTCAAGGTTGCGTTCGAAGCTCTGGGAAGGGTATTCAGAATACTGATTCTGATTAGAAGGATTGGACCTGTCGAATCTTTTGAGAGTCCCCTTGAATTCAGACAACAAAGTCTTTCGCGCTGCAGGAGCGCTTTGTATCTGATTCTGCTCTTGTTTTAATTCGTCATGGTTGTCCAATTCTAAAGTCCTTTAACCGTTCCAGTTATGGAAGACTTCCTGGATATCCTCGTTCTCATCCATCATATCAAGCATCTTCTCGAGCTGGGCGACCGCATCAGGATCCGTTACCTCTGCAGTGGTCATAGCAACCGGGCCGAGTGTTGAATCAGCGATGGTATAGTTCTTTGCTTCAAGTGCATCGCGGACATCATAATAATCTGATGTAGCAGTTGAGATGATGTAGAATTCGTCGTCTGAATCAAAATCGGAAGCGCCGCAATCAAGGGCGTCTGCCATTACCTGATCCTCGTCCTCGTAATCTTCCTTCGAAATAAGGATCGTTCCCTTCTCGTTAAAGAGGAAGGATACAGAACCGTCAACGCCTAAGTTGCCGCCGTTCTTATCAAAGATATGTCTGAGATCGGCAGCTGTACGGTTGCGGTTATTGGTCAGGGTCTTGACCATGATGGCAACTCCGGCAGGACCATAACCTTCATATGTGATCTCTTCATAATCATCGCCTTCACCGGCTTCTGCGGCCTTCTTGATGGCACGGTTGATATTGTCATTAGGCATGTTGGCTGCCTTTGCTTTAGCTACTACGACTTTAAGTCTGGAATTTCCCGCCGGGTCAGGACCTCCGGCCTTAACTGCTACTGCTATTTCCTTGGCAAATTTGGTGAATACAGCTCCCTTAGCTGCATCGGATGCCTCTTTTTTTCTTCTGATGTTGCTCCATTTAGAATGACCTGACATTAACATTCCTCCAGATGTATACTTATTAATATAATCAAATATTATACAATCTTTTTACGGAGATACAAAACACCAATTGCCAAAGAGTTGCGTGTAACGCCTCCGACACAAGATTGTCAAATATCTTTTTTGTGCAATTTGTCTTTTAAACTTGTTATTTACTCAATTCTGTTGTATAGTTCTAACATCTATGCTTGGGCGAAGTGCGCCTGTCTGTTTTGTGTGCATTACTTGAGTGTAAATTCTTTTAGACTGATCGGGAGGGTTCGATGAAGAGATTAGGTGATATTCTGGTCGAGAGCGGCTTCCTTAATGCTACCGAACTTGCAGAAGTACTAAGCGTTCAAAAAGAGACCGGAAAACGTCTTGGTGAAGTTATCGTAGAGAGCGGTCTTATGTCGGAATTCGACATTTTGAGAGCGGTTTCAAGCCAGTATAATTATCCGATCATTGATCTGTCGGGTATTGACGTAGATCCTAAGGCAACCGCTTTATTAACACAAAAATTCTGCGAAGACAATGTTGTTTTTCCGATCGGTTTTGATGGCGACAACCTGGTTGTTGCTATCGATGACCCGATGAATATTACAATTGAAGATGAGCTTCAGTTCCAGACCGGATATCAGATATCACTGATGCTTGCCACACACACTTCAATAGTTGATGCTATCAAAGTTCATTATGGAAGAGAAAGTGCCAACAAAGCGGCTGAAGAGCTTGGAACGAGCCTTGCAAGCGATACCCTTGATGAAGACAGCGAACTTTCAGAAGCGGTTAACAGCGCTCCTGTTGTTAAGCTCGTTAACTCCATGATCGATTACGCTATACGTTCGGGCTCATCAGATATCCATATCGAACCTCTCGAAGACCGAGTCAGAGTTCGTATCAGAATCGACGGCGTCATGCAGGAAGTAATGAGCAACCCTATTTCCGCTAAGGACGCCATCACAACAAGAATCAAGATCCTTGGCGGTATGAACATAGCCGAGAAGCGTATTCCTCAGGACGGACGTATCACAACTGTCATTAACGGTGAAGACGTGGACATGCGTGTATCCATCCTTCCGTGCGTTACAGGTGAGAAGACCGTTATCCGTATCCTTGCCAAGAATGACGCTAACTTGAACAGAAAATACCTGGGCATCAGCGACCGTAATAATGAGATGATCGATAAGATGATCAAGGTTCCTCAGGGAATCGTTCTCATTTCCGGTCCTACAGGTTCAGGTAAAACAACAACGCTTTATACACTTCTTTCAGAGAAGAATACTGATGAAGTTAATATTATTACAGTTGAGGACCCTGTAGAAATCAGGATCCCGGGACTCAACCAGTGCCAGGTTAATGTTAAGGCCGGAATGACATTCGCAAGTGGTCTCAGATCCATCCTGCGTCAGGACCCTGATATTATCCTCGTCGGTGAGATCCGTGACGGTGAGACTGCTGAGATCGCAATGAGAGCTGCTATCACCGGACACCTCGTATTCAGTACAATCCACACGAACGACGCTGTATCTTCTATCAACCGTCTTGTCGACATGGGTCTGGAACCTTACATGGTATCCTCCGCTTTGGTCGGCGTTGTTTCCCAGCGTCTCGTCCGCCGTATCTGCACCAACTGCAGAGAATCTTATGAACCTGATTTAAGCGATAAGCAGTATCTGAGACTCGATGAGGGTCAGAAGCTCTATCGCGGCAAGGGCTGCACAGAGTGCAACGAGAAGGGTTATAAGGGACGTATCGCCATCCATGAGATTGTAATCATTACAATGAAGATGAAGGCTTTGCTTGAGAAGAGAGCAAGCGAAGATGAGATGCGTGCACTCGCTGTCACTGAAGGCACACAGATGCTTCAGGATTCCGCAAGAGACCTCGTATTGGAAGGCATTACGACGGTCAGCGAGCTTAACAGAGTAGCTTACACGATTGACTGATAAGGAGGTTTTTAAACGTGGAAGGATTTAGTTTATCGATCGAATCGATTTTGGCTGAATCGGTAAGAATGGGGGCATCCGATACCCATATTACAGTTGGATTGCCGCCAATGATTCGTGTAGACGGTATGTTGATGCCGTTGGGCAATCAGCCGCTGACAGCTGCAGATACTGAGTATCTTTGCAAGTCCATGATCGACAAGTCAAGACAGCAGTACCTGAACGAGAGAGGTGAGATCGACTTCTCTTACATTGTTGAGAACTTCAGCCGTTTCAGATGTAACGTCTTTAAGCAGCGTGGCACTTATGCACTTGCTGCCAGAACCATTACAAATGAGATTCCTACATGTGAGCAGTTGGGACTCCCGAACATCTTCAAGGATCTCGTTATGAAACCGAGAGGACTTATCCTCGTTACAGGTCCTACGGGTTCAGGTAAGTCAACAACTCTTGCAGCCATGATCGGACACGTAAACATGAGCAAGAAGTGCCACATCCTCACTCTCGAGGAACCTATCGAGTATCTCCATATGCACGGAGAAGCTATGATCAACCAGAGAGAAATTCACGAGGATACACTTTCATTCGCTAACGCTTTGAGAGCTGCTCTCCGTGAGGACCCGGATATCATCCTCGTCGGAGAAATGCGTGACCTCGATACAATTTCTACTGCTATTACCGCAGCCGAGACAGGACACTTGGTTCTCTCAACACTCCATACGTCCTCAGCTGCTGATACAGTCAACCGTATCATCGACGTTTATCCGCCGCATCAGCAGGATCAGATCAGAGTTCAGCTCGCTACTTGTCTTGTTGCCGTTATCTGTCAGACACTCGTACAGAGAATCGGCGGAGGCAGATGCGCTGCTTTCGAGATCATGATCTCAAACGATGCTATCAAGAACAATATCCGTGAAGGTAAGACATACCAGATCGACTCTACGATCGCTACGAGCCTTCAGCAGGGTATGTGCCCTCTTGATTTCTATCTTGCAGAGCTTGTTAAGCGCAACATGATCACAAGAGATACTGCACTTCAGAGATGCAGGATCCCTGAAGATCTTAAGCGTTTTATCAATAACGCAGGTCAGACGAACAGTCCGTTGTTCGGTGATCTGGAATTTGCCTGATACAGGACTAATAAAGAAATCTGTTTAGAGGAGGGAAATATTAGATGGCTAATTTCAGATATCAAGTTATCGATGCTAACGGTAAAATGTCTGAAGGCATAGTCGAAGCTACTTCTATCGGAGAAGCATCCAGAAAGTTAAAGGCCGATGGTAAGTATATTGCCAGCTTGTCATTAGACAAGGGTAAGAGCATCTTGAATATGGAAATCGGCAGTCCTAAGCTCAAGTCTCAGGATCTCGTTATCATTTCCAGACAGCTTGCTTCACTATTATCTGCAGGTATTACCGTAGTTAGATCCCTCGATATGCTTTATCAGCAGCTTGAATCCAAGAAGGCTAAAAAGTGTATCGGTGAGATCTATGAATCGGTTCAGAGTGGACGCTCTTTATCTGAAGCTTTTAAGGAACAGAGGGGCGTTATTCCGAACATCATGATCAGTATGATCGCAGCAGGAGAAGAATCCGGCCGACTCGACGAAGTTATGGAAAGACTTGCCGAGCACTTTGCAAAGGATGCAAAACTTAAGAACAAGATCTCTTCTGCGATGGTATATCCTAAGATCCTTGCTGGTCTTACATTTGCAGTCAGCTTTGGTTTGCTCACGTTCCTCGTACCTAAGATCGGTGATGTTATCGTAGATCTCGGTGGTGAATTACCGGCATTGACAAAGGGATTGCTTAGTCTTTCAACTTCGCTCAGATCATTCTGGTATATTTATATAGCGGTTTTTGGTCTTCTTGTTTACGGTTTTACTCTTTGGAAGAACTCCGAGAAGGGTTCCGAGACATGGTCAAAGATCATGCTTAAGATGCCTGTTGTCGGAAGAGCTACGAGAATGAACGCTTCCGCCAGATTTACCAGAACGGTATCCACGCTCCTTAAGTCAGGTATCTCTGTACTTCAGGCTGTTGAGATTACCGAGAAGTCTTTGGATAATGTAATCCTTCAGAAAAAGCTCGCAGCGGCTCGTATCGAGATCAGAAAGGGTACTTCACTTTCAAGATCTATTAGAGATATTACAGAGTTCCCGCCTATGATCTATGCAATGGTTTCAATCGGTGAGGAATCCGGTACATTGGATACGATTCTGCAGAAGGCGGCTGACTACTTCGAAGATGAGGCAGATGCAGCTACAGCAAAGATGGTATCTGCATTAGAGCCTGTAATGATCATTATCATGGCTGTTATCGTCGGTGTTGTTGTAGGCGGTATCGCAATGCCTATCTTCACAATGGCTCAGTGGATCATGTAATCCCCGCAAGGTTTGAAAGGAGAAAATAAATGGATTTTTCATTAGGTAGAGGATCAAATGAACTGGTTATCGATTGCTCCAGCTCAGATCTTAAAGTAGCTGTCGGGAATTACAATTCCAAGACAGGTAATATTACAATCGAAAAGATGGGCGTTGTACCTTTGGAAGGTGATGCTATTAACGACGGTGCGGTTGCGGATTCTTTCGGTATCGTAATGGCACTTAAGCATGCCTTAGCAAGACTCGACATCAGAATGAAGAGCTGCATCCTCACAACTGAAGGTGCTTTTGTTCACAGCAGAGATCTTGAGCTTCCTGTCGTTAAGGAAGATCAGCTCAAGGATATGGTTAAATACGAGATTTTGGGACAGGGTTCAAACAGAGATATGTCCATCGATTACCTTGTTTACGGAACCACAAAGGATGCTGAGACAAATGCCGATAAGATTCAGGTAAGAGCTACAGCTATTCCTACTGACGTTATCAAGGATTACCGTGAGTTCCTTAAGAACATGGACCTCAACCCCGTATCTCTTGACGTTAATCCTAATGCAGTAAGAAAGCTCTTCGAGCAGGGAATCGTTAACGGCAATGTTAACATCAAGCAGTCAACTATCCTTCTGATCGAGCTCTCAAGCAAGACGACAACTGTTACCGTACTCGATAAGGGTTTCCCGGTTCTTTCAAGAAGACTCCAGTTTGGTCACGGAAATATCAGACAGGTTGCTGATTCCGTAAAGAAACTTCAGAGCGGAAGCCAGCAATCTTCGTTGGCAAGAAGACTTAATATCACTACGTCAGAATCTGATTCCGGAGTTCCGATCGAGGATATTGATGTTTGGAACGAGACCGTTGCTGAGACACCTGCTCTTCAGAGTGCTGTAAATGCGTACTTCAAGAGCCTTGTTGATGCAGTTTCACGTACAGCTCAGTTCTCAATTGCAAAGTATCACATTGATGCTATCAGCACATGCTTTCTTTATGGTTCAGGTGCCGGTTATAAAAAGATTGATAAAGAACTTGCGCGTCAGCTTGGAACGCAGGTCGAGATTCTCAAGTCGCTTAGTACTGTAAATGGTCCTAAGGATTTTGTACTCGGTCAGTTTGTAAATTGTTGTGGCGCTTTGATTCGTCACGATTAAGGAGGGGTACACTTTATGGCTAAAGGAAATGGAGTTAGCAAAAAGTTATTAGCTAAGAAGGATATGAACTTCTTTGCGGAGTTTACGGCTAATGCCGCAAAGCAAGCGAGATTGTTGGGATATGCTGTTGCCGCAGGAATCCTGGTAGTTTTTGTAGTACTTGCTTTTATTGTTGCATTCTTTATTAGAAATAGTCTTATCAAGAATGATATAAGGAATTTACAGACTCTTCTTGAAAGTCCTGAGTATGCATCCCTTGAGGACGAGTACAAAATGTTGAAGCAACAGCTCAATGAAATGACAAACTACAATTACGCTCTTACGGAAATGAGAAAGGCAGTAGATTCAATCGATCCTGTTCCTACAGATCTTCCGGATGTAATTGCAGATTGCATACCCAGTGATACATTTATCACGAGTTATTCTATTGACAGATCAACTTTGAATTTCACAGGTTATTCGTTTACTTACTATAGTCCTGTCGAAATGGTTTATCTGTTGAATCAGAAGGACGTCTTTTCAACCAGGCCTACAATTCAGACGGAAAGAGTTGTAAAAGAGATAGATAATATTGACCAGCTGATAAAAGATAACAAGATCGAGGCTATAAACAATTACTATTCATTCGAAGTAAGCGGATTACTGGTAAGCAATGTTCATGTTTCTATTACTCGCTTACAGGATGGTGTAGAAGGCAAAGTATTGTTAGGTGGTATTGAAACAAAGACTGTTAGAGCAGGATCTTCATATACTCTCTCTGACATTACGGAAATTACTTATGCCGGCGTTAACTACAAGCTTTCCAGAATCGTTGTAAATGGAGTACAGGTTGAGGAAGGAAGTTTCACAAAAGTTATGACTGACAAACAGTTCACTGATGTTCCTGGCGGAAATGACGAAGTTCAGTTGTACTATTCTGTAGCTCCGGCTGAGGGCTGATAGTGAGGGAGGAAATACAATGAGTAATCTTACAGCAAGAGAAAAAGGTTTCATGTATGTAATCACACTGTTGATTATAGTTGTTCTTAGTTATTTCTTCGGAATTAGAACACTTAATGACAAGTATGATGAATACAAGCAACAGCTTCAGACATTACAAGAGAGAAAGGCTTATCTTGATCAGATCAAAGCCAATAACGCTAACATGGCGAAAGAGATCGAAGCACTCAAGGAGCAGTGTGAAAAACTTGAACTTTCCTTTATTGACAAAGTTGAAGCAGAGTGTGTTGAACAGTATGTTCTTGATGTGTTTGAAAAGGAAGGTTGCCCGTATTTGATTAATGTGGCAACAAGTGATGTTGGAATGAGTGCGATTTCTTATCCTGATGGCAGTGTTTCTCCGGACGGATTGGTATGTGCACAGGTAGAAGTTACTTATTCTTCTACTGACGGTTATACTGTAACTCAGTACAACAGAACTCCGGATTTTACGTCCAAGGCGACGGAGCCTGTCCCTACTACTATCAATGAGTTAATAGGCAAGATGGGCAAAGAACCTTATAATGAGCGTAAAGGCTATGCACAGTTTATTAGTGCACTTAAGAAAATCAATTCGGAGAACCCCGATTGCATTAAAGTTGACTATATTACTGTTGGACAATCTAATGGTACGTTAGTTCTTAGTGCGGCAATAAGTTTCTATGGTGCAAACCTCAAGAACAGGCTTTCAATTGACAACAGCCAGGCTGCATATACATATTGGCAGGGTAATAAAGACATTAATACCAAGGGTGGATTTATCGGGTTCCCTTATGTTTGTGATAATGAAGACAGCTTGTGGTATGGTGTCACGAACCTCGAGTTTGATCCTAATGCTAATAAGCCTTTCGCACCGTACTGGGCAAATGCTGTATTCAGAAAAGCATATGCTGACAGCGGAAATGACATTAAGAAGCTTATTGGTTTTGGTGCTCCCAAGAAGACAGAGACGGAGGCACCTGCAACTTAAGGAACAAATTGTGACAGAAAAATGAAAAAATTTGAAAAAAGTGTTGCAATTGTTCATATTAGCCTGTATAATCAGGCTACAAACTCAAAAACTTACAGGAGGAATCTAAAATGAAGAAGATTCAGAAGTCAAAGAAGGGTTTCACCCTCGTAGAAATGGTACTCGTTATTGCTATCATCGTTATCCTTGCAGCAGTTCTCGTTCTTGGTATCGGTGCTTACCTCAAGAAGGCTAGAGCAGCAGCAAGCTCAGTTAAGGAGCACAACAGCTCTGTTGAGGTTGTTAACAAGGCAATTGATGACGCGCTCTAATTTTTAGCAGAGCAGATTGCGAACTGATTAAGCAATAATAGTAGCGGAGAGCTTAGCTCTCCGCTATTTTTATCATTTGTTAATGAATTATGAAATATTTTAACAAATTATTAACTTTGGAGTTGAAATTTGCCAATAAGTCAGTATAATACAGATAAGGAAGTATTAGATTAAACCTTATTTCGGAGGGGTTTATGCGCAGACTATATAAAAGACACAGTTCAAGAAGAGGTTTTTCCCTCTTGGAAGTATTGATTGTTGTTGCAATTATTGTAACTCTTGCAGGTGTCGTAGGTGTTGGTGTTGCCGGTCTGATCAGGACAGCTAACAGATCTAATGATGCTGTAGTCGGCTCTTCCGAATCGCTTAGCGTTCAGATATCTAATAGCGAGAGCGTTTTAAAGAATTATAATTTTGCAAAAACCTGATGATACCGAGGTGAATTTATGAAGCGTGTTATTAAGACAGCTGGCCGTAAGGGCTTTACTCTTGTTGAGACTTTACTTGCTACGTTTATTCTTGTTGTTATCTCAACCATGCTGGTCAATGGATTTATTGCAACAATGGGCTTTTCATATCAGACCTCTGTATACAGCAAATCAGGTGCTAACAACTATGGTTTGGCTATGGATAAAATCTCTACGTGGAATGCTACTGCTAATTGTGGTGCAGGCGGCCGTGAAGAGCAGGGCGTAGCTTATCATAAAAAAGGCGTAAAGACATTAACATTTTCAAATGTACCGGGTGGAAAGACTTTAGAGGGGCTTTATGTTGGAATAGAGCAATATACTGATTTATCTGCTACCGTACCGGGAACATTGCCTTTCCAGGATAAAGCATTTGCACCTAAAGATGGTCGCACTGACCCTGATGAAGATGATCTGAGCGACAATAGAAAATTAATAGTTTATTATCCCGAGTATTGGATGGCTAAGGATAAGCCTGAGACTTTAGGAAAAGTAGTTGTAAGAGGTGATTACAGCAAAACACCAGTAGTATATGACTGGGTTATAAGTCCAAGTGGTGGAACCGATAAGAAGGAAAATCTTGAAGGAGCTTCTAAGATAGCTAATCTTGGGGCTGATCATGTAAATATCGGTTATCCTTCTTCATCAGATTCATCAGCCTCATCAGCCGATGAAGGTTAAGCTATATTTTTAAGAGAAATTAAGTCACTAGAAAATAATTGGAGTGATGAATCATATGAAACAAAAAAGAAAAAACAAAAAGGGTTTTACTCTGGTTGAATTGTTATTGTCGCTTGCAATTATCTGTATGATTGGCGGAGTAATTGCCGGATTATGCGCTTCAATCGGAAGTTCATTTGGAACTACATATAATTTAAATGATTCAGCTGATTATGCTGCTTTGTTTGGTAAGGGCTTTGAAAACTCATTTTTAGCAATCACACAAGGTAAAGGCGCAGCAAAACAAAACTGGACATGGTATATCAGTAAGCCGGGAGATTCGGGATGCACCGTGGATGTTCCTACACTTATGGTACAGGATTCCAAGGCCGGAACCCCCACCCCTGTTTTCCATCCAATGTTTTTGACTAAAGCTGGAACATCAGAAACTAAGTGGGATATATATGCTTTCTTTAAGAAAACAGAACAGCCAAATGCTGAAACCGGTGAGAAATCTATCGTTATCTTATACAGGATTTTTGTTGTAGATAAAGGCAATAAGAATTTTGCATACAGGTACGACGGTAAGGTTTGGGTTCCCCGTTTCGAAGAACGTGCAACTATGAACGGTATTAAAGGCAGAAAGATTACTGTTTTGACTAACTCGGGATCCGGTTCATTGCCTATGACACCGAGCACATTCTCAAGCATCCAGGGCACAAAGGCTTATGATATGATCGCAAGTGGTTTGGAAGAAGAGGGCAAAGCAACTTATTATTCAAAAATCCAATATCAATGGAGTAATTGAGAATTTATAGTATAAGATACTAAAGGCTCTGCAGGTTATCTGCAGAGCCTTTTTTATTAAGCATCCGGGAATGAGTATAAGGTTTATAATCATCTCGTAATTTGATAGAATTACCTAAAAATAAAAGGAAGTTATTCTGATGAAAATAAAAGTTGGATTGGATATAGGCGGCAGTACGACAAAGATAGTCGGAATGAGGGAAGGCAAGATAATTGCCAGGGATATCGTAAGAGCGGCAGATCCTGTCACATCGGCTTTTGGTGCAGTAGGAAAGCTTATCAATGATAATTCACTTTCGATCAATGACATTGAGCAGATAAACATAACGGGTGTAGGATCCGTTTTCCCTGCAGGTCCCATCCTGGGCATCAAGACAGTCACCGTTGAAGAATTCAAAGCAACGGGATTAGGCGGATTGTATCTTTCTGGACTTGATCATGCTGTTGTAGTCAGCATGGGTACAGGTACTGCATATCTTGAAGCCAGAAGAGAAAATGTAAGACACATAATCGGTTCTGGCGTAGGCGGCGGCACGCTTGTCGGACTTGGTCTGGCTCTTACCGGAACCAGGGATGCTGTAAAGCTTTCTGATATGGCGACTGAAGGAGATATCCTTAAGTGCGATCTTACTATCGGTGATATTACCAAGGACGGCGTAACAGGACTTCCGATGAATGTAACGGCATCAAATTTCGGAAAGGCTGCTGACGATCTCTCCAGAGAGGATAAGATGGCCGGTGTATTTAACCTTGTATATCAGGCGATAGGTACGGTTGCCGTTATGGCTTCAAGGCAGTGCAATATCAAAGATATCGTATTTACCGGTCAGCTGACGGGTCTTAAGGAATGCCAGGAATACCTGATCCCATTCGAAGGCCTTTATGGTGTTAACATGATCGTTCCTGAGGATGCGGTATTTGCTACAGCTCTCGGAAGCTGTCTTGTGGAAGGGCAGGAAGAGAAGTGAGCGGTAAGAGACTTTCCAAGGACCGTGCGTGGGAGCTCGATTTCTTAAGGGGCATCGCGATCCTGATGATGGTCTTCATGCATATGTCATGGGATGTCAGATATGAGTTCGGTGTTGACACGTTCACATATCTTTACCAAGGCTGGTTCTGGTCATTTATCCATCCGGTGATCGTTGTGCTTTTTGTAAGCATATCGGGAGTATGCTGCACACTTTCGAGGAACAACGTGAAAAGAGGCTTAAAGCTTCTGGCAGCTACGGTTGTTATGTATGCTACTACATTTATTATCTACAAAATCACGGGCATTGAGTGCCTTATCCTTTTTAATGTACTTGCAGTACTTACATGCGGAATATTCCTTTATGCCCTTATCGCATTTCTCGAAAATAAGACGAAGGCAAATCCCAATGTCACAAATCTGATCATGGGTCTGGCCGGATTATATATTGTCATTGTCGGATGCAACATTCACTATATGGATAACGCATCGGATTCGCTGTTTTTCCTTCCGGTCGGTTTTGATATAGCGGGCACTCCGCCGATGGCAGACTACATGCCGCTGTTCCCGTGGCTCGGCGTGTTCCTTATCGGATGCGTTATCGGAAGAACGTGTTATAAAGACAAGAAGACTTTATTCGCAGGCAAAGGCAAAGTAATGACTGCTGTTGCAAGACCGGTCGAATTCATCGGACGGCATTCGCTTATCATCTATCTTGTTCACCAGCCGGTAATCTATGCTCTGCTCTATGTGATCTTTTTATTAGTCAGACGATGAAGATCAGGAGCAAGAAAAAAAGAAGGATCGTATTAAAGGCCGTTTTGATAGTTGTGCTGACGGCCTTGTTCGTTATTGCGTGTGAAATAAATAATTACATCCCTAAGGAATTTGCGGATTACTACTGCACGAAGATCTTTCCATACGTATCGCTGCCCTTTCAGTGCATCAGCATGTTTTTCCAGTTTTCACTGACAGAGGGAATAGTCGTTTGTATCTTTCCGCTTCTTGCCATTGGCTTAATCTGTTGGCTTGTGTTCATGATAAAAAAGCTAATGACCCGGGGAACACTCGCATTTTTCTACAAGTCATTGAGAAATCTTCTTATCTGCTGTCTTGTCCTGGCTATTATCTTTCAGGCAATGCATGGGATCAATTACAGACGGAAGAGCGCCGTAGCAGAGCTTAAACTTGATACTGCAGAAGATCTTACCTTCGAAGATTACTGCGAATGTCTGCGCTGGGCATATATGGGAATGATCGAAGCAAGAAGTCATCTGGGGGAAGACTACAACGGCGTTGCACATATGGATCAGAGCTTTGAGAATAACGCTGTCTATGCATGCTCGCTCTTAGACAAGTTCAGCGAAAAGTACGATGTCCCGCTTACCCGGAATTATGTACGCGCCAAGCCCGTGTCTCTCAGTCATTACTGGAGCTACACATACATAGTCGGAATGTATGATCCTTTCCTGGGAGAAGCAAATATTAATACGGATTATATGAACATTACCGAATTCCCGATCACGCTGTGCCATGAGCTATGTCATGCCAAGGGTTATGCAAGCGAGACTGACTGTAATATCATTGCTTCCTTAGCCTGCTGCTCCTCGTCACGCGCAGATTTCAGATACTCCGGTTACTGCTGGATATTCTGGAATATCTATTCTGTTACTGCAAAGATCGCGTCAGAGACCGGACAGGTCATGCCGGAGTATTCTTCCGCACCGGAAATGGAAGACGTCTACAGAGATGAGTATGCATCAAGGCTTTATTGGGACAAGATCGACGAAGAGGTCGATGCCTTGAAAGAGATGTTCAACATAGATATTACCGAGACGAGTTCCAATGTTAACGATGCATTCTTAAAGTCAAACGGTGAAGAAGGCGGTGTCGGGACTTATGTGGTGCCTGACAGTGTCTATGTCAGGTTCTATCTGACACATATAGCAGGTGCTGAAGATGCTTGAAGTAATCCTTAAAGGTCATGACAAATACTACGGAGTATCAGATGTAGTAAGGATGTTCTCAGGTGTCCCTGAAGAATTAAAGGACGAGGGGAAAGTAATTGCTCCTGAAGGTCCTGACGCCGTTCTGGTCAATGAACTTCTTGAAGACGGAAGATCAGTTACTTATTTTGGCGATAAGGCCTATGAATTTAAGGGAGAACTTTTAGAGCCCGGAAGGGAGATCAAGAGATCTCTTTATATGGCTCTTTCCGATATCTCGAAAAAGAACCTGCCGTGGGGATGTCTTACAGGTATCAGGCCTACTCTGGTTGCCTGCGAAGAAGAAAGTACCAAGGCTCTGGAAGAAAAGTATTTTGTAAGGCCGGATAAGGCCAGGCTCGCATTTGAGACATCGAGGGAAGAACAGAGGATCTTGTCCAAAGTTCCGGAAGAGAGCCTCTGCATCTATGTAGGCATTCCGTTCTGCCCCTCAAGATGTGAGTACTGCTCGTTCGTATCTTCGGATATCTCATGTCACATGGACAGACTCGTAAACTATGAAGCTGCATTGGAACGCGAGATAGAACTGATATCAAAGCAGATAAAAAGGCCCATTGCTTCGCTCTATGTCGGAGGCGGAACGCCTACGGTCCTGGAAGAAAGAGAGTTTGCTTCGCTTCTGGATTCCATCTATTCAAATCTGAAGATCTCCTCCGGCGCGGAAGTTACTGTCGAAGCCGGAAGACCTGATACGATCACGACAGGAAAGCTTGAAGCGATGAGAGATCACGGCATTACCAGGATATGCATCAATCCTCAGACCATGAGATCGGAGACGCTTTTAAGGCTTGGCAGAAAGCACACCGCCGAAGATACGGTCAGAGTTTACAATCAGGCGTGTGAGATGGGATTTGATCTGATCAACATGGATCTTATAGCAGGACTTCCTTACGAAGAACCGGAAGAACATGTGGAGTCAACAAAGCGCCTGATAGAACTTGCTCCTGCAAACATAACCGTTCATACGCTCTACAAGAAAAGAAGAGCTGCCATGAGCCGTGACACCGTAATGGACAAGGAAAGGACGCGTGACACCCTGGATGAGTGTGTTGCGGAGAGCTACAGACTTCTCATGGAAGCAGGATATCATCCGTACTATATGTACCGTCAGAAGGACACCGGCCACGGCCTGGAGAATACGGGTTTTGCAAAAGGTGATACCGGAAGCCTTTATAACGTTGCCATGATGAGCGACTGCAGGGATGTGCTGTCATTCGGCGCCGGCGGCATGAGCAAGAGATGTTTTGCCCAGGAAGGCGAAATGTATAAGCACAGGGTCGAGAGATGTCCGACCATAAAAGATGCCCTGACTTATATCGCCAGGGTCGATGAAATGGCAGAGAAGAAGATCGCCTTCTTCGAATTTAAGCCATAATGCAAAAAGAATACCCATCTGTTCAGACAAGTTCCGCAGGCACTTTGTGCCGAGGACCTGTTCGCAGGATGAACAGATGGGTATTCTTTTCTTTCTGGTCGAGGTGACAGGATTCGAACCTGCGACCCCATGCTCCCAAAGCACGTACGCTACCAACTGCGCTACACCTCGATACTTACGGCGGTTATTATATCTGTTTTGAAGAATAACTGCAAATAAAAGACCCGCACCATAATGATGCGGGTCCGTTAATAGTCTTTAATATCAGATTACTTAACGATCTTGATCTTTCCGAGGAAGAGAGGAAGTGTGAAGTACTGTGTCTTTGCTGCTGCGATGATACCCATAACCATGAATACAACAACAACTGCTTCGCAGATCCAACCGAGGAAAGGAATGCAAGCTAAGATCGCACCTGTGATGCAAAGTACGATACCATTGTTAACGTGGCTTCTTACGAAAGGTGATGTCTTCTCGGGTGAGATCAAAAGTCCCAAGAGCCAGAGAAGAGAGATGTAAGCAAGAATTGAAAACAATTTTGCATTTGAAGGAAGCTGCTCTGAGGTGTTAACCTGTGTCTGATTTTCTGCCATAGTAAATGCTCCTTTAACATTAAATAGCGTTATACTTGCGATATAACAAATAATTATCCGCTTAAGTTATAATATCATAAAGTTTACATACAGGAACAAGACATTTTGATTAAAGTTACCAGTTACAAAAGCGACAATATATACACATACGGTTTAGGCGCCACAGTTGCCATGGAATATCTGCTTAAAAAGCGTGATTCCGTAAAGGGCGTTATCCTTCATCCGGGCTTCAGATCTGAGGAAACTATCGCAAAGATCAGGTCTATCTGCGGCAATGATATTCCGGTGTCAACAGAGGAGAAGCCTTTCAATATCCTTTCCAAGAAGGACAACTGCTTCGTGATAGTTGTCATCGAAAAGAAGAAGGAGAAGATCTCTGCCGGCAATCACATGGTCCTCGTCAATCCTTCCAACTGCGGCAATATGGGAACGATCGTCAGAAGCTGCCTGGGATTTGGCGTAAAGGACCTGGCAGTTGTCGGAAAGACTTCCGCCGATCCCGATGACCCGAAGACGATAAGAGCATCCATGGGTGCGTGCGCTAGTGTGAGGATCGAAGTTTTCGACGACTTCTCTGATTATCAGAAGAGGTTCCCTGACAATAACCTCTATCCGTTCATGCTGGACGGAAGTACAAGACTTCAGGAAACCACCATAAATAAGCCTTTTTCGCTCATCATGGGAAATGAAGCCACGGGCCTGGATCCTGAGTTTCAGAACATAGGAAAACCCATAAGGATCGAGCATTCAGGGGATATCGACAGCCTTAATATTACAATTGCCGCAAGTATCGGACTTTATGAAGCAACAAAGTCTTGCGAATAAAATACAATCGTGATACAATTCTTCGGTAATTTGAAGATATAACTCTAAAAAGGAGAGAACGAGATGCCTAATATTAAATCAGCTATCA
>CACWXL010000015.1 GCA_902764825.1 Oscillospiraceae bacterium
ACCTCATGACCTCTGTGGTTTAACTGGTCTGCGACTGCAAGTCCTGCAGGGCCTGCGCCGATTACTGCGACCTTCTTACCGGATCTGGTCTTCGGGATCCTGGGTTTCATGTATCCCAGCTCATATCCCTTTTCTATGAGGAAGAGCTCGTTATCGTGAATAGTAACTGCTCCTGAATTTATTCCATTGATGCATGCCTTTTCACAAAGTGCGGGACAAACCCTTCCTGTGAATTCAGGGAAGTTCGAAGTCTTCAAAAGTCTTCCCAATGCTGCTTCGTAATGTCCTTTGTATATCTCGTCGTTCCACTCAGGGATAACGTTATGTAAGGGACATCCCGTTACCATGCCCTTAAGGCAGATGGCCGACTGGCACATAGGTACGCCGCAATCCATGCATCTTGCTGCCTGGCAGCGTCTTTCTTCTTCATTTAAATGGTTGTGGAATTCTTCAAAGCCTGTGATTCTCTTCTCTTCTGTTACCCAAGAATCTTCGTGCCTGTCGTATTCCAAAAATCCTGTAGCTTTACCCATAAGATCCTCCTGATATCAAGCACCGACTTTAGTGAATTCTTTGAATGCTTCGTAGACTGCCTGTTCACGTGCAATACCTTGTTCTTCGTACTTGGCGATCAAGGTCAGCATGTGACGGTAATCTGTCGGGATGATCTTCTTAAAGCTTCCAACATACTTGTCGAAATCTTGAAGTATTGCCTTCGCTTTTGAAGATCCTGTTGCCTGCTCATAATCTTGAAGGATCGTTTTGAGCTCATTCTTATCTGCGTCTTCTGTGATCTCGCTCATCTCTACCAAAGCCTTGTTGATCTTTGTATAGAGTGTGTGATGTTCATCCAATACGTACGCCATACCGCCGCTCATACCTGCTGCGAAGTTCTTTCCTACTTCGCCGAGGATTACGGCCTTACCGCCTGTCATGTATTCCAGGCCGTGGTCACCGGTACCTTCGCATACGCCCGTAGCGCCTGAGTTTCTGATCATGAATCTCTCACCAGCTACGCCGCAGACGTATGCTGTACCATTTGTTGCACCGTAAAGCGCAACGTTTCCGATGATGACATTCTTTGAAGCTTCAAATCCGGAATTCTCATTAGGCTTGATGATAAGCTTACCGCCGGATAATCCTTTTCCGAATCCGTCATTCGCATCACCTGTGAGCTTTAACGTTAAGCCCTTCGGAATGAATGCACCGAAGCTCTGGCCGCCGCCGCCCGTAAGTTCTACGATGACGCTGTCATCTGCCAACTCTGTTCCGTATTCGGCTGTGATCTCCGAACCTAAGATAGTTCCTACTGCTCTGTCGGTACTCGATACCTTAACATCAGTAATCTTGATGGATCCTTTCTTAAGGCCTTTCGCGAGTTCAGGGAGGAATACTCTCTCGTCGATCGTCTTTTCGAGCTCGAAGTCGAATACATGGTCAGGCTCGAAATGGCGTACTTCGGAATCCGCATAAGACGGATCTATAATCTGCGCGAGAGAGACCATCTCGGCTCTCTTTGTTATCTGCTTGTCCTTAACCTTGAGGAGATCGGATCTTCCGACCATCTCGTCGACTGTTCTGAAACCAAGCTCTGCCATGATCTCTCTTAACTCTTCTGCGATGAAGAGCATGAAGTTCATAACGTGCTCGGGCTTACCCTTAAATCTCTTTCTTAATTCCTCGTTCTGGCATGCGATACCAAACGGGCATGTATCCTTGTTGCAGACTCTCATCATCATGCATCCCATGGATACCAGAGGTGCTGTAGCAAAACCGAATTCCTCAGCGCCTAAGAGTGCGGCGATAGCAACGTCTCTGCCGCTCATGAGCTTACCGTCCGTCTCGACTGCAACTCTTCCTCTAAGACCGCTCTCGATCAACGCATGGTGTGTCTCAGCAAGACCTAATTCCCAAGGAAGACCTGCGTTATGGATGGAGCTTGCAGGAGCTGCGCCCGTACCGCCGTCGTAACCTGAGATCAGGATTACCTGTGCGCCTGCCTTAGCAACGCCGCATGCGATAGTACCAACGCCTGCTTCGGATACGAGCTTTACGGAGATCCTTGCTTTTCTGTTTGCATTCTTCAGATCGTAGATGAGCTGAGCCAAGTCCTCGATCGAATAGATATCGTGATGAGGCGGAGGCGAGATCAATGCAACACCGGGTGTAGAATATCTTCTCTCTGCGATCCAGGGATAGACCTTCTTTCCGGGGAGGTGTCCGCCTTCACCGGGCTTTGCTCCCTGAGCCATCTTGATCTGGATCTCCTCAGCGCTGTTCAAGTATTCGCTCGTAACGCCGAATCTTCCTGATGCGACCTGCTTGATCTTGGAGTTCTTCTCCGTGCCGAATCTCTCGGGTGACTCACCGCCCTCACCTGTATTGGACTTGCCGCCCAGACGGTTCATAGCGATCGCCATGCACTCGTGTGCTTCCTTTGAGATAGAGCCGTAACTCATGGCGCCGGTCTTAAATCTCTTAACGATCTCTGAAGCAGGCTCAACTTCTTCCAAAGGTATGGAATTGCCTGTCTTCTTGAACGCGAGGAGTCCTCTTAATGTATGAGGCTTCTCATTATCAACGATTGCCGTATATTCCTTGAAGAGTTCGTAAGATCCTTCTCTTACTGCCTTCTGGAGGGCAACGATCGTCTTGGGGTTATAGAGATGATCTTCTTTGTCGTCACCGCTTCTTAAGTTATGGAAGCCTGTGCTGTCCAAAGTCTCATCGTTTTCGAGGCCCATGGGATCGAAAGCCTTGTCATGTCTGAACAATATTCCCTCAGAGATCTCTTCAAGGCCGATACCGCCTACGCGGCTTACGATGCCTGTGAAATACTTATCCACTACTTCCTTGCAGATGCCGACAGCCTCGAAGATCTTTGCGGACTGATAAGACTGCAGCGTGGAGATGCCCATCTTTGCGGATGTCTTAACGATGCCGTGTAAGATTGCGTAGTTGTAATCGTCGATAGCCGTATGATAGTCCTTATCAAGGATGCCCTTGTCGATCATCTCTGCGATGCACTCATGAGCAAGGTAAGGATTGATAGCACGTGCGCCGAAGCCAAGGAGCGTTGCCATCTGGTGGACATCACGGGGCTCGCCGCTCTCGATGATCAGGGATACTGCCGTTCTCTTCCTTGTCTGTACCAGGTGCTGCTCTACTGCGGAAACAGCGAGGAGCGAAGGGATCGCGACGTGGTTCTCATCGATCCCTCTGTCTGAGAGGATGATGATGTTTGCGCCCTTTGCACATGTCCTGTCGACAGTGATAAGGAGCTGGTCCAAAGCCTTCTCAAGCGAAGTGTTCTTGTAGTAAAGGATCGGAACCGTGGCAGCCTTAAAGCCGGGCTGGTCCAAAGACTTGATCTTGACGAGGTCAACGCCTGTGAGGATCGGGTTATTAACTTCGAGCACTCTGCAGTTGCCGCTCTTCTCCTCAAGGAGGTTACCGTCAGAACCGATATAAACTGTCGTATCTGTAACGATTTCTTCTCTGATGGAGTCGATCGGCGGGTTTGTAACCTGTGCGAAGAGCTGCTTGAAGAATGAGAACAGAAGCTGGTGCTTTTCTGAGAGAACTGCGAGAGGGATATCCGTACCCATTGAAGCTGTTGCCTCAACCTTGTTCGTAGCCATCGGCAGGATCTCATTCTTAACGTCTTCGAAAGTATAACCGAATACTTTATAGAGCTTGTTTCTCATCTCCTGTGTATGAACCGGGATCTTCTTATTGGGGATCTTGAGTTCAGAAAGATGCAGGAGATTTAATGCGAGCCACTCACCATAAGGGTGCTTTTCAGAATAGTACTTCTTGCACTCTTCGTCAGATACGAGCTTACCCTTTTCCGTATCGATCAGGAGGATACGGCCGGGCTGCAGTCTGGACTTCTTTACGATGTGCTCAGGCTCGATATCAAGTACACCTACCTCTGATGAGAGGATAAGTCTGTTATCGTCTGTGATGTAATACCTGGAAGGTCTTAAGCCATTACGGTCGAGTGTAGCGCCTGCGATAACACCATCTGTGAAAAGAATAGCTGCAGGACCGTCCCAGGGTTCCATCATGGTTGCATAGTAATGATAGAAATCTTTCTTTTCCTGCTCCATGTATGAATCGTTCTTCCAGGGCTCAGGGATCATCATCATGACTGCCAGAGGAAGCGGGATTCCGTTCATCATGAAGAACTCTAATGTATTGTCGAGCATTGCAGAGTCAGATCCCGTCTTATGGATGATCGGGAAGATCTTATCTACATCGTTCTCGATCGAAGGGCTGTACAATGTCTCTTCACGGGCGAGCATTCTGTCGAAGTTACCTCTGATCGTGTTGATCTCACCGTTGTGAGCGATCATTCTGTAAGGATGAGCTCTTTCCCATGAAGGTGTTGTATTTGTTGAGAATCTTGAGTGGACCATTGCAATTGCTGTCTCATAGTCCTTGCTCTGGAGATCCTCATAGAACTTACGGAGCTGTCCTACGAGGAACATGCCCTTATATACGATAGTTCTTGAAGATAAAGAAGTAATATATGTATCGTCCGTGCTCTGCTCGAACTCTCTTCTTGCGACATAGAGCATACGGTCGAAAGCAAGACCCTTTTCGCAGTCAGCAGGTCTTTCAACGAAGCACTGCATGATGACGGGCATTGCATCTCTTGCGACCTTGCCAAGGATATCAGGATTTGTGGGAACTTCTCTCCAGCCCATGACCTTAAGGCCGTTCTTTTCTGTGATTACCTTAAACATGCGCATTGCGAGAGTGCGCTTTTTCGTATCCTGGGGAAGGAAGAACATGCCGATACCGTAGTCGCCCTCGTCCTTTACTTCGATGCCTGCTTCTTTTGCAGCGGGCTTAAAGAACTTGTGAGAGATCTGGACTAAGATTCCGACACCGTCGCCTACCTCACCGGTAGCGTCCTTACCTGCTCTGTGCTCTAACTTTTCAACAATGGATAATGCATCGTCTAAAGTGCGGTATTCTTTTTTGCCATCGATGTTTACGACTAAACCGATACCGCATGCATCATGCTCTTCTTGCATTGCCTGATAGCATTCTTTTACATACTTTTCTTCGTAAGGTCTCATATTCTCCTCCCATAACCTTAAGGCCATCACATCCACCACCGGCCTCAGGTTTGAAATCATACTCAAAATGTATTGATATTTATTTTCAATGCGTTTAAACTATCGTTGTATGATTTCAAGGCTAATTGTAGTCTTATGGTCGAAAGAAATAAAATACAAATCGTATTCGTATTACCATACCTTTAGAGTATGATAGAAAGCTGCAGGAGGAACCAACATGGATCTACGTCAAATCCGCTATTTCTTAACGGTTGCAGAAGAACGTAACATCACGCGCGCAGCAGAGCGTCTGCACTTATCCCAGCCGCCGCTCTCAAGAGCCCTCATGGACCTCGAAGAGGAATTGGGATGCACACTTATCGTCCGCGGCAAGCGTCATGTCACCCTCACACCCGAAGGTCTCGCCCTCAAGCGCCGCGGCGAACAGATCCTTGCTCTTGCCGATATCGCGAAAACAGAGATCTCCGACGTCAAGAAGGGCTTAAGCGGAACCCTTTATCTCGGGCACGTTGACAGCAACGGCCCTTCGCTTGCAGCTGAATGGATATCTTCTTTTAAGAAAGAATATCCTAACGTTACTTATAACCTCTGGTGCGGTACGGTGGACGACCTTACATACAGAATGAAGTCAGGCCTTCTTGAACTTGCCATCACCATGACGCCGCTCAACACAGAGCATTTAGACGGCATCACGGTCTACAGCGATTCCTGGGCAGCGATAATCCCCGGTTCGCACCCGCTTGCCAAATCCAAGAAACAGACAGTATCCCTTAAGGACATCGCAGATACCGATCTCATCATCTCCTCACGTCATTCCCGTGAAGAAGAGATCCGCTCATGGTTTGAATCAACAGGCAAGGAACCGCACTTCATAGTAAAGACAGCGCACTCTTCGAACGCCAGCAAGCTCGTTGACCAGAACATCGGCATCGCGATCTTCCCTGCTTCAGTCGCCAAGAACATCTCCGCTGATTCCAACGTCGTGGTAAAGAAGATCACGCCGGCGGTCAACGTCGACTATATCCTCTCATGGGATAAGGAGAAGATCCCGAGCGCCCTTGCCATGAAATTCATCGAGCACGTAAGGGGTCTGTACTCTTAATATCTGCAGGCTCATATATGAGGCGGCGTCTTATTGATCAAGGCGCCGTCTTTTTGTGTGTAGAGAGTTACTTTTCGAGTTTGATGTCTCTTACTAAGGGAAAGAGCTGATCAGAGACATTGTTTGCGATGGCATTACGTGTCTCTAATTAGTGTTGCTTCAAATGTTGCTCTTTCTGTCCGCTTAGAAGGCAACATAGAAAGCAACATCGGCATTGTTGCTCTAAATGTTGCTCTTTTTGTCCGCCCGGAAGGCAACAAATCCTTAATTAAGCGTCTGCCCGGAGTGCCGCACGCTCAGCCTTTATCTTATTTATCGTAAGTGATTACCTGAAGGCCAAATGTATTCTTGAGCCAGTCGCCTTTGGTGTTGTCAGACGACGGGAATACGATCGTGTTGGGATTGCCGTCAGAGATATACCTTCTGCCATCATTAAGCTGCTTGAAGTTCATCTCGATATCCCAATCCTTGCCGTTGTTATCGTAGCCTCTGATCCTTCTTAAACGCCTGACATCAAAATCTCTTACAAAGGGAGAATAACATCTGGTCCAGGAGCAGAGAAGCGATGATTTGGTCGTATAGGAGAAGCCTTCATATGTACCGGCGAAGATCTTCTCGTACTGCGGCTTATCAGCCGGGAAAGTCTCAGGAGATCCGTAAGGCAGAGCAACGATGTTCACGTACCGGCCCGGAATGATCTCATCAAGGAGCTTATACATTGAGCCGATCTGCTTCTCGATCTCAGCAGCGTCACACTGGCCGAGAGTCTTGTGGTCATAGGTGTGGTTGCCGATATCGTATCCGTTATCGACGAGCCACTTCATGACTTTCCTGTCATCAGCGTCATTGTTGCAGAAAAGCTTATAGTTCAGGAAGAACGTTGCAGTGACATTGTAATCCGGAAACTCTGCCTTGATCTTCTCCAGGACCGCAATAGCACAGCCTTCCTCGAACTTCGGCGTGCCGTCATCGTTCCAGCCTTCCAGCACTACATCATTGATGCCGTCATCAAAAGTCAGGATCAACGGGGTGTATCCGAATGCGACATCGATCTTGCCGTCAACATAATCGTCAAGCCTCATCATGCGGTAACCCTGCTCGTAATAGCTGCGAAGATCCTTTTCGAACGCTTCGGATGTCCTGTTATAACCGTCCTTATCCACATTGCCGCCGGTATATTTCGTCTCACTGTTTTTCATATTGTAGACTCTGTGGTACATGAGGATCGGAACGGAATTAAGCTCGTTTACGCCGGCTTTTCTTAAGTCATCAGCCGTATATGTGATCTCCACACTCGTTTCGGTCGTGGTCTCAGAGGTCGCTGTGGTTTCCGTAGTCTCTGTATCAACAGGCTCTGTTGTCGCTTCAGAAGTCTCTTCTGCCTTCTTGCAGCCTGCAAGGAGCGAAGCAGTTACAGCCGCTGTAAGGATTAATGCCGTAAATTTTCTGATATTCATATTATCCCTGTCCGTTTATCTGTGAAAATTCCGCCCGTGACACACTCACGGACGGAATCATTATACCATCTTACAGCGGTAACTTAAGTTGTCTGCACGCTTTCTTCAAGTGATCTCAGTTCTTCGTAAAGCTGCTTTCTCTGATATTCCAAAGCGGTCAGATCTTCACGGACCGTAGATGCCTCTGCGAATCTTGCAGCGCATTTCTCATTAGCAGCGGTATTGTATCTGTCCCTCATTTTCCTTGCAAAGATGCCTCCGAAAACATGGAGCAGGATAAAACCATGAGCAGCAATGACATAAGAGAGCGGGTACTCAATATCTATATTAAATCTATATAGAAACGAAAAGCATATAGACTGAACAAAATTGAAGCTCACAAGGGATGTTACAAGGAACGGCCAGAAGTAATACATTGAAGTCCTTTTGAGTGCTGCAGGCATCGTATTGATCCTTATGATCTGTGAATTATATTCTGCGATAGCTCTCTCATTTGCTGCGATCTGCTCCTTCTTTGCGGTAATAGCGGCAGCAAGATCTTCAGGGATCTCTTTTCTCTCAGCAACCGAAGGAGTGCTAGTGCCTGTGCTTGCTTCCAGATACTCTTTTTTGGTGAGATTAAGCTTTGCGAGATGGTTCTCATATCTCTTTATTTGGGCTCTGATCTCATCATCTCTCCTATTCATTTCCGAATTAAACGCATCGCATTTTCTTCTGGCAAATAATCCGCCTATGATATGAAGGATCATGAAGACAGCTACTAAGCCTAAAAAGATCAGACCCAAAGGATAGTTATATGGTTCTACACCGTCTGCCGCTCTTGCCTTATCCAGAAAATTCGCCATAAAGATAAACAATATTCCGCCACAACCTATTACGAGCGATAATGTCAGGAACGGCCAGAAATATCTGAATGTACCGACTCTTCTGGGATCAAGTGCTGCTGAGCAGCTGCTGATCGCGTTCTCGCAATATGCGATCTTCTTATTGAGCTCTTTTAATTCATCAGCAGAAGAGATCTTATCGTTCAACGCGATGTTCTGTTCAAAAGCATTAACCTCAGTCGTCATATGTACACCCTCCTTAAGATTTCCTGTTGGTGTCATATTAACATCTCACCGATTGCTTTTCAATAGTTTTTTATCGTTTTTCAATATATTTTTTCGAAATACCGATAAAAGTATAAAAGCCGGTCAAAACGATCGGCCCGTAAAAACGCTATATTATCCTGATACCTTATTCATCCGCAGCGTCATCAAAGATAAGGATGTTCTTACCGTGCTGCTTGCCGTAATACATGCGCTCGTCGGCCTTCTTGATCAGCGATTCAGGCTCAGCGTATTTAGGCGTGTACTGCTCAAGACCTATGGTGATCGTGACAAAGATCTGTTTGCTGAAGAACGACGTGGGATTGGACTCAATAGTCTTTCTGAGCCTCTCCACTCTTATCTTTGCAGCAGCCAGGTCACAGTCCCTTAAGAGGATAACGAATTCCTCTCCGCCCCATCTGCAGATATCTGAGCCCGGGAGTTCCTGTCTTATCATCATGGTCGTATGCTTAAGGACCTCATCACCGGCTTCATGTCCGTAAGAGTCGTTTATGCGCTTAAAATCATCGAGATCGCAGAAAGCGATGCAGAACTTCTTAGGCTTGCTTGAAGCCATGAGGGATTTTACCAGAGGCAGGAAGCCGCGGCGGTTAAGAAGGCTCGTCAACGCATCTTCATGAGCATCGGCAGAGAGCTGCTTATTCTTAAGTTCAAGAACAGATACCGTGTTCTCACTCGAATAGATATACATGATGTTGTAGAAGACCGTTGCAAATACCATCGCAAACGCCGAGAAGATAACGAGAACGAGCGCAGTAGCTGAAGATACGCTGTAGACCGGTTCCTGGAAATAGAAGCTGAAATAGACAACGATGAACGTTATGAAGTTAAGGACGATCATAGATGCTACGCCCCATCTCTGTCTGCCCTTAAAGAGCGTGCTTCCGAAATATATGATGATCGGAACGATCGAGAAAAGGAAGCAGTATGTGCCGCAGCGGAGTCCGACATAGTATGTGGATACGATCGAATAGATCGTTACTTCCAGGATGATGCTTACATATACCGGAAGGAGATGTCCGAATCTGCATAATACAAAACAGAATGCGTAAACGATTACGCTGAAGAAATTAAACTGTGCAAGAGGGATTACTCCGGCGATCCAGAAGATTATCATCAGTACGGCATGAACCAATCCCATTACGCCGACAGTAAAAGTGAATGCATTGTTTACGAGAAAGCGCATGGCATTATCGAGACGCTCATATCTCTTATTTACAGACTTAATCTTGTCAGCTATCTTATCCATATCAGATCTGTTCCCTGTTCAGGATAATACCCCTGCGCGCACGTTCTAATTAATTATATTTTTACACGTAAAAATGAACAAACCTACGGGAAAAATATGAATAAATTGTGAGGATTAGTATTTACGGAATTCGGGTTGACATGTGTCTACCTCAATGCTATAAATGTGGTATACACTTGTATACCGTTTCGAAAATGGTATATTACTAAGGGGGATTCAATATGTTATTTAACCGGACTTGCCTGAAAAAAATCTTTGTCTCATTTATGGCTTCTGCCGTACTTCTGTCTTTTGCAGCATGCAGCGGCGGATCCAAGTATCAGCTTTCAAACATAAAACTTACGGAGTCCGGGAGATCCTGGTCAAACCCGGAAGAAAAGTACGCCAAGCTTGTAAATCTGTATGGCGGTTCCGTTTGTCCCGGAACCATGGTCGTTGCCACAGATGAAGACACGATATATCTCTATGCGGAAAACGAGCTTGAAAAGGACGGCAAGACGCTTGAGTCGCAGGATACGATCTTCGACATGGCTTCCGTCAGCAAGACATTTACTGCAGTAGCAGTATTGCAGTTGGTTGAAAAAGGAAAGATCGGACTGGATGACACGCTCGATAAGTATTTTCCTGAATACGAGACCGGAAAGAAGATAACGGTTTACAATCTTCTTCACATGAATTCCGGCATTCCTGATTACTGCAATAATCCCGATCCGTTCTGGAACATATCCGGTGAGGATGCGGCGAATCAGAAACTCAGCGATATCTTTCTCGATAAGATTTCAGATGAGGAATTCCTGCAGGCGATGTATAAGGCTCCGCTGGATTTTGAACCCGGAACCGGCTACGAATACAGCAATACAAATTATCATCTTCTCGCCTTCATAATCGAAAAAGTGTCAGGCATGAAGTACTGCGATTATGTAAAGAAGAACATTTTCGATAAATGCGGCATGACTAAGACATCATCAATGGCAATCGGTGACATGACTTATGTGCCCGTCGGTTACGACGAACTTGTTCGCTACGGCTTCACTGACAAGGACGGATACCCTGCCGGTCCTAACGGTTACAGAGGAGACAGCGGAATACATTCATGCCTTACAGACATGGTCAAGTTCGACAGGGCTCTTTTCGGTGGAAAGCTGCTTAATAAGGATTCGATGGATATCATGCTTAAGGATGAGAATGGTTACTGCTGTGGTCTGATGAAGAGCAATAACGGTTATTCCCACAGCGGTTCTTCATTCACGTGCTCGACCAATAACCGGATAATTGAATCGGAAGAGTTTGGGCATATCTATATAATCACGCTTGAGAGGAACATGCCGGTGCCTGAATTTGACAGTGAGAATCCCATGGACGGCACAAAGTACACTAAAGGCGTTTTTAAAGACGGCATATATACAAATGAATGTGCTGAACTGAAGATAAAAGTGCCCGACGGGTATGAAAGCATCGGCAACGAAGACCTTGATGAAATGTTTATGTATGCTGTAAATCAGACACCTGACGGTGCGGACAAAAACCTTCTGCTTGCTACAAAAGAAGATGCGGGATTCTGGTCAAAAGGAGAAACCATATATGTTTCCTTCCTGAATACATGGCTCGGATCCAAAGCCGGTCGTGATTATACGGAAGAAGACTATCTGAATGATTATCTGAAATACATATCCAAGGGATTGGAAAAAGACGGAATTACAGCTGCGCAAAGCGATATTGTCAAAGTAACGCTTGGCGGAAAAGAATATTCGCGTGCCGAACTTTCTATGACAATTGACGGTAAGGAAGCCCATCTGTATTACTACGTGAGAAGACTTGACGATAACCTGATGGTAATGATCGAAGCTGACAGCATGAGCGATAAAAGAGCCGATTACTATGAGAAACTATTCCTGGAGATGTAAAGATCATACCCGGATCAGCATAGAACAGGGGCTGTCTCTATGAAGAGACAGCCCCTGATTTTGTTCGCCGTGGTATGAGTTTTTCGAGTACCCGGTCTGTTTATATCCTCTTATGCGACCGTTACCTCAGCCTTGTCCTTAGCTGCACTCTTGTCTGTAAGGATACCCACGATGTATACCGCAAGCATGATACCGCCGATTGCCGTAAGGATGTACATTCCGGTGTTGCTGAGCTTTTCGAGCACGGGGAAATATGAGCAAACCATTCCGTAAGTATTCATGATGATGTGGAATACGATGCCGGGGATGATCGAACCGGACTTTTCTCTTACAACACAGATGATAAGACCTACTATGCCTGCCCAGATTGCCCATACAAGGCCGCCGTGGCAGAGTCCGAAGATCACGGATGATATGACGGCTGCAACGACTGCAGGCATTGCCTTGCCAAGTCTGCTGAAGATATAACCTCTGAATACGACTTCTTCAAGGATCGGGATGAGGATCGCATTTACTATGATTGCAAGCCAGAAGGGGTAAGATGTAAGACTGCCCATTCCGCTTGTGAGGTCACCTAACAATTCTTCAGGGATCGGCAGAATGCTGAGCATGAAGTTCATGAAGAACATTCCTCCCAAAGCACCGATAACCGTAAGGCCCATCTGCTTTCCCGTAACCTTCTTCATGTCGGTCTCTTTAGCAAGGCTTGTCTTCTTTACCTTCTCGATGATGAAAAATACAAGGAGCGTAAGGATGGCGCCTATCAGCATGCTGATTCCCTTGTAGCCTGTTTCGACGCTCTGGAAAGCTGCTGCAGCTTCGTCCGGACTTAATCCCATTTCCTTAAATTCCTTGCCCTTCGAATAACCCCAGACAAAGCCGGCAATGAGATCTACAATGTTCATGCAGGAAAGATAGACTGCGAAGTAGCCTATTGCTTTACCGATCTGTTTTAATACCTTTTTCATGTGTAGATTCCTTTCTTCATTGAACTCACGGTGATTCTAGCATCAGGATGTTCGCGAAAAATGAGACTGGAGTGAATGGTAGTTTTCCCGTCGTAAACGGTATTGCGAATAACTCAATGATTATTTAGAATTCATAACAGATAATCACAAGGAGCATTCCCAAAGTGCGTATTGCCATCTGCGATGACGAAGAGATATACAGGATAGAGCTTAAATCCTTGCTGGATAAGCTCCTTATCAATGCCGATTACAATATCGACACCTTTGACGACGGGAACAGGCTCTCAGAGAGCTTTAAGGCCCTTCCCTACGATCTTGTATTCCTTGATATCGAGATGCCTGCCGTGGACGGCATAACGCTTGCCAGGGCGATCAGAGCGGCATCCGAGAAGGTCTTCATCGTTTTCCTTACAAGTCACGTGGAATACGCCATAGAAGGATATGAAGTAAATGCCCTGCGTTATCTCACCAAGCCCGTAGATATAGAGAAGCTTAAGGAAGTCATCAGGTTCGTCCAAGAGAAACAGGGCAAGGCCCGTCAGCTGATAATAAAGGAAGACGGCGAGGAACTTCTGATAGACCTCAATGACATCATCTACATGGAATCAATGAACCAGAACGTCAGGATCGTGACTTCTGCGGGCGAGCATGTCATCAGATACAATATCGGCGACTTTGAAGAACAGCTCAAAAACGACGGTTTCTTCAGGATCCACAGAGGCTATCTGATATCGCTTGCCAAGGTAAAAAAGCTCTCCAAAAATGATGTGATCATGGAAAGCGACTTCATTCTCCCTGTGAGCCGCAGCAATGTAAAGGCTCTCAAAGATGCCTTGTACGCTTACGTGGAAGGACTGGCTTTCTGATATGTCTGAGACTCTTGAATTTATCCTATCCTTAACACTTTCTCTTTTGAACAATTCCCAGATCATTATTTCGATGCTGCTCGTCATACTTGTCGCAGCATGCTTTCTCGGGCGCTACATCGAGCTAACCAAAAAACTTGTATTATCGTCATTCGGCCCCCTGATCCTGACCATACTGGGAAATGTGCTCCTGAATCTGTTCTTCAGCGAAATGCCTGAGGGAACGGTCATGTTCAACTATAACAACGGATTGGTATTGGTGATATTCATCTACGCATTCTTCTTTTACTTTTTCGCTTATAAGGAAAAGAAGTTTTTGAGAGCCGTTGAATCTACTGTCTGCCTGTATCTTGTAACCGCTTATACATCCACACTCTCACAGATGACCGCCGTCTACTTCTATGGCGGGACCGATGAAGTTATGGTGGATCTCTTCATAGATCATTTAGGCATCGGTGGTATTTGGACGTTCATAACGATAATGAGTTTTTTGGTTACGCTGGCACTTTTCCTTGTGGTATATTTCGGCTTCTACAGACCAAAAAAGTTCTATGTTATAGGCATTCCTTACAGGATCTTTTTCACAGTGTGGGCCGCTCTTTTTGTCACTGTCCCTTTTATTCCCGCACAAATGTCTTCAGAGTATATAACGCTGGAACAGAGATATCATTACATCGGCATTTTCTATGCAATAGGAACACTAATCCTGGGGCTTGCCGTGCCTGTCATCATGATCATATCCTCAGTCGACAGGTCTCTGCGCGAAAAGAACAAGTCGCAGGAAGCATACCTTGCCGCTGAGCTCGAATACATCGGCCAGTATAAGAAAAAGCAGATCGAGACAAAGGCCTTCAGACATGATATCAAGAACAACCTCGCAATGACGCAGATGATGCTCGAGAAAGGCAATGTCGAAGGCGCAAAAGCCCATATAGCAGATATGTTGGGAAACGTCGGCTCCCTCTCACCCAAATACGTCACAGGTGACGAGATGCTCGATATCATCATCTCCATGAAGGCAGACAGGATGGATGAACTGAACATCAGATTCACCGTTGACGGCGTGGCTGACGGAGGACTTAAGATAAAGCCCATGGACATGTGCAGCATTTTCGCGAACGCACTGGACAATGCCATCGAAGCCGCATCCAAATGTGAAGATCCATTTGTATCATTCACGATCAAGAGAACGGACAGGTTCTTCGTGATCAAGATAGCTAATTCCGCAACAGGAAAAGTCGATACAAATAAGCTCCTTACCACATCCGGCTATACATCCAAAAAGGATAAGGACCATCACGGCTTCGGCCTTCTCAATGTAAGACGTGCCGTTGAATCATTAAACGGCATTATAAAAGCAGATTCCGACGGGAATACTTTTACGCTTTCTGTCATGATGCCGCGCGCAGATCAGCCCTAATAGATCACGGGTAACAGAAATCAGAAGTTTTTTATTTGCTTTTTGCCCTTTTTCGCGTTAGAATTCCAATTCTGCTTAAAATTCATAGGGAAATAGGATAAATTTTTATTTATGGAAAACGTAAAGGAAACATCTTTCAGAAAGAAGCTCATCTCGCTGATACTGCCGATGACACTTCAGAACTTCGTGTTCGCATTGGTACCGGTATCGGATGCTGTCATGCTGCTCTTCCTGTCTCAGGATTCAATGGCAGCAGTATCGCTCGCAACACAGGTCGTACTCGTACTGACCCTGTTTACCATGTCCATAACTGCCGGCGGCTCCATGTTCGCTGCTCAGTACTGGGGCAAAGGCGACAATGAATCCATCGAGAAAGTATTCGGATACATGTTCGCATTATCGCTCCCCGTAATACTCGTTTTCTTCTCCTGCGGCATGTTCATGCCTGAAGGTGTAATGCGTGTATTCACGAACGAACCCGAACTCATCGCAAACGGCATTCCTTACATCAGGATCGCTTCATTCTCATATGTCTTCATGACACTCGCATCTGTTTTCGAGACACTCCTTAAGAACGTAGGATACGTAAAGGAATGTACTATCGCGAGCGTTGTCATCGTATTCCTGAACATAATCCTGAACGCTTTACTCATCTTCGGTCTTTGCGGTCTGCCTGCAATGGGTTCTGCAGGCGCTGCTCTTGCGACGACAATCTCGAACGGTGCAGGATTCCTTCTGTGCATAATCTTCATTCTCGTAAAGACGAAGTTCAGGCTCAGGTTCAAGAACATCTTCCACGCGGACAAGGACTTAAGGCAGAGATTCTCTAAGTACACCCTTCCCTACCTTTTGAATTCCCTTCTCTGGGGATTCGGCTTTACCATGATCACCGTTATCATGGGCCATCTGGGCTCTGATGCTGCGGCTGCCAACGGTATTGCAGCGATCGTCAAAGACCTTGTTTCCTGCCTTTGCTTTGCCATCGCAGGCGGAAGCGTCATCATCATCGGCAACGAGCTTGGCGCGGGCAGACTTGAACAGGCTAAGGTATACGGCGATAAGCTCTTTAAGATAACAGTGATCTCCGGGATCATCCTGGGCCTTGTCGCAGCTGCATCTGCACCTCTGGTCCTCTACTTCGTTAACCTTACAGAAACAGCAGAACACTACCTGTTCATCATGCTCCTGATGTGCAGCTACTACATCCTCGGAAGATCGATCAACTCCACGCTCATCAGCGGCATCTTCTCTGCAGGCGGAGACACGAAGTTCGGCTTCATCTGCGATACCGTCACGATGTGGGCATTTATCGTACCTGTCGGATACATCGCAGCGTTCAAACTCGGCTTGCCCGTAATGGTCGTCTACTTCATCCTGAACCTGGACGAGATCGTTAAGATCCCTGTAGTAATCGCCCACTACAAAAAATACAAGTGGGTCAAGAACATCATCAACGAAGAAGTTTAATTGATCAAAGCCCGGCAGAGCAAAGGGTGAAATCGTACGTTTTTAACCTCGAAAATGGTACGGTTTTACCATTTGCGACTTTCAATAAAAGAGGCTGTCTTGAGACAGCCCTTACTAATTATCTTGCGTAATCCGTGTGCTCGAAAGATTCGTAGAGCGCAATAATTTCTTTCTTCAGAGAGATAAAGATGCGGCCGAGGTGCGGATCGAAGTGATGTCCCAGTTCCTGTCTGATGAGCTCGAAAGCTTCATCGTAAGACATCGGATCCTTGTAATAACGGCGGCTTGCCAAGGCATCGAAAACATCTGCTAATGCCATTATCCTAGCCTCGAACGGGATGCTCTCTCCTCTTAACTGGTCGGGATATCCCGTGCCGTTATATTTCTCGTGATGGTAGTGGGCAACGTTGGTAGCTACTCTTACGAATTCCTTATCCTCAACGTCTTCAAGGACCTTGCTCATGATCTTCGCGCCGTAAGGTGCGTGGATCTTCATCTTCTCATATTCCTCGTCCGTAAGGCCTGAGGGCTTTCTTAAAATAGCGTCGTCAACGGCGATCTTACCAAGATCGTGGAGAGGCGCGGCGTTGATTACTGAATCCCAGTAATTCTCGCTCATGTTGTAGTCGTCGAGCTTACGGAGGTGCTCAACGAACAAAGCAACGCAGGCGGAAGTCCTGTTGATGTGACCGCCTGTGGAGTTGTCACGTGATTCGATCATGGCAGCCATGCCGAGGATAGTGGACATCTGCATCGACTTGGCTCTCTTGGTCTGACGCTCAACCTCACGCTTTAAGGACTCGCCCCTGAAGCTCATGGACTCGATCATGTTGTGCTGTTCAGTGTCGTCCGTGATCTCAACAAGATAGCCCGTAACGTGATTCCTGAATCCGAAATGAATAAAGCTCATCTCGCACTCAAGGTATCTTCTCTCGCTGGGGCTTCTGTCATTTATGACGATGGATTTCTTATACTTGTTCTGCTTCTTGTCAGAATCCTCCACTTCGCTTGCGCACTTGGCAACCCACTTAAGGAGATCCTTCAGTGCATAGTCCTTGGCGATGATCTTGGAATCGATCCTGGCATTCGCGATCTCAGGGAAGAACTTCTCAGACACGGAGTTGCTTCCGACATAGTTGTATTTCCTGTCGAAAACGATATATCCGAAGGTGCTGAGTTCATTTATCTTCTCCTGAACGCTCAAATTAACGTTATAGATCGTGGATCTCGCGACAACGTAATCAAGGATCAGTGTGCAGATAAGATAGAAGAACGGGATTATCTCGTACTTCAGTCCGAAGAAACGAGATCCCAAATAGACCAGCATGACGCCGAAAAGAGAACCGGCATATGTAACCATGAGCCTGAAGGAAGCACTCCGCTTGCCGAGATAGGTCAGGATGGTAAAGAATGCCGCAAGTCCGACTTCAACAGCCAGTATGATGTATCTGATGTAATAGATCTGTCCGGGTTCTTTTATGAGCGGTGAAGGCGAAGAAGGATCGAACTTAAGGCCTGCATAGAAGTACGGGAATCTGTCGGTAAGTACCGTAGAGACAAATACAAATATGTTGATCAGAAGGATAACGACAGAGAACCACGTAGGGACCTTGGAATCCGAATAGTCGATGAGGATGTAAACGATGAGGAGCGGCAGGAAGACTCCGCCGACATAAGCCAGTGCGTTGGCCAGGACTGCCTCCTGAAGGTTCCTTGAACATGATAAGATGAAGTAACCGGAGTTACTGATCATGACACATACAGACATCAGGATCTCAAGCGTATTGGCGCCCCGTCTCGAGAAGAGAACGAGTGCGAAAGTAGACAACATGCTGAGTAGCGCTACTACTCCCAATACAATAGAATATATGCTCATGTTCACCCTTGTTCACAAACTATAATGCACTTTACCGAATATATTTTACCGCACATTGGCTATAAAGTGTTATTATTTTTGCTAATAAGTTATGTATTTTTACTAAATTTCGTATCAAAGAGAGGATTAGAAGTCTGAAAATGCTTAAGGACGATGTACTGAATATTATCTATTGGGAAGAGGATTTCATCTCCGGAGAGGCCATAAGCAGGAAGCTTGGTGTCTCCCGGGCTGCAATCAATTCCGCAGTAAAGGCTCTGAGAGATGAAGGTTATGAGATAACCTCGTCGACCAATAAGGGCTATCTTCTGACCAGGAGTCCGGATATCCTCACCAAAGGCTCTGTCTCAGTGCACCTTCCCGGGAGCATATCCGAGAATGTCCATGTTTTCGATTCCGTGGACTCCACGAATGATGTCCTGAAAGACATGGCGAGGAAAGGTGCGCCTTCCGGCACTGTCGTTATATCCGACTGCCAGACAGGCGGAAAAGGCAGACGCGGCAGGAGCTTTGCCTCCCCCAAAGGCGTCGGGATATATTTCTCCTACCTTTTCAAACCGGAATCAGGCTTCGATAAGATATCCAACCTTACGAGCTGGACCGCGATCGCGGTTTCTGACGCGATCTACAACGCCTACGGCATCGATTCTCAGGTCAAATGGGTAAACGACCTTCTCATGAACAGGAAGAAGATCTGCGGCATCCTCACGGAGGTTACGGTGGAAGCCGAGAGCGGACTTATCGATAACTGCATAATCGGCATCGGGATCAATGTCAATGAGACATCTTTCCCTGAAGAAATATCTCAAATAGCCACTTCGATCTCCATCGAGAACGGAGGAAAGACATTCGACCGTTCAAAGCTTGCCGCCGAGCTCATCAAAGCCATGGGCGATCTTGTATGCAGATGGCCTGACGATGAATACTATCTGAACCGTTACCGCCAGAGCAACGTTACAGTCGGCTCCAGGATCGTAGCCTTCCCGCAGCTTGCGGAGAACAGCGAGGGCCGTTCGGGCACGGCAATAGCCATCAACGAGGACTTTACTCTTAAGGTAAAGTTCGATGACGGTTCAGTGTCGGACTTAAGGAGCGGCGAAGTCAGTGTCAGAGGCCTTTACGGCTATACCTGATCAGACACAGATATAATCCTTTATCCGGTTGTATTTAGAATCACCTATTCCGGTGACGTTCTTGATGTCTTCCACGGCCTTGAAAGGGTTCTTCTTTCTATAGTCGACTATGGCCTGTGCCGTCACATCGCCTATACCCGGCAGAGTCTTAAGATCGTCTGCAGAAGCGGTATTGATATTTACTATGCTGACACTTCCGCTCACTCCGTCAGAAGACGATCCCTGCCCGCTGCCCCAGACATAGACTCCCTCCTGCCTTATGATGTCGCCGCCGTTAAAGCCTTTCTCAACCTCCGCCCTTGACGGTATGTAGATCGACATATTTCCCGTTATCTGGTAAACGAGGTTGATGTTATCTGCCGAGGCGTTCTCAGTAAGGCCGCCCGCATCTTCGATAATGACAATCAGCATGACACCCTTGGGCGCCTCGTAAATGCCGGGCTTGTTCACTTCACCGCAGATATAGACGCTCACAAGCTGTATGGTCTCAGAAACTTTAGACGTCGTTGCTTCAGACTGCACGTAAGACCCGGTACCGGTATCTGCGGGACCGCCCGCATGGCTCTCAGACGTGGTGATCACGGCCGACCTTCCGCTCTTAAAAGCGTTTACGGTGATATCATTCCGGCCTTTAAACACGAACTTGTATACGACACTCAGGATGATTACCAGAATGAATGCCAGAGGATAGACCAGTTTCTTGATTGTCGCCTTCGTGCTTTTCTTGATCATACGGAAAGCATAACACCAGTCTTTGTCGGTTTTTCCCGACAAAATCTAACAAAAACCGACAAGGACAGACCTTGCCGGCTTCAAACATTATTTTAAAATATTTACTAAAAGGGATTACTCTTCGCCTTCTCTGCGCTTTGTCTCCCAGAACTTCTCGATATTGTAATTCTGGCGCTCTTCCCTGCCCATAACATGAACGACGACATCCTTATAATCCAGGAGGATCCACTTGTCGCCGGAGCGGCCTTCGATGTGGTCCGGAGTGATGTCGTAATCCTTCTTAAGGACATACTCGACTTCATCAGCCAGAGACTTGATCTGAGTGGTCGAATTACCGCTTGCGAGAACGAAATAATCAGCAAGTACTGTCTTTCCTGTAAGGTCTATCGTCTCGATATCGATACCCTTCTTTGAATCAAGAATGTCAACGATCTTAGCGGCTAATTCTTTTGGTTCCATAAATAACTCCTTGGTTTATTGATGATTTGATTATAACAAACTTAAATGTTTATTCCATTCCGAGATCACGCATCATTAACAGTGTCATCGGGTGGATGTCCCTGCCCTGAGAGACAAACTTATTCTTAACGGCAAGCGCGGTCATTCTCATCGCGCTCTCAAGATCTTTCTCAGCAGCAGACCTTATGGGCGTCAGATCGGTATAGTTTCTTGAAGGCTCGATCTTATCTGCCAGATAGACGATCTTCTCAAGAAGTGTCATGTCGCCCCTGCCGGTCGTGTGATAGCAGATGGCATCAAGGATCTCCTTGTCTTCAATGCCGAATTCATCGCGCGCGAAAACTGCACCTGCCGGCGAATGAAGGAGCTTTTTCTCCGTAAACAGATCACCTGAATAGATCTTTGCAAGTTCAAGCTGCCTTTCGAGGGGAAGTTCTTTCGCGCAATCGTGAAGAGCGCCTGCGATAAGGGCCTTATCCTTGTCACAGCCGAAGACATCAGCCAGGTGCGCTGACAGATAGCCTACGTTAAGAGTGTGAAGAAGTCTTTTCGCGCCCAGATACTTATACATCCATACAGAGCATTCATAGAACTGTTTCTTCGCTTCCTCCGAAACGCCTTCAAGCTTTGTATTCTCGGTATAAAGGGCATGCCTTTTAATGAATTCTCTGGCAGGCTCAGGCACCATCGAAAAGTCACCGGAAGATGTAATGCCTGAAGAAGAACAGTCAACGCCCTTGAGGCGGAATATCTCAACCTTGCCTCCGAGATTCTTCCTTATCGAATCTGCGGCCTTTTCGACATCGGTCGTATCACCGGGCCTAACAGCGGCCAGGAGCGTAGCATAGTTAAGGATCTCTCCGGGGTTATACCAGGTCTCGAAAGTTCCGAGCGTATCAGAACCCATGATCCAGAAGAATTCATGATGCTCTTCAGCCTTCTTTTTCTTAACGCCGTTTGCGGCAAGGAAATCTCTTATGTAATCGTCTGATGTAAGAGCCTTAAGCACTACAGATGTATAGCTTACGCCTTCTATGCCGAATTCAATGTCGCTTACAAAGCAGTCCTTGATGCCGAGACCCTCTATGGTCTCCTTCATCATGTAGAAACGGTACGGCGGTGGAAGCTTATTGGCATAGAGCTTGAAATTATTCCTGACCGAAGGAACAACGATCACAAGGTCAATGAATCCGCTCTTTAATGCGGAATCTATCATTGCTATGTGACCGTCATGAACGGGATCGAACGAGCCTCCGTAGATGCCTATTCTCATTTATTAACCGAGTGTCCTTCCTATGTCGTGGCGGAAGTGCATATCCTTGAAGGAGATCTTTGCTACGCCTTCATATGCGCCGTCTATTGCCTCGTCAAGGGTATCAGCCTCATCGTATACGCAGAGAACGCGTCCGCCGCTGGTAACGAGCTTGCCGTCCTTAAGTGCGGTGCCTGCCTGGAATACGATCTTGCCGCAGGTGTCGATGCCTGTGATCTCGTAGCCCTTTGCATAGCTCTGCGGATATCCGCCTGATGCCATAACGACAACACATGAACACTTATTCTTCCACTTGAAGTCGATCTTATCGAGATAACCGTCAATGACCGCATCTACTATATCGAGAAGGCTGTTCTCCAAAAGCGGCAGCACTGCCTGTGCCTCAGGATCTCCAAAACGTGCATTGTACTCAACAACCTTAGGTCCTTCAGGTGTAAGCATAAGTCCGAAGTAGATAACACCCTTGAACGGTCTTCCCTCTTTCTTAAGAGCTTCGACTGTAGGTGTGATGATCTCGTTCTGGATACGTGCCTTAAGCTCATCAGTCATGTCGGCACCGGGTGTAACAGCACCCATGCCGCCTGTGTTAAGGCCTTCATCGTGATCGTATGCTCTCTTATGGTCTCTTGAAGATACCATCGGAACACATGTATTGCCGTCAGAGAAAGCAAGGACTGTGAGCTCGGGACCTGTCATGCACTCCTCGATAACGATCGTGGAGCCTGCATTGCCGAACTTCTTGTCTTCCATCATGTCCTTAACTGCCTGCTTAGCCTCATCAAGAGTCTGGGCAATGATAACACCCTTACCCAATGCAAGTCCGTCGCACTTGATAACGATAGGCATGGGCTGAGTCTCAAGGTAATCAAGAGCCTTCTGCTCATCTTCGAAGATCTCATACTTTGCAGTAGGGATCGAATACTTCTTCATGAGCTGCTTTGAGAAAGCCTTTGAACCTTCAATGATCGCAGCATTTGCCTTAGGGCCGAAGGCTCTGAGGCCTGCTTCTTCCATTCTGTCGACCATGCCAAGGGCGAGCGGATCATCAGGAGCTACGAAAACGAGATCGAACTGCTCTTTTTTCGCGAACTCGACCATAGAATCGAGATCAGTAGCCTTAATATCAACGCAAGTGGCGATTGAAGCGATGCCTCCGTTACCCGGAGCACAGTAAAGCTCCGTTACCCTGGGATCCTGCTTGAGCTTCCAGCAGATAACATGCTCTCTTCCGCCGCCGCCTACTACGAGTACCTTCATTTATATATCCTCCGAATTGTTTGTTTTTCGATTACTTAAGATAGTGCATCCAGGACTTTGCGCCTGTCTCAGCCATGAGAGCCGCAATATCCTTATGCTTGATACCGCTAACGAGGATCGCTTCCTCAGAGAGGTAAACACAGCTGTAACCCTTTACAACTGCTTCTGCCGCATTGTCGACCCTGATAACGATATCGGCAATGATCTCATCGTAAGGCGTGATCTCAACGCTCTCTGAAGTCCATGCTCTTGCTTCAGAAGGGTTGCCCATAGCAGCCTCAAGAACGTCACCGCAGACTGCAGATGCCGTAGGGAGCGTGCCTGCACCCTGACCGTAGAACATAGCCTGACCCAAGCTGTTGCCGTCAACCATAATAGCATTGAATACGCCGTTAACGTTATATAAGAGATTGCTCTTCTCGACCAGAGCGGGTGCAACGTAAGCAACAGGCTTTTCGCCGGCTTCGTAAAGGGCGATGAGCTTGATGTCGCAGCCGATGGATCTTGCGAAAGCCATATCGTCTGTCGTGATCGCGGAAATGCCTTCAGCAGAGATCTTCTCAGGTGCAATGTAATCGCCGTCATTAGCGATCGTGGAAAGGATCGAGAGCTTTCTCTGAGCGTCGATGCCGTCTATGTCTGCAGAAGGATTAGCCTCTGCAAAGCCGTTCTCCTGAGCCTGCTTCAATGCCGTAACAAAATCCACGCCCTCATCCTTCATCTGTGAGAGGATGTAGTTCGTTGTGCCGTTAACGATGCCTGCGATCCTTGTGATCTTGTTTGCCGCAAGGCACTTGTAAAGAGGTCTGATGATCGGGATACCGCCGCCTACCGCAGCTTCGAAAAGATAGCAGCAGTTGTTTTCTTTGGCGATCTGAAGGAGCTCGGGACCCTTTGTGGAGACAAGCTCCTTATTGGAAGTTACAACGCTGATGCCTTTGGACAACGCGCGCTTTGTGTATTCGTAAGCGATCCTTGCACCGCCTATAGTCTCTACTGCAATCTGTATATCGCTGTTAAAGACCTCATCCGCGTCATGAGTTACAAGGTTAGCGAATCTGCTGTCCGGAAAATCCCTGATATCAAGGATGTACTTAACGTTGACTTCTTTGCCGATACGCTTGGAGATAACATCCTTGTTGACGTCCAGAGTCTCGGCAACGCCTGAACCTACCGTGCCGAAGCCCATAATTGCGATGTTGATAGCCATTTCTTTATTGTTCCTTTCGTTATTCCCTGCTCAATACCATGCACTTGCGCACACCGGCGAGCTTTGAGATATCATTGATTATGTCGTCAACAGTGCCGTACATCGATACAGTCTCAATGGAGATCGAGATATCGGCGAGGCCGTTGATCGGAATATTCTGATTGATAGTCAGGATATTTGCGCGTGATTCCGCGATGGTCCTTATAATCTCAGACAGGATGCCCTGGAAGTTCTCGACGGACAGAAGGAGCGTAACCTTCTTGCCGCTTGCAGCTTCATAGAACGGCAGAACCGAATCCTTATATTTGTAGTATGCACTTCTGGAGAGCCCGGTCTTTCTGACCGCTTCGTTTACGGAAGTGGACTCGCCTGTGTTAAGGCGCTGCTTTACTTCCATTACCTTAATGAAGACTTCAGGCAAAACTCTCTTATCGACTAGGAAATATTCGGGGTTATCCTGATGCATAAGGTCAAGACCTTTCTATGAGATTTTCGCGCCCAAGTATACTTCCACAGACGGACATTTGTACGCGCCTGACAATATTAACACGATTAAGGGGTGTTTTCAACGAATTATAATTAATAAAGTCATTTGCACGGGATTTATCCGTTACCGTACAGTCAAATTCTTTAAAAACGACTATTTTGACCGGTTCTCGGACGAATGCGCCGACAAGGATTCAGCCTTTCCCGGATGTAGCAGATTTGTCGGCCTAAATCGCGAAAAAACATCAACAAAAAGTCGCATTTTGCAAAAGTCGCACTTTTTGTCGGCCTAAAATACCTTTTTCAGGCCAACAAATTTGCTACAAGGAAGATTGCCTGAAAATCAATATTCCGGTAACGTTTTTTCATTTTCCGTTACCAAATGCACACGGTAAAAATCCTAGTAAACTTCCATCAGCCCAGTTCAGCCTTCAGCTTCTCGGCCATTGCCCTTGAAGCCTTGCCCCTGTGGCTTATCGAGTTCTTCTGCTCCTTGGTCATCTGGGCAGTCGTCATGCCGAATTCGGGAACGTAGAAGATAGGATCGTAGCCAAATCCGCCGTCACCCATGGGCTTCTCGTGCAGAACGCCGCAGATCTCGCCTCTTACCGTAAATTCGGAGCCGTCAGGTCTTACGACAGCGATGCTGCATACGAACTTGGCAGTGCGCTTTTCTTCAGGAACGTCTTTGAGCATCTCGAAGATCTTTGCAAACTTCTCGGGATAAGTGGAATCCTCGCCGCAGAATCTTGCGGAATAGATGCCGGGAGCGCCGTCGAGTGCGTCGATGCAAAGGCCGGAGTCATCAGCCATGACGTAAGCGCCTTTTGCCAGAGCGTGAACCGCGCGTGCCTTTATCAGGGCATTCTCTTCGAAGGTCTTTCCGTCCTCAACGATGTCGGGATCAAAGCCCTCTTCCTTCATTGTCGTAACGACAAAAGGTGTACCGTCCAATATCTCTGCGATCTCTCTTGCCTTGTCCTTATTGGATGTCGCAAGAATGAGTTTGAATTCCGTCATATAAGCCTCCATGCCTTGGGATACATATTTTTAGCGGTCTGTCCGTTGATCTTGGCAAAGCCGAGCGGATAGTTGCCGATGCCTACGAGAATGGTTCCTGAAGCTTTCAGGCCGTCTTCAGGAGTAACAGATATAGTCTCGCCTCTTAAGTACTTAACAAGCCTGTCGTCACTGCGGGAAAGCGCCAGGTATGAATCGTCCCTTATCTCAGTCCTGTCAAATGCGAGCGCTATGCTGTTGGAGGGCTCGAAAACCTTCTTCCCCGACTTCAAAGACTTTATGTCACCCACATAAAGACCGGTCTTTACGACCTTGAGGCCCTTAAAGAGCTTCTCATCAAAAGTCATCCGGAAGATGCCCGTGCCGTGGCTGATAAACGCTCCTTTTAGGATGTCTTCCCTGCCCTTATCTGACAAGACTTCATCGAGAACGTTCATGGCAGCTTCGACGTTCTTGTCCTTAGAGCGGACTTCACCTGTAATAAGCAGATCCGAAGCCGACTTAAGTTCCTTCTCTTCACCCTTAACGATATGAACGCAGAAATGGCCGTCACCTTCGGATAAATGCGGCCAGATCCTCATGGAGCCGGGAAGGATAGAATCTTCACCGCCGTGCGTGACGCCTTCTATCTCAGGATGAGCCTTTACGTGATATTCGGGATGGCGTTCGATGAAACGCTTTATCTGGTTCTCGTCTTCGTCGACGCAGAACGTGCATGTGGAATATACGATGGAACCGCCTTCTTTAAGGCATTTGTGGGCAGCTTCAAGGATCGATTCCTGCAATGGAACACAGACCTTTGGGCCATAGTTCATGTAGCTCTTGACTGCACCCGGGTCCCTTCTGAACATGCCTTCGCCGGAGCACGGTGCATCGATAAGGATCTTATCGAAGAACAAAGGAAGCCTGGATGCAATATTCTCGGGCGTCTCATTGAGGATAACACAGCCCTTGATGCCTGAACGCTCGATATTGCGAAGGAGCGCTTTGGAACGGTCGAAGCTGATCTCGTTTGCTACAAGGATGCCTTCGCCCTTCATGTCCTCGCCGAGCCTGCAGGCCTTGCCGCCCGGAGCTGCGCAAAGGTCTAATACTATCTCGCCGGGCTTTGCTGCCATGACCTGCGCAGGGAGCATCGCGGAAGGCTCCTGGGGATAGTAAACGCCTGCGTGATAGAGCGCTTCTTTTCCGCCGGTCTCGTTATTGATGTAATATCCGCCGGAGCACCACGGAACAGGGTTCCCGGGCTCACCGAGATCAGATAAGAGAGCCTTCTCCTCATCAGCGGAACTGATCTTCGTTCTTGAGAATCTTATTCCCTTCAAAGGCTCCTTTTCGAAGCTCTCGTAAAATCCTTCCTCCGGCACGTATTTATAACGCGAGAAGAAATCATTCATCTCTGTCAGGAACTCTTCGGGGAACTTCATTTAAGCCTCACAGATTAAGGAAATCCGCGCACTTGAAGGCAAGGCGCTTGATGACATCGACGTCGAAAGGAGACTCGATGCCGGACTTCTTTATGAGATTTAAGAATGTATCGCTGCCGCCTAACTGGCAGAGCGTATTGTACTTCTCCAATGCGACCTTCAGATCGGTCCTGGACTCGTCCCAGAGCTCAAGAGCGCAGATCTGCGAGAGGCAGTAATCGATATAGTAGAAAGGCGTTGTGAAGATATGATCCTTCTTCATCCAGGCACCTCCCAATGCGTGGAAAGGAGTGTCTTCGACATCGTATTCAGTGAACGGCTGATAGGTCTGCTCCAACATTCTCCAGATCTCGTGACGCTCATTGGGAGTCATGTTCGGATTGTCGTAGATTATGTGCTGGAACTCATCGACCATGCAGCCGTAAGGCAGGAACAGAAGACCGTCCGTCATGTGGAGCTCGCAGTACTGTTCAGCCTGCTTGCCGTAGAAGATGTTCATGAAAGGATAAGACATGTATTCCATCGATGTGGAATGTATCTCGCATGTCTCAAGCGTAGGAGACAGGCACTCAACAAACGGTGAAGACTCAGCTCCTGCAAGTGCTGCATAGGCATGTCCGCCTTCATGGATTACAGTCGCAACATCATCGAAAGTACCGTTGCCGTTCATGAAGATGAACGGAATGCAGTAATCCTCAAGATACATGCAGTATCCGCCCGTCGACTTGACCGGACGGGATAAAAGATCAGTATATCCGTGGCCTGAGAGGATATCGAAAAAGCTCGGGTCAGCACCGAACATCTTACGGAAGAACTTGCCTGCCGCTTCCTCGTAAGTATCCTTGCTTATTACGGGCGCGGGATTGCCCTCCTTAAAGAGGCAGGGCAGATCATGGAACATGAGCTGATCGACACCGAGCCTTTCTTTCTGGAGCTTTCTGATCTGTACCGTAAGAGGAACAATGTATCTCTTGATGTTCTCCCTGAATGAAGCAACATCCTCTCTCGTGTAATCGTAGCGTTCCATGCGCTTGTAGCCGAGCTCCGTAAAGCTATCATATCCGAGCTTTCTTGCAGCCTCAGTCCTCACCTTTACGAGGTTATCGTAGATAATATCGTAAGTGTCTTTACGGGACATATAGTACTTATCGAGCGCAATGTGAGCCTCTCTTCTCACCTTTCTGTCCGTTGACTGGAGATAGGGCTGGATAAGGCTTAAGTTAAGCGTCTTCTTGCCGAGCTGTATCTCAGCTTCGGACTGCTTCTGGGAATACTCGTTCTCGAGCTTTGACTCTTCCGTAAGGTCATCTATTACCTCGCTCGAGATTATCTCCTTCTGGTTTCTGGCCTTGCGGAAGATCATGGGGCCGTACTTGACCTTCAGGGAATCAGCGCAGGGCGCCGTAAGAAGGCCTGATAAAACGGCTGACGAGAGCTCCTGTACTCTGGCTGTAGCCTCGTCGAAGAACTCGAGCTCGGTATTGTAGAACTCATTTGAAGTATCGAGATCGTGAAGAATCTGACAGAGCGCATACTGTGTGTCGAAAGAGCTTATCGCTATCTCGTACTCACTTATCGCCTCATCGGCCGCCTCGATGGTCTTGGCGGTCATGAGCCTTAATCTAACGGCTTTTACTGTCTCCGTGAACTTATCAAGATCAGGTCTTGTGTATTTCAGTTCCTTAAAATCAGGTACCGAGCTGTTAGTCGTATTCTCCATCGCTCTGCCTTTCTAATTACATCTTCTCGACAACGCCGATCCCGAGCATGTCAAGTCCGGACTTGATGCAGTCTGCAACAGCTTCGCAAAGCTTGAGACGTGCGTCTCTCAAGTCATCCGAATCGCAGTTCAAGATCCTGGAATTGTTGTAGAAACGGTTGAAGTTCCTTGCGATAAGCGCGATCTGGCGAGAGATCATGAAAGGCTCATAGCTCTCAGCTGCCTTAACGACCGCATCCTTGAAGTCTGCAAGGCTCCTGATGACTGCATATTCGTCTTCAGCCGTAAGCTGCGCTGCAGCATCAACAGAGCCCTTAAAGCCCTGATCTTCAGCCTTTCTCAAGATCGACTTGATCCTCGCATATGTGTAGATGAGGTAAGGCGCTGTATCGCCTTCGAAATCGAGCATGTCATCCCAGTCAAAGAGGATATCCTTCTCTCTTCCTGCCTTGAGATATGTGTAAGAGACTGCGCCGAGACCGACTATCTCGGATACCTTTGCGATCTGCTCGTCGGTCATGTCGCCGCCTCTAAGCTCGCTGTTCTTTCTGATGATCTCAGCTGTCTTCTCTGTTGTCTTATCAAGGAAATCGTCAAGCTTGATGATGTTGCCGGCACGTGTCGAGAATGCCTCAACTACTTCATTGCCGTTCTCATCCTTCTTGGGCTTGAACTTCAAAAGGCCGAAGCCTACGTGTACGCAGTCGTCAGCAAAGTCGTAGCCAGCCTTCTTGAGGACAGCGAAAACCTGCTTAAAGTGGAGCTGCTGCGGAAGTCCGACAACGTAGATATTCTTGTAAAAGTTGTACTCCTCATGTCTGTAAAGGACTGCTGCAAGGTCTCTTGAAGCATAGATCGTCGTACCGTCGCTCTTAACAACGAGGCACGGAGGAAGGCCCTCTTCATCGAGCTTTACTACCTTGGCGCCTTCACTCTCTTCCAAAAGGCCCTTATCTTCAAGCATCTTTACGACGCCGGGGATCCTTGATGAATAGAAGGACTCGCCGTTATAGTTGTCGAACTTGATGCCCATTCTCTCATATGTCTTCTCGAAAACCTGGAGTGACAGATCCCTGAAACGCTGCCAGAGAGCCACTTCCTCAGGTTCGCCCTCCTCGAGCTTCCTGAAGTTGTCCCTTGCAGTGTCTTCGAGCTCCTTTTCGCGCTCGGGAGATACCTTGCACTCATCGTGGAACTTTACGTAGATCCTCGTAAGCTCGTCGATCGGGTTGTCCTGCATTGCCTGCTCGTCGCCCCAGAGCCTGTAAGCCGTGATGAGCTTGCCGAACTGGGTGCCGTAATCGCCCAAATGATTGAATCTGATTACGTTATAGCCGAGTCTTGAATAGATATTTGCAAGTGAATTGCCCAAGATCGTCGTGAAAGCGTGGCCTACGTGGAAAGGCTTGGCGATATTGGGAGATGAGAACTCAATGATGACATTCTTGCCCTCACCGATATTCTTATTGCCATACTGGTCGCCGGCTTCCGTGATCTCAGAGATAACGCTCTTTGCAAGAATGCCCCTGTCGATCCTGAAATTGATGTACGGGCCTGCCGTATCAACCGTGACCGCGCCGTCAAAGCCCTTAACGAGCTCAGGAGAGTCCTTGAGTTCATTAGCGATCATGGGCGGAGCCTTATGCAGGGTCTTGGCCAGAACGAAGCACGGGAAAGCAAAATCACCGAGCTCGAGCTTGGGCGGTATCTCGATAAGACCTTCTACCTGGGCCTTATCAAGGCCTGTGCATGCTGCTAAATTTGAAGCTATTAAATCTTTGTAATCCATATCTGTTACTCCTTAATTACAAGTTGTTATATTAACATATTTTGGCCAAGACTGACGAGGCAATCAGGTCGATTTATTGCACTATTTGATGATTTTTTTATGCGTTTTGTTAGGATATAATGCTTTTGTTATAGAAACCTTAAATGAGCGAGAGGCATTCTTAATGTATTTTATATACAAGATGGCAATAGGTCTTGCAGCCGCATTTGCCATTACAATGGTCCTTTTGAGATTCCTTCCCGGTGAGAAGGTCTTATTGGGACACGACCGTGGACGCAAGTTCGCCCAGGGCGCAGCAGCGAACATCGGTAAGCCTACCGGTGTCGGTTTTTACTTTATGCTGGTGTTCCTTGTTATATCCGCCCTCCTCTGCTTCATCTATAACCCCGTAACATCAGACAAAGGCCTTTTCGAGAGCGGCAATGAAGTAACAGGCCTTGCTATGGGACTTATCGCAACCCTCGCCGCAATGGTCACAGGCTGGCTCGACGACAGATCCAAAGATGCCTGGAATGAATATCTCAAAGGTGCCCTTGACTTCATCGTATCCCTCATAGGAGCATTCATCTGTGTTCATTTCTTCGGCACAAGAGTCTTTATCGCTATCACAGGCACATATTTCGACTTAAATCCGGTCGTTTTCTATATCCTCGCTGTGATCCTCTTCGTCGTATCGATCAATGCCACAAATGCCACGGACGGCATAGACGGCCTCTCGGGAACGCTCTCGATCCTCGCGGTATTCACGACATTCCTCATGGGATTCATGGCACTTTCCCTGCCCGACAGGAATTCGATCATACTGCTGGTCGTCTTCATTCCTTCGGTCATGGCTTATCTTCTTTATAACTTCAATCCCTCGAAAATGCTCATGGGCGACGCCGGCTCAAGAGGTCTCGGCTTCTTCATCGCATTCTTCCTCATCTACTGCAGAGTGCCTCTCCTCTATTTCATTGTAGGACTTCCATTCCTCTGTGACGGCGGCATCTCCATCGTTAAGATCACTGTCGGAAGACTTACAAAGAAGAAGATCATCCTCTTCAAGAACATTACGACACCTCTTCACGACGAACTTAGAAAGAATAGAAAGTTCAGCGTCAAGCGCGTTTGGTTCGTCCTCGTTATCGCCGCAGGCATGATCGACTTCCTCTATGTGTTTGCGGCAACGCTGCTCAGGGTGTTGGGAATCGTAGGATAAAACAGTTTTTACATACAAGGAGGCCGGAACTATTCCGGCCTCTTTTTCATTCTTATCTTTCGATTACATCTCCCTCACATACTTGGTCACTCTGTCATTGATGTACTTGACCGCATCGTCGAGTGAGCGGTCGCCCGCATAGTAAGGTGCCAATTCCTCATCAATAAACTGTACGATCGTGTAGTCCTCGTAATAGTATGTGGAGATCGATGCCAGGCTTTCCCGGAAGCTTTGTGCCATCTCATCGGTCGCATATTTATCGCCGGTTACCATATCCAAACCAGGAGCAGGAATTATGGCACGGGTCTTTACACTGTTATCAAATATTGCGTATGAATCGTTGTTACACTTTGTAAGCACCCGGATATTTTTCTCCATGATCTCCTTATTGGTAACTATATGCCTGAATTCACATTCAGTAGAATCATAAGCCTTGCCCGAGAAAAGATAATTGATAAACTTCCTGCAGCCTTCCTTCACATCGGTAGTTGCCGATACTGATATCGTCTCAAGAGCACTAAATCTCGGACCTATTGCATCCACGGAAGGTGTTCCGATTATCGTATAGTTTCCTTTGGATTTGTAGCATGAGTGAACAAACTTAAGATAGTCATCCATCTTCGCGTAATAACATTTACCTCTGTATCTTTTCCAGCTGTGAACATAATCATCGGGAATCTCATCTTTGTTGTTGTATTGAATGTTGTTTTTCGCATATTCTGCAGCAGCCCGGAACTGCTCTGTGCCGAATTCGATTTTCTGACCTTCAATGGCACTCTTTGTATCAATACATGACAGGACAAAGGAGCGTTTGTTATAGAACTTTGATTCGGGATAATCATAAGGTGAGAAACCGCTCATCTTATCCTTTATCAGTTTTTCGTAATCTTCGAAAGTGATCCCTACGGCGCCTTCTTTTAAAAGCTCTTTATCTGTGACAAGACCTTCTATCTCGATCGTTACCGGGAGGAAGTAGAGCTTTCCGCCTATCCTTCCTGCCTCAATAATGTTTTTGTACTGCATATCCATAACCTCAGGATCAAGGAAATCCGTAAGGTCCATGAAGACATCGTCCCTCATCGCATAATTCTTCTGGATATCAATAACAAGATCCGGCGCATCATCGCATTTAAGATCCTGGATCATCTGAAAGACTTCCTGATCATTATTGCCTTTTACGTCAATACCATAATATGTGAGCACCGTTGTTGCATAACCGCTCTTATACTTATCCCATAACCTTATGACATATTCATTGTCTGTTCTGTTGAATTCTCTTATGGAATTCGCAAGGTATTCCGAGAAACCGGAATCAGGAGGCAGAGCAAGTTCTATTACCTTTTTGCCGGCATTGGGATTCTTATCAGCCTTCTTTAAGATCCTGAAATACTCATCATTAAAGAACACTTCACTTCCATATGTTTTAAATTCGCCATCAAAAAAAACTGCACCTTTATCACTGCAGGTCAAGATAGCTGTAGAAAGCATGTGTTCTTCATTATCCTGCATAAAATAATAAGGCGTATACCAATTAGAATCGATCACCGTCTCCGTAGACATGGTGTTAACATCAGCCTTCACGATATTTCCTAAAGAATCGATCCTTAACATATCGCCGGTATTAGTTCTCTGGAATTCCCAAATGTTAACCTGATCTCCGCCTGTTGTCTGAACATTCTCCTTGTTCTTCAAACTGCCGTTATTCAGATTGAATTCCATCCTGATGATGTTGCCTTTTTCGTAACCATACACAAATATAGAGCCCTTTGATTCATCAATGGAAAAACCATCAAGCAGGACATTAAGCTGTATTGATGATGTGTCCAGTCTTGCAATATAATCCGTTTGCTTATAAAGCAGGAGTTCTGTAGTAAACACGTAGTCAACGACTTTGGAAAAAGACACTACCAGATAATCGCCTACGCTATACAGGTAATCAGGTACAGGAGCATGAGAATCCAATGCTCTCTCACCTTCTTTAGTCACGATCTTCTTTACGTTGGATACTTTCCCGGATTCAACATCAATATCTATAAACATTTCATCGATCAAGCTCCCAGGTGGACAATACCCGACAGCCGCCTTAAGAGTTTTCCCGTCAGGATCGGAAGCAAGATAATAAATATGATGGATGCTTGCATTATCTTCGCACGTAATTTTCTTACGGCTCAAGAGATTACCGTCAAGATCATATACATCAAGAACTGTTCTGGTCGTGCAATAAATTTTATGAAATAAGCTGTACAGGTAAAAGATCTTGTCGTTGCTTGTACAGAGCTGGGAAATATCCTCTTCCTCATCAGCGCGTATATCCTTTTCGATCTTGACTCTGAAAGATTCATACCACGGGTCATCTGTTTTGACTACCTTGGCGCCCTTTTTACCGGATGCCGAGCACGATGTAAACAACGGCATCAGCATAACGGCAGCAAGTGCAGCAGCTAAAAGTTTCACTTTCCCCATACATAACCCCCTTTTTATCCCCATAACTTTTACGAAAACACTACTGTATTTACTGTTCCTAACGGGAGACTACATCTCCCTTATATATTTGGTCGCTCTGTCATTCAGGATCTTAATAACATCATCCATGGATCTGTCGCCGGCATAGTATGGTGCGATCTCTTCGAAAATGAATCTGGTGATCTCAGTATCCTCATAATAATACGTGGAGATCGTGGACATGCTGGTAAGAAAACTCTTCCGCATTTCATCCGTTGAATATTTGGCACCATAAGCCGTTTCCAGACCCGCAGCAGGTATTACCGCTCCGCTTTCCACAGAAGCACGGAAACGCTTGAAATCTTCATTATTCAGTTTCTCAAGTGTTTCGATATTTCTGTTCATTATCTCCTTATTAGTCACGATATTTATGAATTCGCAGTCATCGGAATCAAAAGCGGAACCGGAGAACAGATAATTCAAAAAATCTTTGCAGCCGTCTTTCACATCGGTCGATGCCGATACAGATATTGTTTCCGTGGCTTTAAATCTCGGCCCGGACGCGTCTTCTGACGGTGTTCCGATTATGACATATTCCCCTTTTTGTGATCTGCACAGCTTCACAAAATCGAGATAACAGGACATCTCACCATAACAACATTCACTCTTTTGTCTGTGCACCCAATCACAATAATATTCAGGAGGAACACTCATCTCATCCTCATAAGGAATGTTTTCTTTTGCATAATCTATGACTTTACGGAACTGTTCCGTTCCGAAATCGATCTTATCACCCTCGATAGCACTCTTGGTATCCAGACAGGACATGATAAAAGTCCGTTTGTTAAAGTTCCACTCATTCGGAAGATCATAAGGAGAATAACCTTTCAGATCATCCTTTATCATCTTTTCGAATTCATCAAAAGTAAGACCGACCGCTCCGTCCTTTAAAAGTTTTGTGTTTGTAACAAGGCCCTCTATCTCCAAAGATACCGGCAGAAAATACAGCTTACCGTTTACTTTTCCTGCATCGATTATGTTCTCATATTGTTTTTCCATTACCTCAGGTTCAAGGATCCCTGTAAGGTCCATAAAGATCTCATCCCGCATCGCATATGTATTCTGCACGCCGACCACGATGTCAGGAGCTTCATCACCTTTAAGCGCCTGTATCATCTCATATGCTGATATATCTCCATCTGATGTCTTTGAGAAAGCATCCACCAGGGAATAATCTGAGATATTCTTATCCCATACTCTTAACAGATATTCTTTATTGGTCCTGTTGAATTCAGTTATGGATCTTAAAAGATAATCTGACACTTCATAGTTATATGAAGACATCGCTATTTCAATGACCTTCTTGCCGGCATGGGGATTCTTGTCAGCTTTTTTCAAAACCGTAATGTAATCATAAGATGCCGGATCATCAAGTCCATAAGTTACGTTCTCAAAATCAAGAATGACCGTTCTTTCTTCGGTACAACTCAGTATTTTTGAGGAAACGTATCTATATCTGCTGGTAAACGGATGGAACAAGGGCGTATGCCATTTACAATCCACAACGGTTTTTGAAGTCATGGAACTTGTATCAAACTCAGTAATATTGCCCAGATCATCGATCTTGCACATTTTCCCGTTATCCGTTGGAGTATATTCCAATGAGCTTACGGTTTTCTCATCTGAATCCACAATGCTTTTTAAACTTTTTAATCCGCCGGTATTCAAGTCGAATTCCGCTGTATTGGCTGCACCCATTTCCATGAATAAGATAAATAAAGAATCCCTTGACAAATCCAGGGAAAAACCGCTTGACGTCGCATTGGGATTTATCGAAGATGTGTCAAGTTTTCCTATTAACTCTGAATTCTTGAACAACAGCATAGAAGTAGCTGATTCCGTCGGTTCTATGGCATCATTGGTCGTAATAAGAGAATAATCTCCTATTACCGTTACGTCCCACACTTCGTTCATGTAGACATTACCTTTATTCAGCATGTCCTTTATATTCGATATTTCTCCGGTCTCTGCATCTATATCCGCAAATGCAGGGTAAAATCTCTCTCCGTAGTAATTAAGGAAAAGAGCTGCTTTTAATGTCTTTCCTTCCGGGTCAGAACTGATCGAATAGACAAGCGGGATGAAGAACTCATCAGGACATTTAATTTCCTTCCTGCTAATAAGATTGCCTTCAAAATCATAAGTATCAAGAACAGTCCGTGCAGAGCCCCACATATCACGGGATAACGGATATATACTGAACACCTTGTCATCACTCGTACAGATCTCGGCTTCTTTTACTTTCTCATACTGACGAATGTCTTTTTTCATTTCGAACTTTGTAGTCTCATACCACGGATCGTCTGCTTTGACTACATTGCTGCTCTTGTTTCCTGACCGGCATGACATAAGCATTGGCATCAGGATTACGACAGCCAAAATAAAAGCTGCAGTTTTAACACTTCTCATAATTACCCCCTTAAGAATTCTTATTTCCCCAATCAGATCGATAGCAACTTTATATAAACTTGTTCCCGTTGCGGTTACATCTCTTTTACGTATTTGGCTGTTCTGTCATTCAGGATCCTGACCGCATCATCAAAGGAACGGTCACCTGCATAGTACGGTGCAAGCTCTTCCATAACGAATTTAACTATCTCGTGATCCTCGTAATAGTATGTGGAGATCGTCGACATGCTGTTAAGGAAACTCTCACGCATCTCGTCTGTGGCGAGCTTATCGCCTTCTGCCTTTTCCACATAACCCGGCACAATTATCACGCCGTTCTTTTTCGCAGTCTCGTACCTCTCAAAGAAATCATTATTGAGCTTGGTAATTGATTCGATATTCCTGTTCATGATCTCCTTGTTGGTTACGATATTCATGAAACCACAATCAGCCGAATCATAAGCTTTGCCTGAGAACAGGTAATTCAGGAACTTCTTACAGCCGTCCTTTACATCAGTCGTTGCCGATACTGATACTGTCTCAAGAGCTTTGAACCTCGGGCCTGACGCATCTACTGAAGGCGTACCGATAATGACATATTTACCCTTACTGTTGTAGCACGCTTTCACAAAACCATAGTAGCTGTCGAGCTTTGCGTAATAGCATCTTTCTCTTGGTCTTTTGACCCAGTCGTGTAAATAATCTTCAGGTGTGCTTGATACATCATCATATGTGAAGTTGTCTTTTGCATATTCAACGGCTGAACGGAACTGGTCGGTACCGAAATCGATCTTATCTCCCTCAATAGCGCTCTTTGTGTCTATGCATGACAGGATAAATGCGCGCTTGTTAAAGTATTCCGAGTCCGGATAATCATACGGAGAGAAACCGTAAAGCTTGTCCTTCACCATCTTTCCGTAATCTTCGAATGTAATTCCTACCGCACCTTCTTCAAGCAGATCAGCTTTTGTAACGAGCCCTTCGATCTGTAAAGTTACAGGCAGGAAATACAGTTTGCCGTTGATCCTTCCGGCCTCGAAAATATTGCTGTACTGTTTATCAACAACCTCAGGATCCAAGAAACCTGTCAAGTCCATAAAGACTTCGTCATTCATTGCATATTTCTTCTGAATGCCGACAGCAATATCCGGAGCATCATCACCCTTAAGATCCTGGATCATCTCATATAGTTCCGTATCGTTTTCATCGCGGTCAGGGATCATTCTCCCTAACGTTTTTCCCGTCTTATATTTATCCCACACTCTTATGAGATATTCAGTGTCTGTTCTGTTGAATTCATATATGGCTCTTGCCAGGTAATCAGACATGCCGGACTCATAAAGAGGAAGAGCGATCTCAATGATCTCTTTGCCGGCATGCGGATTCTTGTCAGCCTTCTTAAGAACCGTAATGTACATAGTATTATCAGGGTCGATATTTGCAAACATCACAGTCTTTGTATCCAGAATAACGGCTCTGTCTTCAGTACAGCTTAATAACTGAGGGGTAACAGAATAACTGAATCCCGTATTTGACGGGTAAAAAAACGGATCATACCAGTTTACATCGATCGCAGTCTGTGAAGTCATGCTCTTAATATCGGCTTTCACGATATTTCCCCGTGAATCGAGTTTACAGTAATCGCCGTTATCCGTTAACGTATATTCCGCCAGGTTAACGGTCTTTCCGTCAGACTCCAGAAGATTAGTCCTGCTCTTAAGATTCCCTGTATATAAGTCGTATTCCAGAGAGAACAGACCTTCACGTTCTACGGCTGCCACATAAACGGAATCTGTGGATTCATCGACTGAATACCCGGCGATATTAATGACCTTATCCGCTGTCATATCGATCTCACCACACAACTCGTTATCCTTGTAAAGAGCCAGACAATACACCGGGCTCGCCGGTGAATCTGAGACATCAAGCGTAACGAAAGCATATTCACCGACATAATCGATATAGAAGATCGAGGCACCCGGGAATTTGCTCTTTCTTTCTATCATTTTTATATTTGTGACATTACCGGTCTCCGGGTCGATGTCCAAAAACGCAAAACCGCGCTTCTCCGCGGAATTAATGTAAGCCGCAGCTCTTAATGTTTTCCCTTCCTGATCTGAGTTGATGCAATAGATATCCTGCGCACGGAAGCCGTCCGGACAAGTGATCTTCTTACGGCTCAGCAGATTGCCTTCATAATCATAAGTATCGAGCAGTGATCTTGTTGTAGCAAAACGGTCCGGCGTCATGACGTATGCGGAAAAGAGTTTGTCGTTGCATGTATAAACCACTGACGATGCCAGAAGATCATTCTTCTGTAAGTCCATTTTAAGTTCAAACTTGGTGGATTCGTACCACGGATCATCTGCCTTAACGACATTGTTCTTATTCTTACCGGCACGGCAAGACGTAAGCACCGGTGTCAACATAACGATAGCCAAAACAATGGCAAAAAACCTGGTTTTTCCCATAAACAATCCCCCCTGAAAA
>CACWXL010000016.1 GCA_902764825.1 Oscillospiraceae bacterium
TTACCGGCACGGCAAGACGTAAGCACCGGTGTCAACATAACGATAGCCAAAACAATGGCAAAAAACCTGGTTTTTCCCATAAACAATCCCCCCTGAAAATATGGGATCAAATCGATCAAAGTCCTACTGTTCCCCAACAATCGGTATCAAAATTATTTGAATACATCTTCATAGTAAAGTTCAATTACATCAAATCGGCATCAAAAGTATTAACTTTTTTGGGGGACTGCATTTATCAGAACGGCTCTGCATTCTTTACCGCTCTGTTTCCTGCAAATGCGGCACAAAGCACCTTGGCAGCTCCTGCCTTATAAAGTGCTTTTGCAGCTTCGTGAAGAGTTGCTCCCGTCGTTGCCACGTCATCTACGATGACAACTCTAAGACCCGTCACATCCCAGTTGCTGCTTACCTCGAAAGCACCCCTTACGTTTCCTGCTCTCTTATTGATATCGTTTATATCCGACTGCCTTCCCGTATCCCTGGTCCTCACAAGGCAGTTTTCTGCCACGGGAATGGAATCTTTGCAACAGGATATGCGATCTCGTAAGCCTGGTTAAAACCTCTTTCAGCATACCTCTCTTCCGATAACGGAATGGGAACTATCAGATCAGCCCTTATTCCTTCGCGGGCAAGACTCGAACCGAGGACCGTTCCAAACAATCTTGCGAGTTCTTTGTTCTTTCCGAATTTGATCGCAGGTATCGCACGCTCAGCTATTCCCTTATACGGGAACGGCATATAGAGCGCGAGCCCCGGGCACGGGTCATTTTCGACAGGGTTTGAAAGACATAAAAACCATCTTTTGTCCTCATCACTCGCATCAAGCATGGAAAGGCATTTGCCGCAGATGTGGAGTTCAGGTTCAGTTCCATAGAGAGCAGTGTAAAGCCTGTCGTAGTTCCCAAACCGCTCATTGATATCTGAAACACCGCCGCAGACCGGGCATTTGAAAGGGAGGATAAGATCTGCCGCCCTCTTAAATGCTTCTCTTACTATTATCGGGATCTCTTTTCTGTCTGATGATCTCCGCACTACTTATTCCTGCGGAAATCAACAGTCTTCAGAAGGTCTTTTAAGCACGTCTGCCTGGTATCACCCTTAGGCGCCTTCAAAAACTTCTGAAGTGTTCCTTCAAGCTCAACGATGGTAACGTTCATCTTGCCCCTCGTTACCGCCGTATAGAGCAGGCTGCGCTTATAAAGGAGCATATTCATCTTGCCCAAAGCGATTATTACCCTGTCAAATTCACAGCCCTGTGACTTATGTACCGTAACGGCATAAGCAAGATCAATGTTCTCCAGGAGCTTTCCCTTATACTCCGCTGACTTGCCTTCATCAAAAGTTATGGTGCAGCTGCCCTTCACAGGGTCGATGTCACTTACAACTCCGAGTTCGCCGTTGAATATACCCTGTAAAACCTCACCCGTAACAGGATCTATCCATTCGGTCTGATAATCGTTCTTATTCTGCATGACCTTATCGCCGACATGAAGTGTCAGGCTCTGGCCTCTTTTTATTACTTTCAGTTCATCTTTAACTTCCAATGCCTGGATAAGCTTATTAAGCTGAACCGTACCCAGAGCGACATTCTCATTCTTCGTAGGAGTAAGGCAGATAAGATCTTCGTCCTTGTGCTCCAGAACGAGCCTTGCAATGGTCTCCTGCGCTTCCTCTTCTGTCTTGCAGCTGATTATCTCGAAATCACCGCCGCCGCTTTCAGGCTCGGTGCCCTCGAGTATGCGCTCGGCATTCACTGCGATAGAGCCGTCGTCAGCATGTCTGTGCAGCGCGTCAAGTCTTATCTTCGGGATAGAATTGCAGGACAAAAGATCTCTTAGGATATCGCCTGAACCTACTGAAGGAAGCTGGTCCGGATCGCCTACCAGTATTATCGAAGTGCCTTTATCCACTGCATCGAGAAGGTGCCTGAAGAGCATCGTATCTACCATAGACATCTCATCGATGACTATTACTCTGCAAACTATCGGATTATCTTTCCCGTGCACGAAAAGAAGGCTGTTATACTGCCCGGCCCTGTCGTCAGGAAGAAGATCTTCATCGTCTGTACTGATGGTGTTCCTGACACCTAAGAGCCTGTGGATCGTAGAAGCCTCAGTGCCGCTCGCCTCCGAGAGCTTCTTCGCGGCTCTTCCCGTGGGAGCTGCAAATACGCAGCTGATCTTATTGCGCCTGAAATACTCTCCAAGCACGCCCATGATCGTGGTCTTGCCGGTGCCGGGACCGCCCGTGATAACGCTTATCGGGCTGTACATGCAAAGGTACAGAGCATCGAGCTGGGACTTGTCCGGAATGATGCATAAGTCAGACGCAACTTCCTTGATTATCCTGTCGCTCTCATCCCTTGGCGGAGGATTAGTCCTTGTCTTCAGCATCTCGTTGATGCGTCTCTCGATCGCAAGTTCAGATGCAAAATAACTCATGGTCGCAAAGCGCGCATCGTTGTCCTCGACATCGCAGACAGCACACTTTCCGTTATCGTATTTATATACGGCTATCCTCTTGTCTTCTATCGCAAGGCAAGCCGCATCCCTGAACACTTCCGAGAACTGTTCTGAGGTTATCTTAGATTCATGAAGGTTAACGTACTCAAGCGCTCTTTTCCTCACATCCTGAGGCATTAGAGCCGTTGACTTGGTATCTTCGTGAAGATACATGCAGGCCTGATAAAGAGCCGCCGCGATCCTCTCTCTGGCAGTGATCTCCATCCCTTCGCCAAGAGCGATGCGGTCAAGTATCTCAAAGCCGGCGATACCGTGCCCCATAAGGGCATAAGGTCTCTTACGTATCTCTTCGCAATCAAGCTTATCCGTATTGTTAAGGAGCTTTATCTGAGCCTGCGAAAAGCCCATCAGCTTAGCTTCGAGGCCCTGATCGAAGAACTCGTATTTCTCGACTATCTGATCGCATATGGCGATCGCTCTGGAAGACGTAAGACCGCTCACTTCAGAAGAAGCAAGTTCAGGTGTCTCGGTAAGGACCTTCAGGATATCTTTACCGAACTTTTCAGCCAATGCTTCTGCAGTAGTCTTGCCCAGACCGCTGATGTTATCTGCAAGGAAAGACGCAATAAGGAGCGTATCGCCGGCATCCTCATCGACCTTGATCTTCTTTAATGTGACCTGCGGCCTGTTGTTCCATTCCGTAACCTTGCCGGAGATTATGTATGAACCGCCTTCAACGATATCGACCTTGGATCTGCCTGCTACCGTGAATCTGCCGTCGCAAAGAAAAGAGACAAAGTTATTGGCCTTCCTCGGACAGAAGACCTTGATGCAGGTAACCTTTGCATCCTCGATCTCACTGCCGATATCAGCGACCGTCAAAGTGAGCTTCTTATCTTCCTTAGCGTCGTTCTTCATTGCCTGCTCTTCCCGTAAACTTTTCCAAATGCTAACAGTAAAATCTCCACAAAACAATAAGCCCGGCCAAAGTTGAGACTCTGACCGGGCCTTTAAAACCGATTATGTCCTCTTATCAGATACCGGCGAGATTTCTGATCTCTTCTGCCTTATCCGTCTTCTCCCAAGGGAGCTCAATATCAGTTCTTCCGAAGTGACCGTAGCTTGCCGTCTTAGCATAGATAGGTCTTCTTAAATCAAGATCCCTGATGATGGCTGCAGGTCTTAAGTCGAATACCTTGTTGACGATCTCAGTGATCTTCTCGTCGCTGATCTTGCCTGTATCAAATGTGTCTACCATTACGGATACGGGCTTAGCAACACCGATTGCGTATGCAACCTGAACTTCGCACTCAGAAGCCAAGCCTGATGCTACGATGTTCTTTGCGATATAACGCATCATGTAGCATGCTGAACGGTCAACCTTCGTCGGATCCTTACCGGAGAAGCATCCGCCGCCGTGACGTGCAAAACCGCCGTATGTGTCAACGATGATCTTTCTGCCTGTAAGACCGGAGTCACCCTGAGGTCCGCCTACTACGAATCTGCCTGTAGGGTTAATGTAGATCTTCGTATTCTCATCCATAAGATCAGCAGGGATAACGGCCTTGATGACATTCTCCTTGATGTAATCCTCAAGATATTCGAGAGTTACGTCAGCGCTGTGCTGTGTGGAGATAACGACTGCATCGATCCTCTTTACCTTATCGTTCTCATACTCTACCGTAACCTGTGACTTACCGTCAGGTCTTAAGAAGTCGGCGCCGTTCTTACGTACTTCCGTAAGGCGGATCGTGAGCTTGTGGGCAAGAGCGATAGGCATAGGCATAAGCTCAGGTGTATCGTCGTTTGCATAACCGAACATCATGCCCTGGTCGCCTGCACCCGTATCGAGTTCCTTTTCGCCGCCGTGACGTGCCTCATAAGACTCGTTAACGCCCATGGCGATGTCGGGAGACTGCTCGTCGATGGATGTAAGGACAGCGCATGAGTGGCTGTCAAAGCCCATCTCGCTTGAGTTATAGCCGATCTCCTTTACCGTATTTCTTACGATCGAAGGAATATCGACATAAGCCGATGTGGAGATCTCGCCCATAACGAGTACCATACCTGTTGTTGTGCATGTCTCGCATGCAACACGTGCTGTCGGATCCTGCTCTAAGATGGCATCGAGCACACTGTCAGAGATCTGGTCGCAGATCTTGTCGGGATGTCCCTCAGTAACTGATTCGGAAGTGAACAGCCAGTTTCCTTTTTTATTTCTCATTTTCTTTCCTTTCTACCATTGCCTTGGCAATGAAAAAAACCTCCTCCCGAAAGGAGAAGGCCAACGCTTAATGTATCGATCCTCATCTTTCAGGTTTCCCTGCCGGAATTGGCACCGCTGCTTTCCGCGGTTGCCGGGCTCATAACGGGCCGGTCCCTAGAGCCACTCTTGATAAGCAAGATTTATATTGTAACGACAAAATTGTACTTATACCTCTGCCCTTTGTCAATCACCAATATCCCTATTATCCTGATAGGATGAAAAAGTTCTCGAAAATCTGTCCCCAAAAGCAATTTGTTAATAATAATAATTAATTTATTACCCTCCTCGGAAAGGCTGTTTATGCGCTTTTTCTTGTCGGTTTTTGTCGTATTTTGTCGCTTCTATCAAGGCTTTCAGGGCCTTACAATCCTGCTTAAGAACCATAAGTTAAGGAGGAACGGTAAATGGCATTTACGATCAAGATCTATGAGAAGAACGAATACATATCGGGACTTTTGAAGAAGAGACTCAAGAGTTTCTTCCCTGATGCCTATATCGTTAATCCTTACTTTGACGATCAGGATCAGGAAACAAGATTCAGTGATTACGAGAGAGTCTTATACGATCCCAAAGATATAAGCAAGGAAGAACTTTCCTCATTTTCAGTCTCACCCATTAGGCTAACGGAAGACGGCGGGATAATTGATTGTGCCCGATTTATCCCCATGATCAGGAAGAATGCGGAATCCCCCTCTTTTCCGGCACCTGTCACGGGTTCTTTGACCGCCGTCATTCCGTTCGTCTACTCGGATGTAAGAGACAGATACATATGCAGCTTAGGACATGACCTCTCGGGTGCGGACTTTAACATCCGGCTGGATTTCACGAGCAAGATCAGGTCTTTGTGGAGATCTCCGGCAGGGTCTAACATGACGTCTCTTCTGGAAGCATGCAGATCCAAGAAGTTCGAACCTGAAGACATCCTCAAGTACTGCAACATGGATGATTCCGGGTTCCTTACGCCGGGAAGCTGCATGAATAACGATGACGTCTACGACATCGGCGTATCCCGTTCCATGGCCCTGATAAACCATGCGGCAAATCTCGCACACTCAAACAGGAGATTCGTGAATGTCGTTGCAGTCGTCGAAGGCTTCAGGTCGAATGATCTTCCTGAACTTCTGAGCAGCTGCGACCATGTAACCATTCTGCTGCCCGCCATAAATGCAGGTGAAGACATAGGCTCCAAAGATCTTATCGCGCAGCTTACAAAGGCTCTCGGAAGAGAAAGGATCTTCGTCTTCTACGCCGATGACATTAAGGATCCGGGCATTCTCGATTACAGGTTAAGTCCAGGGAGACAAGCCGTATGAATCAGGTCAAGACAGATCCTGCAGACATCAAGGAGCAGATCACGTACTGCGTTCTGAATGCAATATCAGGTGAGACAGACCCGTCTGACGAGAAGCTCAGGGAGATAATATCCGACGTCATATCCGATAATCCTTCCTACAAGATGAATCTTGACCAGAAACGCGAAATGGCCCAGATGGTATTCAACTCGTTAAGACGCCTTGATGTCATCGAGCCTTTGATGGAAGATCCTTCGGTCACGGAGATCATGGTCAACGGACCATATAAGATCTTTTTCGAGCGCGGCGGAAAGCTCTACAAATCCAATCTGTCTTTCCGCGATGAGGAGTCGCTTAAGACATGCATCTCATGCTTTTTCGCGAACCAGAACAGACCTCTTAACGAAGCTAATCCAATTGCCGACTTAAGACTTCCCGACGGCTCCAGAGCAAACGCTGTCCTGCCTCCGATATCAAGAGAAACTACAGTAACGATAAGAAAGTTTACGGGCATCACGCACGACATCGTAACGCTCATAAGACAGGACTTCATAAGCGAAGATGCTGCAAGGTTTCTTGCAGAGTGCGTAAGGAATAAAAGGACCATCTTCATATGCGGCGGCACAGGGAGCGGAAAGACGACGTTCCTGAACTCCCTGTCGAACTTCATACCGAAGAATGAAAGGATCGTAACCATAGAGGATTCAGCTGAATTAAAGCTTCAGGGGATCGACAATCTGGTCCAGATGGAAGGAAGGCTCCCGGGTCCTGACGGCACCGGAGAAGTAAACATAGGAATGATGATCAGGGCGTCTCTTCGAATGAGACCTGACCGCATCATAGTAGGCGAAGTGAGAGGCAAGGAAAGCGCTGATCTCCTGTCCTGCTTAACAAGCGGACACCCGGGTTCCATGAGCACGGGGCACAGCAACTCCTGCTTCGAGATGATGGAGAGGCTTACGGCCATGATAATGTCAGGGTCATCTCTCCCCTACGATGCGATCCTGTCACAGGTATCGATGGGAATAAACATAGTCCTTCACATAATGAGAAGCCGTGAAGGCAAAAGATACATAGATGAGATCTGCGAGGTAATGCCGCCTCAGGATCACGAATACAGACTTAAGACACTATACAGAAACAAAGGAGGTGACGGACTTGAACGTATCGCAAGCGATGAAGATATCAAAAGAGCGATGGCTTACCGTGCGTAAGAGCAGTCATCCCTTCGCAGTTTTCCTTGCAAAGACCATCTGGGTATATCCGGTCTTTGTTGCCGTTGTATACTTTGCGTCCGGCCTTTTCATCAGTTCTGAAACAGTAAGACTGATCCTCGCTGTTGCGCTCAGCATATTTCCCTGGAAAGAAGCGATGAAGAAGATCTACTCGAATAACTACAGGCACATGAGGACCCAGCTTCTGGTCCTTCTTCAGGTGCTCACCACAAGTGTGTCGAGCGGATATTCCATCGAGAAATCACTTCTTCTGATAAGACCCGTTATCGAGAGGACATTCGGCAGACGTTCAATGCTGTTAAAGCCTCTGATCAATCTTGAGAACAACTTAAAGCTTCATGTAAGCCTTGAAGAATCTCTGAATACATTCGCAAAGCAGATAGCATTTCCTGAGACAGTTCCGGTATTCCATGCCCTTGCCATATCAGGAGAGATCGGCAACAACAGTCTTTCCATATTGAGAAGTTCTTGTCAGATGCTGTCTGAACTTAATGCGGTTCAAGGAGAGATCGCGGCATCCAATGCCGGCAAAAATGCCGAGGCGGCCATTCTCTGTGCAATGCCTTTTGGCGTTACATTTGCGCTTAATTACATGAGCCGCGAATATCTTGATATGGCAAGGAATACAAGGACCGGTTCATTCCTTCTGGCGTTAGCATTCGGCGTATGCACGATAGCATGTGCGATGCTTTTAAAGTTCATGTCACATGAACACGGAAGAAAGGCTTATAAATCCGAACTGGCGGTAAATCTGACTTCAGGAAAAGCTTACAGCACGCCTCTTACAAGGCTCGTAAAAAAGATCTTCCCCGCCAGCTTCATTACTGCCAGGCACGAACTCTTTAACGAACTCTCGGTAAACCCGGATTACACTTATGAACAGTATCTTAAAAAGCAGCTTTTGACAGGAACGGTATTCCTGGCCTTGTCAGCTTCAATACTCATAACACTTGGTAAGAACCCTCTCTTTGCGCTCTTTTTAACGGCCGCATTATTGTTACTTGGCGGATTTGAGATCAGGTCTGATGTTGAGCGCAAAAGAGAGGATCTTATGAGTGACATTCCGTTGTTCCTGTGCCTTATTTCGACACTTCTGGAATCGGGAATGCAGCTGCCAAAAGCAATATCAATTTGCGCTAAGGCATTCGATGAGAACAAGAGCTTATCGCTTGAGATAAAGAACTTGAGAGCAATGATCTTAAGCGGCATACCCGCTTCAGACGCGATCGAGAAATTCTCGTTAAGGATACAGATCCCGGAAGCGCAGGCAGCACTGCTCCTCGTGGCAAGATACGGCAGGCTCGGCACTTCTGAAGTACTGAATATGCTTAATCTGCAGTCCCAGGCATGCTGGAACTTATGCAGAAATGCATCACGCAAAAGACAGGAACGTGAAGCTCTAGGAATGATCATCCCCATGACGCTTGATTTCATAAGCGTCCTGATGGTCGCAATGACACCCGCAATTATCTCACTCGGCATATAAAGGAGGAAAAGGCTATGCGACAGACAAAGAAACGTTGGAATAAGAAAGGTATGGGAACCGTTGAAATAGTGATCATCATCGCGGTGCTCGTAGCATTGGCCCTGCTCTTCAGGACCGGTCTTACGGAATATGGAGAAAAGGTAATGGACTTCTGTTTTGACGATTCAAAGATAGCATCCGCTTTCTGAATCCTCACCTGTAAAAACGAGTTTTTGAGTTATTTGTAAAGGATCATAAAAATGCAGATCAAGAAGGGACCCTACGGATACTACGCTATAGAGAGGCTGGACAGTCCGGATAAAATATGCGCTTATGCCGAAGAGGTAATTGCCGGAAACAAGTCAGACTTCTATCTTAAGCCTGTTACCGATCTTTTCGGATCGGGAGCAATGTGCAGTTTTGAATTCTCAGGATATTTGCAGCTTACAGACCCGGAGTTTTCCGTATTTTCTCCGGGCAGGAAAACGACCTCACACAAGAAAGATAATAAGAACCTGAGTTTAAGGCGCAGATCTGTCGGGGACCTTTTTTATGCATTCGCCAAACTCCTTGATAACCTTATCTCCCCGTCATGTTTAGTACTCGATCCTAACATGATCTTTACCGATCCCGAAGGCATCTCAGTTAAGATGTGCTGTCTTCCGGTAAAAAGCCATCCCGAAGATCTCTGCATATCTTCATTGGGCGCTTCACGCCTTGAAGAACTCCTTAACTGTGATTTCTTCAAGAGCATCATTACCGATGATGAGAAAAACGCATTGGTATACAGCGTAAAAGAAAACAACGAAGAGATGTTCTTAAAGATAGCAGGACTCATTAGAGGCGATGGCGAAGATGATCCCGTATCCGTGAATATTCAGAGCAAGAAAACACCTGTTGCAAAAGGACTTCCTTCAGCAATCAGGAATCTTTCAAAAAGCGAGAAGGACCTTCTCATCGCAGCTCTTTCTTCAGTACTTTCAGTGCTTTCGCTGCTCTTTAAGATGCCTCTTCCCTGCATACTGTTTTACTTGCTTTCCGTGATCATATTCATAACCACGATGCTGAATCAGAAGAAGACAAAAGCAAGAATCAGAAAAACAGAATCGCAGGAACAATCAAGACAGAGAAGCTCGATCCTGTTCTCGGATAACCCTGTGATCTCTCAATCTGACGACAGCTCATCTGAGAGCGGAACCGATTATGCATTAGACCTTTATAAGCCACTTATTACGGGAAGACTTACATTGCTCTCGGACAATGACAAAATAAACAGCAACTACACGCTCTATCTTGATAAGACGACTATAGGTTCTGACTGTTTCCTGTCGGATATAGTTCTGGATGAACAAGGTATCGCACCTCTTCATGCAGTGATAAGACAGACAAACGGATCTTTCTACTTAGAAGCCGCAAAGGGTTCAGGTAAAACATACATAGAAGATTCTCCGGTTGAAAACGGCAGATCATATGAAATCAAATCCGGACAGAAGATAGCATTTGGAGATATAGAGTTCAGGTTTGGAACAACAAATTAATACAAATAAAAAGTGGAGGAATAATTATGAGCACCTGTTACAACTACTTTTTAGGGTACATGAAGGATGATAAGATTTTTCCGCTAGGCCCTTATGACAGCAAAGGAAAACTTAGATCAATCAACTCAAGTGTATTCGGAAAGATTCAAGATAAATGCATCTTTACTGACGTCAAGGATTCAGAAGCAAGTGAAGAGCTCCATAAAGAATTCGATTACGAGAGTAATGTCAATAGAAACAAAACCAAAATGGTTCTAACCTCACTGAAAAAGGCCAAACTAAATGATCTTCCCTCTGGAGATTTTATTAAACGCGGATATTTTCTGATGAGTGATGTAACAAATTATGAATCCTCAGATGGTCGGGATTTCTTTTTTCACGACTATAAATCTCCATCTGTATTTTCAGAAATGATAAAGAATGAGAACCAGAATAAGACCAAATCTTACGATTACGACGGAGAACCTGTTTATCGAAATATCACTTCGGATTATATGTATTTTGCTTATCCTGATTACAGCAGTGAACAATATGAATCATTTGTTATAAAAACATTTGCTGAATCACTAAGAAAAAACGAAGGTATACCTGCAAGTGAAATAGTCGTATTGTACACAGAAACAAAAACGGTCGAAAAGGAAAACTATACGTTTGTTATATAACTATCCTTACTGCAGTCTCGGCATTTTTCCGTCAGGGAAATCTGTCTTCTTGTATCCTGCAAGGCGCTCTCTCTGATCATCAGTACCATAACGCTCGATGAACTTCATTCTCGCAAGTGCACGCTTTCCTTTAGCAACGCTGTCTTCGGAGAATACTGGTCTGCCGTTCTTATCGACATGAGTCTTTATCTCTTCTAACGCATTGTTATAAGCGGTAACGATCCTTCTAAGACGCATGTTTTCGGGCCATTCTGCTGAGTTGCAGATGATAAGCGCAAGCATGCCGTTAATCTCGCAATAGCCTTCAGTGACCATGCAGTACCTTGTCTCGCCGTTGGTCGTAAGCGCACATGCACCGGGCTCCAAGGCAGCTACAAAGGGTGTGTGGCCTGCCATGAAACCGAACTCACCGTCGCTCGTGGGAATACGGACGCTGTCAACCTGACCCTCGAAGAAATCTTCATAAGGGGTAACTATAAGGAGGTTGATCTTGTGAGATACGTGGTCTGCCATATCGCTTTACTTATGTGGTTTCCTTGTATGCCTTAAGAACGTCGTCGAGACCGCCCTTCATGAAGAAGCACTGCTCGGGGATGTGATCCAATGAACCGGAGATCAGTTCTCCAAAAGCTTTTACAGTCTCTTCTACAGGTACATATCTGGGTTCAAAACCTGTGGAATCAGCCGTAACGAAGAAAGGCTGCGACAGGTATCTCTGGACCTTACGGGCACGGGATACCATGAGTCTGTCTGATTCTGAGAGTTCTTCCATACCGAGGATCGCAATGATGTCCTGGAGTTCCTTATAACGCTGGAGCATCTCCTGAACCTTACGTGCAACGTGGTAATGCTCAGAACCTACGACTTCTTCCGTGAGGACTCTTGAAGAAGATTCAAGAGGATCTACCGCAGGATAGATACCGAGCTCAACTACCGCACGGGACAATACGATGTTCGCATCAAGGTGGGCAAACGTCGTGGCAGGTGCCGGGTCAGTAATATCGTCTGCAGGAACGTAAACGGCCTGAATGGATGTGATGGATCCGTTTCTTGTGGATGTGATCCTTTCCTGAAGTTCGCCTACTTCTCCGGTAAGTGTCGGCTGGTAACCTACGGCTGAAGGAATACGGCCAAGAAGCGCTGATACCTCAGAACCTGCCTGAACGAATCTGTAGATGTTGTCGATGAATAAGAGCACGTCTCTGTGCTTCTCATCTCTTAAGTATTCAGCCATCGTAAGACCTGTAAGAGGCGCTCTCATTCTCGCACCCGATGTCTCGTTCATCTGACCGAATACCATGATAGTCTTATCAAGAACGCCGGACTGCTTCATCTCGTTCCAGAGGTCGTTACCTTCACGTGAACGCTCGCCGACACCTGTAAATACTGAATATCCGCCATGCTCACTTGCGATGTTGCGGATGAGCTCAAGGATAAGGACTGTCTTACCTACGCCGGCACCTCCGAACAGACCGATCTTACCGCCTCTTGAGAAAGGTACGAGAAGGTCTATGACCTTGATACCTGTCTCGAGCATTGTCTCTGCAGGATACTGCTCTGTAAACGAAGGAGCATGTCTGTGGATAGGCCAGAATGCATCGGCATTTACATCACCTTTATTGTCGATCGGGTGGCCGATGGCATCGAAAAGTCTTCCTGTGATGTTCTCGCCTACCGGGACTTTGATGGAAGATCCGAAAGACTCGCAAACGAGTCCTCTCGTAAGACCTTCCGTCGGATTGAATGATACGCATCTTACGACGCCGGAGCCCCTCTGCTGAAGGACTTCGCAGTATACATCATTGTCACCCTTGAGTGCTTCGGGATCGAATGCGGGGTCCTGTTCAGGCGCAACAACAGGAGCATTTCTCATGATCCTTATAGCTTCGTTGATCTTCGGGATCTCGCCTTTAGCGAATTCGCAGTCGATTACAGGTCCTATAATCTGTATTACCTTGCCGTATGCCATTTTCTAATCCTCACATCTTCTCTGCCTGCTGGGCACCGTTTACGATCTCCGTAAGTTCCGTCGTGATCTTTGCCTGACGGGCACGGTTGCTCATGAGCTCAAGTTTTTTCATCATTTCTTCGGCGTTGTCCGTTGCATTCTCCATGGCGGTGAGTCTTGCTGTCTGCTCGCTTGCAAAAGCATCGACCATCGCGCCGAATACCATCGCGTTCGTATATGTATCGATAAGGTAGTTGAATACCGCATCGGAATTCGGGAAATACTCTAATTCATTACCTCTCTGGATAGCCATGCCGGCATCTGATACGTCCTTCGGCAGGAGCATCGAGATCGACTTGGGATCTACCGGCAAAAGTCTTAACGCAACAGGTTCCATCTTTACCGATGACTCCATACGGGTGTAAAGAAGATACACGAGATCAAAGTCATCTTTTAAAAATCTGTTCCTCATGATCGCACTAACCTGTCGTGCGTCATTGTAAGTGGGTTCCGAGATAGGGAACGAGAACGATGTATTGACGTTATATCCGAACCTTGCAAGTTTTTCTCTTGCCAGGCGCCCGAAAACATTGAGTTCATAAGTCGTGGAGATATTCTTCTGCGTATTCTCCATGATCTTCTGTCTTATGTGATCTTCGGTGATCTTTACCATGTTATTGTTGTAAGCACCTGCGAGGCCCTGGTCGCCTGAGAGTACATAATAACCGATCTTCCAGGTCTCGCCTTCATGCTTCTGTTCAAGCATAAAGAACGGGTTATCGAGATGCTCATTGTTGCGGATCATTTCCTGCATTGACTCAACGCAGAAAAGGAAGAACGGATACATGGATTCGTGGAGGAGCTGGGAGCGTCTCATTTTCGCGCTCGAGACAAGCTGCATCGCATTAGTCATCTGACTAATGTCATTGACGCTCTTCATTCTTTTCTTGATTGCAGAAAAGCTCTCCATAAGATCAGTAGTCCTCTACGTACTCCTCGTGATCCCTGAGGAATGCTTCCTTATACTCGTTGTATGCGGTATCGATCTCCGCTTTGATCTCGTCGGTCAATACCTTGCCGTCGGTAAGTTCTTCAAAGATATTCGGATGGCGGAGCTTGATCTCACTCATAAGCTCTGTATAGAACTCAAATATGTCTTCCGTAGCAAGGAAATTGAACTTGTCCGTAGTCGCACAGTAAAGGAGTACGACTTCGGAAGCCATCGTCAGAGGTGAGAATCTCTCCTGCTTCAATACTTCGTTAAGGACAGTACCACGCTTGATCTGGAGCTGTGTATTCTCGTCTAAGTCAGAACCGAACTGCGAGAAGGATGCCATCTCACGTGCCTGTGCCAGTGAGATTCTGAGAGGTCCTGCGACCTTCTTTACTGCCTTGGTCTGTGCTGCGCCGCCTACACGGGATACTGAAAGACCTACGTTTACGGCAGGTCTCTGGCCGGAGAAGAACAACTCGGGTGACAGATAGATCTGACCGTCAGTAATGGAGATAACGTTCGTCGGGATATAAGCCGAGATATCGTTACCCTGTGTCTCTACGATAGGAAGCGCTGTAATGGAGCCTCCGCCAAGCTCTTCTGAAAGTCTTGCGGATCTCTCCAGAAGTCTTGAATGGAGATAGAAGACGTCGCCCGGATAAGCTTCTCTTCCCGGAGGTCTTCTAAGAAGCAAGGAGATCGCTCTGTATGCCTGTGCGTGCTTGGAGAGGTCATCGTAAACGATCAGTACGTCCTTATGATAGTCGTACATGAACTTCTCAGCGATAGCGCATGCGGCGAAAGGTGCGATGTACTGCATTGCGGCTGACTCTGAAGCCGAAGCTGCAACGATTACAGTGTAATCCATTGCGCCGTGCTTCTCGAGAAGGCCTGCTGTTGCAACGATATTAGCCATCTTCTGGCCGATAGGAACATAGACGCAGATAACGTCTTCGTTCTTCTGGTTTATGATGGCATCAAGTGCGATAGAAGTCTTTCCTGTCTGACGGTCGCCGATGATGAGCTCTCTCTGGCCTCTTCCGATAGGAGTAAGCGCGTCAATAGCGGTGATACCCGTAAATAAAGGGGTATCGACAGGTGCTCTCTCAATGATCGTCGGAGCGGGTGACTCGACAGGTCTTTCCTCTGTATATCTGATGACGCCCTTGCCATCGATCGGATGACCAAGAGCATCTACAACTCTTCCTAAAAGACCCATGCCGACAGGAACCGAGCATGTGGTCATGGTACGCTTGCAGCTCATGCTCTCGACAACGGTATCTTCGCCCGTAAGGAGTACTACGCCGACCTTGGTCTTCTCAAGATTCATCGCAATTCCCGTGGCGCCGGATGCGAAATAGATGAGCTCGTTGAGCATGCAGTTCTTAAGACCGGTAACGGAAGCAACACCGTCAGAGATCGAAGCTACCTTACCTACCTCGTCTCTGTGCTCCTGGAAAAGGAACGCGTCTTCAATGCGCTTATCGAGCTGCGCGTCAGTAAGATCACGGATCTCAATATCATCGATACTGATCTTATGTGACTCAGGGAATCTGTCGAGCGCGTCTTCAAGGTCTTCCTTGATCTTTGTTGAAGGAAATTCCTCTTTGGTATAAGCAGCCTTAGTAACGTCACCGTCAACGGGTGCTTCAAAAGATCTGGTCTGCTTCATGAACGAACCGATACGGCTGAGCTGTCCCTTGATGGAATAGTCGTAACGGCTTCCCTGGAAATAAACGATAAAGCCGCCGATGAGGTCGTCACGCTGCTCGATAATGAGACGGTATTCTTCGATCTCATTTACTTCGGCAAACTTTGCCGCTACCCTGGCAAGTCTTTCCTCAGGGATATCACCGGCAGTCTCGATCCTTAAGGACGGACCTTTTGCTCTGCTCTTTGTTTCTTTATTGTCAGAAGTAGGATTACTCACTCTTTGCTACCTCTTTGTCGAGGATCTCTTCTGTGTGCTTTGCAGCGGATTTTCTAAGTTCATCCTTGGATACTGCATCTGCGATGATGTGACCTGCGATCTGAACGGAAAGATCTGCAATGTCATCCTTCATGGTCTCGAAAGCGTTGCGCTTCATTCTTGCGGCATCTTCCTCGGCTCTCTCTATGATCTGCTGAGCCTCGTTATTTGCCTGATCGATGACCTGTTTGCTCTGCTTATCTGCTGTGGCCCTGGCCTCTTCGACGATCTCGGAGCCCTTGCGTTTAGCCTCATCTATAGTCTCCTTGGATGAATCAACTATAGCCTGGGCTTCTTCCTTGGCCTTCTTTGCAGCATCAAGCTCTGCGTCAAGCGCCTGCTGACGGTCGTGGATGAGCTTTAATATCTTCTTGTATGCGAACACTCTGAAAACGATGAATACAAGCAAAATGTTGAATATCGTAATTACAGCTGTTACGGCATATCCTGCAAACTGATCGGGCGAAAAGAGATTGGACTCTTCTGCCTCCAATAGCAGCATCGGTAAATATGACATACTGTTTGCTCCCTTAAACTAGGTAATCTTCCCTTTTTACTGGACTGTGAAGATTAAAAGGAATGCGACAACGAGTGAATAGATACCGATTGACTCGATGAAGACGATGGAAAGGAGAAGCATTGTCTGGAGCTTGGAGATGACCTCAGGCTGTCTTGCACCTGCCTCAAGAGCTGTGCTTGCTGCCTTGCCCATGGCAAATGTTGAAGCGAAAGCACCGCAGGAGATTGCAACTGCTGCTGCGATTGCTGCGATTCCTCTTGTCTCCAGTGCAGCGATGATAGGTAAAGCTGCAATAATTAATCCGTTCATATATTTTCCTCCTAAAATATAATCAGTCTTTATATCGTCAAGCCGCTACGGCCTTTGACTTCTTGGTTTTCTTCTTTTTCGCGTGCTCCTCGGGATGCTCGTTATACTCGTTTACAGTCTCAACATTCTCGCCGATGTATGACATCGTGAGGTAAGAGAAAACTACTGCCTGGATGATTCCGTCGATGATATCGAACCAGAGACCTGCAACGCCCGGCAGGATCAAAGGTACGGAGATCGAGAGGAATTCCATGAATATGAATGCCGCGAAAACGTTACCGAACAAACGGAGTGAAAGCGATAAGGGCTTTACTACATAGTCTAAGAGCTTGAAAGGGATCATGATCGGGATAGGTGTCGTAAGCGTGATCCAGAAGCCCTTGGCACCTACGAACTTGAATGTCATGACGATTACGTAGATGATAGCCGCAAGAGCGCAGCCGATCGCAAAAGCGATATTCTTTGCCGGCGGCGGGAGATGCAGATATGAAATGGAGTTGCACGCCGTGATAACAAGACCGAATGTCATTATCATGGGCGTAACTTCCTCAGCCTGCTTGCGGTTCATGCCGAAGCTCATGGCTGTAGTAATAACGAGTTCAGTAAGGGATACGAGCAGAGCCTGGCCCTTTGTGAGCTTCAAGTCCTTTGAAGGCTTGCCTGCAAGGATGCCTACAACGATAAGGATGGCAATAACGGCTACCCAGGTAACAATGATCGCGTCAGTGATAAGGAGCTTATAGTCTCCGACATTGAAGTACATCTGCACCTGCATAATGGCTTCGCTGATCTCAGCTCCGATATCCTTATTCGAGCTGAAGCGCTCGGCAAACTTCTCCGCAAACGCTGCAAAGAACTCTGAAAGCCAAGAACCGGCCATAATTAGTGCCATAATCATAAGATCTGTCGCCTGCCCCTTTTTTCGAATAAAGACATTTTACGCCTAAAAGACTTTTGTGTCATCTAATATTAATTATATTAATAGTAACAACCCGTATTTTAAAACCTAACTTTTAGTCAAATTTGTACAATTTACTTTCAGCCCGGTAAATGCACCACCGTATAAGCATGCCCGGTGGCCGGCAGGAACTTCTGAACAATATCCGAGGTCTTTATCTTCAGGCTGGAAGTGTTTACGCACGGATGACAGCCTAAATATTCATCTTTCAGCACATCTTCGTCTATAAGAAGCTGTACGGACTTACTGCGGTCGTTCATAAGCCCCATTATGCTCACCGAGCCGGGCGCCAGGCCAAGATATTTATACATGTTCTCAGGAGACGCAAAAGACAGTCTGGTCGAGCCGATCTGATGTGAGACTTCACTGGTCTTGAAAACCTTATCTCCCGGCATCATGAGAAGATAGAACTTAGTTTCCTGCTTATTGCAAAGGAAGAGATTCTTGCATATGACCACACCAAGCACAGCGTCTATTTCGTTGCATTCCGCCATAGTATCAGTGGCTCTGTGATCCGTTCTCTGATAATGGATCCCCAGCTCATCGAGAAGATCATACGTCCTGACCTCCCTTTCGAGCCTGTTCCTGCAATCAGATGGTCTTCCGTTTAAAAGCTCCATTAAGTCTCTCCCTGTATTTCAACAAATAATAGATCAGATTTCATCATTCTGGAATCTGGATAAGTGCTCGAAAGGCAAGATCTGCCTGCCTCTGAACAGTCCGCAGCCGTCGTTAATCAAGTGATTATTATAGGCTTTGAACATATTTACCTTGATTTCTGACAGGTCGAGCTCCTGCAGCATTATCAGGCGCTTATACGCTTCATCGAATATCCTGCACTCCCCCTCAGGAATAATGTCCCTCTTGCTGCGGTTCTCCTCCTGGCTCTTCTCATATCCGAAATGATTAGCCTCACCGATTTCCGCATAGTCGTCCATATCCTTTGTCCTAAGCTGCATCTCGGTAAAACACCTTGCCTGGTTATCGTAAAGCGTTATATGCATCGACCTGTAGCCCGAAAGGCGCGGCGTATAAACATAATCCCTGTAATAAGAACGGACATTCTCACCTAAAACAGGCGAATTGAATTCATCCGGATACCCTGAAAGCTCAGGCGTAAAGCCCCTTACTTCAAGGAATCCCGGCAGTGAATTTGCTATCTCATAAAGAATCCTTATCTCTTGTGACTCAAGATCCTCTTCTTTCGCGACATGGCACAACGGGAGCGAAATAACTATCCTGTAGGCGATCAGATCCCTGAAACAGTTAAGATTGTTCTTTACCTGGGCCTCAGTAGGGTATGTTCCGTGCTCCTTATAGTAATTGTAGATGTATTCCAGGATATAACCGTTGAACTTCTCTTCGGCGCGGATCAGCGACTTGATCCTTCCCTTGAACGTAAAGGCCAGGAACGGGTATTCTTGCGTCATGTAAAGGTAGAATTCCTTGATCCTCTGGGACTGTGAAGTAAGGAAATCCGTATGCTCAAGAAGTTCAATGATCTGTATGAGGAAATTGCTGTGCGCCAGATCCACTGAATTACGGGTCCCTATGGATTCGAGCCTTAAGTCTGAAGAATACCGCAGAAGGATCTTCAGTACAGTATCGCCTGAATATAAATAGTCATTTAAAGTAATCATAGTATCTTTTTCTCCTAAAGAATTCCCCGGAGCCTAAGCGCCCCGGGGAAGCTTTAAAGGGTTGAATATGAGAACCAAAGTTCTTGTCTGTTACTCTACGTCCTGTAATGCTGCGTAATCTTCTTCACCGGTACGGATCTTAACGACCTTGCCTACGTTGTAAACGAAGATCTTACCGTCACCGATATGTCCTGTATAAAGAACTTCCTTAGCCTTCTCGATAACCTTATCTACAGGGATCTTGGATACGACAACTTCAACCTTGATCTTAGGCAGGAGCGTTGCGTCTACCTCGACACCTCTGTACTTCTCACCGGCACCCTTCTGGATGCCGCAGCCCATGACCTGAGTAACTGTCATACCGGTTACACCGAGATCATTCATGGCCTTTCTGAGCTTGTCATAACGTGAAAGCTTAGCGATAATAACAACCTTATGCATACCTGTGTCAATCTCAGGAGCAACTGCAACCTTGATTGCTGCATTCTTCTGAGCTTCAGAAGCCTCAGAATAATCAGGTGTACCGAGGTCTGTGTTCTCGTTTTCTTCCATCATAGCGCCTGAAACGTCCATGAGGGAGAAGCCGGAGTAAGCACTTGCGAGACCATGCTCTGTAGAATCCAAACCTGTGAGTTCTTCTTCTTCAGAAACTCTGAGACCAAGGATTGCCTTGATAACGAGGAATGTGATCGTGATCGTGATTGCTGTCCAAGCTGCTGTAGCACCCATACCTAAGAGCTGAATTCCGAGGAGCTTGACGCCGCCGCCATAGAAGAGACCAACCATCTTGTTGCCTGCTGCATCAGCGATAGCATAAGCAGGAGCTGTGTCTGTAGCGAAAAGACCTACTGCAATTACGCCCCAGATACCGTTGAACATATGAACTGCAACTGCACCGACAGGGTCATCAACTCTGATTACATTATCAAGGAACCATACACCGAATACTACGAGTACGCCGGAGACAGCACCGATGATCGTTGCGCCGAGAGCGTCTGTTACGTCGCATGGAGCTGTGATTGCTACAAGTCCTGCAAGAGAAGCGTTGAGTGCCATGGAGACATCGGGCTTACCGTACTTGATCCATGTGAAGATCATGCAGACAACTGTTGCGATCGCAGGAGCGATTGTTGTTGTTACGAAAACGGAACCGAGCTGTTCCATATCTGTGCAGGCAGCGCCGTTGAATCCGTACCAACCGAGCCAGAGGATGAATACACCCAAAGCGCCCATAGGGATGTTGTGGCCGGGGAATGCATTAACTTTAGTGATCTTGCCTGACTTATCCTTTACGAACTTACCGATACGGGGTCCTAAGATTGCAGCACCGATCAGTGCGCAGATACCACCTACCATGTGGATACAGTTAGAACCTGCAAAATCGTGGAATCCGATCTGTGAAAGCCAGCCGCCGCCCCATGTCCAGTGAGCTTCGATAGGATAAATGATAGCTGAGATAACAGCTGAATATACGCAATAAGAGATAAACTTAACTCTCTCTGCCATAGCACCTGATACGATAGTTGCTGTTGTGGCACAGAAAACAAGGTTGAATACGAAGTTTGACCAGTCAAAGCTTGCGTAATTTGTGAAGATATCGATGTTCGGCTTACCCATAAATCCCATGAGCATATCTTCGCCGAGGAACAAACCGAAACCGATTGCGATAAATACTACTGTACCGATACAGAAATCCATCAGGTTCTTCATGATGATATTACCTGCGTTCTTCGCTCTCGCGAAGCCGCACTCTACCATCGCGAATCCAGCCTGCATCCAGAAAACCAATGCCGCGCCGATCAAAAACCAGACGCCAAAGACTTTTTCATCAATCAAGCTGCTGATTAAATTAGTGTCCATAAACTCTCCTCCTTCAAACTATTTCCAAAAAGTATTGATGTTATACTTCAATGCTTTTTGACTATCGTTTATTGATTTCAAGTGCAATTGTAGCGTTAACCCCGAAGCAAATAAAATACGAATAGTTTGAGCATAACTATACCTTTCGGGTATGATTTGACATTTACCCGAAAAGCCGGCAAGCCATGAAACCCATTGTTTTAGGCATTTCCGGGCAAAACAAAAGCTCCGGATGTTCCGGAGCCTTTTACATTAATCAAATAAACTTAATCGAAACCTAAGGTTTTGCAGTCAAAAAACGATAACAAAAACTTACTTAAAATGCTTCTCCTCGATCTCTTTGATACCGTTTACGCGTGTTGCATGACGTCCGCCAGCGAACTCTTCTTCAAAGAATGCGTCGATCATGCCCAAAGCAACGCCCAGACCGACTACACGCTCACCGAATGCAAGGATCTGTGCATCGTTATGCTGTCTTGACATCTTTGCCATAAATTCATTGGTGCAGAGAGCGCATCTGATTCCCTTGTACTTGTTGCAGACAAGAGAGATTCCGATACCGGTACCGCAGATGGCGATACCTCTTTCAGCCTTGCCGCTTGATACGTCTTCTGCAACCTTAATGCCTGCATCAACGTAAGAGTAGGAATCCGTTCCGTTCGGAGCGCCGCCGTCAAGAACTTCAAAGCCCTTCTCCTCAAGGTACTTCTTAACCTTCTGTCTTAATTCATAACCTGCGTGATCTGATGCGATTGAAACTACCATATCTATTGCCTCTTTTCTTAATTAAATCTCGTGATGGATGTGCTTGAACTTCTTTGAACCGTCACAGTAAGGTCCCACGATGTCTCCGTTGCCTACGAGACGGTACTTGTAGGATACGAGTCCTTCAAGTCCTACAGGACCTCTGGCGTGGATCTTCGAAGTCGCGATACCTACCTCGGCACCGAATCCGTAACGGAAACCGTCAGCAAATCTCGTGGAGCAGTTTACCAGAACGCTTCCTGAATCTACCATGGTCATGAAGCGCTCTGCAGCAGCCTTGTTCTCTGTAATTATCGCGTCCGTGTGGCCTGAACCGTAGTGATTGATGTGAGCGATCGCTTCGTCTACGTCCTTAACGATCTTTACGGAACACTTCATTGCAAGATACTCGTGATGCCATTCTTCAGCCTTTTCGACGCCAAACTTGTCAGCAACATAATCATCACCGAACACTTCAACGCCTGCTTCCTGAAGAGTCTTAATGAACTTGGGAAGGAATGACTCCTTCAGCTCCTCATTTACCAGGAATGTCTCCGTAGCGTTGCATACAGATACATATTGAGTCTTGGCGTCGATCGCAACCTTCAGCGCCGTCGAAGGATCTGCGTCAGCATCGATATATGTGTGGCATACACCGTCAGCATGTCCAAGAACAGCAATGTTGGTATTCTGCATGATGTACTGAACGAAAGAATTAGAGCCTCTCGGAATGATGAGGTCAATGTATTCATCAAGCTTGAGCATATCTGCGATCTCAGAACGCAGTGTCAGAAGATTGAGCCAGCCTTCAGGGAGACCTGCTTCGATGCCTGCCTTGCTTATAACGGAAGCTAAAGCCTTATTCGTATTGATAGCCTCAGAACCGCCCTTAAGGAAAACGGCATTGCCGCTCTTAATACAAAGGGATGCGATCTGAACAAGCGCGTCCGGTCTGCTCTCGAAGATAACGCCGATAACACCGATAGGGCATGTAACTCTGGTAAGCTCAAGACCATCGTCCAATGTGGTCCTCAATGTGACCTTGCCTACAGGATCGTTAAGATCTATCAGGCTCTCGATGCCGGAGACAACGTCATTAAGCTTATCTTCATTGAACTTAAGTCTCTTGATAAGAGGAGTCTCAAGGTTAGCCTTCTCTGCCTCTTCGAGGTCGATCTTGTTGGCAGCGAAAATCTCATCCTTCGATTCCTTAAGACAGGAAGCTACATTTGCGAGCGCCTTATTCTTAATCTCGCTCCCCAAAGAAGCCATGATGTAAGATGCTTCTCTTGCGGCTTTGGCAATATCATGGAGTTCAGACATAATATCCCCCTATAATTATTATTCTTTAGGAACTGATTATAACAAATAAAACTTCATGTTGCTTATATGTTTAGAGCCGTCCGGAAATAACTAAAGATAGCAAAAAATAGAAACATGTTTTGCTTTTTACATTGTAAAAACCTTGGTTTTCAAATCTACAAAAATGTTCATAATGTTCAAAACTTTGTTTATAACTACAAAAACAAATACTTTGATTTCTAAAGTACCTGAAACCCTTATATCTATTGAATTTGACATTTTGTTACCGTTTCCTTACAAAACAGTTACAAGATGTCGTCAAAAGTCTGGAGCACAATAAATTAAGGCGTTTGCAGGCTTTTTGAACCTTTGTTCGATTGCAAGTGTCCACGAGAGAAACACACCCAAAAATCGAAATTGCTACTTGACAAGGCTATTTGACAAAGATATCAAAATAGCAAAAATTGTATATTGATTTTTGCATGCAGACAGTATCCTCATGCCAATAAAAACAACGCCTGAAGCGGTTAACTTCAGGCGCAGATTACAGATCATTACTGGATTAGAAAAATATAGACCGGTTAATCATCCAGATCGTCCACTTCAACGGCATTCGCCAGTCTCATATCCCAGTTGGTGAAGAACACCCTTCCGGGCAACGTGCCGCACAAGATCAGAGCAAGCAGGAAGCTTATAAGGAATGCTGTAAGACCACCTAATAATCTGATGAAATCCAGATGATCTCTAATAAGTAATATAAAAAGTCCGTAATAAATCGGGTTCATAAGAATATAGATAATACCTGATATCGCGGAATCAAAATGTATTATGCGGTTGGGACGTTCTATCGGGATCGATATGGCAAGTCCGCACACTGCAACAGCCATGATGCCATATCCGAACATATGTCCCTCATAACCAAGGCGATTAAACCATACTAAGCCAAAGATTTCCGCGATTACGAGGACTCCGCCTATTACAAAAGCGATGAGATACTTCCAGAATTGAATCTTCATTAATGGTTTTTTCTTTTCGCGCAGCAGCCTTCCGATAAGGATATACGGAAGCGCTCTCGTAAGCCAGTTACCCGGAATATACGGGTATCCGAAGATATTAAACCGTAGTGTCCTCGAAAGCTCGCCGGTGAGGAGCATTATAATTATAAGGATCGGGATAAAGATCTTGTAGAACTTCATCAATTTCAGTTTATCCGCTATGAAGATGATGATATAAGCATAGAGCATAGCCTGAATGAACCAGATATTATTACCTATCTTAAAGGGCCACACATTCAGCACTAAGAATTCGAATAGCATACGCTTTGAGAACGTGAAGCTCTCAAAATGCATGATTATCAAAACAACATTGATTGCCACATAGAACAAGAATACAAAACCAAAGCACAGTGCAGTTCTTTTTATCTTGCGGAGCGTCTTCTCCATCCTGACGTCCCTTTTATTATCAAGAACATAATAGCCGGAGAGGACAAAGAACGCTGGGATTGCGAATCCGCTTAAAGATTTAACGATTCCTGAAGGTTCAGGACACCCAAAAGCCCAGAAGCATACAAACAACATAAGGATAAGGCGAAGATATCCCGTAAAATTGAATTCTATCAGATCAACATCATTGCGCATCATGAATTCCACCATCCTCCTTCATCATTGCCGTCTGCAGGGCTGTCCTCTTGAGGTCCCATAGGAGCCATCGGCTTAATAAGTTTATCATAGTTGACGCCATGCGAAGAAGACGCTTGTCTTTCTGCTAATACACGCTGGATCTCAAGAGCATCTTCTATCGTAGTCTCCGAGATCTTTCCACCGCTGATCTTATAGATGTGGTTACACAGCTTCAGCGCCGCAGGACGGTGTGTCGACAGGATTATAAGTCTGTCCGGGTGACTTGACATTATATTATGGAGTACCTGCTCTTCAGTATCGCGGTCTAACGCACTCGTCGCCTCATCAAGTAAAAGGATAGGCGAATTGCGGAGCAGGGCTCTTGCTATGGAAATTCTCTGCGCCTGACCTTCAGAGAGTCCCCTTCCACGCTCGCCAAGTTTGCTGTTTATTCCTTCAGGAAGATGCTCAACAAAATCCCAGGCGCAAGCTGTCTTCAGCGCATTGATAACGTCCTCGTCAGTTGCAGTTTCATTGACCATACGCATATTCTCAGCAATGGTACCGGAGAACATAGTATTACCCTGAGGAACATACGCAAAGAACTTTCTGAGGTCGGAATTTACAGGGAATTCTTCACCTGATCCGCTCTGCAGGGTTACTTTACCGCTGTCAGGTTCAAGCATTCCAAGGAGCAGACGTATAAGCGTAGTCTTACCGCCGCCTGATTCAGCCATAATGGCAACGATCTCGCCTGAAGATACTTCAAGATCAGAATGTTCATATACATTGGCATGTTCGTCATAACCGAACGTTACATCATTGACGTGGACCTTGATTCCCTTGCCAGTGCGCTCTTCCAGATATGTGACTCTGTCGGGATCATGCTCTTCTCTCGGAAGATCCATGAGTTCCCTGACTCTGTGAGCAGATACAGCGGAATTGATCATACCGGGGATCGTACCCACCAGGCTGTTGAACCTTGAAGAGAGCGCTGATCTCTGCTGAAGGAAGAAGGTCATATCACCGTACATTATCTGCCCTGTCCACAATCTGTAAAGGCAGTATGCAAAAGCCGCAGAAGAGACGATCGTTGAGACAAGTGTCAAAAGGATATTCGACTTGATCTGAAATTTGTTGTAATCGAGATTGAACTCCTTGTACTTCTGCTGCCAGCCCTTAAGTTTTTTCGAATAATAACCAAAAATACCAAAGGACTTTATCATCTCAAAATTATAGAAAGTCTCAACCTCAAAGCTCATCATCTGAGAATTGAGTTCAAGCACACGCTTCCTGTATTCCTTCATCTTGCGCATAATGAATCTGCTTAATCCGAGCAAGAACGGAGCGGATATGAATGCTATCAGCGCCATTCCAAAATCCATTCTCCACAATACGACAAGCGTTACTATAAACGTATAAATATTAACTATGAGGTTAGGAATCCAGCTTATTGCATTGGAAGCAATCGTGCCGACATCGCCATTAAAACGGTTTAACAGGTCACCGCTAGGATAACCGCTCAATTCCTTCCATCTTGCATCCATGATGCGTTCGAAAATGCTTGCCTGCATATCGTTATTAACATATATAGATATTCTCGCATTTATATAACTGCTCAAACTTGAGAAAACAAGAGACAGGATCAGCATTCCGACCATGGCAGCAATAAGTATCCAAAGTTTTTCCTGCTGCTGCCCGACGATGATATTGATTAGGATACGCCCGATATATGCAGAGCCAATGGACATTGTTGAATTCAGTATGCCGATAAAGGCATAGAAAACAACTATCCAGCGGTATTTCTTAGAAAAGCTGAATATCCATTTCCAGTCATCAACAAATTCTTTGATAGTACCATCACGCATACTGTCGTGCAGGATCTGCACGTTATCGTTCCGAAACAGCTTGTTAATACCGGTATATTTGATTTTCTTTTCTTTATTTTCACTCATGCTCTGCACCATTAAGAACATTATATGCAACAAATGCCGCTTCGGAATCCATATTGCAATACAGCTGATACATCGGAATCTTGCGTCCAAGGCGTGTTAAAAGTGCTAATGTCTTCTCAAGCCCTGTCTTATCAATGGGGCGGTAACTTTGCTGAATTAGAACCGGAAGCACCTGTGACATAGGGACCTGTTCGATATGGTTATCTTTCCCTCGATTAAGAAAAACGATCCCACATAACTTCACTCCCGTATTTCGGTTCATTCTCTCCTTGCCTGCCCACGGAGTACCGTAAACAGTACACTCATCCCCAATATGTATAAGCGGTTTATCGCCATTTACAACATAACTTCCGGGGATATTCTTAAGCCACAGATTGATGTGGGTAGTCTTACCTGTTCCTGAAGGTGCAGTAAAAAGCCACGCCTTATCACCCACCGCAACTACAGCCCCATGCATAAGGAAAGTATCGTAATCCAACAACTTTGTTGCAATCTTCCTGTACACAGCAAGCGTCTCAAGGTACGAATCCAGATAATCTACAACAGGGATACCCTCTATCTGAGCCTCACGAGCATTAACTCTCTTCTCATACAAGATATCTTCAGGCGTAACTGTCACAGTTATGTCAGCAGGCTTATCAGTAAGATAATCACGGCAAAAATCATACACCTCATCAAAGAGGCTCTTTACCGCAATATTTTTTCCTGCGAGATTAACTGTAAACTCCATATCATCTACCTATGTGAAATATCTTCTTTATGCCTCTTTTGATCTTACTGCCAAAGCGTATGATTTTGTTTCGCATGAAAACCATAAAAGATCTGAATCTCCACGGCTTGCACCAGAGATATTTATATAACGCATACCCAAAGCCTGACAATTCAATAGGCTTGTTGCCACGCTGTGCTGATTTTACTACACCAAGAATGTCTTTAGGATCAACAATGTCATAATCTATGCAGTTATCGCCTGCGATTATGAACTTACCATCACGGCGCTTTCCAACGATTCTATGTAGAACATATTGTTCTCCCTTAGAAGGAAGATCCCTATAGAATAGTACTATATCGAGGTTTTTAAGCGTTTCAGGATCACAAGAAACTACGAGAATAGCATCTTCATCAGTGCGAAACAAAGGGCGCATACTTACGCCCTTGATCGTGAAGATTATCTTGCCGGACTTTTTTAGTTCGTCGCCGTAAGAGGTCGTCATTACGCTATAAGCAATCCTTCCTGATAAAGTATTTCAAGAAATTCTTCTGTAAACTTAGCAATCTCCTCAGGAGTTGAATCTGTATATTTTGTTTGAAGTGACTTAACAAGATTATCGAAAGAGATACCTTTTTCTCTACTCAAATTCAGGATAGCGATAATATCAGACGCCTCCTCGTTTAAACGCAGCATTCCATGAAACTTGGCATTGTCTTCACCAACAGCTACAGCCGAGATCTCCCCATCCATATTCATTACAGCCATCTCTACTGCTAGTCTCATTAAATCCTCCTAAAAAAACTTGCAGCTGTGAGCCGTACCCACAGCTGCAAGCAGCAAAAACTAATTATGTAAATCGAACAGATTACTGCCAATAAGTTAAACCATTGTCAGTGCTTCTATATGTGCCGTTAAAGATACTACCATCAAATGTACGTGAATCAGCATCTTTAGCATCATTTTTCAACAATTCAGCTAAAGTAGTAGCAGTACCATTCTGAAGCTTAAAAGTAGAACCAGAGTTGAAATTCTGATCAGCTAAATTCTCAAGCTCCTGATAGCTATATGTTGAGCTGTTATTACCATGAGTATATGTTGCCCAGCCATCCTTTGTAGATGAGTTATCCTGGTTACCAATACCCCATGCACCAAATGTAACAAAACGAGTATCACCGCTAGCTACGATTACATCGCTCTCATTGAAGCGAACTACTTCCATTTCGGGTGTTTTCATTGTCATAATCAAACTCTCTCCTTAATTTTCTAGAAGTTTCTCAATTTCCAACGTGGTTACGATAACATAAAGTTACAAGTTGTGTCAACAAAATTTTCAATATTTTAATAATGTTATTATTACTAACACAAATTTTGTTATTATCGCTAACACTGCTGGACATTCACACTTTTGTTAAATTAATAATTCTGCAAATACAAAATCGTCTCTTTGACCGACTCTTACATCACAATAAATCAGTGAAAAATCACTTATTACTGGTGAACAAAAGCATCTCCATTCCATACATAGTCTCCATTAGAAACATAAAGAGACTGAGACATGGAATCAAGCATGAACATGTCTTCCGTTGTGAATTTTGATCCCATTTGGTATCCCTGGAAAGAACCCTGGAACAATCCGGCCAGTCCGTGAGAAGCCAACGCCTCATTCAAAGGAGCTGCGTCTTTATATGTTACGCCCCTGAATGTAACTTCACCATCTTCAGAAACTGAATTAGCAAAGCCACTGACTGTAGCTTTGTGAAGTGCCGGAGCCGGTGCCGGTCGCGGATTCCCACTAGCTACAATAACATCTGATTCATTGAAACGAACCACTCCTACATTAGGTGTTTCCATCTTCATAAAACCACCATCTTTAACCTTTCAAAGTGTTTCGGTTTGCAAACCGATTATTATAACCACAAAGCAGTACAATATGTCAATAAGAAATTTCGATTTTTTATTACATTTTCTAAAAATATAGAAAATTTGATTTCTAGCCGTTCCCGGAGTCCTGTCGCCCCCTATCGCGTAACAAGGCTAACTAATATATATAAGGTTTGTTATAATTCTTCTTATGAAAATTATCATTACTACATTATTCGGACTTGAATCACCGACTAAAGGCGACCTCCTGGACAGGGGTTACGACAAGGAACGCATTGAAGTAAGCGACGGCGTCGTAACGCTTGAGGGAGATTTTTATGACGTTGCCCGCGCCAATATGTGGGTAAAGCATGCAGAGCGTATCTTTTTCGAAGCCGGCGAATTCAACTGCGGAACTTCAGATGATGCAGATACGAACTTCAATGCATTTTTCGAAGGCACCAGAGCCATCAAATGGTCTGACTACATTCCGGCAGGCTGGGCGTTCGTTATAAACGGTTTTTCTAGGAAATCAAAATTATACGGCATCCCTGCACTTCAAAAGCTCGCAAAGAAAGCGATCGCAGAGAGCCTTGCAATATCAAGAGGCCTATCGGCTGATACTGTGATCAGCGAGAATGAGGAGATGGGCACGGTTAAGATCCAGTTCGGCATCGTTAATGACGTTTGCCGCTTCATGATCGATACAACGGGCGCAGGACTTCATAAGCGCGGCTACAGGCCGTTGACGCACGAAGCTCCTATAAGAGAGACTCTGGCATCGGGAATGCTCACATACGCTAAATACCGCCCTTACGGCAACGAGGCACTTGTCGATCCTTTCTGCGGATCAGGCACTATCGTTATCGAAGCAGCAAGGACCGCGTGCGGAATAGCGCCCGGAAGGGACCGTCATTTTGCTTACGAAGATCTCCCTTACATCGGCAAAGAGCCATACAGGAGAGCGCTTCAGGAAGCCCTCGACAACGAAGATACGGAGCCGATGGACGACTGCTATTTCTTCGGTTCGGATATTGACCCTAAAGCTATTGAATCTGCTAAACGCAACGCTGAGGCCGCAGGTGTCGGTGCACATACAAAGTTCAGGATCTGCGACGCATCCAAGATGCTCCCGGATTATCTCGAGAAGCTCACTTCCCTTCCCAGGCAGCTCGTCATAACGAATCCTCCTTACGGCGGACGTCTCATGACGCCTGAGGACGCGGCAAAGATCTATAAGCTCATCGACCGCAATTACCTTACAAAAAACGGTTTCTGCAAGAAGGGCTTAAGGCTCTCTGTCATAACGCCTGAGAATGCTTTCGAGGAAGCAACGGGACATAAGGCTGACAAGCGCGTAAAGCTCTACAACGGCGCTATCGTGTGCACCTTGAGCAATTATTTCAAACTGGGTGACAAGAACAATGGTAACCGTTAAGATACCTTTCTTAGACCTCCTCAAGGTCGCAGATTCCGGTCAGGCATTCAGGATAAAGGTTATAGACGATACCCATGTTGAGCTCGTCGCTTTCGGCAGGTATCTTCAGATCGCCCGTACAGCCAAAGACACATTTGCTTTCTCCTGCACTGAGAAAGAATTCGAGGATATCTGGAAGCCTTATCTCGACATGAGCCGTGATTACGGCAAGATCGTAAAGTCAATCGATAAAAACGATGAATACCTCATGGCCGCAGCAAAGTTCGGCGAAGGCATAAGGATCTTAAAGCAGGATATTTTCGAGACCACGATAAGCTACATAATCTCACAGAGGCGCTCCATCCCGTCGATAACGACATCCGTCGAGCGAATCTCGAAGCTCTGCGGGAAGAAGATCAAAGCACCAAAGCTCGATAAGCCATTCGTTACGCCTCTCGAGAAAGAATACTATGCCTTCCCTACACCCGAAGAACTCAACGCTCTTCCGTTCGCTGATCTCGAAAACACGGGCGTCGGATACAGAGCGCCTTACATCGCAAGAGCCGCTGAGGAATTCTGCTCGGGCAAATTAGACCCTGAAGCACTCTCAGCACTTTCTGACGATGACCTTTATAAGGCTCTGACGGCCATGTACGGCGTCGGAACGAAGGTTGCCAACTGTGTAATGCTTTTCGCGTTCGCGAGGACAGGGCGCTTTCCTGTGGACGTCTGGATACAGCGGATCGAGGACAGATACTACAACGGACACTTCGACTGCACGCCTTACCCTGACACGGCAGGGATAATGCAGCAGTTCATGTTCTATTACGAGCGCAGAAAGCCACAGATATAAGGGTAAAAATTTACTTTTTTGAAATTGCATTTTGGCACTTGACACTCCATACATCTAACTTTATAATTACAAGGCTTGCTCACAAGCGGTTATATGCGGCCGTGGCGGAACTGGCAGACGCGCACGTTTGAGGGGCGTGTGGGTAATTCCATACGAGTTCAAGTCTCGTCGGCCGCACCAATTAAAAAGGTTGTCTCAATCGAGGCAACCTTTATTATTTCTATCACTCTGTTTGCCCGAAAACAAACGATCAACCGAGTGCTACATCAAGCACCATCATGACGACAAATCCGATGCTGAAAGCAATCGTTCCCCAGTTGGAATGCTCGCCTTCACTCATCTCAGGTATAAGCTCCTCAACGACAACGTACATCATGGCACCGGCTGCAAAAGCGAGCATGTAAGGAAGGGTTGCCGTTACAAAACTGAATGCAAATATGGTTATTACTGCTGCAACCGGTTCTACTGCGCCTGAAAGGACTCCGTACCAGAACGTCTTCGATTTGGACATTCCTTCGCCCCTTAAAGGCATCGACACGATGGCTCCTTCAGGAAAATTCTGGATAGCAATACCGATCGCCAATGCCAAAGCACCTGCAGCACTTACAAGATTGCTTCCTGCAACGAGGTTTGCATATACAACACCTACGGCCATGCCCTCCGGGATGTTATGGAGCGTAACCGCAAGTATAAGCTTCGTAGTTCTCTTAAGTGTCGATCTCGGTCCTTCTCCTTCACTGTTCATATGCATGTGAGGCGTAATAACATCGAGCAGGAGCAGGAATCCGATACCAATAAGGAATCCTATAGCTGCCGGCAAAAAGGCAAGTCTGCCCATATGTTCAGAGCTTTCCAAAGCCGGCTGCAAAAGGCTCCAGAAAGAAGCTGCAACCATGACACCCGCAGCAAAACCCGTAAGAATGCGCTTAAGTTTGTCCGATATCTCATTCTTAAGAAAGAATACCATCGCCGCGCCCAAGGACGTTCCTGCAAACGGGATCAGTATTCCTATAACGATCTGAATATTCATATTCAACACCTCCAATAAGATTATAGCTTATAGTTAGTCATAACTAACTATCTATAATGCACAAAGAAAAACCGCTCCTCAGAGTGAAGAGCGGTTCATTTGCCTTTTAGTTTTCGAAAACAAAGATCAGGTCTTTTTCTTCTTTGTCCTGTAGATTACAAATCCTGCAGCGCAAGCTGTCGCTAATGCAAGGATTACATAACCCATTACCGTATACTTACCGGTCGTTTCTCCGGTTGCAGGAAGCGGTGTTCCGCCGTTCTGTTTGTAATTCGGGTCTGCCCTGTCCACCATAACGATCGGTGAACCCGCAACGGATACTACACCTCTGCACTCCGTATCGCCGTTATCCTTAAGCGTAAACGTAATTGCATCGGCTGTAAGGTATGCCTCCGGTGTTACAGTCTCTTTCAACTGATACAGTCCGGGCTTAACGTTCTTAAGTATCGTGCTCTGGCCTTCAACAGTATCGAACGCAATGGACTTCTTATCAGCAGACAATCTCGGAACAATAGTGCTTCCGCCCTGAGTTACCTGGACATCCGAGAGATCGTATCCGTCAAGGCTCGTAAACGTAAGCTCTGCCTTTGCGATCTCCTTACCTGCAACATCCTGCTTTGAAAGCTTGATGTCGAATCCGGGTCCGGGTACAGAACCGGTAGGTGTTGCCGTCGGTGTATCTGTAGGTGTTACACCACCCGTTGTCGTAGGTGTTGCCGTAGGAGTATCCGTAGGTGTTACACCGCCCGTTGTTGTGGGTGTTGCCGTAGGCGTATTGGTAGGTGTTACACCGCCCGTTGTCGTCGGAGTTGCCGTAGGCGTATTGGTAGGTGTTACACCGCCCGTTGTCGTCGGAGTTGCCGTAGGCGTGCTCGTCGGAGTGGATGTAGGCGTATTCGTCGGCGTTGAAGTCGGCGTATTTGTCGGAGTTACCGATCCGGACGGAGTCGGCCCGACTACACCACCTGTCGGAGTAACTGTAGGAGTACTCGTAGGCGTACTTGTAGGTGTTGACGTCGGTGTCGAAGTCGGCGTATTAGTCGGAGTCGATCCACCTGTAGTCGTCGGTGTAGCCGTAGGCGTATTGGTAGGTGTTACACCACCTGTCGTTGTCGGTGTAGCCGTAGGCGTACTTGTAGGCGTCGATGTCGGTGTATTGGTCGGCGTCGAAGTAGGCGTGTTCGTCGGAGTTACCGATCCGGAAGGAGTCGGCCCGACAATACCACCGGTCGGAGTAACTGTAGGTGTACTCGTAGGCGTACTTGTAGGTGTAGAAGTAGGCGTCGGAGTAGCTGTCGGCGTATTCGTCGGTGTTACTACAGCTGTAGGTGTAGGTGTCGGCGTAGCCGTAGGCGTATTTGTCGGTGTAACAACCGGCGTCGGCGTCAATGTAGGCGTGCTCGTCGGTGTTGACGTCGGCGTGCTTGTAGGTGTCGATGTAGGTGTACTCGTCGGTGTCGACGTCGGCGTGCTTGTCGGTGTCGATGTAGGTGTACTCGTCGGTGTCGACGTAGGCGTACTTGTCGGTGTCGACGTAGGCGTGCTCGTCGGTGTTGACGTAGGTGTGCTTGTCGGTGTCGACGTAGGCGTGCTCGTCGGTGTCGACGTAGGTGTGCTCGTCGGTGTCGACGTAGGCGTGCTTGTCGGCGTTGACGTAGGTGTGCTCGTCGGTGTCGACGTAGGCGTGCTCGTCGGTGTTGACGTAGGTGTGCTCGTCGGTGTCGATGTAGGTGTGTTCGTAGGTGTCGGTGTAGCAATGATCTCATCGATCATTGTGATCGTTGCAGAACCAACTACTGCACCATCCCTGATCGTAACAGTTATAGGGTCAGCCATTTCGAGGCCGTCAGGAACAACTTTCTCTGACAGAGTATATGTTCCGTCAGGAAGATTCTTGATGACAGTGTCAACATCCTTCTTAGTCTTGAAGCTTACGGTATTGCCGTTGACATCAAGTCCGTCTGCAGCTGCAGTTCCCTGAGTTGCCGTAACGCCGAGCTCATTAAAATCTACTGATGTGTCATTAGCAGTAAATGCAAGACCTGCTCCCGCAACAGAATTGCCTGCGCTGTCGGTCTTCTTGACAGTTACATCAGTTTGGTTGATCTTGTCGACCATGACGATGGATGCGGGACTTGTAAGAACGCCCTTTTCGATAACGATCGTAATAGGATCAGCCTTCTGATAACCGGAAGGAACTGTAGTCTCTTCAAGAGTATATGTTCCGTCAGGGAGATTCCTGATAACAGTCTTGCTGTCTTCCATGGTCTCGAAAACAACACTGTTGCCGTTTACTGAAAGATTCTTTGCTGTGACTGTGCCCTGGGTTGCAGTAACACCGAGTTCGCTAAGGTCAAATGTGTTGTCAGAAGCTGTGAGCTTAAGTACGGCACCGCCAATCTCATTGCCGGCTGTATCCTGCTTGCTGACTGCTATGTCAGTCTTATACATCTCATCGATCATGATGACCGGCTGATTCTCTTTAACTACACCCTTCTCAATGGTAATAGTCTGAGAAGCTGCGCTCTTGTAACCGGAAGGCGCATTTGTCTCTTCAAGGGTATATGTACCGTCAGGAAGATTCTCAATAACCGTGCTGACGCCTTCCTTTGTCTTGAAGCTTACTGTGTTTCCGCTTACTGAAAGAGCAAGAGCTGTTTCTGTTCCCTGCTTTGCAGTAACGCCGAGCGCACTAAGATCAACAGAGGTGTCATTTGAAGTGAGAGTAAGTGTCGCACCGGCAATCTCCTGACCTCCGGCATCACGCTTGCTGATAGTTACATTGGTCTGGTACATCTCATCGATCATGACGAGAGCATCAGGATCCTTAACGACACCCTTCTCGATCTCGATCGTTTGAGGATCGGCGGTCTTATAACCGAAAGGTGTTGTTGTCTCAGTAAGAGTATATTTACCGTCAGGAAGATTGCATACGACAGTATCAAAACCTTCTACAGTCGTAAAGCTTATCGAATTGCCGCTTACAGACAGGCCTTCTGCTGCCTGATCACCCTGTGTTGCGGTAATTCCAAGTTCATTGAAGTCTGCAGAACTGTCCTGAGATGTGATCGTAAGAACTGCGCCTGCAACTTCCTTATTCTTTGTGTCGACCTTCTTGATGGTGACATTGGTCTTATACATATTATCAACCATTACTTTAGGCTGTGTTCCTGTAACAACGCCTTCAGAAATAGTGATCGTCTGTGCCGGAGCCGTCTCATAACCGAATGGCGTTGAGATCTCTTCGAGCGTATAAACGCCGTCAGGAAGTCCTACGATCTTGGTAGTACCCTGTTCCGGAGTCTCAAAGCTTACATAGTTGTCCTTAACCGTAAGGCTCTTTGCAGTTGAGGTTCCCTGAGTAGCTGTAACATTGAGTGCTTCAAGATCAACCGTATCGTCAGATGCGGTAAGCTTGAGAACAGCTCCTGCTACTTCCTTGCCGTCACCGTCTTCTTTACGGATCTCGATATCTGTCTTATACATTTCATCGACCAGCGTGAAAGTATCGCCGTTCTCGACTACACCCTTCTCTATCCTGATTGTCTGGGGATCAGCCTTCTTATATCCGAACGGCGCAGTTGTCTCTTCGATCGTATATTCGCCGTCAGGAAGATCGACCACGACAGTCTCATAATCTTCTACAGTCTTGAAGCTTATTACGTTACCGCTGACACTGAGTTCTTCAGCGTCTGCTCCATTCTGTGTTGCCGTAACGCCGAGATCTGCGAAGTCAACTGTATCATCAGCGGCAGTTATCGTAAGTGTGGCGCCGGCAATCGCCTTGCCATTAGTATCCTGCTTATTGATCTTAATATCAGTCCTGTACATCTCATCGAGGATGACAACCGTATCAGGGCCGTCATTTGCATCGTCTTCGACAAAACCGACTTCATTTGCAAAGTTAGGATTTATGTTGGAATTGGTAATCGTTACATTACCGTCTTCACTAACAGTGAACTCGATAACCGTGGTCTGCGGCTTAAAGCCTGCAGGCTCAAGGGTCTCAGTGAGAGTATAATCACCGGGCTTAAGACCTTCGATGGATGTAGGCTTTTCGCCCGATGTAAACTCAATAAAGTCCTTTTTAAGATTTGCTGTGTCAGTAACATCCGTGCCATCACAGATCAGGGTTACTTTACTCAGATCGATCTCGGGATTAGGCCTTTTAAGAGCAACCTTAAGCTTGGCACCGGGGACCTCATCACCGTCTGCCTTGTTGATATCACGCTTGCTGATATTTACTGTAATAGGCTTTACTTTATTATAGAAAACACCAAGGTCAAACTGCACACCGGACATCTTGATATAGTCGGCATCGTAATCTCTGAATACGATATCGTCACCCGTAACAGACTTATACTTAACAAAATATGTGAAGTTGCCGGACTTGTCTACTTCAACCCTTAATATGATATCTATATAACCATCGGAATTTAAATATCTCCTGTCCGTGGAAGCAGGATCCTCTGTTACCCTGAAATAGAACTCGTTGAAGTTGTGGGTATCACCTGAAGGTTTAGGTATATAGTATCTGTTTGTTGAATGATCAGAATCACAATAGAAAGACAGGCTGTCAAAGGTTACTGTTCCGTTGGTCAGCGCACTTTCTTCCTTCATAAATCCGCCGACGGTCTCAACATCTTTTTCCGCTCCTGCAGAGATCAGGCTGTCATATTCTTTAATAGTGAAATTAAATGTATCGGCCGGAACATCTTTGGAAGTATCCTGAATGACTGAACCGTGCGGTGCGTATTTCTCCGTAAAAGCCTTGTTAAACGCGAAATGCATCTGGCCATAAGTGTCACGGCTGGAAGAGTTGTAAAGGAAGTGGAACTCCTGAGCCATATCAAAAGTGCCGCCTGTAACGACCCAGCCTGTAGAGTTACCGTCTGCAAGAGTTATCTTACTTGTGTTCGGTGCAAGAACAGCACCTGCAAAACATTGCAGATTAACAGGAGCAGACTCCATGATGTTCCAGATGACCTTTTCGCTTACATTGGTCTGGAGCGACGCAGCGTATTCCCTTTCAGCGGCTGTACCGCCTCCGTTCCACTGAGTATGACCGCCATCGAAATCGCCCACTCCGACGATCTCGAAATAAGGCTTTCTCAGCTGTATTGTATCTGTTCCCTTATAAACTTCATCATCAAGGTTAAAGACAACAACCGAAGACGGATTCTTCTTAACCTTGAAATGGCTAGCCTGAGTCTGGAGCACATGAAGCATCGGTTCAGTGATATCAACATATACAACCTTGCCGTCGAACTTCGGATCAGTGATATCGATAAGCACATCGCCGGGCTTAACATCTATATACTTATTATCAAGTTTATATTGAGGGTCGTTAGCTCTTATGTTAAGAAAATAAGACCAGCCTTTCTCAACATCCTGTACCGCAACAGGCGAACAGATTCGTTCGATCATTCGGTCTACATTCGTATGTGCATTCGGATTTACGGTCTGGATAAAATCCTTATTCGTATAATCTCCGGTAAACCAGATGTTACCATTTCTAAGATTACTACTTGCATGAACTTCAGGATTGAAGTCCTTATAGTGAACTCTCCCGTCCGGCTCGCCCATGACATTATAAACACTCGGGCCGAAGACGGATTCAGGCGCTTCCAGGAAGATCGCACTTGCCCTGGTATAACCGAAATAAATATACTGTTCATCCGGCTTCTCGCTCGAAAACTCTTTTCCGATAATGAAAAGTGCAGGAGAATCGATATAGTCTACATCGATATTTGATTTATTACGGACAAAATAATTAGTCGCGAAAGTAGTCTCAGTATGGCTGTTCTGAATGATCTTCTCAGCTACAACACCGTAGTCGACCGCTCCGCCTAAGATAGTTGCGTAATTGATAGCACTGGCAGAGTCAAATTTAATCGCATCTGCCCTTACAGTTCCCTTGTTCCCGTTCGGATATAGCGCCAGCGATCCAAGAACGACCGCACCAGCCACTACTGCCGACGTTACCTTTTTTAGATTATTCAACATAACGACACCTACACCTAATTGTTAAAATATTTTAACAGCATACATTTTATGAACGTTTTGTTAACAAATCAAGCAAGTTAACTATCAAAAATACATTACAGTGTTCAATTATCACCGAATTGTAATAAAAAAGTTTGATATTTTGTACCGTGACGGTATTTTTGCATGTAAAAACCGCTCCTCGTTATAACGAAGAGCGGTTTTTGTCAAACTCCAAAACTTAAATCAGTTTTTCTTCTTCTTTATTCGGTATACACCGTAACCGGTGAGACCAAGTGCCAATGTGATTACAGCAAAGCCCATTATCGTAGAAAGGCTTAACGTCTCACCTGTTGCAGGAATCGGCGGCTTGTTGTTCTGCTTATAGTTAGGATCTGCCTTATCAACCATGATGATCGGTGATCCGGATACAGTTATCTGGCCGGAACAATCAATCGAACCATCAAACCTGAGCGTAAACCTGATGGCATCTGCCGTAAGGTAAGCTTCAGGAGTAACAGTCTCCTTAAGTTCATACTGGCCTGCCCTGAGTCCCTTAACTACTGAAGGCGAAGTATCCACTGTATCGAAAGCAATAGTCTTCTTATCAGCAGAAAGCCTGGGCGTAATGGCATTGCTTCCCTGCGTTACGGTTACACCGGACATATCGAAACCATCAAGGCTTGTAAGCGAAAGCTCTGCCTTAGCAAGTTCCTTACCTGCAACATCCTGCTTAGAGATCTTAATATCAAGATCAGATCCGGAACCGGGTGTCGGTGTCGGTGTGTCTGAAGGTGTCACGCCACCCGTTGTTGTAGGTGTTGCCGTAGGCGTATCCGAAGGTGTTACTGCACCTGTCGTTGTCGGTGTTGCCGTAGGCGTATTGGTAGGTGTCACGCCACCTGTTGTTGTCGGCGTTGCCGTAGGCGTATTGGTAGGTGTTACACCACCTGTTGTCGTCGGAGTTGCCGTAGGCGTATTGGTAGGTGTTACACCACCTGTTGTTGTCGGTGTTGCCGTAGGCGTACTTGTCGGAGTCGACGTAGGTGTATTGGTCGGCGTTGACGTCGGTGTGTTCGTCGGAGTTACAGATCCGGACGGAGTCGGACCAACCACACCACCTGTCGGAGTAGCCGTAGGTGTACTCGTAGGAGTAGACGTAGGCGTATTCGAAGGTGTATTTGTCGGCGTCGAAGTCGGCGTGTTCGTCGGAGTTACAGATCCGGACGGCGTCGGGCCANNGCGTATTCGAAGGTGTATTTGTCGGCGTCGAAGTCGGCGTGTTCGTCGGAGTTACAGATCCGGACGGCGTCGGGCCAACTACACCACCTGTCGGTGTAGGCGTAGGTGTACTCGTAGGAGTTGATGTAGGCGTCGGCGTGGCAGTCGGCGTATTTGTCGGCGTAACTACCGGAGTAGGTGTACTGGACGGCGTTACTACCGGCGTCACTGTAGGTGTAGCAGTAGGCGTGCTTGTCGGCGTAGCTGTAGGTGTAGGTGTTGACGTCGGTGTCGGCGTAGCTGTAGGTGTAGGCGTTGCCGTAGCTGTCGGAGTTGCCGTAGCTGTAGGTGTTGACGTCGGTGTCGGCGTTGACGTAGGTGTCGGCGTCGATGTAGGTGTCGACGTAGGTGTAGGTGTTGACGTAGGTGTAGGCGTCGACGTAGGTGTAGGTGTCGATGTAGGTGTCGGCGTTGACGTAGGTGTCGGCGTCGATGTAGGTGTCGACGTAGGTGTAGGTGTTGACGTAGGTCGGCGTTGACGTAGGTGTAGGCGTACTTGTAGGCGTCGGCGTCGATGTAGGTGTCGGCGTCGATGTAGGTGTTGACGTCGGTGTAGGCGTCGACGTAGGTGTAGGTGTCGACGTAGGTGTAGGTGTTGACGTCGGTGTAGGTGTCGACGTCGGTGTAGGTGTCGACGTCGGTGTCGGCGTACTTGTAGGCGTCGACGTAGGTGTCGGCGTTGACGTCGGTGTCGGCGTCGACGTAGGTGTAGGTGTCGATGTAGGTGTCGGCGTTGACGTAGGTGTCGGCGTCGATGTAGGTGTCGACGTAGGTGTAGGTGTTGACGTAGGT
>CACWXL010000017.1 GCA_902764825.1 Oscillospiraceae bacterium
CGTGCTCTTGACGGGTCGCAGGCTCCCATTTCATATCATCAAGGATCACCAGGACGTATCTGCCGTCTTCTTCCAATGTTATGTCTATAACTCCGCGATCTCTTACATTTGACATCTTAATTATCCTTCATTCCCCTGTAATCCCCTTGTTTGATAGATTATGATATTATCCTGATAGTTTTCCCGGCTATGAGGTCTTTCCCTCGTACCTGTTAATTATACCATCCGGGTAAGGGATTCTTCAGGGGTTCAGAATACTATGTTGGGGTATAATATCGAAGAAGTCCGGATGATTATAAAAGGCAAAGACAGCATAATAAAGGTGGGATTAATGAAACACATAAAAACAATTGCGAGCGTTCTTTTCGCTGCAGTTATCACAACTTCTTTTTCCGGGTGCAGCAGGTTCATAGCTGATGCCTCGTCAATATTTGAAGAAACGTATGAGATAAGTTATGCGGGCGAGGTATCTCAAATGGAACGCTCTGAAGAGATGATGGATAACGTCATCTCATACATTAATGCCGATGATAAGGCCGGTCTTAAGAATTTGTTCTCGGAAGTAGCTATTGAAAGAGCCGAGACGCTGGATAGCGACCTCGATTACCTTTTGAAGAATTACGATGATATCAAGGCCACAGGAGAGATCAATTGCAGTGCTTATGGTCAGGGCGGCGATGAGGGCTGGTTTTATCTGTCCTGTTATTGTGACATAGAGACTTCCCAGGGTAAGATGAGACTTTCCTGGGAGGATTGCCCGCGCAAAGTTGATGAGAGGTCTTGTGAGGGATTATATTCTCTCGCCATCATGGATATAATCGAGCCTTTCTATAAGACAGCAGGTGTTTACACGCCGGAACTTCAGAACTATATGGTCAAGGGAAATGCTTTCGTCAGAGCTAATGGTGTCAGATTCCATGATGAAATTGAATACGTAAGAGAATGCCTCTCGGATGATTGCTTCGCAGATCATGACGAAGAAGAACTTCTTGCTCTGGAGTGGCTTCTCTCATGTCACCCTGTTACCAATTTTCTGAAATGGACAAAAGAATCCGGAGATACCGTATATGTCTTTATTGAAATGTATCTGAACCATAACTCTATTGTTCTATGTGCCGGCTACGATAAAGAAAATCCTAATTTCATAACGCATATATCAATAGTCGCTTCTGATAAGGACAAAGTTCCGCCGGCTGATACTCATTCAAGTGATACGATAATCAATGCCGGATTAGGTGATGTTCTTGATCTATACCGGAAGTCTCACGATTAAGGAAGCCTGAAAGTAGTTTTCTTCTTACATAAATATATATCTATCCGTTCATGTGGTATGTTTTATTCCTGATATTGATTACCAAAGTTCGTTTACTGATGATTTAATTATCGTATTTACTGATTATGTAATCAGGTCTTATTGCATCTTCGTTGACACTCCAAACCTCATCAGCCATAACGTAACATTTTATTCCTATATCTCCTGACTGAATCCACAAGTTATAACTATCATTTTCCCAGCAGATGCCCCAAAAGTCCGACTTCCTGCATGGTTTAAAACTGAATACCTCATTATCATTGCTGGAATAGAGGGTTATAACAATCATCTGCTCGTCTTCGGATATAAGAGCATAATACTTTCCGTCATAACTGAAAGTCTTGTCTACTGTAAAACTACCATATTGTGGATTTAAAACAGATGAAGTATTTCCTGATTCTAAGCTCTCTTGTTCATCTTTAACATCTTCACGATAAAGATCAGGTGATGAAAAGTTTGACAGATCATTTACTCCAACAAAACGAGTTATGCTGATTAATTTACCGTCTTCCTTTATAGTTGCCGTAATCCTCAATATTCCATATGAATCATAAAGGAACAGATCATTACCTTTGATCCTATAGATCATATCAGTATCTCTTGTTTGATTTGTATCATGGTTCGTTAAAGTCAGAGTAACATTTGAGTATTCACCAAAAGATAAGACTATTGCATTATTCGAACTTGAAAATTGATGTCCCTTCACTTCATCTTTGGCACAAAGAAAAATCACCCCTAAGCACGCGACCAGAAGGAGTGGTATTAAGACCATCGAAATGCCAATGATCCTTTTGGTACCCTTGCCGCCCCTCTTCTTATTTCTTGTGCCCAAAACAATAAAGATTATACCTATGGTCAATAATGCCGATATAGCAAGAAACATCAGAAAAATTAACATTATAGACAGAACAAATGCCATATGATTACCTCTTTATCCATGCTATCAAAAAAAACATCTTATTATATATTCTCATCATATTTTAGTATGACATTCTGATAATTTTCTGTACTAAGGAATCACTCAGACAAGGTAATTATATCATCCAGGCAAAGAACTCCTGGTATAAAAAGCTCCTGAATGATCAGGAGCTTTCAAAGTCAGTATTTCGTACTCAACTGTTGCTGTCGGAATGACTCGTGAAATCATTTCCCTTAAGCCTGGATTTCAATTGAGCTTTGTTGATTAAGATGTCTATTCCCACTACAGCGAGAATGAATACGATATTCACAGTTATAAAGCGCGGAATTACCTGCTTCGGAATTATATAACTCTGAATGTCATAGCGGCGTAGTTCTTCCGCTATACAACATGGCAGATAAAGCGGGCGTTCATCATTGGTAAACGGATCAGCCGGATCGTCTTGGTGTCTTGCTTTCATGTCTGTTATTTTGAGTCTTGACTCCGGAATGATCTCGCAATAGTAATAATTTTTGGATTCACCCTTATAAGGTGGGCAAAAATCCTCTATATCTGCATCGTGGATCTCAAAAAGCAGTCTGCAATTACCGTTAAACTTTGCTACAATCCAACCTTTTTTTATATTATTCAGATTTGTTTCAATTGAATCCCTGCCGTCATGACCGGGATGGGGTATTCCGACAGACGGATCGACAGATGGATAGACATTAACGGTGATGTCATCTTCGTCAGGCACCGCTATAACTTCTGAAGGAGCAAAAGAAGATGTGTTAAGTCCTGGATGCGCAGGAGCCAATTCCCACTTCAAGACAAAATAGCGCGAAGAGAGCCAAAAGAACGCAATGCATAGTATTATTGAAATTATAATTCTGCGTTTCATAATGCTTCAAACAATAAGAAGTTTTCCCGGTTAACGTTTTCCTCAGACAAGGTAATTATATCATCCAAGCTAAGAACTCTTGGCATAAAAAAGCTCCTGACTGATCAGGAGCTTTCAAAGTCTTTATCTCAATCCAAAGTGTAATATTGTTTGCGAGCGATTTCCGCACAAGCGCAGCGCGGAGGACCTTAGCGAACAAATAATATTACTCATATTCTACTGTTGCTGTCGGCTTCGGTGTGTAGTCGTAAAGGACTCTGTTGATGCCGGGAACTTCGTGGGTGATACGGTCTGTGATGCGGCACATGAGGTCGTAATCGATGGGTTCAACTGTTACCTGGACTACGTCAGTTGTGTTGATCGCACGGACGATGCAGAGCCACTCGAAAGCTCTCTTGCCGTCCTTGATGCCTGTGGACTTGAAGTCAGGTACTACTGTGAAGTACTGCCATACCTTGCCTGCAAGGCCGGCCTTCTCGAATTCTTCTCTGAGGATTGCGTCGGATTCTCTAACAGCTTCGAGTCTGTCTCTTGTGATGGCGCCGGGGCATCTTACACCAAGTCCGGGACCGGGGAAAGGCTGACGGTATACCATCTTGTCGGGAAGGCCAAGAGCAGAGCCTACTACACGGACCTCGTCCTTGTAGAGATACTTAACGGGTTCAACGAGCTCGAAATCGAGTTCCGGAGGGAGTCCGCCAACGTTGTGGTGAGCCTTGATGCCCTGTTCGCTCTCGAGGATATCAGGATAGATGGTGCCCTGTGCGAGGAATGCGATGCCGTCGAGCTTTGCAGCTTCTTCAGCAAAGACCTTGATGAACTCTTCGCCGATGATGTGACGCTTCTGCTCAGGATCCGTTACGCCTTCGAGGAGGCCTAAGAATCTGTCTACTGCATCAACATAGATGAGGTTAGCGCCGAGCTCGTCTCTGAAGACTTTGCATACCATCTCGGGTTCGCCCTTGCGGAGAAGTCCGTGGTTAACGTGAACGCAAACGAGGTTGGTTCCGATTGCTTTTATGAGAAGTGCTGCGACTACTGAAGAGTCTACGCCGCCTGAGAGAGCCAGAAGGACTTTTTTGTCTCCTACCTGCTCCTTGATAGCAGCGATCTGATCTGCAATAAATGCGTCAGCCATTTCTTTTGTTGTGATTCTTTTAAGGGATTCAGGTCTTACGTCTGCCATGTGCAAAGCCTCCGATGTAAAAAATATTGACTTAAACATTTTACAATATTGTGCAGAAGTTTAGGTGCACAAATGATACAATCAGGCAAAACTTTTTTATGGATTTGAGGAGATATCGATTTATGCGCAAGACCAAGATCATCTGTACGATAGGACCGGCTTCGGATAATGAAGAGACATTGTCGAAGATGTTCGAAGCGGGAATGAATGTCGCAAGGCTTAATTTTTCGCACGGGACACATGAACAGCACCAGGAGAAGATCGACCTCATCAAGAGAGTAAGGGAGAAGATGAATCTTCCGATTGCTATCATGCTCGACACAAAGGGACCTGAGTACAGGATCAAGACATTCAAGGACGGCAAGGTCGAGCTTAAGGACGGTGCCGAATTCATCCTTACGACGGACGAAGTCGAGGGCGACGAGACACGCGTATCTGTTACATATAAGCTCCTTCCCGAGCAGCTTAAGGCAGGCGACAGGGTGCTTATCAACAACGGACTCGTTATCCTAGAAGTTAAAGAGATCAAGGGTGCTGACGTCATCTGTGATGTCGTTGTCGGAGGAGTCCTTTCGAACCAGAAGTCCATGAACTTCCCGAACAAGGTAATGCAGGGCGATTTCTTAAGCGAGCAGGATAAGAAGGACTTGCTGTTCGGTATTAAGAACGACATCGATTTTGTCGCAGCTTCTTTCGTATCTCGAAAAGAAGACATGATCGAGATGCGTGAATTCCTGGATGCCAACGGCGGCGAGAACATCGAAGTCATCGCCAAGATCGAGAACCGTGCAGGCGTTGATAACATCGATGAGATCTCCGAATACTGCGCAGGCATAATGATCGCCAGAGGCGATTTGGGCGTTGAGATCCCGTTCCACGAAGTGCCAAGTGTTCAGAAGCAGCTCATCAAGCGCTGCAGGCTTTTGGGGCGCCGCGTAATCACCGCAACCGAGATGCTCGAGTCCATGATCAACAATCCGAGACCGACAAGAGCCGAGATCTCTGACGTCGCAAACGCAGTATATGACGGATCTTCAGCGATCATGCTCTCCGGCGAGTCCGCTGCCGGCAAATATCCTGTGGAAGCAGTTCAGACCATGTCCCAGGTTGCCGAGTATACCGAAATGCATATCAATTACAAAGAGCGTTTCGCCAAGCAGGAATTCAACATGAGAAATAACCTTGACGCTATTTCCCATGCGACATGCCAGATGGCAATCGACGTAGGCGCCAAGGCTATCGTTGTTCACTCCAGGAGCGGAGTTACGGCGAGAATGGTATCCCGCTTCAGATGTCCTATCGATATCATCGGCATGACGACATCCGAGAGGATCTGGAGAAGACTTAACCTCTCCTGGGGCGTTATCCCGATCCTTAATGAGGAGTTCAATTCAACGGACGTAATGTACTATCACGGCCTTAATGTCGCTAAAGAAGTCTTAGACCTCAAGGAAGGCGATAATGTCGTCATGACAGGCGGCCTCATCAACGGAAAGGCCGGAAACACCAATACTATTAAAGTCGAGACGGTAAACTGAGCGCAAAATCTTAATCAAAACTTAAGTTTTTAACGGCATCTTTGGAGATATACTTATTTATGGCAGAAAAAAATCTTCAAATGATGCCGTTTTGATGCCGCTTTGCCACAAAATATACATAAAGTTGTATTAGATTAATATCAGCGACGATTTATAATCCGAGCGAAAAGTGTGGGGACACTGTTATTTGGTATGGATAATAGGACAAACAAAGAAGACCAGTTGATCGAAAAAGGTGAAGTCACCGGCATGAGGCCGGGGTCTGAGGTTATTCAGACGGAGAAGGCTGCTAAGGAACCTGCTCCCGAGAAGACCGATAAGGCCCTTGCAGTAAAACCCATTGTCAGAGTACTTTCCGAAGAAGAACACGAAGAAGCACTCATTAACAGACCCAAGCCCAAGAATGTTACTCCGCTTGCAACAGCAAAACTGACACCAAAAGACATTCCGGTTTTTGAGGACACTCCCGAAAGGCGAGAGACACTCGAGCTCCGCAAGAAGAGGCACTTCAAAAGAAAGCTCCGCGACTGGGGAATTTTTACGGGTTATCTGACACCCAGCTTTGCCGGCGTACTGGTATTCTTCTTTCTTCCGTTGATCCTGCTCCTCAAAACTTCTTTCCAGAAGTCTCCTACGAATTCGGATTTCGTAGGATTCAGAAATTATGAGAGAGTACTGACCAACGAAGCCTTTATTTCAGCGTCAAAGAACACGTTAACATTTGCCTTGATCTCTGTACCATTAGCAGTTGTCCTTGCTTTGCTCATCGCATTGCTCCTTAATACGGGACTTCCGGGCAAGAGCTTATTCCGAAGCTTTTTGCTCAACCCCATGATGGTACCGGTCGCTTCGGTCGTGCTCATCTGGCAGGTATTCTTCAGCTACAACGGTGTTATCAACGGTATTGCGGCAGACCTTTTCGAAGGGGCGCAAAAGATCGACTGGATGAAGTCGCAGTATGCCCAGGTCGTAATCATGCTCTTGTTCCTATGGAAAAACCTGGGTTACAACATGGTATTGTTCCTTGCGGCACTGAACAGCATCCCTCACGAGATCCTTGAATCTGCCGAGATGGACGGAGCAGGCCCCATTAAGAGGTTCTTTGCGATAAAGCTCCACTATCTGTCACCGACGATCTTCTTTGTCGGCATCATGTCCCTTATCAATTCATTTAAGATATTCAGAGAGGTATATCTCTTAACGGGTGACTATCCGTTCGATAACCTCTATATGCTTCAGCACTTCATGAACAACTCATTTACGCACTTAGACTACAGCAAGCTTTCTGCAGGCGCCATCGTAATGTGCGTTGTCATGATCATAATCGTCGGCGGTCTGTTCTTCGCAGAATCCAAGTTCGACTCGGATGTGGAGGAATAAGATGGACGAACTCAAGCGTTTGGAAAGAAGGAAACAGGCAACTCTCGCTCGCCGTAATATATATACCGAATCAAAGGCTCCGGAGACATTTATTACATCGATGTCCGAAGAAGCCAGGGCGCTGTTTTTCGCCGGCGAGAAAAAGAGGATCGCGCTTAACTTAAGGAAGCGCAAGATCAGAAAAGGAATAATCACGGGAATCGGCATCTTTATTGCCGCATTTATCTCGGCTCTGGCTCTGGTCCCTATCTTCTTTACGTTCCTTAATTCATTTATGTCATCAGAAGAGATCGTCGCAAATTACCAGACGGTCTTCCAGAGCATGTCGGGACATGCTACACAGGGTGCGACATATATGTCCAGAACACCTGTGTTAAAGCTCATTCCTGAAGAAGTAACGATCAAGCAGTACACGACGCTTCTCTTTATGAATCCGGAATACCTGTTCAAGTACTGGAATTCGATCCTGCTGACACTCCCTATAGTTGCAGGCCAGATGGTAGTCGCGTGCCTCGCATCCTATTCATTTGCAAGATACAGAAGGAAGAGAAGAGAGATCTTATTCTTCTCTTACATCATCCTCATGCTCATGCCGTTCCAGGTAACTCTCGTTCCGAACTACATGATCGCAGATACATTGGGGATCTTAGATACCATATGGGCGATCATACTGCCGGGTATCTTCTCGACATTCGCGATCTTCCTTCTTACCAAATACATGCGTCAGATCCCGTCCGGATATATCGAAGCGGCAACGCTCGACGGCGCGACGGAATGGCAGATATTTACGAATATCGCACTGCCTTTGTGTAAGAACGCCATCTTTGCCCTGACGATCCTGTTATTCATCGACTACTGGAACATGGTAGAGCAGCCGCTCGTCCTGTTGACAGACGTTAATAAGCAACCGTTATCCGTATTCCTTTCGCAGATAAACGAGCCCGAGCTGGGTATCGCATTTGCGGCATCGAGTGTGTACATGATACCGCCGCTCCTGATCTTCTTCTGGGGTGAGGAGTATCTCGTCGAAGGAATCTCGAGATCGGGTATTAAATAAAGAACAAGCCTGCGAAAAGCGCTACGAAAATATGGAGGAACAAGAAAATGGCAAAGGGAAGTGCTAGAAGAGCCAGAGTTATAAAAGCAATGATCGCTTTCGTTGCTTTGCTTGCGGTGCTGACATTCTTTTCGAACACGATCATGAACATGACGATCCCAAAGGTAATGGGATCTTATGCTTCGAGGGGAAATCTGTCGTATTCGAACGGCTCGAGAGGTGAAATCGTCGTAGATAACCAGACTGAGATCAAGGGTCTGGAAGGCAGAGTCGTAGATGAGATCAAGGTTACAAGTTATGACACCGTCAAAAAAGGCGACACGATCCTTACTTTAAAGCCCATTGAAGATGACGAGACTCTCGCAACCAAGAAGGCTTCGCTCAAGACCCTTGAGCGCGAAAAGGCTTATGCCGCAAGACAGCCCAAGCAGGCTACAGATTTCTCCATTCAGACAGATGCCATTAACACTGCTAAGACAACTTTGTCAGAAGCTAAGGATACTTTGAAGAAGGTTCAAAACAAAAAGAGTGCTATCAGCAATAATCAGAAGATAATTGATGAGGAATCCGTCAAGAAAGTCTCTTTGGAGGCTACAGTCGCTGCTGCTGCAAAGACAGTTGAAGATCTTAAGACCCAGATCGACAAGTTGTTGACAGAAAAGGCCCCTCTTGATGCACAGATCACTGTATACAAGGAAACAAACACTCCCGAACCTACGGAAGATGAACTTCTTAATAACTCCACTCCTTATGCGATCCTCGTAAATAAGGTTAAAGAAAAGGAAGAAGAGATCAAAAAGCTCAATGATCTGCTTAAACCTGCAGAAGAACGTATGAACGAAGCATCTGCTGATCTTGCGGAATGCGAGGGAAAGATCAGCAAGGCTGAAGCCGCGATCGAGTCTTTGGAAGGACTCCCTTCTGAAGCATCTGCAAAGAATGAGGTAACTTCTGCGCAGAATGCGCTTAACAATGCAAATAAGGCTTATTCAGACGCCAAAAAAACAGCAAGCGTTGAAGCTGATAAGGCTAAGGATACGGAAAATGACCGTGATGAGGATATCGCCAAGCTTAAGGCTGAGATCGAAAAGCTCGAAGAAGCAGCAAAGATCACAGAGATCAAGGCGCCCGCTGCAGGACTGGTATATAACATCTCAGTTGCTGCCGGAGACAATCTGACGGCAAAGACCGTAGTCGGTTATATCCTGCCTGAAGAGCACAGAGAGTGTTCCGTAACTTTCAAATTCGACACAAAGGTAGCACAGAATATCTGGGCAGGACAGCAGCTTGAGATCACAAGCGGATTTGCCCAGTCATGCACTGTTATCTCGAAGAAGCCCGATCCGGATAATCCGAGAGGAAAAATGCTCGTCAAGTGTCACATCGACGGTGAGGATTCATGGCCGGGCGAAGAGATAATGGTAAATGCCGGAAGAGGCAATGACAACTACAAGTGCGTAGTCCCGAGCAGCGCAGTCAATGAAGACAACGGAGGACAGTTCGTATATGCGATCATCGGTTCTTCAACGCCTCTCGGTGATAAGTACACGGTAAAGAGGATCGACGTCACGGTTGAAGCAACCGACGGTGCTTTTTCAGCGATCACAAGCGCAAAGGGAGAGCTTGATAAGTATGACGTTATGATCGTTATCAGATCCGAAAAGCCCCTCGAAGACGGACAGCGTGTAAGACTTGAGGACTATACAGCAAAGTGATCCTGAAGGAACAGAATAATGCGTGTAATTGAAAAAACAAAACAATTCTTCAAACTGGAGAAGAGCAAGGTCAAGGTAGGATTCCTGAAGCTTGTTCTCGGAGTTCCTTTCTGGATCGTTGTCGCATCGCTGATCCTGATCGGTTTCGGCATAGGAAGAGCAATCTATCTTTCAGACAACAGGCCGGAACAGAAGGTCGCAGAGATGTGGCAGTATAAATCCGAAACCGGGTTCAGACACATGGTGGTATTTGCAGGCGGCAACAGAGCCCAGGGCGAGACATCACCCATGACATATACCTCCGGAGGCAAGTCGATCCATTTGGGAGATATTCCCCAGATGAGACAGAAGCTTCAGGCATCAGCAGATACGGGCATCAATACCGGCGGCAAAAAGATTCAGGGCAGTTCAGATAAGCTCAGAGGCTGGGAAGACTGCTATTCATCGACCGTTAAAGGCCAGATATCACCTCTTGAGGTTGTCGACGGCGTACAGAAGAAGGGAGACGCGACTGATGTGGAATTCGTTGCTGTCGGCGGAAACTACAGGGCATTCCACCCTTTCAGATACTTAGCAGGCGGTTTCCTTCCCAAGGTTCCCGTAGATACATACCAGATCGTCATAAATGACGTTCTCGCATGGAAATTCTACCGTTCGTATGACGTTGTAGGTCATATGATCGATATCAACGGCAAGTTCTTTACCATTATCGGAGTCGTTGAAGAGAAGAATACCAAGGTTGCACAGCTTGCTGGTGAGCAGGAATGCAGGGCATTCATTTATTTCGGAGCCCTGGGAGAGCTTTACGGCGGAGACTCAAGTGACAAATCGTCCAATATCAATCCTTCAGGGGATTTTGGGGATTTCAGTGATACCGGAGATTTTGGCGGTTACTCAGATTACGGCGGATTTAATTCTGCACCTTCACAGCAGGGATCCGAATCGGATTATGCGATCCAGTGCTATGAAGCAATGCTTCCGGAACTTGTAACGGGTGTAGCCGTATCAGACTTTAAGAATGCATTGCCTTCTTATTCACTTACAAATCCTCAGGTCCTGGTCGTAAATGACACCGGACGCTTTAAGATAACGAGGATCATCGATACGATGTTCCCGTTGGGAGAGACAGACAAGGAACGTCTGGGCTACGAATTCCCTTACTGGGAGATCGCAACGCAGATGACTGAGACTAGACTCTTCTATGATTATGTGATCATTGCCTTCGGAATATTAATGCTTCTCGTCGGAATAGTCGCGATGGTACTTAAGTTCCGTGCCAAGAAAGCTATCGCTCCCGAAGAACTCGAACTCGTCGTGCTTGATTCCGAGGAAGTGCAGTTGCAGGAGGAAGAGAAGTCCCTGGTGCTCAAAGAAGATGAAATGCACCTGAAATAAGGATAGAATAATCACGGCTTTTTACTTATAATCCCTTTAGGCCTATCGGTCTGAAGGGATTTTTAATGCATAAGACACTAAAAAAGATTTTGGCTTTGATTCTTCTGATAACTTCGGTTACCGGCCTTTGCGCGTGTTTTGAGGAACCTGACATGACAGGCAAATCAACGGCTGTGGTCACGGAACCTTCCGGGACGAGCTTTAAGAGAGCTTCTTTTGATACCGGTCTGTATCCTTATTTCGCGGCACTCTCAGAGAAGGAGAAGGATATATACTCTCTGCTTTTTGTTGAGCTTTATAAGGGAAGCCAAAAGTTCGACTGCACAGTCGAGGCAAATGCCGATGAACTCTCCAAAGCCATAGACGCGGTGCTTAATGACCATCCCGATTTATTCTGGCTCGACAACAAGTATTCCTATACATACGATCCTGATGACGGCAGCATCAAGGAGATAACCTTTGATTTTTACGATTTTGCGAACACGCCCGAAAAGCTCCATAAGGCAAAAGTCGATATGGAGGAAAAAGCCGATTCAGTACTTCAGGAAGCACGCCGTAAAACATCATTGGTAGAAAGGGAACTCTTCATTCATGATTATATCTGCCAAAACACGGCCTATGACGAGACAGCTCCCTACAATCAGAGTGCATATTCCTGCCTGATCCTAAATAAATCAGTATGTGCCGGATATGCAAGAGCCTTCCAGTATCTCCTGAGCAGGGCAGGCTTTGTCTGCTACTATGTTGCCGGAAAAACCGAGGGATTGAACGGACAGGTCATCGGAGGCAGTGACGGAAGCGGCAGCCATTCATGGAATATGGTCCTCATAGACGGCAGTTACTATAATGTGGACTGCCTCTGGGATGACACGGCCAGTGATACCTACGGCAGTGCGATATATCCTTTCTTCAACCTGACGGATGAGGCGTTTATCTATCACGCAAGGATCGGCATGTCAGTAGGGCTCCCCAAGTGCAATGACACGAAATACAAATATTCAAACTTTTTCGGACAGACAGTCGAAGCGGAGAGCATAGTATTCGTTGACGCAGCGTGACATCGGGATGCATCTGAAATAAAGGATAGAATAATCACGGGTATTTCCTTATAATTCCCTTTAGGATTAAATCCAGAGGGAGTTTTTTATGAAGAAGAGATTAGTTAAGTTAGTATCTGTTTTGCTTATGTTAGCTGTCGTTTCAGGTCTTTGTGCCTGCGACGAATTCGATGAGTATGATGATTATGACAATGGCAATGTCTATGAAGATGATTATGATGATGACTATGACGATAGTTATGACGATGAATCAGATGAACCCGCAAAAGTTGCAGACGGGACAGTCGTAGTATCAGATTTCAATGCGGATCAGTATCCGTATTATGCTGTCCTCAGCTCCAAGGAGAAAGAGGTTTATTCACTGCTTTACGAAGGACTTTCCAAAGGCAGCAAGAAGATTGACTGCCAAAAGGCAAATGCCAACGAAGAGCAGCTTACAAAAGCTATAGATGCTGTGCTCAACGACCATGCTGAGCTCTTCTGGATCGATAACCAGTACGAATTTACATACGATTCCGATGGCGGGATCATAGAGGATGTAACCTTTGATTTCTTTGATTTTGCGAGTACGTCCGATAAGCTTAATGATGCGAAAACAGCATTTGAGAAGGCGGCAGATGACATCCTTGCCGGTATCGGATCCCAGCAGTCTGCGGTTGAGTACGAGCGTGCGATCCACGACTATATCTGCAAGAACACTGCATACGATGAATCCGCTCCCTATAACCAGAGCGCATATTCGGTAATCGTTCTTCACAAATCTGTCTGCGCAGGATATTCAAAGGCATTCCAGTATCTCCTGAACAAGAAGGAAATTACCTGCTATTACATACCCGGAACAACTACTGACTCCAGCATTGGAGGAGAAGACGGCGCACATGCCTGGAATATCATCTATCTGGACGGCGAGTACTATAACGTTGACGTTCTTTGGGATGACTCGGCAAGTGAGACCATGGAGGAAGATGTTTACCCGTTCTTCAACCTGACTGACAGTGCATTTTTATATCATACAAGAGACAACCTGGCTCAGTCCCTGCCTAAGTGTACAGGCACAAAATATAAGTATTCCAACTGTTTCGGCAAGACTGTGGAAGTCGAAGAGCTCGAATTCGAGGACGCAGCATAAGAAAATCCGTCTTTGACATTTTCTTTCTTAATTATTTTTCTTAAGGGTATTTGTTTAAACCTGTGTAGATTTGTCGTATAATCTACAAATTGATTTATGTATAAACTCATATCCTAGGAGATGTAATCATGAAAGAACTAATGCTTGGTAACAAGGCTATAGCCAGAGGTCTTTATGAGGCCGGCGTAGCTGTCGCAAGTTCGTACCCCGGCACCCCCAGTACAGAGACTACCGAGGAAGCCGCTAAGTTCGATGAGATCTACTGCGAATGGGCACCTAACGAAAAGGTCGCTATGGAGACCGCTTTCGGTGCATCAAGAGCAGGCAAGAGATCCTACTGTGCGATGAAGCACGTCGGACTTAACGTTGCGGCTGACCCGCTCTTTACAATGAGCTATACCGGTGTTAATGCCGGAATGGTCATCCTTGTAGCTGACGATCCGGGAATGCACTCTTCCCAGAATGAGCAGGATTCCAGACATTATGCGATTGCTGCAAAGATGCCTATGTTAGAGCCCGCTGATTCCCAGGAAGCAAAGGACTTCGTTATCGAGGCATACGATATTTCCGAGCAGTTCGATACTCCCGTACTTATCAAGATGTGCACGAGAGTTGCTCACTCCCAGTCGATCGTAGAGACCGGTGAGAGGATCGAAGTTGCTGTTAAGCCTTACGAGAAGGATGCAGCAAAGTACGTAATGGTTCCTGCAAATGCCAAGAGACGCCATCCCATCGTTGAGGAGAGAACAAGAAAGCTCGTTGCATTTGCCGAGGAGTCTTCTCTTAACCGCATTGAGGAAGGTTCTGATACATCAATGGGTATCATCACTTCTTCCACTTCATATCAGTACGTCAAGGAAGTTTTCGGAGACAAGTATCCGGTATTGAAGATCGGACTTATCAACCCGCTTCCCGAGCAGAAGATCAAGGACTTCGCAGCCAAGGTAGATAAGCTTGTAGTAGTAGAAGAGCTTGATCCCATTATCGAGACACACTGCAGGACCCTGGGTCTTGAAGTAACAGGCAAGGACATTTTCCCGTTGATCGACGAGTTCTCACAGGGTCTCATCGCTACTAAGCTCGGACTCCCTGAAAAGCCTTCATGCAAGCCCATCGAAGGACTTCCCGGAAGACCGCCGGCAATGTGCGCAGGCTGCCCTCACAGAGGAATGTTCTATGTTCTTTCCAAGCTCAAGCTCACAGTCATGGGCGATATCGGATGCTACACATTGGGCGCTACGCCTCCGCTCTGCGCTATCGACACAACAGAGTGCATGGGCGCATCCATCAGCTCCCTCCACGGCTTCAACAAGGCTCTGGGCGCTGATGCCGAGAAGAAGACAGTTGCCGTTATCGGTGACTCGACATTCATGCATTCAGGCATGACAGGTCTTGCAAATATCGCATACAACCAGACAAATTCCACTGTCATCATCCTTGATAACTCCATCACGGGCATGACAGGCCACCAGCAGAATCCTACGACAGGCTTTAACCTCCGTGGTGATCCGGCAGGCAAGATCGACCTCGAAGCTCTCGTCCGTGCAATGGGCATCAACAGAGTAAGAGTTGTAGATCCTTATAACCTCGCTGAGGCTGAAGCGGCAGTCAAGGAAGAACTCGCAGCAGAAGAGCCTTCCGTAATCATCTCCAGAAGACCCTGCGCTCTCCTCAAGAAGGTTAAGCGCGGTGAGCCTATTCAGGTCAACCCCGACAAGTGCAAGTCCTGCAAGGCCTGCATGAAGCTCGGCTGCCCTGCGATCTCCTTTAAGGACGGACACGCTCATGTCGATACAACACAGTGCTTCGGCTGCAAGGTCTGCAGTGAGCTCTGCAAGTTCGGCGCTTTCGAGAATTTGAACGGGGAGGCAATCACATGGTAACAAGCATAATGATAGTAGGCGTAGGCGGACAGGGTTCGCTCCTCGCCAGTAAACTTTTAGGCAGAGCCGCTATGGACAAGGGCTATGACGTAAAGGTCTCAGAGGTTCACGGAATGAGCCAGAGAGGCGGAAGCGTTGTAACTTACGTTAAGTTCGGCGACAAGGTTAACTCTCCCATCATCGATAAGGGCGAAGCTGATTACATCATCTCTTTCGAGCTCCTGGAAGCTGCAAGATATGTCCAGTTCTTAAAACCCGGCGGACAGATCGTTACAAACTCACAGCAGATCGATCCTATGCCCGTAATCGCAGGCACTGCTGAGTATCCTTCAGAACTCATCTCCAAGATGGAAGCTGCAGGCGCAAAGGTAGATGCCATCGATGCACTCACGATCGCTGAGCAGGCAGGAAACGCAAAGGCTACGAACATCGTGCTCATGGGAGTTTTCTCCAAGTACATCAAAGAGATCAGCAAGGAAGAGTGGGTAAAGGCTGTCGAAGCTTCTGTTCCTGCAAAGTTCCTTGAACTCAATATGAAGGCCTTCGAAATGGGCCTCGCAGCAGAATAAAGGCAGTACATGGTAAACATTGAAGAAGTAAGGAAGTTTTTCGAGGGCGACAAATACGCCACGGAAGCTACAGGAATAGTAATCGAGAAGGTTGAGAAGGGCCACAGCGTTGTAAGCCTTGAGCCGGACGGAAGACATCTTAACGCTGTCGGAGGTCTCATGGGCGCAGTCTATTACACGATGGCGGATTTTGCTTTTGCCGTTGCGGAGAACTGCATACTCGACTCAGATATGGTCACGGTAACCCAGGCAACGCAGATGAATTTCTTAAGATCCTGGCACGGCGGGAAGGTAACCTGCACGGCTGACATAGTCAAGGACGGAAGGTTCATCTGTTTATATGAGGTCAAAGCTTTCGACACAGAAGGCAAGGAGCTCGCACTTATCATCGTCAACGGTTTTAAGACCGCACGAAAATAAACACCCCGCATTACAGGAGGGCACCATTTATGATTTGGAATGAAGCAAAGGAGTGCATGTCGCGTGATGAGATCGAAGCGCTGCAGAGCGCAAGACTCGTCAAGGTAGTAAACCGCGTTTATCACAACGTTGAGTATTACCGCAAGAAGATGCAGGCAGTCGGCCTTGAGCCCGGTGATATCAAGGGCATCGAGGATCTCGATAAGCTGCCTTATACGACCTACGCAGATCTCAGAGACACATACCCCTTTGGTTTGGCAGCAGTTCCCAGATCAGAGATGGTACGTGTTCACGCATCTTCAGGCACAACAGGAAAGCCCAAGATTGCTGTCTACACAAGACGTGATATCGATATCTGGGCTGAGTGCGTTGCAAGATGCCTCTCAATGGCAGGGATCACAAGAGACGATATCATCCAGATCGGTTACGGATACGGTCTCTTCACCGGCGGTCTCGGTGCACACTACGGTGCTGAATATCTGGGCGCTCTGGTTCTCCCTATGTCCACAGGCAATACACAGAAGCTCATCGACATGATGGTCGACTGTGATGTAACGGCTATCGCATGCACGCCTTCTTATCTTCTCCATGTTGCAGAAGATCTGGAGAAGGCAGGCCTTATCGATAAGATCAAGCTCAAGACCGCTATCTGCGGCGCTGAACCCTGGACAGACGAGATGAGAGACCAGATGGAATCAAGACTCCACATCAAGGCACACGACATCTACGGTCTTACAGAGATGATGGGCCCCGGTGTTGCATGCGACTGTGAGTACCATAAGGGTCTTCATATCTGGGAGGATCATTTCCTTCCTGAGATCATCGATCCTGCAACATTAAAGCAGCTTCCTAAGGGTTCTGAGGGCGAACTCGTCATCACCAACCTCACAAAGGAAGGCATGCCGCTCATTCGTTACAGGACAAAGGACTTAACATCTATCGAATACGACAAGTGCGAGTGCGGACGTACGATGGCAAGGATCCAGCGCTTCAAGGGCAGATCCGATGACATGCTCATCATCCGCGGCGTAAATGTTTTCCCTTCACAGGTAGAGGCTGCTCTCCTTACAGTAGAGGGAACTACACCTCACTACATGCTCGTAGTAGACCGTGTTGACAACAACGATACTCTCGAAGTTCAGGTCGAAGTCGCCGAGAACGTCTTCACAGACGAGATCAAATCTTTGGAGAAGCTCTCCAAGGCAGTTCATGATAAACTCAAGATGGCTATAGGCCTTAATGCAAAGGTCAAGCTCGTTGAGCCCAACGGCTTAGAGCACTTTGACGGAAAGAGCAAGCACGTTACAGACAAGCGTAAGCTTTATCAATAATAAATGGGGAGGTACCACTATGTTCGTAAAGCAGATTTCGGTTTTTCTCGAAAACACTGAGGGCAGACTTGATGAGGTCTTGAAGATCCTTGCACAGGGCGGTATCGACCTCCTTTCCGCAAGCCTTGCAGATACAATGGAATACGGCGTTCTCCGTCTTCTCGCAAAAGATCCCGACAAGGCTAAGCAGATCCTTAAGGATGCAGGCTTTGCCGCACGCATCGACGAAGTCATCGCAGTAGTAGTTCCTGACGCTGTAGGAAGCCTCGCAAAAGTTGTCGGCATGATCCACGCTGCAGGCATCAACATCAGCTATATCTACGGTCTTTCGATCGACGGCGAGGGCGCTCCGATCGCAATCAAGACAGACGACAACGCAAAGGCTGAGGCAATCCTCAACGCAGCAGGCGTTACGACTCTCGGCATGGAAGATCTGCAGTAAGATAAGTTATTAATTCGATTTTTGAAGGAGCTGTCCCATTGGGGCGGCTCCTTTTTTGTATGTGACTTGAGATGAGACTTTTTGAGAAAACGGTCTCACTTAGATTCATCTGCAACATTTCTTTTTATTTATCTGTGTAAATGGTATCAGTGCAATTCAGGACATGTTTTCGGAGGTGCTTGAAATGACTCAGAATAAAAGAAAATGGTTGTTTGTAAAGATAGCAGTCGCAATAGCAGCAACTGCTGTTTTTGCAGTGCTGTTTGTAATTCCGTTCAACTTTAAGGATGAGGAAGGCGGGTATACTTTTTCTCCAATTGTCCCATGGTATGTGATCCGGGAAGAATATGATTATTTCGAGGAACCTTCAAACGCTCCATTAATTGGCACCTGGGATTTTCCTGACAGATCTGTAAGGCACAAACTGATAGTTTTCGGCAAAGAATACAGATCAGACATGTACCTGGAATATAAGGATGGCCGGGTAATAAAGATGTGATGGATACTATATAGATAATACTCAGCTTGAATATAATTATTGTGAGGGGAATATAAGTTCTGGAAAAGGAGGTTTTTATGAGGGATTGCAGTATGGGAAAAACAAGTTTTCGAGATTTTTTATCCGGCGCATATTCGAGAACCGTTGTTATTGTTGTCATTGTATCTGCTTTGCTGTTAACAGGCTGTCCGGCAAAACCCGTGCCATCGAACGCAACGAATGCAACAACCATTAAAAAAACTCAAAAAATCTATCCCATGTCTAATGTAGGGGAGCCGTCAAATACCGAATATGATATAAGTCCTTACACAGTAACTGATAATGAATTGAAATATAAATTGCCTGATGCCGAAACAAACGAAGATGAACTTAAGGCTTATGCCAAAGAAAAACTGGAAAAGATAGATTTTCAGGGTAAATACAACATCAGAGGCACATTTCAGGATTATCAGTTTGACATTGTAATCAGCCATGATTTTACCGGTTTTAGAGCTGATAATGGCATGAGTTTTATCTTTACGCGTTATGACAGTGCTGCCGTCGGATATAATTATCCTGAAGAAGAATACGGCCCGAGTGTGGTATTAAGTGTTTATAAGGACCCTTCTGATAAGTTCTTAATCGTTACGGATTGCGCAGACTATAAAGTCATAAGTGAGTTTTTCAGAGGAGTCGGATGCGGAACTCAACCTTCACCTACTCCTACACCCATTCCAATAGCTGATCCGTGTGAAATACATTCAGATCAGTACCGGATAATCATGAATAAGATAGAAGAGCTGGATACGTCTTCACCGGGACTTTATAAATTCAATATCACAGTCGTTACTGATGAGAACAATCGCAGTTGCTATTTAGTCCTGACGACTTACCATGATTCTGAAGAACAGCATTTTGTTGTTTATAACGGCAGCCTTACAGAAGCTGAAGATGTTCCGTTCAAGAAAAAACCACAGATCAAGAATGCCAGAACATACGAAGAGTTAAAGAAGCTTCCGTTCCTTTTAGATACACAAATACTCTTACACGATGAAGTGTTAAGTGACGGCAAACCGGGCATAGACATTCTCACTCCTATTGCAAGCAACATTGAGGACGGTGAATATTACGGCAAACTGATAGGTATCTCAGAAGACGGAACAAGGATCCTGGTGCAAATCGGCAAACCTGTCGTTTTAAGCTACGATAAATTAAAAGGCCTTAATCCGGGAGATCCAGTCGGTTATAAAGACTTTAAGGTTACGGAGATAAAGCAGGGTAAAATCCATGTAGAATCCCAGAAACTCGACAAATATTATTCTTGCTTTTTCCAAAGATACGAGAGCGAAAGACGATCAACCGACAAAGCTTTCCTTATGTTCAATACCAGTACCTGGCTTGATGACACGGTGATCATCGAATTGAAACTGGCAGAATCCTGCAAGGTATTTGTTGTGAATGAATTCATTTCAAATTACGAAGACATGCCTAAAGATTGGAAAATAAACGGTTCACCAATGCAGAAGACACTTCTCTTTTCAAAGAGAATTAACGATCCATATTTAATCTCAGCGAAAAATAACGGATGGTACCCTATAGATTCCGGTCGTATCACATCAATCATAATTGAAAGCGGTCAGGTTATTGAGATAGAGACTTATTGCTAAAACTGATCACGATCATCTGCTTTTTGAAGGAGCTGTCCCGCCGGGGCGGCTCCTTTTTTGTATGTGAACGGAGATGTGGCTTTTTCGGAGGATCGCTGTAATACCTGCCGCTTTTTTAGGGGTAACAATTATATAAAAATGCCATTTTATATAATTGTCGGCCTGTTTTTTACCCCTTGTATTATAGTTGTGGTTTGTTGGGAAATAGAAGGCGTCAAAAAGGGCCGCCTCTTCTGAGACGGCCCTATTGTAAAACCCAAATAAAGTTTATCAGACTTCGTCAGCAGGTGCTTCCTCGGGAAGTGAATATCTCTTCTCGACTGTGACCTTCTCGTCGTAGCAGGAGAAGATTCCGTCAACCTTTTCCTTAGCGAGCTTAGGAGTGATAAGGCTTACGAGAGGTACGATGATAAGGCCTGCAACCATTGTAATTGCGCCTGCGTTGATAGGTGAAGCGATGAACTTCAGGAACATGTTAGCAACCGTGAAGCCTACACCGAAGATGAAGCATACCCAAACAGAGAGCTTCGTTGTCTTCTTCCAGTAGAGACCCCAGAGGAACGGTGCGAGGAATGCTCCTGCGAGTGCGCCCCATGAATAACCCATGAGCTGAGCGATGAACGTCGGAGGGTTAAGTGAGAGGAGTACTGATACGAGGATGAAGAATACAAGCAAAAGACGCATAGTAATGAGCTGAGTCTTTTCTCTCTTCTTTTTGTCTTCGTTCTTCTTGGGCTTGATCTGTTCGATGAGGTCCAAAGTAACTGTCGAGCTCGATGTGAGAACGAGGGAAGACAGTGTGGACATTGATGCGGAAAGAACGAGAACGATAACTACGCCTACGAGAATTGTAGGGAGGTTGTCGAGCATTGTGGGGATGATGGAGTCGTACATGACGGAACCGTCTTCCTTGTAGATTACCGGATTATCCTTGTAGAGTCTTGCAAAGCCGCCCAGGAAGTAGCAGCCGCCGGCAACGATGAATGCGAAGATAGTGGAGATGATCGTTCCTGCCTTAACAGACTTCTCGTCCTTGATGGCATAGAACTTGCCGACCATCTGGGGAAGACCCCAAGTACCCAAAGATGTAAGGATGATTACACCGAAGAGGTTAAGAGGGTCAGGTCCGAAGAATGATGTGAACGCACCCTGCATGCCTGCTGTAACAGGAAGGTCAGACTCTGTCTGTGAAAGTGTTGTAAGGGCGGTGAGGAAACCACCGTTGTTGTTAAGAACGGTAGCGATAACAGCCGTGATGCCGAAGAGCATGATGATGCCCTGTACAAGGTCGTTTACGACAGTTGCCATGTAGCCGCCGAGGATGACATAGACGCAGGTAAGAGCTGCCATTACGATGATGCAGATCTTATAGTCGATGTTGAATGCCATATTGAAAAGTCTCGAAAGACCGTTATATACAGAAGATGTATAAGGGATAAGGAAGATGAAGGAGATGAGAGCAGCTGCTACGCGGAGAGCCTTGCTGTCGAATCTCTTGCCGAAGAAGTCAGGCATTGTCTTGGAGTTCAAGTGCTTTGTCATGACTCTTGTTCTTCTGCCAAGGATGATCCATGCGAGAAGTGAACCGATAACTGCGTTGCCGATACCGATCCAGGTAGATGCGACACCGTATTTCCAACCGAACTGTCCTGCATATCCGATGAATACTACTGCGGAGAAATAGGATGTTCCGTAACCGAATGCCGTAAGCCAGGGTCCTGCATTTCTGCCGCCCAATACGAAGCCTTCGACGCTGTTTGCCTTTTTACGCGTGATAAGACCGATTCCGATCATGACAGCGAAAAAGACAACAAGGAAGATGATCTTGATTGCCAAATCCATGTTTTTTGTTCCTCACTTTTTGCTTCTTCCACCCTCAAGATAGCTAAGAAGCGTTTTTATTCAAAAAATAAGCCTTGTGCCTAAAAACACAAGGCTTTTATTTTAAGACTGATTTTCCTGTTCGACAAGTCTTTCAGCGCCATATCTCTTACGGAGAACAGGCTTTTCGATCTTGCCGGTGGCGTTTCTCGGAACGTCAGCTAAGATTATCTGCTTCGGCCTCTTGTAACGGGGCAGCTGGGTGCAGAACTTTTCGAGTTCTTCAACGGTGCAGTTGCTGCCGGGTTCGATCTCGACGATGGCACCTGTGATCTCGCCTAATCTCTTGTCGGGAAGACCGATTACCGCAACGTCCTTTACCTTAGGATATTCCTGGAGGAAGTTCTCGATCTCGACAGGGTAGATGTTCTCACCGCCGGATACGATAACGTCCTTCTTACGGTCAACGAGGAAATAGAAACCGTCTTCATCCTGGCGTGCCATGTCGCCGGTGAAGAGCCATCCGTCTCTCAAAGTTTCCTTTGTTGCTTCAGGGTTTCTGTAGTATTCGAGCATTACGCCGGGACCCTTGACGCAGAGCTCACCGACCTCGCCCTGAGGTACTGTGTTGCCGTTCTCGTCAACGATCTTGCACTCCCAACGGTAACCCGGAACGCCGATGGCGCCGACCTTGTGAGTATTTTCGAGTCCAAGGTGAACGCAGCCGGGGCCGGTGGATTCGGAAAGACCGTAGTTCGTATCGTACTGGTGATTAGGGAAGTAATCCTTCCAGTGACGGATAAGTGACGGAGGTACGGGCTGAGCGCCGATATGCATAAGACGCCACTGGTCGAGCTTGTAATCTGAGAGCTTCAATTCGCCGCGGTCAAGGGCATCGAGGATGTCCTGAGCCCACGGTACGAGAAGCCATACGATAGTGCACTGCTCGTCGGAAGCTGCCTTTAAGATAACTTCAGGCTTAGTGCCCTTGAGAAGGACTGCCTTGCTGCATGTCCACAAAGAGCCCATCCAGTGGAACTTGGCGCCTGTGTGATAGAGAGGCGGGATGCAGAGGAAGCAGTCGTTCTTGCCTGTCTGGTGATGAACGGCTTCCATCTCAGCTGCCTGTGTAAGGCTTCTGTGAGGGTGAAGGATAGATAGCTGCGTAATCTTCTTCAGTAAGTTCGATCATGGGATCCTTGGAAGAGTAGTCAGCAACCTGCTGCCAGTAATTCTCTGCGAATTCGGGAGCCTGACCGTCGCCTACATAGAGGAGAAGTCTGTCTTTTGCGATCTCATCAGCATTGATATTAAGTCTGTCCACGAACTCGGATCCGAAGAACATGACGGAGATCTCGGCTAAGTCAGCGCAGTATGAGATCTCGTTTGCCGTATATCTGAAGTTAAAAGGAACTGCGATAGCGCCTGTCTTTAAGATACCGAAATAGATAGGAAGCCATTCAAGGCAGTTGAACATAAGGATAGCAACTTTGTCGCCCTTCTTGATCCCGCGTCCCAGGAGCATGTTTGCTACTCTGTTGGACTTCTCATCGAAGATCTGCCATGTGATCTCGTGACGGTAAGGCATGGACTTTGTCTGCTGGACAAGGTCGAATTCCTTGAAGGAGATCTTTCTCGTATCTTCCATTGCGGGGTTGAGCTCGATAAGAGCTACTTCATCGCCATGCTCTCTGGCATTGCGTCTCAATAAATCTGTAACAGGCATTTATATTCCTCCCTTGTGCTTTATTTATCTAAATAAAGCCAAAGACAATAATATCATCGCAACACAAGTACGTCAAAATAATAAAATAATAAATACAAATATTTTTCATCGTGTTCTATAATAAAGTGTTTGATTATGCGCAGGAGGAAGAGTCCTTGATACGAAAACTGATGAAATCTATCCGGCAGTATACGAAGGATACGGTACTGTCGCTCGTATTTATTATCGGAGAAGTTATTCTTGAAGTAGTAATACCGTTTATCACTGCGTACATGGTTAATATGATCCAGGATAATGCAGGGATGGACACCATTCTTAAGATTGGCGGTGTTATTACCGTAGCTGCGATCCTGTCACTTACCTGCGGCGCATTGGCCGGCAATTTTTCCGCCAAGGCATCAGCCGGATTTGCGGGGAACTTAAGATCCGATATGTTCGCCAAGGTCCAGAAATTCTCATTCGGAAACATCGATAAATTCTCCACGTCATCTCTGGTCACGAGAATGACGACAGATATCACTACCGTCCAGAATGCATTTATGATGATGATAAGGATCGCGGTAAGAGCGCCTCTAATGTTTGCTTTCGCGATCATCATGGCATATGTTCTCGGAGGTTCGCTTGCTACGACTTTCGTGATCGTTGTACCCATTCTTGCTGTTGGTCTGATCATTATCGGAAAGCTCGCAATGCCTGCTTTCCGCGCCGTATTCAAGAAGTACGACAAGATGAACGAATCCATTGAGGAAAACGTCCGCGGAATGCGCGTCGTTAAGGGCTTTGCAAGAGAAGAATACGAGCAGGACAAGTTCGGCAAGGCTTCAGACAATATCAGACTGGACTTTACCAAGGCTGAGAAGATCGTCGGTCTTAACTCTCCTCTCATGGAACTCTGCCTGCATTTCAATGTTGTATTTGTTCTTTATGTCGGCTCGAAAATGGCTATCCAGAGCAACGGCACCGTGATCAATATCGGCCAGATCTCAGCACTTATGACATACGGCTTCATGGTCCTCATGTCACTCATGATGGTATCAATGATATACGTCATGCTCACGATGTCTGTTGAGGCAGCCAAGCGTATCGTTGAGGTCCTTGAAGAGAAGCCTTCTATCGCAAATCCCGAGAATCCTGTCATGGAAGTCAGGGACGGTTCGATCGATTTCACGGATGTTGCTTTCAAATATTCCGAGAAGGCTGCAAGAAACGCACTTTTCGACATCGACCTTCACATAGACAGCGGAATGTCAGTCGGTATCTTAGGCGGTACGGGTTCATCCAAGACCACGCTGATCCAGCTTATCCCGAGACTTTACGATGTTACTGAAGGCGAGGTAAAAGTCGGCGGCGTACCCGTAAAGGATTATGACGTAAAGACATTAAGAGACGCCGTCTCGGTCGTTCTCCAGAAGAACGAGCTGTTCTCCGGAACGATCGCCGAGAACCTCAGATGGGGTAATGAGAATGCATCTGACGAAGAGCTTGTTGAGGCATGCAAGATCGCCCAGGCTTATGAGTTCGTATCTTCCTTCCCGGAAGGATTCGATACTCATATAGAGCAGGGCGGCACCAACGTCTCAGGCGGTCAGAAACAGAGACTCTGTATCGCCAGAGCTCTTTTGAAGCGCCCGAAGATCCTGATCCTGGACGACTCCACATCTGCAGTCGATACCAGAACAGATGCATTGATAAGAAAGGGATTCAAGGAATATATCCCTGAGACTACAAAGATAATAATCGCCCAGAGAGTCGCTTCCGTTCAGGAATGTGACATGATCATCATCATGGACGGCGGCAAGATCATGGGTACCGGTACTCACGAGGAGCTCTTAAAGAGCAATGAGATCTATCGTGAGATCTACGAAGAACAGACGAAGGGAGGATCGGACAATGAGTAATAAGCCCAATGCTCCCAAGCAAAAAGTTGAAGCAGCACCCGCACCCGGCGGAAGACGCAGAGGCCCGGCTTCGATGTCCCAGGTCATCGGATCCATGGGAAGCCTCAAGCGCGTTGTAAAGATGTATATCAAGCAGTTCCCCGTTCTCACGTGGGTCATTGTCATCTTCAATATCTACAACGCTGTTGCAGCTGCACTCCCTATGGTATTCCTTCAGAAAGTCACGGCGGTTCTTGAGGAGACTCTGGAATCAGGCGACTGGGAATACGCAAAGATTAAGATCGTCTCATACCTGATCCCGCTTATCTGCATCTATGCAGGAGCTGCGGTCGTAAGCATCCTGAATTCACAGCTCATGGCTTACATGACGCAGAAGTTCCTGCACAAGCTAAGAACTGACCTGTTCAACAAGATGCAGACACTGCCTTTGAGCTATTTCGATACTCATAAGCACGGCGACATCATGAGCCACTATACCAACGATATTGATACATTAAGACAGCTCGTATCAATGGCTATCCCGAACATTATCAGAGCGGGTGTCGTCGTTATCACGGTATTTGTTACGATGCTCCGTTACAGCATCTGGCTCACTTTGATAATGGTCGTCGGAATCATTGTAATGATGCTCGTAACAGGCAAAGTCGGCGCAGGTTCAGCCAAGTACTTTATCAGGCAGCAGAAAGCCGTTGCCGCTACCGAAGGCTACATTCAGGAGATAATGAACGGTCAGAAGGTCGTCAAGGTATTTAACCACGAGGGCAAGGTCACTGAAGAGTTCAACAAACTCAATGACGGTCTTGCCGAAGACAGCGGCAAAGCCAATACCTATGCGAATATCCTGGCTCCTATCATCAACAATATCGGAAACATCATCTATGTTCTCCTCGCTGTGGCAGGCGGCATCATGACAGCTCTGCATGTTGTCAATTTCTCATTCTCCGGACTGCCGATGGGCGTCGATATCGTCGTTCCGTTCCTTAACGGAAGCAAGCAGTTCATGGGCAATATCAACCAGCTCACGATGCAGATGAATGCGATCGTTATGGCAGGCGCAGGTGCCCAGAGGATCTTCGATCTTCTCGATGAAAAGCCTGAGACAGATGACGGCTATGTAACGCTTGTCAATGCAAATATCGCTTCTGACGGCACGATCACTGAGGCTGATCACCAGACCGGTCACTGGGCTTGGAAGCATCCTCATAAGGCAGACGGTACGATCACATATACCGAGCTTAAGGGTGACGTACTGCTCAATGAAGTTGACTTTGCCTATGTGCCCGAAAAGCAGGTCCTTTACGATGTATCCGTCTTCGCAAAGCCCGGTCAGAAGGTTGCTTTCGTAGGTGCGACCGGCGCAGGAAAGACAACGATCACGAATCTTATCAACCGCTTCTATGACATCGCTGACGGTAAGATCCGTTACGACGGCATCAATGTCAACAAGATCAAGAAGAAGGATTTGAGAAGATCCTTAGGCCTTGTTCTTCAGGAGACAAATCTTTTCACGGGCACCGTTATGGAGAATATCCGTTACGGCAAGCTCGATGCTACGGATGAAGAGTGCAGGGAAGCAGCCAAGCTCGCAGGCGCTGCAGACTTTATCGAGCGTCTCCCTGACGGTTACAACACGATGCTTAACAACAACGGTTCCAACCTCTCACAGGGCCAGAGACAGCTCATTGCTATCGCAAGGGCAGCCGTAGCCAACCCTCCTGTAATGATCCTGGACGAAGCTACATCCTCGATCGATACACGTACCGAGGCTATCGTTCAGCGCGGCATGGACAAGCTCATGGAGGGCAGGACGGTATTCGTTATCGCTCACAGACTGTCGACCGTCATGAACTCCGACGTTATCATGGTATTGGATCACGGCAAGATCATAGAGCGCGGTTCACACGAGCAGCTCATTGCAGAGAAGGGTACGTACTATCAGCTCTACACAGGTGCATTCGAGCTCGAGTAAGTTGTTTTGCTCACTAAAGGCTTCCGCGCGAACTTCGTTCGCTTGTGCAGAAACGTTCGCAAAACTACTTGCTCTCGCGCAGGACAAATACTTAAAAGTATCAGGAGGTTGTCATATTTGTGGCAACCTCTTCGTTTTTCTCGCCTGACAGAACGGGTGATGATATAATTTCCGTAAGGGAACAAATGGGATAAGGATAAATAAGGGATCTGAATATGAAAAAATCATTGGCATCAATTCTTATAGTCTCCGTTATTTCTTTGTCGCTGACTTCATGCGATGTCTTCGGCGGAACCGGAGGCGGCAAGAAGCCCACTGAGACAACTGAGACTTCGGAATCCGCGGAGATCTCATACAGTCTTCCTTACGGTAAGCCTTCACATGATCTGAACAGTGTCGATGTCAAAGAGACTTTTGAAGATCTTTATATCGATCCCATAGACAAACCGTGGGGAGCTTCACAGAATCTTAAAATGGTAAGCGGCGATGTCGATAATTACTTCGTATATTTTTCGCTGGACCGGAACGATAATCAGGTCAATGAGAACCTGAATTACATCTCGACGGTTACAAAGCCTTCCGTAAGGGCCTATGCTTCTGAAGATGAACCGGGCTACATTATCTACGAAGTGTCCTACGATCAGGTATTTCCGATCCACTCCAGAGAGCCTGCAGTCGTTAATACTTCGTTTTTCTCATATCACAACGTCGGTTTCGTCGATTACTATACCGGCAGGAAATTCCCTGCGGTAAATCTGTCCACGCAGATAGACAGCTTCGGAGTAACGGGCAATGTGTTCTACAAGGGTGAGAAATATCATATGGGTTATTACGAATTCAGGACCCAGGAGGAGGTTTCCGGCAGCAGGGAGAATGCAGACGGCGGTTATGTGTTCTTAAGGCAGGTGATAAAGCTCCACTCCACGTCTTATTTCATCGTGCCGGAATTCTACAGGGGAATCCTCATGTGCGTTTATATAGCAAATGATACTGACACTCCTCTTAGTGTGATAATGGATGACAACACTCCTTATTTCGTGCCTCCGACACCGTTTGGAGACGAAGAGAATCCGGATGATTACGTATTCTTCGGAATAAGCGCTCCGCAGTAACTTTTTATACCCAGCTGAGGCGCCCTTCGAAGGCAACCTTTGGATCACCCGATCTTATCGTTCCAACCTCGCAGCAGTCATAGGTCTGATTAATGTGCTTCATAACAGAGGCCTTGTCTTTTTGCGAAGTCACGATCATGAATCCAACGCCGCAGTTAAAAGTCCTCAGCATCTCTTCATCGCTGATGCTGCCGTTGTCTCTTATAAACCTGAAGAGCTCCGGTATCCTGATCTTTGACAGATCGATCCTCGCACTCAGACCGTCAGGGATTATACGGCAGAGATTTCCCTCTATACCGCCTCCGGTGATATGTGCCATTCCGTGTATGGAATTGCCGCCGAAAAGGTCTTTGACAGCCTTGTAGTAAGGCGTATGAGGCTTCATGATCTGCTCGATAAAAGTCATTCCGCCGACTATATCAGTCTTGATCTCCGGCTTTTTGTCCATGAGGAGCCTTACCAGCGAATAACCGTTTGTATGAAGTCCGTTGGATGCGACAGCGAGTACCGCGTCGCCTTCTTTTATCGCAGAGCCGTCAATGATCTTCGATCTTTCGACTATGCCCGCAATGCTTGATGAAAGGACATAGACTCCGTGGTCTACAACGAGAGGCTGGATAGAGGTCTCGCCGCCGACAAGAGAGCAGCAGTTGTCGCGGCATGCATCGGAGACGCCCTTGACCAGGGTCTTGATGGTGTCCTTCTCGGCATTTCCGCAGACGATGCAGTCCAGTACCGCCAGAGGCTTTGCGCCCATAACGATAATGTCATTTACCAGGTGGTTTATCATGTCATGGCAGATGGATTCGGTATAGCCGTACTCCATGGCGAGCTTCTGCTTTGAGCCGGGTTCTTCAGTCTTTAAAACAAGGACCGGGTCTTTGATCTCAGGAAAATTGATGTCATACAGTGACGCGAAAGGCCCCAGACCGTTCAGTACACGGGGGTCTTTTGTCTCAAGGCTCTTCTCCATTTCCTTTTTGATCGAATCGGTATAGGCGATATCTATTCCGGCTTTGCTGTAGGAGAGTCCGCTTTCTTCCTTCTCGCTTCCTGCAAGGATCTCATCCACAGTCACTTCAAGTACAGATGCGAGCTCTTTAAGGATCTCGATGTTCGGAAATGTCACTCCGTTCTCCCACTTGGATATAGCCTGAAAGGAGACATTGAGTTTCTCTGAAAGTTGAGTCTGTGTAAGTCCCAGAGCCTTGCGCTTCTCTACGATAAAGCGCCCCATCTTCTTGCTGTCGATCATGCCGGACCTCCGTTTTTCTTTTATGTTATCCTCATAAACGAAGTGAAAACAATAACTGACAGATTGAGTTTATCACAGCGATTCAACTAATGGTTGAAATTTAAAAAGGTGCCTCGAAAGGCACCTTGGTTTTATTTCTTTTCGCCGGGCTGCTCCAGGCCTGAAGTGAGGAGCTTGACCGCGATCGCGCATTCTATCCTCTTCCTGAAGATATCGCATCCCATCTCGTAGATGCCGTTGATGTCGCCTGAAGCGTGATAGGAATTTGCCGCACAACCGCCGGAGCAGTAGAGCTTTGCCCAGCAGTCCTTGCATTCGGGACGGCTGTAAGCGTTGCAGCATGCGAACCTGTCGCGAAGTTCCGTGTTCTGAACGCCGTCGTAGATATTACCCATCTTGTATGCGTCGTCGCCGACGAACTGGTGGCAGGGATAGAGGTCGCCCCACGGTGTGACGGCGAGATACTCTGTGCCGGAGCCGCAGCCTGCGATCCTCTTATAGATGCAGGGACCGCATGTGAGGTCGAGCATATAGTGGTAGAAGGTAAAAGGTCTGCCTTCCTTAAAGCGCCGGACCATAAGTCTTGCGAGCTCTTCGTACTGCTCGAAAACTATGGGCAGGTCTTCTTTGGTTATCGCAGAAGGGCTGGAAGGCTCTGTAACTACAGGTTCCATTGAGAGTTCAGTAAATCCCAGATCCAGCATCTGCTTTATGTCATTTACAAAGTCTGTGTTGAAGTGCGTGAAGGTGCCGCGCATGTAATAACTGCGGTTGCCGCGCTTTGCTACGAACTTCTGGAAGTTCGGAACGATCTTATCGTATGAACCGTGGCCTGCGTAGTCGACTCTGAAGCGGTCATTGACTTCCTTGCGGCCGTCCAGAGAGAGAACGACGTTATGCATTTCGCGGTTGGCGAACTCAGTGACCTCATCATCTAAGAGCATGCCGTTCGTCGTAAGCGTGAAACGGATATTCTTGTTGTGGATCCTCTCCTGTTCGCGGCCGTAAGCTACAAGCTGCTTTACGACGTCCCAGTTCATGAGAGGTTCGCCGCCGAAGAAGTCGATATCAAGGTTCTTGTGGAATCCTGAATTCTCGATGAGGAAATCGATAGCTCTCTTGCCGACCTCATAGCTCATTATCGCGCGCTCGCCGTGGTACTTGCCCTGGCTTGCAAAGCAGTAGGAGCAGTTGAGGTTGCATGTGTGGGCAACGTGCAGGCACAAAGCCTTGACCTTGAAATTCTTTTTTCTGAAATCCTTGGCCAGGTGCTCGTATTTATCGGGAGCATAGAGTTTTCCGGCTGTCTTAAGATCGTCAATGTCGGCGATGCATTCCTCAGCATCTTCTTTTGAGATGCCGTGCTTTTCGACCGCTTTGGCGACAACTGCATCAGCAGGCTCGTTCTCATACCATTGGATCATGTCATAGGCGACCTCGTCGACCATGTGAATGGACCCGGAATAGCAGTCGAGCACGATGTTAAGACCTTCGAATTGATAACAGTGGATCATTTAAAACTCCCGATTACATAAAAAAAGGTCCCACGTAAAATGAGACCTCTTAGGCTTCAAGATAAATTCAGCTTACTTGTTGAGCTGCTCGCAAGGCTGGTTAGCAACACCGCAGGATGTCTTGCATGCAGACTGGCAAGATGTCTGGCACTCGCCGCATCCGCCTTCCTTAGCTGACTTCTCGAGATCTCTTGTCTCTACTGTAACGATTCTTGTCATAGTATTAATCTCCCTCTTTTTTAATACGTGAATTATACTTTGATGACCTTTAACAGTCAAGGCAAAACGGGTATCAGTCCGTTGTAACTGCGCCCGCCGCCCATATGTAGCTTGATATCGCCCCTGGAAAGGATCCTGACGGTATCTTCCGTAATTATCTCTCCGGGCATCAGGAGCGGTATTCCGGGCGGGAAGCCGTAGATGAATTCACCGGAAGGCTTGCCGATGCTGAATTCAGGCTCGAGTTCTATGGAGCGGAGCCTTAACTGTGCCGCTTCCCTGAGCGTCATTGCAAATCTGGGGTAGGGTCTGGAGATAAACTTGGATTCGGTGTAAGGACTGTCCACTGCGTCATCTACTGCCTTGACCGCATCGCAGAATCTCTTCAGGGTACTGACCGTGTCGCCGATGCCTGTCATTGCTATCAGATGGGAAGGGAAGCTTGCTTCGCATTCGATGTTGAATGTTCCTCTGAGCTGATCGAAAAGGAAATCCCCGTAGCCCATTATTACGAACTTTGATCTCTCCCTGACGGGCGCTTCCCAGAGCCTGAAGTTGCGAAGCCCTCTTAAGTTTTCCTCGGCGTATGTTATTGCGTCTTCCCAGGGCTTTAAGAGCGAGGGGCCTTTGGCATAAAGGCTCGAAAGGCATTTGGATACGCCGCCCAATAATATGTACGAGGGCGAGGAAGTCTCAAATATATCAAGACCTCTTCTTATAAGGGATTCTTCTATGGGACAACCTTCGTTAAGGAGCATTACTGCTGTCTGCGTAGGGGAAGACAGTGTCTTATGAAGGCTCTTTATTACGATATCGCCCTTTGAATCAGGGCCGAAGAAATTATCATCCAGTCCGAGATGAGCGCCGTGCGCGCTGTCGGTGATGAGGAGGGCATCGTATTTCCTGGTTATACGGAAGATCTCGTCCATGTCTGACAGCACGCCTTCATAAGTAGGAGACGTTACGACGACGATCTTAAGGGACGGGTCTCTGGCAAGGTATCTTTCGATATCAGAAGGGGATACGTGTCCTGCGAAAGGAAGTCCTATGTCGAACGCGGGCATCAGAGGGACTATGGAACTGCCGGTAAGTTCTATGGCATTCCAGACTGACAGATGACAGTTCATTGCAGCAAGGATCTTCGAATTCGGGTAGAGGTTACAAGCGCTCCAGATGGCGGCAAGGATAAGCGCGGAAGAACCGTTTACGGAAATAAACGCTTTTTTCGCTTTCCAGACCGAAGCTGCACAGTCTTCCATATCCTTAAGGATGCCGGTAGGGGAATGGAGGTTATCGAATCCGCCGATCTCGGTGATATCACGCATGAATGCCTGTGACACGAAGTCCGGGTTGCGCTTGCCGCCCGGCATATGCATCGGCAGAGGATCGGTTCCCAGATAGAGCTTCAATGCTGCTCCGAGCCTGTCGTTGTCGTATTTCATGGCGAGCAACCTCCTTTAATGTAACTTATCACAAAAAACTGATATTAAGAAGTTGACAATTGAATTCTACACTTGTAGAATGATGTCAAAATAATTATAAAGGGGATATATGCAATGAAAGAGAATTCGATCGGTGACAGCGAGTATAAGCTAATGGAATTGATATGGGAATACGCTCCGGTAGCTTCCGGCGAGTTGTCCACCATGTGTGAGATGATCCACGGCTGGAAGAAGACCACGGTCTATACAATGCTCAAAAGACTTCAGGACAAGGGATTCATACAGAGCGAGAAATCCACTATCACGTATCTGGTAGACCGTGACGAGCTTCAGAGACAGCAGAGCGAGGAACTCGTCGAGAAGAACTTCAAGGGATCCCTGCCGATGTTCGTCAACGCTTTCTTAGGCGGCGGTAAGAAGATGAGCAAGGAAGACGCCCAGAGTCTTATCGACATGATAGAACAGCACACGGAAGAATAAGGAACAAACCAAGGGATAGAGTGTTATGAGTTTTATATTTTCCAAGGTGCTTGAGATGAGTTTGTACGGCAGTATTGCCATACTTGTCGTGTTGCTGTTCAGGCTAATTTTCCAAAAATGCCCCAAGAAAGTCATGATCCTTTTCTGGATCATTGTGGCATTAAGGCTAGTGCTGCCTTTTAACTTCAATTCACCTACGAGCATTCTTAACTTCGGAAAGTTCGTTCAGCCGAAGACTGTGTCGGCAGAGCCCACAGTCTACGATCCCGAGACGAGATTAAGGGAGATCGCCGTAGTCGATAATACGCCTGTTGCTATAGAGCAGAATGATCCTGATGCTGCCGTAACCGGTAACAGCAATGAGGCTCCGGATACCGCACCTGTGGTTACTGAACAGGCTCCCAAGGTAACGTTTAAGACGGTTCTGCCCTTTATCTGGCTTGGCGTAACGGCCGCCATGCTGATCTTTTCAGCAATAAGATATGCGATCTTCTACTCAAGGGCCAGATGGAGTTCCCGTTCTTTCGACGGAAGATATTACATGGCAAATGACATCGATTCACCGTTCGTTGTAGGCATCATCAAGCCTAAGATCTTTTTCCCGATCAACATGGATGACGATGAGCGCGAATATGTGCTCAATCACGAATGGACCCACATAAAGAACAAGGACGGGCTTACCAAGCTTTTAAGCTACATCGTTCTCAGCATACACTGGTTTAATCCGCTTGTATGGCTTGCTTTCTTCATGCTCTGCGCAGATATCGAAATGCGTGTCGACGAGGAGACAACGAGCAATTTCAACCTCTCCATGGTAAAGGAATACTGCAAGTCGCTTGTAAGGCATGCGGCAGATGACAATAAGGGCGCGTTTATGCAGAGCACTGCTTTCAGCGGCCTTTCTTTCGGAGGCATGGAGACCAAGATGAGGATCAAGAATCTTCTGTCACATAAGATCACATCCAGAGAGATCCAGATCGCTTCCATTTGCGTTACCCTGGCCTTCTCGCTCCTGGTATCCGCATCTTCGATCGACCATCAGCCCTGGGTAAGGGAAAAGCCTTCTGAGCCAGAAGAGAGTGCTGTGGTTACAACATCTGATACTTTGGAATCTACGCCTTCTGAGACAACTGCTGAGACGACAAAGACCAGACGCTGGGATGCTGCATTTATTGATCCTTATATTGAACTCATCAGGAAGACCGGATATGACTATCAGGGCAATAAGCTTTATTACAAATATGCTTTCATCTACATCGATGATGACCTGATCCCTGAGCTTGTTATGGAAAGACCGACAGAGGGTGCGAACGATCTGGTAAGTCTTTACACTTTCAGAAACGGTAAGGTTCTGCCTGTCTTTGAGGACGGCGTTTATATGGATTCGAGCGAGTCTTATCACTACGTTCCTTTTGAAGACTTTATTATTCATCATGTTGTATTGACCCAGGGTGAGCTCGCTGAAGCCAAGCTCTATTCCATGAATGATCTTATGACAGGTGCAAAGCCTAAAGCAGACGGCTATTTTGAGGGAACTTCGTTTTCAATAGACGGCAAGAGTGTCACGCAGGATGAATATAAAGAGTTTTTCAGAAGCCGCGAAGCCGAAGTGATAACCGGCAAAGTCGGTCCTGATAAGGCTATTGAGATCCTGAATGGCCAGAAGACTTCCGGCGGAACCAAGATCCCTTCTGACATTTCGGATGACCCGGCTGTTTCCGAGACAACAGAGACGACGGAAGAGACAACGGCTGCTACTGCTTCTGAGACCACAACACCTGTTGAGACAACGGTACCTGCAGAGGATAAGCTGCTTTCGATAAGCAAGATAAAGGATTTTACGGTCATTCCGTTTGTGAACGAGAGCAACAATTCCACTTTTACTGTCTCAGGAGAATTTGGAAGTATCGTTTGCAGGATCCTCCCGGAGAAAGTGGTGCGCTTCACTATTAAGGACAAGTCATTTGAATATGCAATTCCTTCAACGAGCACCGGAGGAATCTACCTGCTGAAAGATTACGGAAAGGCGAACATCTTTATTCAGTTCTACGTTGAAGGCGGAAACCAGATCTGTGCATACAATGTCTTTGATAACGGTGTTTTCTTCAAAGGAGCGGTTAATAACGCCACATTCGAAAGAGCAGTCGATAATCCCAGAACATTCTGGATCATTGAAAACTATGGGGAAAATGCGGTCGTTGATGTGAGGAGAAATTACTCGATGTCCAAAACAACAGGAATGCCGGCACCTGATACCTACCTGATGTATACATGCTTCAACGTGAAGATGCCTTTAAAGAGCAAGGTTGATCTGTGCGGCTATCTGATGATAAACGGCACCATCTATAAACACAATTTAATCTATATATATGTAGGTGAGAAAGTAACTCCGGTAAAAACAGATGAAAAAGACGTTATCATAATTCAAAAAGAAGACGGCACAGTGCTCCAGGTAAACTTCAAAGACCAGAAAGACAGATTCTACGACAGTAATAACTACCGCTGGGTCTACAATGCCATAGTGGACTGGTTCGAACCTGCATAACCGGAACATAATGATTTCAGTACTTTCAGGGGAGCTTTAAGCTCCCCTTTTTCGCGCCCTGGAAAAGATTTCAAAAAATATTCTACAAATGTAGAAAAAACTATTGACATCTGCTTTCTACAAATGTAGAATGACGCTCGTAAGGTTGTTCTACGTTTGTAGAATCTACGCTTGTAGAACAGCTACTATTATTCGGAGGAAATAAAAATGAAGTCTATAGTAAAACCTATTAAGAGAGGCAGAATTACAGGATCGGCACTTGCAACGGTTATCCTTACAGGCGCACTCGCAGTTACGGCATCCGGTTGCACGGCAGAGATCAAGATGGCAGACGGAACTCCTGTAGGAACAGTAGTGATCAATGACGAAGCGCTGGCTTCGGGTATATCGATCAATCAGCAGGGCGTAAATGCAGACGTAATTACAGATCCTGCTATCCAATTACCGGCTGATGATTTTGATACGGATATAACACCTTCAGTATCCGTACCTGAAGAGAGCAAGGAAACGGAAGAGCCCGAAGTTACCGAACCTACTGCAGCAGAGACAACAGCAGCTCCTACCAAGGCACCGGCGACAGCAACTCCCGTACCGGTAAACGACAGTAAGAAGAGGGACTTTTCGAAGATCAAGAACGGAACAGTAATTCATTTTGATATCAAGGACAACGTTAAAGAGTACAAGGTATCAGGTGATTACGGCGAAGTATCTTTCACGGTAAACGCAGGCACGCTCCGCTATGAGACAGAAGGAAACAAGTTATGGCAGGTCAGTATCAGTTCAGAAAGAGTATCCTACGCATATCTGATCAAGGAAAACGACAAGACATATCTTTATGTAGATGTTGTACGCGGCAATAACAACAACGAAACAAATATATATGAGATAAAAGAGAACTCCATCTCATGCATGACTGTCCTTACAAACTTCACGGTATCTCCTTCTATAGACAACACGAAGAATTTCAAGGGATACGATGCAGACGGCGCAATGTTCTGCAGCGAAAGACAGTTTAAGATCGGCAAAGACGGACTCCCCGTACCTGCAGACAATATGAGCTATATCGGATCTGTAAGGGTTGTCGCAGCCAGGGATCTGACAGGATATCTCGTATCAAACGGTAAAAAGACAAATACCAAGATGACGATCAAGGCCGGTGAAAGTGTTACTCCCACATGGCTCAACGAAGTTGAATACATTGATCTCAAGGATGCCAATAAAAACACCATCAGAGTGGATTTCACTGATGAATGCTGCAAATACTACGATCAGAACAATTACCGCTGGATCTATACGGCTCTCCGCAGCATGTTAGTTGAAGTAAGCCAGTTTAAAGCTTCAGTTAATTACCTGTCTGAAGGTTATATTGAGAAGTTCAATGACGGCAGCAAATGCTTCTGGGCAGAAGGATGCTATGGAAAATTGTGTGTCGAGACACTCGGCAATAACATGCTCAGGATCACAAACGGCAAAAAGAGCTATGATCTCAATATAAAGTACGGTGATTCCGGTTATGCCTTGAGCAGCGCATATCTTTTCAAGCAAAACGGAAAAGCATATATCTATGTAACTACTGTCAGAAAACCCGGCAATGCCAGTGATCTTAACGTCTACGAATTAACAGATGATTCAGTAAAGTATGTCGGTACTGTTGAGAATCTTCTTATAAGGAAATTAAAGGACACAAAGTCTTTCTCCTGCTATGAGGATTACGGAAATAATTATCCTTTCCTTATCACGAGAAACTATAAGGTCGCAAAGAACGGCCTTGCAATCCCTGCTGACAACTACAGTCAGTTTGAATGGTCAACGACTTTCAGAGCAGCAAGAGACATGGAAGGTAAGATCGTAAGAGACGGAAAGGTCACAGATGAGACAAAGAAGATCAAGACTGACGATCTGATAACACCCGTAGCGGTCAATGAAGTCGAATACATCGATTTTAAGGATGCTTCAGGAGATATCATAAGAGTCGATTTTACAAACGAATGCTGCACCTACTACGATCAGAACGATTACCGCTGGATACGCCCCGCGATCCTCAGCATGGTAAAGGATGTATAAAGAAAGATCACTCCTCTGATATACAGCACACAAAAGAAAACGGACTGTCGTATGACAGCCCGTTTTCGATTAAACGCTTATTAGATCGATTAAGGATTGATTACTGTGAAGCTGTAACCTGATACAACATCGGAATCCTCATAGATCGTCTTCTGCATCTGAAGAGCAGTAGAGAGGAGGAGTGTATAAGGTGAGAGCTTGCCCTTAAGGAGCTCAACGTCTGAACCGTAGCTGATAGCCTGAGCTTCGTCGTCTGAAAGCAGCATGTACTGTGAAACGAGGAAGAGGGATCTTACGCCTACGTTCATGTGAACGAGCTTATTGTTGATTGAGTATGTCGGGTTGGAGCTTGAAGAAGCACCTGACAATCTGCTGCTGAAGGAAAGACCCAATGTGGTTGTGGCGCCAAGAGAGCTTGTCTCATCCTGGATGAAGAGAGGCTTGCCCTCGATGCCGACCTTACCTACTTCGTGGAAGAGAGCGATGATGATAGCGGACTCTTCGTCGAGCTGGGGCATGATCGTATCCTTGATCCTTAAGAGCTGCTTAGCAACTGATACGCTTCTGATGAGGAGACCCTTCTCGCAAGCGAGGGAACCCTTAACTTCTGCAGGTGCTGTAAGCCAGGATGTTCTGTTCTCGAGGAAATCGATGAAGTGATCGAATTCGGTCTTTCTCTTAACGATAGCTGCCTTGAGCTGCTCATAAAGAGTATCAACGTTGTCCTTGTTTACTTCGATCATCGGCATAATACCGGCAACCTTATCGGACTTGCCTGTAGCTGCAGCTGAAACAGCTGCTGCCTGAGGAGTAACTACAGCGGAATCGTTGCCGCCTGCACTCTCGTCTGCTGATGTGAATGTATACTTACACTTAGGGCATCTGATAGCCTGATTGGCAATGACCATACCGCAATCGGGACATTTCTTCATGTTGTGACCTCCTGTTTTGCGGCTCAAAAATTAAACCGCAAATATAATTTAAACCCATTTTACAACCTTATTTTTACATAATCAATAAGAAAACACTTTTATTAACTAGGTTTTATTGTTATTTTTACTAGCAAATTTTATTTATTTTTACCTAAAATAAAAGACACTGACGAGGGGGTGTCAGTGTCTTAAGGAGGGTGTTATGAAGTAAGGAACAATTACTTTGAACAACCATATCTTACCACCCTCAATATTTACTTTAAGATTCAAAAAAGGCAAAATAGTGGCAAAGGATTAGGCAAACAGGGAGGATTTCCGGATTGACACTTGAGGGCAGACTTTTCGTCGCTAACAGGATGACAGAGATAAAAGAGGTCACAACGGAGGACACGGATGCCTCCTATTCAAAGTGTCTGGAAAAGGCTCTCATAGAGCTTTGCAAGCAGATGGACATCCCGGTACCCATGTGGATGAAGAAGAACACCAAAGAATTTGCGGCTTTCGGCCAGACGATCTTTTTCCGTGAGCAGTACACGGAGAACGTCAGATTCGACAGATTCCAGATAAGAGTAATAGAAGCCTGATGAAGAAGCGCATAGGCATAATCGGAGGCGGTGCAGCAGGACTTTTTGCGGCCTGCCAGTTGAAAAGGCTCAAAGGCGATGCCGATGTCGAAGTAACTTTAATCGAGAAGAATTCAATACCCGGCAAAAAGCTCATCCTCACAGGTCACGGGCGCTGCAACATCACCAACAGGAAAGAAATAAGCAGACTTAAGGAAGGCTATCACAGCGCGGACAAGTTCTTATATCCGGCCCTGAAGGAATTCGGACCGGAAGATACTGTCAGTTTTTTCGAGAACGGGATAGGATTAAAGGTCAAGGAAGAAGACAATAACAGGATCTTCCCGGTCTGCGACAGCGCGGTAACCGTAAGAGACAGGCTTGTATCCTATATCTCTGACAGCACGGAAATAGTCTGTGATGCAGGAGTTAAGGGCATTAGGACGATGTCCGGATTTGAGGTTGACACATCAAAGGGGACGTTTACATTCGATCAGTTGATCTTGTCCTGCGGAGGAATGTCATTCCCGAAGACCGGCTCTGCCGGAGATTCATACAGATTCGCAAGAGAACTGGGACACACTGTGATACCCGTAAGAGGCGCTCTGGCTCCGCTGAAGGCCGAAGATAAGGACAGAACCTTTTGCAGGGCGCTGAGCGGTGTATCGGTTAATGCCGGGGTGTCTCTTTTCTGCGAAGGCAGGAAGACTGCTTCAACGGAAGGCGGAGTGCTTTTTGCCGAATTCGGACTGACAGGGCCTGCTGTTATGGAGATATCCAGGGAAGTCCCCCAAGACATCAAGGGAAAAGATGTATTTATCGAACTTGATCTCGTGCCTGAAATGAACGACGATGAGTTCGAAAAAGAACTTCTTGATCTTATAGGAAAGCGCGCTGATACGAAGATAGCCACGCTGTTATCAGGCTTCGTTCCGCAGTCTGCCGCATCAGAGATCACGGCCAGGGCAGGGGCAGAGGGTCTTTACGCGCAGGGCTTTACGAAGGAGAACCGTAAGAATGTCTGCCGTGAGATGAAGCACCTGAAGATCTGTCTTGAAGAAGCACCTGATATCAATACCGCATATGTCACCAGAGGCGGTGTGCCGCTTAATGAGGTGGACAGAAAGACCATGGAGTCGAAGATCGTGCCGGGTCTTTACATAATAGGGGAAGCTCTGGACATAGACGGAATCAGCGGCGGATATAATCTCCAGGCATGCATGAGCGAAGCATATCTTGCTTCCAAGAGTATCCTTAATTCAGATTAGGTTCTTACTGGAATCAGTTGCCGTACTTATCGCCGGATACGCGGAAGATGACCTCGCCCGGATAGACCATGTCGAGCTGGGTCCTTGCAACGCTCTCAACATAAGAATCGTCCTTGCCGAATTCTTCCTGTGCTCTGATCTGCTGCAGCTTGTCGGATAAAGCTTCAGACTGGGCGACAAGAGAAGAGTTCTCTGCCTTAAGGCGTTCCTTCTGCCTGTTGATGTTGGCATACTTGGTAATGCATAGAATACCGACGACAACGCAGACAATGCAGATCATTGCCGTTAAGAACGATATTCCGCCTGTTTTGCGTCTGACTTTGCGCAAGATATGCCTCCGGAAATACAGCGATATACAGTAATTATTACTTAACCCCGGGTCCAAAACAACAACCCGGGGTTAAACTTAAAGTACTTGTAATATTAATGACTCAGAAATCATTCAATCAGCTCATACATCGATGCGGCTTCCTCTTTCCTGACCGTCTCCTGAAGCGATAAGACCCTGAACTTGACCTCTCCGCTTCCGAAAAGGATCGCAACTTCATCACCGACCTTGAGCTTTACGGAAGGCTTTGCGGGCTTGCCGTTTACGGTAACTCTGCCGGCCTGGCAGACATCATTTGCGACCGTTCTGCGCTTTATTACTCTGGACAGCTTAAGAAATTTATCAAGCCTCATTATTATCTCCTGCAAGTATCACTCTTCCCTTAAGAGCGGAAAGGAGTGTTAAGTCATCTGCATATTCGATATCCGAGCCCATCGGAAGACCTGAAGCAAGCCTCGATACCTTAATGCCGGAAGGTCCTACCATTCTCGACAGATAGAGAGCCGTGGCATTGCCTTCGGCAGTCTGGTTGGTTGCGACGATAAGCTCAGTTACCTCAGGATGATCGGCAAGGCGCTTGATCAGATCCGGGATGGTCGTATCCGAGATGCTCATGGACTTCATGGGGTTAAAAACACCGTGAAGCACATGATAAAGGCCCTTGTACTCGTGGGCGCGCTCGAAAGTGGATACGTCTCTCGGTGATTCGACAACAAGGACGGTAGTCTTGTCTCTCATGGGATCCGAGCAGATAGGGCAGGGATCTGAGTCCGTGAAATTCTGGCAGCACGAACACCTCTTTGTAGACTGTCTTGCAGCCATGATCGAAGACGTCAGAGCTTCGGCATCCTTATCGTCCATTGCGAGGATATGGAATGCCAGACGCTGGGCAGACTTGCCGCCAATGCCGGGAAGACTGCTGAGCTGTGCTATGAGATTCTGAATCGAAGGCGAATATCTTGCCATTATCAGAAGGGCATCTTCATGCCGCCGGTGATGGAGCCGATGCGCTCCTGGTTGGTCTTGTCGATCTGTGCCAAAGCCTGGTTGGCAGCAGCGATGATGAGATCCTGGAGACCTTCGATATCATCAGGATCAACGACATCCTTTGCGATCTCAACGCTCTCGATCTGGTGCTTGCCGGTAACGACGACCTTAACGAGCTCGCCGCCTGCAGTGCCTGTAAAACGCATTTCCTGGATCTCAGCCTGAGCCATCTCGATCTGTCTCTGCATTCTCTGAGCCTGAGCCATGACCTGGCTCATGTTGCCGCCCATTCCCATTCCGCCACGGAATCCTTTCCCAGATTCTGGGAACGTTCATTCAAGTCATCGAGCTTTCTGTCGAGCTCTGACTCACGGTTCTTCTTCTCGAGATTTGAAAACTGTGTCTGCGTGCAGAGGAACAGATGCTCTGCGCCGAATTCGTCCTTTATGCCTGCAGAGATCTGTCTGAATGCCTGGGATCTCTTAAGGTTGGACAGGAGCTTCGTATCCTTGTCTTCGAATACGATGTATGCGGAATTGCCGTCCTTGCGGAGCTTGGTCTGCTCCAGGATGACCGCAATATTATCGTTGCTCTCCTTGAGCTTGGACGTGATATTGGTCCATCTGAAATCGACATCCGTGGACTCACCGCCGAAAGAAGGAGCCCTGACACCGGTTCTGGGCCTGCCGTCCACGATAAGTCCGCTCTTGTCTGCCTGAACGGCAAGCTGTGAGCGGGGCTGTACAGGTGCTTCCTGAGAAGGTTCTTCTTGTGGAGCATCATTTGAGCCGGCATCTTCTTCAAGGTCTTTCAAGAATGAGCTGGAAAGGCCTGCAAATATCCCTGCTGAAGGAGCGGGCTTGTCTTCGGGCAGATTAAAGGAGAAGCCCGAAGGCTCTTCCGGTTCTTCAGGCTCAGGTTCGTCCGTGCCGAAGCTTAACTGCGGTTCGGTATCCCTGGGCATGAATGAGAATATCGTAGGTTCCGAATGCTCATTGAAAGATTCATCACCCGGAATATAAGCATCATCAGGATCAGCGGGTTCTTCCGGCTCATCCGGTTCATCGGGCTCTTTTGCAGCAGCACTTGCCGCAGAAGGCGTGAAAAGAGCATCGAAGGAAGACAGTGAAGGCTCGCTTGTCTTGGGCTCAGCCGGCGCCTGGTTAAACGGGAACATTCCCGACGGCGCAGATGAAGGCTGGGGCCTGTAGGGAGCAGGATTGGAGAAGGCCGGCTTTGCTTCGGAAACAGGCTTGTCTTCCGGCTCAGCTTCCTTGGCAGGCTCTTCCTTTTCCTTAACGGGCTCTTCGGAAGCCTTGGCAGGTTCTTCTTCCTTTACGGGCTTTTCAGGTTCTTTCCTGTCACCGATCGTGATCGATGCGGCTGCTTCAGCCTGCTTCTTCTCGAAGTCGGGGATAACGATCGGAGTTACCGGCAAAGCTGATTTCCTGCCGCAAAGGCGCATCAGCATAAGCTCAAAGCTCGTGGGAATATCCGGAGACTTGCGGAGCTCGGCATATTCCTTGGAGAGGTAACTGATATAACCGGTCAATGTATCGGCGCTGACCTTGGCAGCTGTCTGATACATATCCTTGATGGTTTCCTTGGGATAGGGCAGGTAAATGATGGGATCTGCCTTGACTCTGATGATCAGGAGGTCTCTGAAATAAGCTGCAAGATCCAACGTGAAGCGCGCCTGGTTCTTGCCTGATGCATTTAAGATCTCGCATAGATCGATAAGTTCGTCGAATCTGGCATCGATAAGGCAGTTGGCCATCTTAAAGAGGAATGAACTGTCTACGGTACCTGTTATCTTCTCGACGTCCTGTGAAGAGATCTCCTTGTCTCCGCCTGATATGGCGGATATCTGATCGAGCAGGGAGAGCGCGTCACGAAGAGCGCCGTCTGATCTGGAAGCGATGAGGCGAAGTGCGTCATCTGAAGCCTTGATCCCTGACTTCCCGCAGACTTCCCTTAATCTTCCGGTAATGAGATCCAAGGGGATCCTCTTGAAATCATATCTCTGGCAGCGGGATATGATGGTTGCCGGGATCTTATCGGATTCCGTGGTCGCGAAAAGGAAGATAACATGCTTCGGAGGTTCCTCGATTGTCTTAAGGAGCGCATTGAAAGCGCCCTTGGAGAGCATGTGGACCTCGTCGATTATATAGACTTTATATGTTGTTCTTGTCGGAGCGAAATTGACTTCCTGAAGGATGGGCCTGATGTCATCGACACCGTTGTTGGAAGCGGCGTCCATCTCAGTTACGTCAAGGATGGAACCGTCAAGGATGCCCTTACAGGTGGGGCACTCGTTGCAGGGATTGCCGTTTACCGGGTGCTCACAGTTGACGCTCCTGGCAAAGATCTTGGCGATCGTGGTCTTTCCCGTACCGTGCTGGCCGCAGAAAAGATAGGCATGAGCGAGCTTCTTAGAGACTACTGATTGCCTTAAAGCGGTGACGGCGGCTTCCTGACCGACTACGTCATCGAAAGTAAGGGGCCTATATTGTCTGTAGAGAACGATATGATCTTCCATAGTTAGTTCCTTAAAGCCGGTTTCAAAAACAGATAATAAAAAAGTCCGTCCCGCCCGAACTGCCGCCGGTAAGGCTTGACCCGCGGCGCACTCCGTAAACCGCTTACTGCTGCTTCCTTCCGGACCTGACAGGGTTCACAGCCCGAAATCGCACGGGACCTTGGCACGAACTCGTATTTCAAACATTAGGATTATAGCATAAAAGAAAAATATATAAATTCAATTATGAGGACATTTGACGGGAAGCGGATAATTATCAAGCCTGCTTTTCTGCACAAGCGAACGGAGTTCGCGCGAAAGCCTTAAGCAGGCGGGATTATTTTTTCGCTATTTATAGCACTGCTCGATATATTTCTGTGTATAGCTTCCGAGTGTAGCAATCGCTGTTCCTGCAGCTTCCGAAGAGGCTGCTTCAACATAGATTATGAGTGCGAACGGTTCCTTGTAATCTACTATCGCGCATTCCATATATGCCTTACGGTCGGTGTTGCGGCCGAGAACATGAAGGATCCTTGTGTCCTCAGGGAATGCGGCACTTAACGGCGATCCGACCTCATTTGCCGCCAGGTCATTTAACAGACGCTGGTTTACCTGAGGGTTGATCGTGAACGTGCGGTAGATATATGAAAGATACTGGCCCATGTCATAGCATGAGATCGTTCCGGTTGTGCGGAATTCCTTGCCGCTGTAATCCTTATAGATAACCTTGTCATCAAATGAGATATAGCCGCTTATCTTCTTGATCTCAGATAATGCTTCATCCATGCCGCCGAGATTATTGATCAGGAAATTCAGGGCGATGCTGTCGTTTTTCGCGATCGAATAATAAAGGATCGTCCTCATATAGAACTGTTTGCCGTATGAGAATGTTTTGGCGATATAAGAGGAATTGCGTGACCCCTTGGAGCTTCCGTCATAGGTAACGACCTCGGAAAGGGGACCCGTTATGCCTGCGATCTTATCGTAATAAACAATGGCGGCCGGAATAGCCATGGCGCCGGAAGGGACGACCGGATCGAGTTCATCGACACCCAGACGTTCTCCGCTGGATAATGAGATGAACTCGTAGCAGATCCTTAGATTCGTATGGCTCCTCTGATAAGCCGTAACCTGTTCCTTGAGCTCATCGAGATAAACGGCACGCTGCTGATATGAGGCGGTCTGGATCCCGATAGGCTTAAAACTGAAGTTTCTGTCCTCCATGAACGGGTCAGGTGAATTGTTCTGGCCGTTGTCCCTTTCAGGTGAAATGGTAGGCGTAGGCGTCGCAGCGAGCTCCGCATGAGGTACGGTGGTCGTTACGGTCGTCGTTACCTCAGTAGTCGTTTCCGTTGTTGTATGTACAGGCCTCTGGTATGCAGAATAAGCCGTGGTCGTGCTTGTTGCGGCACCGACAAGTCCGGGATACATCAGTCTGTAAGTATCCTGTGCTGACGCGATCGAGCTTATGAAGACTACTACGAAAGTAATCGCAAGCAGGATCAGGACGATCACGAGCGTACGCTTTTTACGGGATGTCTTTATCCCTTCGGCTTTTTTCAGAAATGTCGGATTCGGCCTTTTCATCGAATATCAGAACAGTCCTGTGATCACACCGTTGTTATCTATGTTGATATCCATTGCGGCAGGATGCGGGGGAAGACCCGGCATGGTTACGATCGTACCCGTAAGGATAACGAGATAACCTGCGCCTGCAGAGATATAGCAGTCTCTTACCGTAAGAGTGAAGCCTTCGGGATTGCCGAGCTTCTTCGGATCATCGGAAAGCGAATATTGTGTCTTTGCGATGCAGATAGGAAGATTGCCGTAACCCTTCTTAACGAATTCGTCGATCTTGGCCTGAGCTTCAGGGAGGATGTCGACCTTGCCTGCGCCATAGACCTTTGTTGCAACCTTGGTGATCTTCTCTTCCACGGAATCTGTCAGCTCGTAGCTGTAGACAGGGTTCTTCGGCTTGTTCTGACCAAGGATCGAGAGAGCCTTGTTTGCGAGGTCGATTCCGCCTTCGCCGCCCTTGGCAAAGATCTCAGCGGGAGCGAACTCGGCGCCTGTTGCCTTACATGCTTCCTCGACGATGGCAAGCTCTTCCTCGGTATCCGTAAGGAACCTGTTGGATGCAACGAGGACCGGAATGCCGAAATTCTGCATGTTCTTTATATGTCTCAATACGTTTGCAAGACCTGCCTTAACAGCCTCCGGATTAGGATTGGAGAGATCCTGCTTGGGGATGCCTGCGTTGTACTTGAGAGATCTTACTGTGGTTACGATAACTACGAGATCAGGCCAGATGCCCAGATCTCTGCACTTGATATCAAGGAACTTCTCAGCGCCTAAGTCAGCACCGAAGCCTGCCTCGGTTACGACGATGTCGCTGAGCTTTAATGCCGTCTTTGTTGCTATGCATGTGTTGCAGCCGTGTGAGATGTTCGCGAAAGGTCCGCCGTGTACGAGCGCGGGAACACCTTCAAGGGACTGGACGAGGTTAGGGCACATAGCGTCCTTAAGGCATGTAACGAGGCTTCCCGTAGCACCGAGCTGGCCTGCAGTTACGATGTTTCCGTCCATGTCGTATGCGATAGCGATCCTGTCTAATCTGACCTTGAGGTCATCCATGTCCTTTGCAAGGCAGAGGATAGCCATGATCTCTGAAGCTGCGGTGATCTGGAAGATCTCCGGACGAGTTACGCCCTTTGTGCCGCCGCCGACACCGACGGTTACTGCTCGAAGGCACCTGTCGTTCATGTCGAGACATCTCTTCCATAAGATCCTGTCCTTATCGATGTTGAGACTGTTGCCCTGGAAAAGGTGGTTGTCGATGAGGGCTGCAAGAAGGTTATTTGCAGTAGTGATAGCGTGGAGGTCACCTGTGAAGTGGAGATTGATATCCTCCATAGGAACGACCTGTGAGTAACCGCCGCCGCAGGCACCGCCCTTGACGCCGAATACAGGTCCCAATGAGGGTTCTCTTAATGCCAGGATAGGATTCTTGCCGACAAGCTTTAAGCCCTGCGCGAGTCCGATGCTTACAGTTGTCTTGCCTTCGCCTGCGGGTGTCGGGTTCATCGCCGTAACGAGGATGAGCTTGGCATCAGGTCTTTCAGGCAGATCCCGGATGTAGTTTAACGGGAGTTTTGCTTTGTACTTTCCGTAGAATTCGAGCTTGTCAGGATCGATTCCTGCCTGCTCTGCTATTTCTGCGATGGGCTTGATCTTTGCACTCTGGGCTATCTCGATATCACTAAGCATTTTTGACCTCTCCTATCAGTTTTTTAGAGTAATGCTACGATTGTATTGTAAAAAGAAAGCCTTTTCAATGAGAGTTAAAAGCTGTTCTGTAAGAAAATAGAAAAAATTCTCCCTAACCACTATATTTTGTGAGATTGCCGCTGTTTTTTTACTAAATGTTGTGTTTTCTCGTTGACAATATGTCAAGGAAATGTTAGCATTGGTGCAAGTTTGGTAATATTTCCGTAATGTTCCTTTAAGGCGTTTGCAATATTTATCAACAATTCTCCGGGCGGAGGGAAGACGTATGATTATCAGTTCCGATTTGGAAATGTGCAAGGGTAAGTTTCAAGAGCTCATCGGCAAGCGTATAGTTTGCAAGACCAACGGCGGACGTAAGAGGATCATCACATACATCGGTACAGTCGAGCACTGCTATCCCAATGTTTTCACAATGCTCTGCAAGAATGAAGCAGGCAAGGAATCACTCGTATCCTTCTCATATATCGATGTTCTCACAAGAACAGTCAGAGTAGGCATCATGCCTGAGAAGTCTCAGGAAGAAGTAGCAGTCTGATCCTGAATAATTAAGCTGATAACAAGGCACTGTCAGAACTGATTCGGTCAGGTTTTGACAGTGTCTTTTTTATGGGAACATACTGTTCCCGAACGTGCAGGATTTTGATTTATATATTTTTGTAGAGTAAAATTGAATTACAAACCTTTGCTTTGTCTGATCTTAGGAGATCCTTATGGATTCTTATGAAATAACAGCTAATGCCAAATTGAATCTGTTCCTGCGGGTACGCGGGATACTTCCAAACGGCTATCACAGCTTATATTCGATAATGCAGGAAATAGATCTTGCAGACAATCTCACTATCAACATCTATCCCGAACGCGAATGCGGTTTTGATATCAAATGCATCGGCAGAAATGATATCGATCCGGAGAAGAACCTCTGCAGCAAGGCCAGAGACAGGTTCATCTCAATGCTGAGGAAAAAGGCCGAGACAGATCCTTCGGTTCCGGATGCCGGCCGCTGGAAGAGGAATGAATTCCCTTATATCGAGATAGTCCTTACAAAGCGTATTCCGTCTGAATCCGGAATGGGCGGCGGAAGCTCTGATGCGGCAGCCGTGCTCATGGTCCTTCAGGAACACTTCGGCAATCCGTTTACTGATGAAGAGCTTAACCAGCTTGCGGTAAATGTGGGAGCGGATGTTCCGTTCTTCCTTTACGGCGGAACATGTCTCTGCGAGAAAGTAGGCGAGGACATAAGGGTCCTGACGCCGCTGTCTGACATACCGCTTCTTATCGTAAAGCCCAAAGAGGGCGTATCGACACCCGAGTGCTTCCACGCCATAGACAGTAAGCCTTTGCCGGTATTCGACGAAGAGCGGTATGAGGCATATATTGCCGGTCTTAATGAAGATGAAGGCGATCCTCTTACGAGATTCCTTAAGGGAGGAGAGCTCCTTACAAATGATCTCGAGATCCCGTCTGAGGAAAAGGTCCCGCTGATAAAGAAAGTAAGGGAAACGCTTCTTTCCACAGGCGCGCGTTTCAGCCGCATGACCGGTTCCGGCAGCGCTGTGTTCGCGATGTATGACAGTGCTGAATCAAGAGATAAGGCTTATGAGCAGATAAAGAACGAGCCTGATTTCTCAGGCTGTGATATCTTTTCTTCGAAGACTATATAATTCCGGTGATTGCGGATCCCGGGAACAGTGCGCTTCAGGCCTTTAATCTGTTCGCGAAAAGACCTCTCATATAACCTCTGGAATTCTCGGAATCTATCAGCTCAAATCCTCTTTTGCCGTAGAATTCGACCATGTTCTTATTGGTTGCCGCGGAGTGAAGGAGAATGCAGTCTGCACCTGATCCGGCTGCCAGTTCGACGGCCCTTGCCATGAGGTCTATTCCAAGGCCCGTTTTCCTGTATTTTTCGAGCACTGCAAATCTTGAGATGTAAAAGGATCTTCCGAGATCATTTAAGTATTCGAAAGTCTTGTCCGAGAAGCTGTAGACCAGGGGATTGGGGCATTCCTTGATGCAGATGGAGCCGACGATCTTCCCGCCCGTCTCAGCCACAAGGCAGGTCTGCCGCGAGATCCTGTCGGCTACGCTCTCGATGCTCTCGGTCATGGCTTCGAGCATCGAAGAAGATATACCCGAATCCGCGCAATAAGTAAGCATCGCGCTTCTTAAGAGGCGCGATACTTCAGGTGCGTCATTGACGCTTGCAGTTCTTATTACCGGGATCGTATTCATCAGTTAAGGAAGCAGTTTACGAGGATAGCCTTGTGAGCGTGGAGTCTGTTCTCGGCTTCGTCGAATACAACACTCTGAGGTCCGTCGATAACATCTTCGGTTACCTCATAGCCTCTGTAAGCAGGGAGGCAGTGCATGAAGATCGCATCCTTGTGAGCGACACCCATAAGCTTGGAATTTACCTGATAGTTCTTGAAGATCTCAACTCTCTGAGCCTTCTCTGCTTCCTGGCCCATGGATGTCCATGTGTCTGTATAGATTACGTCAGCGCCTTCTGCTGCTTCGAAAGGATCTTCGGTCATGACGATCTTGGAGCCTGTGACCTTGGCGTCCTCTTTTGCCTCGAGAACATACTTGTCAGGGCATGTATAAGCCTTGGGACTTGCTACGGAGATGTCCATTCCTGCCTTTGCACAAGCGTGGAGGAGGGAATTTGCCATATTGTTTCCGTCGCCCAGGTAAGCCATCTTGAGACCCTTGAGCGTGCCCTTATGCTCCTTGATCGTAAGGAGGTCAGCCAATACCTGTGTAGGGTGCTGGTCGTCAGTAAGACCGTTGATCACAGGGATCCTGCCGTACTTTGCGAGGTCTTCGACGTCCTGATGCTTGAATGTTCTGATCATGATGCCGTCGACCATTCCGGACAATACGTTTGCAGTGTCGTAGATGGTCTCGCCTCTGCCTATCTGGATGTCGTTGTTGCTCAAGAAAAGAGCCATACCGCCTAACTGGTACATTCCGACTTCAAAGGAGACTCTCGTTCTTGTTGAAGACTTTGTGAAGATCATGGCAAGCGTCTTTCCCTTAAGAAGGTGGTGCTCGATGCCGGCCTTTGTCTTAGCCTTAAGGTCTACTGCAACGTCCAGAAGGTAATCAAGGTCTTCAAAGGAAACGTCTCTGTGGAAATCAATATAATGCTTCATTGTAATTACTCCTTAACTGTCGGTTTATTATTCTTCGTCATCGATCAGGTCTATGTCTTTGGCTTCTGCCGGTTTCTTGTCCTTTCCTTCGGTAAGGCCTAACTGGTCCAGCTTGCCGATCTTGGCATTGTTTACGCTTGCTGCAGATTCCTTGATCTGCTTCTTTGAAGGAATAGCGTCCTTGATCTTGTCGAAAACGTTCTTCGGTCCCTGAACGTTCTTTAAGATCTTGTCGAGAGCCTTGATGAACTGGTTTGCCTGAGCCTTTGTGATGATGAGCGGAGGTGCAAGCCTGATCGTTGATTTGCCGATGGCACTTACGAGGATGCCCATTGAGAATAACTGTTCACGCATGCCCTGGGCTGTGATCGTATCATCGAATTCGATGCCGATAAGAAGGCCTTTGCCCCTTACCGAACGGATGCAGTTGTATTTAGCTCTCAGCTTGTTGAGCTTCTCGAAGATCTCTTCGCTTACTTCCCTTACGTTATCGATGATGTTCTCTTCTTCGATAGTCTCGAGTACGGCATTGCCGGCAGCGCATGCAAGGGGATTTCCGCCGAAAGTGGAGCCGTGATCGCCGGGCTTCATGCCTGTTGCAATGGCGTTTGTAGTGAGCATGGCGCCGATCGGAACACCGCCACCCAAGCCCTTTGCGAGCGTCATGATGTCAGGCTGTACGCCGTAGTTCTGATAGCAGAACATCTTGCCGGTACGTCCTATACCTGTCTGGACTTCGTCGAAGATAAGAAGAACGCCCTTTTCGACGCAGAGCTTCTTTATAGCCTGGATGTATTCGAGGTCAGCGGGATGAACACCGCTCTCGCCCTGAACGAGCTCCAACATGATCGCTGCAGTCTTGGGAGTTACAGCCTGGATCATTGCATCAATGTCGTTGTAGGGAACATAGACAAAGCCCGGAAGATTAGGCGCAAAGGGCGTCTGGAACTTTTCCTGGCCTGTTGCCGCAACGGTTCCCATCGTTCTTCCGTGGAAGCTCATTGTGGCCGTGATGATCTCATACTTGTTTATATCCTTATAGTAGAAATAACTTCTTGCGAGCTTGATCGCAGCTTCGTTTGCTTCAGCACCGGAATTGCAGAAGAAGACCTTGTCTGCAAAGCTTGCGCGGCAGAGCCTGTAAGCGAGCTCTGACTTCTGCGGAATATAGTAGTAATTGCAGGCATGAATGATGTTCTTTGCCTGTGAGCAGATAGCCGATGTGAGCTTCGGATGAGCGTAGCCCAGGCAGTTAACTGCGATTCCGCCGATCATGTCGAGATACTTCCTGCCTTCGGTGTCATAGAGATAGCAGCCCTTTCCCTTTGTGAATGCAACAGGGAGAAGGTTAAATACCTGAAGACAATAATTCTTGTCGTAATCCTGAATCAGGGAGAGATCATTTTCTATACTCATAATGTTCCTTTTTCTCCTTTACGATCATTGTGCCGATGCCATTCTTTGTGAATGTCTCGAGAATAATAGAGTGAGGTATCCTTCCGTCTATTATGTGGGCACGGTCGACTCCGCGCAATACCGTATCAAGACAGCCTTCGATCTTGGGGATCATGCCGCCCTTGATGATGCCCTCATCAACGAGATCCTTGATGTCTTTCTCGTCGAGGACCGGAATGATGTAGTCAGAACCGTCTTCGAGCTTTCTCAATACTCCGCCGACATCTGTCAGGGTAATGAGCTTTGAAGCGCCCAATGCTACGGCTACTTCAGCTGCGACCGTATCTGCATTGATGTTATAGCTCTCGCCGTCCTTGCCTACGCCGATAGGAGCGATGACGGGGATATACTCGTCGTTTGCGAGCATGGAGATGACCTTGGTGTTGATCTTCTTGATCTTGCCGACAAAGCCGATGTCAATGGCATTGCCTTCAGCGTCCTCAGTCATCTTCTCGGCTTCGATAAGGTTGCCGTCGATGCCTGAGATACCGATAGCCTTTGCGCCTTTTCCGCAAAGAGTGGATACGATATCCTTGTTGGTCTTTCCGATCAATACCATCTGGGCATAACCCATGGTCTCTTCATCCGTATACCTTAATCCGTTTACGAAATGGGACTCCTTGTTGACCTTGCTGAGCATATCGCTGATGTCAGGTCCGCCGCCGTGAACGATGACAGGGTTGATGCCGATATACTTAAGGAGCGTGATATCGTCCATGACAGACTGCTTTAATTCTTCGTTGATCATGGCATTTCCGCCGTACTTGATAACGAAGGTCTGACCTCTCATCTTTCTGATATATGGAAGGGATTCGATAAGGATCGATGCCCTGTCCACGTTGTTCTTCATGTCACCCGTGATAACGGGATTTTCTTTCTGTCCTGCCATGATCAGATACCTCTTACGATATTCTTAAGTCCGGTAGTCTCGTCGAAACCGAACATTGCGTTTGCTGCCTGTATAGCCTGAAGAGCTGCGCCCTTGCCGAGATTATCCTGAGCCGAGAAGAGCTTTATCATGCCCGTGTCGGGATCGAAAACACCGTTGATGTCGATATAGTTCGAACCGGCAACTGCCTTTATGTCCGGCAATGTCTTTCCGGGAAGCACTCTTACAAAGTTCTCGCCTTTATAGAATTCACTGTAGATCTCATTGATCTTCTCGGAAGATACATCGGAGAAATCCTTGGAAGGCTTTACGTAGATGCTTGCGAGCATTCCGCGCTTGAAAGGCGCCAGGTGGGGAGTAAAGGTTACCTTGATATCTCCGGGCTTCTTTCCTGCGAGAAGCGAGCACTGCTCGGCGATCTCTGTCGTGTGACGGTGGCCTACGGCTCCATAGGGCTTGAAGGCTTCGTCGGTCTCGCAGAATGCATAAGCGAGATCAGCCTTTCTTCCTGCGCCGCTGACACCTGATGTGGCATCGATGATGATGGAATCCTCATCAATGAGATGAGCCTTAAGGAAAGGTGCCAGTGCAATGAGCGAGCATGTCGGATAGCATCCGGGATTTGCCACGAGCTTTGCTGTCTTGAGCTCATTTCTGTAGAACTCCGGGATTCCGTAAACCGCTTCTGCAAGGAGTTCCGGATTCGGGTGGGTAAGCTTATAAGACTTCTCATATGTAGCAAGATCCTTATATCTGAAATCTCCGCTGTGATCAATTACCTTTGCGCCTGCCTTAAGGAGCTCAGGAACGATCTTTGCCGATACTCCGTGGGGAAGGGCAGTGATCACGAGATCTGAATCTTTTGCAACTTCTTCGTAGGGAAGATCTTCGCAGACGACGTCAACGATGCCCCTGAATTCGGGATAGATCTCGGAATAGGGCTTGCCTGCAAATGTCTGGCTCGTAAGATGTCGGAATCTGAAGAAAGGGTGTCCGGCAAAACCTCTTACGAGTTCTGCTCCGACATATCCTGTGGATCCGATAATAGACACATACTTTACAGATTCTTCTACCGCCATTTTAATTGCCTCCGAATAGAGTGGATAATCCCCACCCTGATGTTTGATTTATGCAATATAATGCATAAATATTCAAAAGTCAACTGAAACATGCATAAATATATTACATAATAGTATTGGTGGGTCCTCTCCGCATAATAACGCATAAGCCGTTTTTGTTTGTGAAATCCCTGCAAAGGTCACTGAAACGTAACATAGAATGATCGATTTTATGGCCCAAAAGGTTATTTTGCACAATGAGAAAAAAGATGAAAAATGCCTCAAATTATTAGATTTGCCGCTTTTTCTTGTACAACACTCACAAAATAGTTAAAGACCATTTGATAGATTTACCAAGCAACGGAAATTACTATGCCAAAATAGCAAAACTTTTTTTGGTGAGAGTGTCATATAGTAAACAAATAAGCGTTTTGTTACTATTCTCGTAGTTATCCTGCCCACGTATGTATGGGCACATTTTTGGAGGTTATAAGTTATGGCAAGTTTATCTTTCCAGCACGTTTACAAGAAGTATGAAGGCGGCGTAGTCGCAGTTTCAGATTTCAATCTTGACGTAGCAGATAAGGAATTCGTTATCCTCGTAGGACCTTCCGGATGCGGTAAGTCTACAACACTCCGTATGCTCGCCGGTCTCGAAGATATTTCCGAGGGTGAAATCTATATCGACGATCGTTGTGTAAACGACGTTCTCCCTAAGGACAGAGACATCGCAATGGTTTTCCAGAACTACGCTCTCTATCCTCACATGTCAGTTCGTGACAACATGGCATTCGCACTTAAGCTCAGAAAGATGCCTAAGGACGAGATCAACCGCCGTGTTCAGGAAGCAGCTAAGATCCTTGAGATCGAGCACTTGCTTGACAGAAAGCCTAAGGCTCTCTCCGGTGGTCAGCGTCAGAGAGTTGCTCTCGGCCGTGCTATCGTACGTGACCCTAAGGTCTTCCTCATGGACGAGCCTCTCTCCAACTTGGACGCTAAGCTCCGTGTACAGATGCGTGTTGAGATCACAAAGCTCCACCACAGACTTAAGACAACATTCGTTTACGTTACACACGACCAGACAGAAGCTATGACGATGGGTACCAGAATCGTAGTTATGAAGGACGGCTTCATCCAGCAGGTTGACTCTCCTACGGAGCTCTATGACAACCCGGTTAACACATTCGTTGCAGGATTCATCGGAATGCCTCCTATGAACTTCATCAATGCTGTTATCAACGTTGAGGGTTCTGACGTATTCGTTTCTTTCGAGAACGTTACTATCAAGCTCCCTGAGAGATATGCAGTTGAGGAAGTTATGGAGCGCGACGGTCAGGAAGTTATCTTCGGTGTAAGACCTGAGGCTATCACAGACGATATCACATACGTAACAGATCACCCTGAATCAGCATTCACAGCTGACGTAGACGTCGTCGAAATGCTCGGTGCTGAGACATATCTCTATGTCACAGTTAACGGATCACTCCCGCTCACATGCCGCGTTGACCCTACAACATCCCAGTCCGCAGTTGGTCAGGTTGTTGACCTCGCAGTTGACTCCAACCGTATCCACCTCTTCGACAAGGATACAGAGCAGAGCATCATTTCCTAATAGTAATTAATCTTAGAACCTCAATTCAGGGGCCGTGAATTCTAAATAAGAGTTCACGGCCTCTTTTTATGTGGCAAATCAGTGTCAGTTCTGCCCTTAAAACTTGCACCTTTTTAAGAAAAATAATATGATTTAATGTAGCGTTTTATGGACGTTCATAATGCTTCTTGAGAGGTGGAAACCATGGAAGAGATTAAAAAGTGCATGCGTCAGGTAAAGACAATCATTTCCGTTAACTGCGGAGTGATCGACACGGCAGGTAAGATCTTGGCTGCTACGAATGAGATCGGTGAAGAAGAGATCGATCCTTCTTTCAGAGCCGTTGTTTCATCAGACAACCTTTTCGCTTCCACCGCTGACAGAACTTATCTGAAAGTGTTTATCGGAGAACAGCTCAAATACATTCTCTATATCGAGAGCACGGATCCTGATGCAAAGATCTCTTTGCAGCTCATTGCCGAGTGGATGAAGACTCTTGTCAAGGAGAAGGGTACTGATGCGGAGAAGGCGATCTTCATCCGTAACGTTCTCCTTGATAACGAGATCAGATCAGAAGTTCCCATGATCGCAAGAGGATATAAGATCGACTGCAATAATCCGAGACTCGTTCTCGTTGTAAGGACCGGAGCAGAGCAGAGTGCCGAGGCATTCGAGATACTGCAGAATCTCTATACTGATTCCGATGTTGCTACCGTCATCTCCATGGATGACACGACAGCTATCGTCATCATCGACGCACTTGAATCACAGGTAAGTGAGGAAATGAAGGACAGCTTCATAGAGGAGACTTCACAGTCCGTACTGGCATGCCTTACTTCTGAAGGCTGCAAGGCAAAGGTTGCCGTAGGTTCGGTAGTAGGTTCCTTTATGGATATCAGCAAGTCTTATTCGGATGCCATGACTGCACTTAAGGTATCCAAGATCTTCGACGGCGAGTCTGATCTCTCCAGATATGACAAGCTAGGCTTGGGCAGACTCATCTATCAGCTCCCTAAGCCTCTTTGCGAGATGTTCATCAGGGAAGTATTCCCCAACGAAGCATTCAAGCAGCTGGATGAAGAGACCAGGACCACGATCGATACATTCTTTGCGAATGATCTTAACGGTTCTGAGACTTCAAGAGAGTTGTTCGTTCACAGAAACACTCTCGTATACAGACTCGAAAAGGTTAAGACCAAGACAGGTCTTGACTTAAGGAAATTTGACGACGCGGTACTCTTTAAGATGGCGACCATGGTCAGGACCTATATCGACTATCTTAACGATACCAATGACAACAAGATCAGGTAAACAAATTGATTGATTTTATTGATGTAGAGAAAACATACGCTTCCGGAGTTGAAGCTTTAAAGGGGATAAACCTTACGATCGAAGACGGCGAATTCGTCTTCGTCATAGGAAAATCAGGATCTGGAAAGTCGACACTGCTCAAGTGCATCACTTGTGAGGAGAGACCCACTTCAGGCAAAGTAACTATCGATAATTTCGATATTTCTCATATGAGCCGCGCGCTCGTACCATATCTGCGCCGTAAGATCGGAATGATCTATCAGGACTTCCGTCTGATCGAGACAAAGACAGTCGCCGAGAATGTTGCATTCGCAGGCGAGATCATCGGCGTACCCAAGCAGAGCCTTATGAATACGGTTCAGATCTGCTTATCCGTAGTAGGACTTAAGGATAAGGCAGACTGTTATCCGCAGGAACTCTCAGGCGGTGAGCAGCAGAGAGTTGCCATTGCACGTGCCATGGTCAACAACCCGAGCCTTATCGTTGCAGACGAGCCTACGGGCAACCTTGACCCTGAGACATCAGAGGCCATCATGGCCATGCTCCTTGAGATCAACAGAAACGGCGGCACTACGGTAATCATCTGCACTCACGACAGCACGATGGTCGACCGTATGAAGCAGCGTGTAATCGAGATCGAAGAAGGTCTTATCTTAAGAGATGAGAAGGACAGCAGCTATAAGGGTGAAGCTGAGCCCGATGCAATTGCTGCGCAGGCACAGAGAACATCGCTGTACAGCGGTGCAGCTTCAAGCTCTGTTTCTTTCGGTGATGATGAAGCATATAACGACGATTACGATGATGCCGAATATGCTGACACCAAGGCTTCACTCCCGTCCCCCGACGGAGTGCTCTTCGGTGAGACGACTGCAAGAGAATATGAGCCGGTTGAAGAATCCTTCAAGCCCGAGTTTGACCTTGATAAGGATGTAACACCCATTACTTCCATTCCTGACGAGGTATTTAACGGCGATAATGAACCGAAGGTGACAGAGATCACCGAAGTTTTCGAGATCTCCGAAGAAAAGGAAGAGCCTGAGGAAGCAGATGATGCGGAAGAGGCAGAAGAAAAGCCTGTTTCTGAGGAACCTGCAGCTCCCGCGGAAGAAGTAAAAGAAGCGGTCAAAGAAGAACCTGCAGTTAAGGCCGAAGAACCCGAAAGGGCTGAGGTCATTGAGATCAATATTCCTGAAGATACTACATCCTTCTCGTTCGGTGATGAGGATAAAAAGGCTCCTGCAGCACCTGTCAGGGCTGCCGCAAGCGCTCCTTCCAAAAAGAACATCGATCTCGATCCTGACATCGATCCTGATGAAGACCTTTCTTACAGCCAGGAGGAACCTGACAATTCCAGACTGATCAGGCGTGAGTTCAAGCGCAGGGAAAAGGAAGAGAAGGCTGCCTTGAAGGAAGCTAAGCGCAAGGAAAAGCTTGATAAGAAGAAAAAGGTAAGAAGGACAGATTTCAAGCCCGGAACTGATATTGATATGATGCCGGAGGATGATGAATAATGACCGGAAGAGCTTTAATTAATTCAATCAAAGAAGGCTTTCGCGGAATCATCAGGCATCCGCTCGTAACCATAGCCTCAATTACGACCATCATGCTGATGCTCATTATCATGGGCGCTTTCTATATGTTCTCCGTAAATGCAAGAAGGATCATGAGAAAGCTTGCTCAAAGACCCCCTATCGAGGTCTATATGACGCTTCAGTCGACTGAGGACGAGAGAAATATTGTAGCCCGGAAGCTTGCCGACAACCCGAACATCATCGAGTATACGATGGCATCACCTGAGGAGAACTACAACAGCTTCAAGTCAAATCTCGGATCTTCTTCATCCATCCTGGATGATTTCGATTACAACATGTATCTGCCTTATACCTTCAGCATCAGACTTCAGGATCCTTCTATAGCAAATGAAGTATGTGCCGAGATAGAGACATATACCGGAGTCTCGAAGGTTGCCCAGGAAAGCAGCGTAATGACGTTCCTTACCAAGGCTTCAAGGATCGTTAATGTCACGACGGCAGTGTCATTCGTTGTTCTTTTCATAATCGCGTTGTTCATCATCTCGAACATGGTCCGTATCTCCGTTTACTCGAGAGCTTCGGAGATCGAGATCATGAAATTCGTCGGCGCCACAAACAACTACATAAGACTTCCTTATATAACGGAAGGTGCCATTGTAGGACTGTTCAGCGCTCTGACTTCATGGGCGGTCACAACGATCGTCTATCATTCGGTCTATGCAAGGGCAATGAGCTCGATCGACCCGACCAGTTTCTATTCCCTGGCTACGACCAGATCACTCATGTGGCATGAACTTGTTATCCTTGTCATAATGGGACTTATAATCGGTGCAGTAGGAAGCGGTATTTCGGTACGTCAATATATCAAAGTGTGAGGCATATCATGATAAACACGGAAACTATTGAAAGAAACGAGAAAAGCGTAAAAAAGAGCGGCAGGATCATCAGAAGAGTATCGATGTTCTTTGTAGCTCTGCTCTGTTGCCTTGTTGCAACGGCATCCAGTTCATGGCTCAGCTCCGAGCGTGTCGTTGCCGTAAGCGGCATTCCTGTTCTTGTCAACAAGGTCACTCAGGAAGACATCAATAATGCGAAAAAGAAGAGAGATGCTGCAAAGCAGGAAGCTAATAAAGCCAAGGAAAAGATCTCAAACCTGAAGGGCCAGAAGGACCAGCTCACCGGTGAGCTCTCAAAGCTCAACCAGGCAAATGCCGATCAGAAAGCCCAGTATGAGCTTATCGCTTCACAGCTGCAGGCTGCTCTGGATGAGAAAGCAGCAGCTCTGGATGAATACATTGCAGCTCAGGAGCACCTCGAGCAGCAGCAGAAGCTCTTTACGGACAGGATCACGATAATGTTCGAATACCAGAACAAGTCTACTCTGGAAGTCCTTTTGGAATCTGACAGCCTTGCAGGTTTCTTTACGAATATGGAAGTTATCACACTCATCGCAGACGCTGACGCACAGGCTGTTGATATGCTCCAGTCCGCACTGGACGATGCCGAACTCCAGGCTGACATTAAGCTCCAGCATGCTGAAGAGATGCAGGGCATTGCTGATGAGAAGAAGAGACAGTTAGACGAGCTCGAAAAGCTTATCGGACAGACCGAGGCCACGATCGACGACGTTAATACGAGCATCGATTCATGGGAGAAGAAGGAAGATGAGCTTGAAGCAGAGGCAAAGAAACTTGAAGATAAGATCAAGAGCCTCCAGACCCAGTACAACAAAGAGAATGCCGCAACAGGCGGCGGCGGAGCCGGCACGACCACTTATAACAGCAGCGGTACAAAGACCGTAGGCGGTATCACATGGCGCTGGCCTACATATACTACGAGCATTACATCCTACTACGGATACAGGATCCACCCCGTCTATAAGACAAAGAAGTTCCACTCCGGAGTAGATATCGGCGCAGGCTACGGTAATACGATCATGGCAGCAGCTTCCGGTACGGTAATCTTTGTTACAGAGCCTGTTGAAGGCAAGAACAAGGGCGGTTCCGGATACGGCAATTACTGCATCATCGACCACGGCAACGGATATACGACCCTTTACGGTCACGCAAGGGACATCTATGTCAAGGAAGGCCAGAAGGTCAGCCGCGGCAAGGCTATCGGTGAAGTCGGAAGCACCGGCACATCAACGGGCGCACACCTCCACTTCGAAGTCCGTATAAACGGCGGTACGGTAAATCCTTTGAACTATCTGCCTTAATCTTTCATGGACGATAGTTTTTACGACATACTCGCTCTTCATTACGATGATCTTCAGATAAACGGCGATACTTCTGCCTGGGGACCGTATATCTATGGTCTTATCAGTGATTACTGCAGCATCAAGGATCCTTCGGTTACCGATCTCGGCTGCGGAACAGGTGTAGTCACGAATTACCTGGCTTCAAAGGGAATGAAGGTAACGGGTGTCGATCTCTCTCCCGATATGCTCGCTTTAGCTTCGGCGGGGGATGAGTCGGGAACGGTTTCCTGGATATGCGCTGATATCACTTCTTATGAAGGACCTTCCTGCGGATGCTTTATCTCCACGATGGATACGGTCGGTCACATTACCGATCCCGATGACCTTTCCGGGATCTTTAAGACGGCAGCCGAGAGCCTTGAAGAGGGCGGGGTATTTATCCTCGATACAACGACAAAGAATCATTTTGAGAAGTCATTGGGCGAGAATGTTTTCTACGAAGACTACGATGATTTTACGCTCCTGTGGGTAAATCATTACGATAAGGAGAATAAGATCAATCACGCCGAGCTCACGCTTTTCGAGCTCTCTGAAGATGATCTTTATGAGAGATACGACGGCGAACTTACCGCAAGATTCTATTCTCCTGAAGAAATTGAAGAAATGGCGCAGAAGGCAGGGCTTAAAAAACTTGCAGTATTCGGAGAACTGAACAGGGAAGCGCCTTCCGATAAAGATGAACGCATTTTCTTTGTATTCGGAAAATAATTTTATATATAAGGAACAGACATGGCAGATAACGCATATTACGTACCGGGCGCGCCCGAAGACTTAAGGAAAGACCACATCGTAAGGGCCGAAGGCTTAGGCGGTCTTGTTAAGTGTCTTTGTGTAAGCACGAAGACCGTATGTGAGACTGCCAGGGTCATGCATCAGATGTCTCCTGTGGCAACAGCTGCACTCGGCAGGTTCATGACAGGATCTATCCTGATATCCGAATCCATGAAGAATCCCGGCGATACACAGACAACGATAATCAGGGGCGACGGACCGATGGAAGGTATGACCTGCGTTACAGATTTCGGCTTCAAGGTCAGGGCATATCCCATGGAACCCGTTGTTCCGACAGAATATCATAAGCTCGGCAAGATAAATGTCGGTGCGGCAGTAGGCAAGGGAAGCCTTACCGTTGTAAGGGATATCGGTCTTAAGGAGCCTTATGTCGGCGTGTCCGAACTGGTTTCCGGCGAGATCGCGGAAGATTTTGCTTATTATCTGGCAAAGTCCGAACAGACCAAGTCGATAGTGTCTTTGGGCGTATTGCTCGAAAAAGGAGAAGTCTCACATGCAGGCGGACTTATGGTCCAGCTCCTGCCCGGTGCCGGTGAGGATGAGATCTCCTATCTGGAGAAGAGAGCTGCAGGGTTCCCTGAGATCTCTTTCCTCTTCAGCGAAGGTTTTACCCCCGCCCAGATAATCGACCTCTTCATGGGAGATCCGGACCTTAAATATCTGGACGGACAGGAAGTAGAGTTCAAGTGCAACTGCAGCAGGGAAAGAATGCTGTCAGGTCTTGCCGCACTCGGCAAAAAAGATCTTGAAGAGATCACAAAAGACGGCAAGCCGATCGAGACAGTATGCAGATTTTGCAACAGTAAATACGTTTTTGAGCCCGATGAGCTTAAAAATGTTTAAAAATATAGGCAAAACTGTAAAAAAGTGCTTGCAAATCCCAAAACAAGATAGTAGAATACCTTTCGCACGCGTCTAAACAGGGCGAATTATGCCCTTTTAAGAACGGGTGATAAGGCTTTGATAACGGAGATTGCCACGAGGTGAGGCGCCAGCTGCGCGGAAACTCACGAGGTGGGTAACTTCGAAGGAGCCGAAGGCAGAGGATACGATCCGATGCCGTCTCAGAACCCGATGGTTCGGAGAGTTCGAAGCAGTACGTTACTGCCCAGAGAACCAAAGTGCCGCCTTAAGGAGGTAACTGGATAGTCTGGGTTTTTGAATGGAAAGCCAAGACACTCCCGACAGGGTTGAGAAAAAGGAATACAGCTTATAGAAGGAGGCCAACAAAATGGCAACAAAGACAACAATGGTCAGGATTAAGCTCAAGGCTTATGATCACAAGATTCTCGACGAGAGCGCAAAGCTTATCGTAGATGCACTCGCACGCGACGATGCAAGCTTCTCCGGTCCTATCCCGCTCCCTACTGAGAAGGAGATCATCACGATCCTCCGTTCACCTCACGTAAACAAGGATTCACGTGAGCAGTTCGAGCAGAGAACTCACAAGAGAATCATCGACGTCTACACACCGTCCTCCCAGACGATGGAAGACATTGCAAAGCTTGACATGCCTGCAGGCGTTACTATTGAAGTAAAGGTCAAATAATAACGCTTAACGGCTTAAATCGGTTTTTAAAGGATTGCCAAGCCTTAAGAACCGAGGTCACGTTCTTCGGAAAACCGTTGAACCAATAACCTAAATAGGAGGAAAGAACTTTATGACGAAATTCATCATTGGCAGAAAGTCCGGCATGACACAGTTGTTCGACGATAACGGCAACGTAATTCCGGCAACCGTTATAAGCTGCGAGCCTATGTACGTGCTCCAGAACAAGACGGTAGAGACTGACGGATACAAGGCCTGCAAAGTAGGCACAGGTTCCATCAGAGCAAAGCTTGTAAACAAGCCTGACGCAGGACAGTTCAAGAAGGCTGACGTTGAGCCTAAGAGAATTATCCGCGAATTCACACCCGACGAGGAGTACAGCCTCGGACAGGAGATCAAGGTATCCGATATGTTTGCAGTCGGCGACAAGGTTGACGTATCAGGCGTATCAAAGGGTAAGGGTTTCCAGGGTAATATCAAGCGTCACGGCCAGAAGGGCGGACCTGACGGCCACGGCTCCATGTATCACAGAAGAGTCGGTTCCATGGGCGCTACTTCCACACCCGGTAGAGTTGTACCCGGTAAGAAGATGCCTGGACACATGGGCGCAGTTAACTGCACAGTACAGAACCTTAGCGTTGTCATGGTTGACGGCGAAAGAGGAATCCTCGTAATCAGAGGCGCAATTCCCGGTCCTAAGGGCGGCATCGTAACAGTTCAGAATACTGTTAAGGCATAAGACGGAGGAACAAAATAATGGCTAAAATTGATGTTAAAGATTTGACAGGTGCCGTTACGGGTTCCATCGAGCTTTCCGATGAGATTTTCGGCATCGAGCCCAACGAAGCTGCTATGTCTACAGTTGTTAGAAATCAGCTTGCAAATAAGAGACAGGGCACACAGAAGACAAAGACAAGAAGCGAAGTATCCGGCGGCGGTAAGCGCCCCTACAGACAGAAGGGTACAGGTCGCGCTCGTCACGGTTCAACACGTTCCGCACAGTATGTAGGCGGCGGAATCATCTTTGGACCTACACCCAGATCATACAGCTACACAGTACCTAAGAAGATCAAGAGACTTGCACTCAAGTCCGCACTCTCTTCAAAGGTTGCTTCTGAGAAGATGATCGTTATCGAGAACATGGATCTTGCTGAAGTTAAGACAGCAGCAGTTGCCAAGGCTCTTAAGGCTATCGGCGCAAGTGATTCTTCACTCATCGTTCTCGAGGGCGTAAACAGAAACGCAGAGCTTTCTGCAAGAAACATCAAGGATGTTAAGACAGCACTCGTTAACACGATCAATGTTATGGATATCCTTAAGTATGACAGCTTTGTTGCTACAAAGGCTGCAGTTGAGAAGATCGAGGAGGTATACAAGTAATGAAGTCCCCCTATGATGTAATCATCAAGCCCATCATCACAGAGAAGACGATGGCTAGCACAGAAGAAGGCAAGTACACATTCGTAGTTGCACCTGACGCTGAGAAGCCCGAGATCAAGGCAGCAGCTGAGAAGCTCTTCGGTGTAAAGGTTCTTGCTGTTAACGTTGCAAACTTTGACGGTAAGACAAGAAGACTTAGAAATAAGCCCGGCAAGACACCTGCTTACAAGAAGGCAGTTGTTACAATCGCTACAGACGCAGTTGAGGCTACATACCTCGGCAAGGGCGGCAAGGCAGTTAAGGCCGGAACAAAGAACAAGACATCAATCGAAGAATTCGGTTTTGGTCAGTAATGTAATCAAGGAGAGATAAAAAATGGCAGTAAAAACATTTAAACCTACTTCTCCCGCAGTTCGTGGAATGGCCATAGCTGACTATTCCGTTCTTACAAAGAAGGACCCGGAGAAGAGCCTTCTTAAGTCAAGGAAGAAGACAGGCGGCCGTAACTCTTATGGCCGTATCACGGTTCGCCATATCGGCGGCGGTAACCGTACAAAGCTCAGAGTAATCGATTGGAAGCGTGACAGAGTAGGAGTTCCTGCTACAGTCAAGGCAATCGAGTACGATCCTAACAGAACAGCTTACTTGGCACTCATTCAGTATGTTGACGGTGTTAAGTCCTACATCCTCGCTCCCGAGGGCCTCAAGGCAGGTCACAAGGTTGAGAGCGGCCCGGATGCAGATATCCTTAACGGCAACGTTCTTCCTATTTCCTCTATCCCGGTAGGTACAGTTATCTGCTGCGTAGAGATGAATCCCGGCAAGGGCGCTCAGCTCGTTAGAACAGCAGGCGCTTCCGCTCAGCTTATGGCTAAGGAGAATGGTTTCGCTCAGATCCGTCTTCCTTCCGGTGAAGTTCGTATGGTTCCCGAGAAGTGCCGCGCTATGATCGGTTCTATCGGCAACGCAGAGCACGAGAACGTTAAGCTCGGTAAAGCAGGTAAGTCCAGACATGCTGGCGTCAGACCTTCAGTTAGAGGTGTCGTAATGAACCCTAACGATCACCCTCACGGCGGTGGTGAAGGTAAGTCTCCTATCGGTCTTCCCGGCCCTGTTACACCTTGGGGTGTTCCTACATTGGGTAAGAAGACACGTAATAAGAAGAAGCAGTCCAGCAAGTACATTGTTAAGTCTAGAAAGGCATAAGGAGGCAGTTCAATGAGTAGATCAACCAAAAAGGGCTATTACGTTCAGGACGCTCTCATGAAGAAGGTCGAGGCGTTGAATGCAGCCAACGACAAGAAGATCATCCAGACCTGGTCTAGAGCTTCTACGATTTTCCCTGAATTCGTCGGCCACACAATTGCTGTATACGACGGTCACAAGCATGTTCCGGTATACGTTACTGAGGACATGGTAGGACATAAGCTTGGCGAGTTCGCACCTACACGTAAGTTCGGCGGCCACACAAGCAACGAGAAGTCCGCTTCTAACTCATAAGGAGGAAATTTCTGTGGAAAAGATTATTTTAAGCAGAGACAATATTGAGAAGAACCGCGAAAAGATCCTCGAAGCTTATGCGGCACCTTCCAAGTCTTCAAATAAGCTCCCCACTCCTACAAAGAAGCAGAGAAAGCTTCTCGGAATGGGAAGAGACAGAGGAACAGCAACAGCTAAGTACATTAGAATTGCTCCCCGTAAGGTAAGAGTAGTTGCTAATCTCATCAAGGGTAAGTCTTTAGATGATGCTTATGCTATCCTCACATACACTCCCAAGGCAGCATCACCTGTTATCGCTAAGGTTCTGAAGTCTGCTGAAGCTAACGCTGTCAACAACTTCGATCTCTCCAGAGATAAGCTTTATGTTGCTGAGTGCATTTCCAACCCCGGCCCGGTTCTCAAGAGATACATCCCGAGAGCAAGAGGTTCGGCTAGTTCGATCAAGAAGAGAACAAGTCACGTTACTGTAGTTCTCAAGGAAAGGGTATAAGGAGGTTTAAGCATGGGTCAGAAAGTTAACCCGAATGGACTTAGAGTAGGCGTTATCGATGACTGGAGCTCACACTGGTATGCCGACAAGAAAACCTTTTCCGATTGTCTTGTCGAAGATCAGAAGATCCGTGAGTTCGTTTTAAAGGCAGTTGAGCCTATCGCAAGAGGCAACGCCAAGAAGCCCGTAGACGAGAGCCGCACAAATGTTGCAGGCGTTTCCAAGGTCATCATCGACCGTAAGGGCACAGACAGAATCAACGTTATTGTTAAGACAGCTCGTCCTTCACTCGTAGGTGGAGACAAGGGCTCCGGAAGAATGGCTCTTAAGGATGCACTTGAGAAGGAATTCAACAAGAACGTATCCAAGGATAAGAAGAGAGTATTCACTGTTGATATCGAAGTTATCAAGAACAGTGATACAGATGCACTCCTCGTAGCTCAGAACATCGCTTCACAGCTTGAGAACCGTGCAAGCTTCAGAAGAGCAATGAAGAGAGCAATGCAGATGGCTATGAAGCAGCCCGGCGTTCTCGGAATCAAGACAAAGTGCTCCGGCCGTTTGGGCGGTGCCGAGATCGCAAGATCCGAGACATATCACGAGGGCACGATCCCGCTTCAGACACTCCGTGCTGATATCGATTACGGATTTGCAGAGGCAAAGACAACATACGGTATCATCGGCGTTAAAGTCTGGATCTACAAGGGTGAGGTATTCGGCCAGAAGAGCCAGTCAAAGAAGTCTGAAGGAGGAAAAGCTTAATGTTACTTCCTAAGAGAACAAAGTATAGAAAGCAGCAGAGAGGCCGTATGAAGGGCCAGGCTCACCGCGGCAACTTCGTAGCTTACGGTGATTACGGACTTCAGGCACTTGAACCCTGCTGGATCAAGTCAAATCAGATCGAAGCAGCACGTATCGCAATCAACAGATACGTAAAGCGTGGCGGTAAGGTATGGATCAAGATCTTCCCTGATAAGCCGGTATCAAAGAAGCCTGCACAGGTCCGAATGGGTTCAGGTAAGGCAGCAAACGAGTACTGGTGCGCAGTAGTTAAGCCGGGCAGAGTTCTCTTCGAGATCGCAGGCGTTACTGAGGAACAGGCAAGAGAAGCAATGAGACTTGCAGGACACAAACTCCCTTGCAAGACAAAGTTTATCGCAAAGGTAAAGGAGGAAAGCACAAATGAAGGTTGAAGAAATCCGCAAGATGTCTGATGAAGAACTTTCTTCTGAGCTCGCCTCTTTGAAGGAAGAACTCTTCAAGCTCCGCTTCCAGCATGCAACAAACCAGCTCGATAATCCGGCTCAGATTGCACAGGTTAAGCGTGATATCGCAAGAGTAATGACAATTCAGCGCGAGAAGCAGCTCGCTGCTAATAAGTAAGGAGGAGACGACAAATGGCTGAGAGAAATTTAAGAAAAACCAGAGTCGGTCTCGTTACATCCGACAAAATGGATAAGACGATCACAGTTTCCGTCGTAGAGCACGTTAAGCACCCTCTTTACGGAAAGATCATGAAGAGAACATACAAGCTTAAGGCTCACGATGAGAACAATGAAGCTCACGAGGGCGATAAGGTTGAGGTTATGGAGACACGCCCGATTTCCAAGGATAAGCGTTGGAGACTCGTAAGTGTCGTTGAGAAGGCTAAGTAAGGCGATTAAAGGAGGATATATCAGATGATTCAGGTTGAATCCAGACTCAGATCTGCCGACAACACCGGAGCAAAAGAGCTTCTCTGCATCAAAGTATTGGGTGGCTCTTGGAGAAAGTACGCCAACATCGGCGACGTTATCGTTTGCTCCGTAAAGAGCGCTGCTCCCGGCGGCATGGTCAAGAAGGGTGATGTAGTTAAGGCAGTTGTCGTACGTTCCAAGCAGGGCGTAAGACGTAACGACGGCTCATATATCAAGTTCGACGAGAATGCGGCAGTCATCATTAAGGAAGACAAGAATCCCCGCGGAACTCGTATTTTTGGACCCATAGCAAGAGAGTTAAGAGATAAGGATTACATGAAGATCCTGTCTCTCGCTCCGGAAGTTCTTTAAGGAGGAATAGACACATGGCTAAGAGTAGTGTTCATGTAAAGAAAGACGACCAGGTCATTGTCATTTCCGGCAAGGACAAGGGCGCAAAGGGTAAGGTTCTCATGGTAGATGAGAAGAAGGGCAGAGTTTACGTTGAAGGCGTAAATATGGTCAAGAAGCATCAGAAGGCAAGAACTCAGACAGCTCCTTCCGGAATTGTTGAGCGTGAAGGCTCTATCGATGCATCCAACGTAATGCTCGTTGACCCCAAGACAGGCAAGCCTACGAGAGTTGGCTACCGTATCAACGAAGACGGTTCCAAGTCCAGGATCGCTAAGAGATCCGGCGAGGTCATCGATACGGTTTCTAAGGCTAAGAAGGGGGAATAATCAATGACCAGATTAAAGGATAAGTACATTTCCGAAGTAGCACCCGCACTTCAGGAGAAGTTCAAGTACAGCTCACCTATGCAGATCCCGAAGGTCGACAAGATCGTCCTCAACATGGGTGTCGGTGAGGTTAAGGATAACCCGAAGGCTCTTGAGAGCGCTATGCGTGACATGGGCATCATCGCAGGTCAGAAGCCTGTAGCAACAACAGCAACAAAGTCAATCGCAGCCTTCAAGCTCAGAGAGGGCATGAAGATCGGATGCAAGGTTACTTTGAGAGGCGATAATATGTATTACTTCCTCGACAAGCTCGTAAGCCTTGCTCTTCCTCGTGTACGTGACTTCCGTGGAATCAATCCCAATTCTTTCGACGGTCACGGTAACTATGCGATGGGTATCAAGGAGCAGCTCATGTTCCCTGAAATCGACTACGATAAGATCGACAAGATTCGCGGTATGGACATCATCATTGTTACTACTGCCGGAACAGACGAAGAGGCATTCGAGCTCTTGAAGCTCATGGGCATGCCTTTCCGCAAGTAATTTGGAGGAGAATAACACATGGCAAAGAAGTCAATGATTCTTAAGTCTCAGAAGACACCCAAGTTTTCCACTCAGCAGCATAACCGTTGCAAGATCTGCGGAAGACCTCATGCTTATATCCGTAAGTACGGCATCTGCCGTCTCTGCTTCCGCGATTTGGCATACAAGGGAGAGATTCCGGGCGTAAGAAAGGCAAGCTGGTAACAGTTTTCTTTCTTAAGAATTAGAACTGTCCATATTTAACAGGAGGAAGAATTATGCAGATTACAGATGCAATCGCAGATATGCTTACAAGAATCCGCAATGCCGGTACTGCTGGACACGCTACAGTTGATGTTCCCCAGTCCAACATGAAGAAGGCTATTGCTCAGATTCTCCTTGATGAAGGATACATTGAGAAGTTTGAGACACTCGAGGGAAATACTCAGGGTGTTATCAGGATCACACTCAAGTATTCGGGCAGAAAGCCGGTTATCTCCGGAATCAAGAGAATCTCCAAGCCGGGTCTTCGTACCTATGCGGATAAAGAGAATCTGCCTCGCGTACTCAATGGCTTAGGCGTTGCTATCATCTCTACATCTAAGGGTGTTATGACTGATAAGCAGGCTAGAAAGCTTGGTGTAGGCGGCGAAGTTCTCGCTTATATTTGGTAATTTTGGGAAGGTCTCGAAAAGGGATCTTCTTAAAATATATACATCTCTGAAAAGCCCCGTTTTTGGCGACATACCGGAGCGGAGGTTAAATCTTAAGAGCAGGAGGAAAAATTTATGTCAAGAATCGGCAGAATGCCCATAGTCGTTCCTGCAGGCGTTGATGTTAAGATCGACGGCCAGCATGTAACGGTTAAGGGCGGCAAAGCAGAGCTCTCACTTGATGTTCATCCGGACATCACAGTAAAGCTGGAGGATGGACAGATCACAGTTACACGTCCTTCCGATGATAAGAATCATCGTTCACTCCACGGTCTTACAAGAGCTCTCATTCAGAATATGGTAACCGGCGTACACGAAGGTTTCTCCAAGACATTGGAGATCAACGGCGTAGGTTACAGAGCATCTAAGGCTGGAAACAAGGTTACATTCAACCTTGGTTATTCACATCCTATCGAGATGGTTGAACCCGATGGCATCACAATCGATGTAAAAGACAACCAGGTCATCGTACAGGGAGCTGACAAGCAGCTCGTTGGCGAGACAGCAGCAAAGATCCGTTCTCTTAGAGTTCCTGATGTTTATAAGGGCAAGGGTATTAAGTATGCCGGCGAGCACCTTATCATCAAGGAAGGTAAGACCGGTGCTAAGAAGTAAGGCGCAAAGGGGGTTAATTCAACATGATTGGTAGAATTGATAAAAACGAAATTCGCAAGAGAAAGCATGTTCGTGTAAGAAAGAAGATTTCCGGAACAACAGAGTGCCCTCGTCTTTGCGTATATAGAAGCAACAGCCACATTTACGCTCAGATCATCGATGATACACAGGGAGTTACACTTGTTAGTGCTTCTACACTCGACAAGGAGATCAAGGGCTCCGTATCCGTTGGCAGCAACATCGAGGCAGCTAAAGCAGTAGGCAAGCTTATCGGTGAGCGCGCTATTGCCAAGGATATCAAGGAAGTAGTCTTCGACCGTGGCGGATATCTCTATCACGGAAGAGTACAGGCTTTGGCAGAGGCGGCAAGAGAAGCCGGTCTCTCATTCTAATCGGGAGGAGCAAATTAGATGGCTTTAGAGTCTAAGAACATTTCAAGAGAAGAAAAGAAGGATAAAGAGTTCGAAGAGCGCGTTATCCACATCGGCCGTGTTTCCAAGACTGTTAAGGGCGGTAAGAACATGAGATTTGCTGCTCTCGTAGTTATCGGCGACAGAAAGGGCCGTGTAGGTAAGGGCATCGGTAAGTCTACCGAAGTTCCGGACGCTATCAGAAAGGGTATCGAAGAAGCTAAGAAGAACATCGTTGATGTTTCTATCGTTAACGGTACTATCCCTCACGAGACAATCGGTGAATTCGCTGCAGCTCACATCGTTATGAAGCCTGCTGCAAACGGTACCGGTGTTATCGCCGGCGGTCCTGTCCGTTCAGTTTGCGAACTCGCAGGTATCACAGATATCCGTACAAAGTCTATCGGATCCAACAATCCTAATAACATGGTCAACGCTACTATCGAGGGCCTTAAGTCCTTGAAGTCCGTCGAGGAAGTTGCAAGACTCCGCGGCAAGTCTGTTGACGAGATTAAGTAAGGAGGCCCGCTTTAAATGGCTAACATCAAGATTACGCTTGTCAAGAGCATTAATAAGGCAAGAGAGTCCGAGAAGGCTACAGTTAGAGCTTTGGGCTTAAGAAAGATCGGTCAGACTGTTGAGAAGGCTGACAATGAGGCTACACGCGGCATGATCAAGAAGGCTGTTAACTACGTAGCCGTAGAAGAGAATTAATGGAGGTGCCACATGAAGCTCAATGAAATGACTTCCGCAGGCAACGCAAAAGCATATCGTAAGGGTAGAGGTCCCGGATCCGGCAACGGTAAGACATCCGGCCGTGGCCACAAGGGTCAGAACGCTCGTTCCGGCGGCGGTGTACGTCCCGGTTTCGAAGGTGGTCAGATGCCCCTTTACAGACGTCTCCCTAAGAGAGGCTTCAACAACAAGAGATTTGCTCCTGCTTACATTGAAGTAAACATCGGAGATCTTGAGGTTTTCGATAACGGAACAGCAGTAGATGCTAAGGCTCTTTCTGAGAAGGGCATCATCACTCTTCCTAAGAACAACGACGGCGTCAAGATTCTCGGCAACGGTGAGCTCACAAAGAAGCTCGATGTAACAGCTGCTAAGTTCACAGCTTCAGCAAAAGAGAAGATTGAGAAGGCCGGAGGCACGGCTACGGAGGGCTAATAGGCATGAACGGTATTTTCGATACTGCAGTAAACGCTTTTCGTGTAGAGTCTATACGCAAAAGACTGCTCTATACCTTCATGATCCTGGGCATCTTCATGCTCGGCGGCCTCGTTCCCGTACCGGGAATTGACGGTGCAGAGTTCACTAATGTTATCCGTCAGTGGGGCCAGCTCGGCAGCATCATGGATCTCATCTCAGGTGGTGGCCTTATGCATGCCTCCATCCTGTCCCTTGGTGTATCACCTTACATCAACGCATCGATTATCATTCAGCTTCTTACTGTTGTAATCCCTGCTTTGGAAGAAATGTCCAAAGAAGGTGAGTCCGGCAGAAAGAAGATGGACAAGATCACACGTGTTTCGGCAATCGTACTGGCATTTGTCCAGTCCTGCCTCTTCTGCTACTCAACACGTTCTGCATTAAATGCCGCTCTTCCTACATGGCTTAATGCAGCACTCGTTGTTCTTGTATTCACTGCAGGTGCCGCAATCGTCGTATTCTTAGGTGAGAAGATCAACGATAAGGGTATCGGAAACGGTGTATCTTTGATAATCTTCGCAGGTATCGTTACACGTCTTCCTGACATGGCAAGAACACTTTATGAGAAGTGTGTTGATATCAGCGACTCTATCGAGAATGCGGTTTTGGGATCTATTGTCGGAGTTCTTGTATTTATCGCGGTAACAGCTATCTCGATAACGATCATCGTATTCGTTCTTTATGTTCAGAATGCTGAGAGAAGAATTCCCGTCCAGTATTCAAAGAAGGTTATCGGCAGACAGACAAGAGGCGGTAACAGGGACTATATCCCGCTCAAGGTTAACATGTCCGGTGTTATGCCTGTTATCTTCACAATGTCACTTTTGGCTGTTCCTTCTATTATCGTTAACCTGTTCTTCAACAACAGTCAAAATACGGTAGTTACCTGGATCAAAGAAACATTTACCGGAAGTGCTTACTATTACATAATCTACTTCCTTCTCGTAATCGCGTTTACTTTCTTCTACACACAGATCAATTTCCATCCTGTAGAGATCGCAAACAACATTACAAAGAACGGCGGTATGATCAACGGCATCAGATCCGGTAAGCCTACAACTGATTTCATCAAGACAACGGCTTTCAGACTTAACTGGGTCGAGGCATTCTTCCTCGTACTCGTCTGCATCGTTCCGACTATAATCGGTATCCTTACAGGCTTCCAGAACGTCTGGTTTGCAGGTACATCAGTATTGATCCTTACCGGCGTTGCAAATGACCTGATCGTTCAGGTTGAAGGTGAACTTGAGATCAGAAGTCCTAAGGGCTTCCTGGAAGATCTTACGATCAAGACAGGCAGAAGATAATAATCACTGCATAAAAAGTATTATTCAAGAGGCTGGCTCATCTGAGTCAGCCTCTATTTTTATGTCAAAGTGTCTATATCTGGATTATAATAAGCCCTATGGGAAACATGATCGACTATCTTACATGGAGGGGCGACCTGCCCTTCTCGAAAGATCCTTTTAACAGCATCGACGCAGCTCTTCTGTCGTCGCTCTCTTATATTGATTTTACGGATGTAGTTCCCGCCAAGGGAATGGGCAAGGTCACGATGAGGGAAGCTGCAAGGGTGTTCTTCAAGCTGCATTCGGAAGAAGAACTTGCAAAGGATAAGTCGTTCATCAATTTCTGTCCTTCAATCTTAAGGGCTCTTGCAAACAGTGACAGGTTCAAGGGCGCCATGCTCTCGAACTTCGTTGACGATACCGATATCGGAAGGGAGATCCAGTTTGGAGCGCTCGAGATCGAGACATCGGACGGAATAGCCTTCATCTCATTCAGAGGTACGGACGACCGTATTATCGGATGGAAGGAAGACTTTAATCTCAGCTACATGACGGTTCCTGCCGAGACAGAAGCAGTGCTCTATCTTCAGGAAATCATGGGCAGAAGGACACAGGAGATCCGTCTTGGCGGTCATTCCAAAGGCGGACATCTGGCGATCTATGCCGCTACGCTGGCCCAGCCTGAGATCGCTGAGAGAATAAAGAACATCTACAGTTTTGACGGCCCGGGGTTCGGCTTTAACAAGGGAATACTAGAATCGCCGCAGTTCACGTTCATTCAGCAGAAGATCGAGAAATACATTCCGCAGACATCTATTGTCGGAAGACTTCTGACCGGTACCGTGGAGCCCGTCGTTGTAAAGAGCAATGAACTGGGAATAATGCAGCATAATCCGCTTTCCTGGGAGCTTGAGGGCAAGGAATTCCATACGCTTGCTTCACCCGACAAGGTGAGCGATACATTTGCCGAGACACTTTCATCCTGGCTCGACGAGATGAGCTTTATCCAGAGAAAAGTTTTTGTCGATGATCTTTTCTCTGTTTTCGAGGCCTCGGGATGCGATACAATGAGCGCCATGACAAAGATCGGCATAAGGGGAACAAAGGCAATGATCACCCGTATGCGTCAGATAAACGATTCGGGAGACAAGGTAAGGACTCTTGTCAAACTGTTCTTCGTGAACCTCGATGTCGTCAAGGAAGGCAAAGAAGCGCTCGTTGCCAATATAAAAAAGAACGGAAACAAATAATCAATGCTTTACATAATGAGACACGGGAAGACCGACTGGAATCTTTTGCACAAACTCCAGGGTCAAACGGATATTCCGCTTAATGACATGGGAAGAAAGATGGCCAGAGAGGCCGGAGAACGTTATAAGGATATCCACTTTGATGTCTGCTACTGCTCTCCGCTCGTAAGGGCCAGAGAGACTGCCAGGCTCGTTTTAGAGGGCAGGGATGTGCCGGTAATAATAGATGACAGGCTCGCTGAGATGGGATTCGGCATCTACGAAGGCACCGAGGAAGTGTTCGAAAAGCCTGAGTGCCCGGTAAGAGTACTTTTCTTCAATCCGGAAAAGTATGAGGCTGTGGGCGGCGCTGAGAGCCTGGAGTCCCTTATCAAAAGGACAAGTGAGTTCTTGGAAGAGGTGGCAATGCCTTTGGTCAACGAAGGAAAGGATGTTCTTATCTTGGGGCACGGCGCAATGAACTCTGCGATCATAGGCAATATAAGGCATAAAGATCTTAAGGATTTCTGGGCCGAAGGCATCGAAAACTGCAAGCTTATTAAGCTCCTGTGATATTTCCCCATAAAAGGAGCGACCACCCGGGAAAGGGTGGCCGCAAATATGGGGATAATAGGAATAGAAAAATGTCTTTGTTGATAACTGAAGTATAGTTGATTTATTCGTGAATTTCAACGACATAAATTTAATGATTATTAAATGATATTTGAAAGAAATATTAAGTGTTTTATCGTTATATTAACGAAGGGACACTATTTTTTTCCCTTTTTATTAATAAGTAAGGCCGAAAAGCATGCTTTCCGGCCCTACCTAACGGGAAGTCTGAAGCAAAAAAACTCCAGCCTAATGCAAAAATTCGAAGCTCTTAAGGGAAGGATTTCCGACTCCTTTATATGTCAGATAGAGCGGATAGATTCCGTCAGGGACCGTAAATTCCGCTTTGCCTTCAGTCCAGGCGGTGCAGAATCCGACTGAGATCGTGCCCAGGACATCTCCGTCAATGGACGTTCTAATCTCAAAATCGCCCATGCCGTAGCCTCTGGTCGTGATCCTTAAGCCCTTGACTCCCTTAAGATCAAAGTATTTAAATCCGATAGTTGTGTTCTCGTAGATGTCCCTTATATGTGAAGGACCGTGCTCTGTATCGGTATTATCCATGGTGATATTTGCTGAATGATGCTCACCTACATACATCTTGTTGTTGTCGTCGAAGATATTGCAGGCAATGTAAGAGGGGTATTCGCCCTTATCGCTCAAAGGACCGCCGTTGAGGCCGCAGGAGGTGATCTCGACCTGCTTTATCTGTCCGTTCTCATCAAAAGCGATCTTCTCGGCACAGCCCTGACGGGAATACCAGGTGTTGTTTGTCTGTCTGTGATAGAAGATATACCAGTCATTGCCGATCTCAACGATGCTGCCGTGGTTGTTTGCACCGAAAGCCGCAGGCTTATCTGCCGGTTTATATGTACCTATGCCGATATCGCAGTTGCTTACGATGACTCCGCCGTACTTGAAAGGTCCCAGCGGGTTATCGGAATATGCATAGCAGAGTTCGTGCATTACCTGTGATGAATAGATGAGATAGAAGATGCCGTTCCTCTCCTTGATCGAAGGTGCCTCAAAGAATGCATGACCTTCGAATCCGGTTCCTTCGCTGTACTGGGTTGAAGGAATAACGAATTCCGGAGCGCGTTTTACTGTAAGCATATCCTTATCAAGAACAGTTACCATGCAGCCGTGGCGTGACTTGTCACTCTGGCCGCAGAAGCCGGTATATAGATATGTGGTATCGCCGATCGTAATGACGCCCGGATCGAACTGCTGCTCGTCGCCTTCCTTTTTGCCGACGGGCGTGCTGTCTGCGTAATGAACATTTCCGATGAATTCGAACCTTCCTGAAGGCGTATCTGATACGGCAACAGAGATGATGCAGTCGTTATCAAGGGCATAGAACAGATAGTATCTGCCGTCAGGACCGACCGCTACGTCAGGTGCATACAGGCACCCTCTGTTATCGGCATTATTCGGGTCATCCGATCTCTTGAAGATCACGCCCTCATATGTCCAGTCGCCGAGATCGTTAACGGGAGCTGACCATGTGACATAATCGCCGGGGCAGAAATACTCGCCGTTAAAGAGATCGTGTGAGCCGTAGATATAGACTCTGTCATTAAATACGTAGGGTTCGCCGTCCGGAATGAATTCCCAGTTAGGGAGGTAAGGGTTGAAAGCCTGCTTTTTGGGAACCTCGTAAAGGTCGACACGGGGACCTTCGGTGTCCTTCTTTTCAGACGGGGCGGTTCCTGCGATCGTAGATTCGATGTGCTTCTTCATGAAATTGATGAAGTCTGATTCGGAGGATTCCTCCTGGATCTTTGTTTTTGCGCCCTCAGGCGTAAAATGCATCTCGTTCTTGGAAGATTCCGTATAGGGCTTCCACATGGGAAGAGCACTGCCGTCAACGTCATTGCCGTTCGGATCGCCGTTCTTGATGAAGTTCGTGAAGTAGAGGCTCATCTGTCTTGCGATATCGTAGTGCCTTCCTGTCATGGGTCTCCAGCACTTGTCGAGGTTGTCGAAGAAGAACCAGAGATCAACGGAGTGGAATGTGCCAGGGTTATCTTCGCCCGGGATATCAGGTTCGAAGCTGTAATAGTAGCCCGGTTTGTCGTTGTGCTCGAAAACAGCCTTTACGCCGCACTCGATCGCGCGGACCGGAGCATATAAGTTGCCGTTATGCTTGCGTGCCTCGGGGAAGGAGAGGAATTCAGAGGTCTTATCTCCGAAGATATCCTTTGCCTTGGATTCGAATTCCGCCTCTGAATCCGCAAGGATAAAGCTCGGGAATTCATCGAAGGTATTTCCCGACATGAGCGGGACGTGAGCGTGCTTACCCTGCATGAAGAGCTTTAAGGGTTCGTCATGCTGGAAAACATTGTCGATCATGGGCGTAAAGAAGAATGATTCGGTCTCCCTGAACTTCGCATATACTTCGCGGATATAAGAAGCATCGAGCTTTCTTGCTTCTTCGACAGTCTTTACGCCGAGCCTGTCGAAGAACTTAACGCCGTAGGAGCATGCGTCGTCGATCGTTCTCGGAGTCATGACAAAATCCTTGATGTAAGGGAACGAGATGATGCCCGAGAGGATAATTGCTTTCTGATAAAGGCCGATGGAAGATCCGGAGGTAAGGTGGTTCAATACGCTTCCGCCGCCTGCCGACTGGCCTGCGATAGTTATGTTGTCAGGGTCGCCGCCGAAAGCAGCGATATTTCTCTTGACCCACTTAAGTCCTGCGAGCTGGTCCAAAAGGCCGAAATTGGCGGGAGCATCGGGTGATTCATTGAAAAGATCAGGGTGGGCAAGGAATCCCAGTGCACCTAATCTGTAATTTACCGATACAACGATGATCCCTTTCTTTGCGAGATTCTCACCGTTGAATTCCATCTCGGCGGTATATCCCCACTGGAATCCGCCGCCGAAGAACCATACGAGAACGGGGAGTTTGTCATCCTCGCTCTTTGCATTGGTCCAGACGTTTAAATAGAGGCAGTCTTCGCTGATCTCTATATCCTTATCAACGTGCCACTCCCTGCAGTAGATATCGGTTCCGATGCCGGGCTGGTCCTGAACAGAGATGGGTGCGAACTTGTATGCGTCATAGATACCCTCCCAATCCTTGCAGGGCTTGGGTGCTTTCCAGCGGTTTTCCCCTACCGGCGGTTCTGCAAAAGGGATCCCCTTAAATGCAGTGATGCGGGTGTTGTTACCGGGAAGACCTCTTACAAGTCCGTTCTCGGTCTTGACGATTTTCAGCATGCGGAATACCTCATATAAAAGATTACTTACATTTATGTTAGGAAAACCAAATCGAATAATCAACGGGATAAATTACAGATAAGACCTGACTAAATCAACTCTTTCAGGTATTAAGTTCATTTGCAAAGGGGATATGTTTTTTATAACATATTAGGGTGTGACACTTAAGGACCATCATTTGCAGCAAGCGGGGACCACATGTTCAGATTCGTCAGGGTAAGGAATTTTTTCAGCCAGCTGAAACTTAATAAGAAATTCCTGTTTATGTACATTTTCGCCGTTATCCTGCCGCTGATCATTACCGATGCCGTTTTGTTCAGATCGGTTTTTGAAGCTGAGCTCGACAATCAGAGAAAATACAGAGAGGATGCCACTAACGCTTACGTTAACCGGATCCAGGATATTCTGGATTACGATGCACAGGTTGCAATGGCGATCGACCTCAACAAAGACCTCAACGAATTTATCGATACCGAATACGATATTCCTTACGGATATTTCAACAGTTACATCTATACAGTCTCGACTTCATTTTTCGCGACATTGTCTAATATCAACCAGGACAGACTCGTTATCTATTCGGATAACAATACCATGATGAGCGGTCACTATTTCCATAACATCAAGGAAATATATAAAGAGAAATGGTATCAGGAATTCAATAAGACCAATGCGATCGAAGCAGCATATGCTTATTACGACAATGACCCGATAGACCTTACGTCGGACAGAAACAGATTTATCTATGTCCGTAAGATGAATAATGCAGATTCAAAGCTGACAAAGATAATCACCATAGAGCATAAGATGCCGAGGATCTATGACGAACTCGGAGAGACACCTATAAACTGCAATATGTATCTATGCTGCGGCGATTATGTCATTTATTCCAGCAAAGGAGACGGGGCAACTTACCAGGAGATCACCGACAGGGCCTCAAAGGTCGCAAACGTGACTGTCAGTGAAGTTAAGATGTACGATAACACGTTCACGCTCTATGCGTTCACGGAAGAGTTTACGGTCCTCAAAGTCATCAGTGAACATATCCTCATCACTTTCCTTATCATCCTCTTAACGCTCATCATACCGATCCTGCTTATGAAGCTTCTCGAGAGATCCATCACGGACAGGATCACGATCCTCGGAAAGGCATTCGGCGAAGGCGGCAACGAATACTTCCAGCCGATAAAAGAGATCAGCGGATCCGACGAGATATCCGAACTGATGCATAACTACAACAGGATCGTAGACATCAACAACAAGCTTACGAATACGATCTATAAAGACAAATTAAGAGAACAGGAGTCTGATCTCGCGCGCAAGAACGCGGAACTCTTAGCGCTCCAGAGCCAGATCAATCCGCACTTTCTCTTCAATGCGCTTGAGAGTATCAGAATGCACAGTATCCTTAAAGGCGAGAATGAGACTGCCGAGATGGTACAAAGGCTCGCCGTCATGGAAAGGCAGAATGTTGAGTGGCATGACGACGCTGTTACGATCCAGGAGGAGGAGGAATTCATCGATGCTTACCTCCAGCTCCAGAGCTACCGCTTTGGTGACAGGATCTCGTTTGACATCGACATAAGCGAAGAGTGCAAGAAGATTCTGATCCCCAAGCTTACGCTCGTTACATTCGTTGAGAATGCCTGCATTCACGGCATCGAGTCTAAAGCCTATTCGTCAGAGTAAATAAAGAAGGGGATAACATTGTCATCGAAGTAGAGGATACCGGTGACGGAATGGATGAGAAGGATGTTATCCAGCTTCAGAGAAAGATGAACGACGTTACCATTGCAGCCGTTAAGAAAGCAAAGCACGTCGGCATTCTCAATGCCTGCCTCAGGATCAAGATGATGTTCAAGGACGAGGCAAAGTTTACGATAGAGAGCGAAAAGGGTATCGGCATGAGTGTCATCATTACGATACCTGCAGATATGATCACCATAGCGGAGTAGGAGTGAACCATGCTTAAAGTAATGCTTGTTGATGACGAACCTTATATCCTCCAGGGTCTTCAGGTCCTGATCGACTGGGAGAGCGGCGGATTTGAGATCGCTGCCACCTGTTCCAACGGTAAGGAAGCATTGAAATATCTTAAAGAGAACCACGTGGATCTCATCATCTCCGATATCCGCATGCCTGAAATGACAGGCCTGGAACTTTTGGAGACCGTAAAGAAAGAGAAGATATCCGATGCGGAATTCGTCCTACTTACAGGTTACGATGATTTCGCATATACGCAAAGGGCCATAAGGAACGGATGCCTCGACTATATCCTCAAGCCGGTAGAAGAAGAGGAACTCATTGCCGTCCTGCGTAAAGTGTCCAACTTAAACCGCGAATCCATAATCCTCAGAAAAGACAGGGAGAAGATGGAGGATGCATATCTTTCGAGAGTCATAAGACACATAATCAGAGGCAAATATGCAGACGAGGAGATCGAGTACGCAAACAAGCATCTCCAGCTCTCAGGCGGACTAAGATTCATCTACATCGGTTTTATGCAGAAAGATGCCGAAGCAGATACCGCGGTATCGGACGATTACGATATGGCCGCCATTCAGAAGCAGCTCATCAATGCGTGCAGGGAAACGCTCAAAGAATATGTAAACCACTTCACTCTGGAAGTTCCTTACGATGAGGATATCTATGATGTAGGTTTCATATATTGTGAGAACATGGCTGACATGAGGGACATGTCAGAGAATGAATTCTTAAATCAGTTAATAAGAAAGATCGAAGTCTTGTTCATCAAGCCCGTAAGAATGTATTGCGGAAAGATCGTTCCGGATATAGCTTCTCTTTCCGAATCCTATGAATCCTGCAAGCGTCTTAAGAGTATCGCGGGATTCCATAACACAAAGAAGCTCTATTTCTATGAAGAGACGGATACCAAATACAGCGGTATCGTCCTTTGCAAGAATACGATAGACGAGATAATCGGAGCGATCGCAAAGAACGAACCTTCTTCTATTGAGTCCGGCATCGAAAAGCTTCATGAAGAGCTAAGGGGCAAGGACAGCAACAACGTGGCGTTCGACCTTAATATCAACTATCTTCTTTTCCAGCTGATACATCTGGCGAGTGAACTGGACGATACGGTAAACCAGGAAGAGATCATCCAGTATATTTCGGAGCAGGCTTCAGGCGAGGCTTTTGCCAGGGGCTCTTACCAGCACTTGAAAACCTTCGCACTTGAATATGCGGCATATCTTTCGGAACTCCGTAAGAGCATATCCCACGGAATACTCGCAGTTATTGAAGCCGAGATCAGGGAAAACTATGCTGGTGACATAAGCCTTAAGTATTTAGGCGATAAATATCATATCAACAGTTCCTACTTAGGACAGGTCTTCAGGAAAAAATACGGGGAGTCTTTCAAAAACTACCTGACAAATTACAGGATCAGGGAAGCTGCCCGCCAGATAATCAATACGGATAAGAAGATAAACCGTATTGCGGAAGACGTCGGATACAAGGACAGCGACTATTTTATCCGCAAATTCATTGAGATCATGGGATGTACGCCTTCCAAGTACCGGAAAACCAACAGGGGAGACTAAATTGAGCGGTCTGCTTAACGCAGACCGTTTCTTTTGTGCAACATGCACTAAAACTGAGCTTGATAATTGGTGATTAATGTCGAAATCATTGCAATTTTGTTGAGTTTATCGGTTGTTTGTTAAGAGTTTCTCGGGTTGTGGCAAAAATGGGGCAACCCTATAATTGAATTGCTAAATACTCGCATTATCTTGCGAGAATCTAATTCGGGAGGTCTACTAATGAAGACAAAGAAAATCGTTTCGTTGGTCTTGGCATCTATGCTCGTAGTTTCCTCTTTCACAGCATGCACCGGCGGCAAGGGTGGCAACGGTATCGTTGACATGACAATGTTCGCAGCAATGGCTGGTAAGGAAAAGGACGAAGGCAACGAGATCAAGGAACTCATCGCACAAAAGACAGGCGTCCGCGTTAAGGAGTCCTGGCTTACAGGTCAGAACGCAGGTGAGGCTATCGGCTCTATCATCGCTTCAGGTAAGTTGCCTGATTTCATCGATGGCGGCGACGGTTCCATCCAGCTCTATCAGAACAAGCTCCTCGTAGCTTGGGATCCTTATCTTGAGAAGTATCCTAACCTCAAGGAAATGTACACAGCTGAGGAATGGGATAAGTTCAGACAGGACGACGGAAAGATCTACTGGGCTAACGTATTCGGCAACCACTATAAGGACGATACAACAACAGGCCACAACGGTGAGGCTTTCTGGATCCAGGCAAGAGTTCTCGAAGCTTACGGCTATCCTAAGATCGAGACACTTGATCAGTATTTCGAGATCCTCGAGAAGTATTCAAAAGAGCATCCTGAGCTCCCTAACGGAACAAAGGTTATCCCTTATACATGCCTCTGCGAAGACTGGAAGTATTACTGCCTTGAGAACGCTCCTATGTTCCTCGACGGTTATCCGAACGACGGATGCGTTATCGTTAACATTGACGACGGCGCTGATAAGCCTAAGGTAGTTGACTACAACACAACAGATACAGCTAAGGCTTACTTCAAGAAGCTCAATGAAGAGTATGCAAAGGGCAACATCGATCCTGACTTTGCCGTACAGACATACGACGAGTATATCTCCAAGCTTTCTACAGGCGCTGTTCTCGGTCTCTGCGATCAGTATTGGGATTTCGCATACAACATCATGGGACCCTTCTCTTCACCTCTTAAGGCATCTGACGGTTCTCAGTTCCGTCTTGATGAACTCGGATGTGACTATGTACCTCTCGGACTCACAGCTAAGGCTGGCATGGAGAACCAGTGGCACTCCTATGGTGACGAGCTCAACAACGCTTCCGGCTGCGCTGTAACAACAGCATGCAAGGATCCTGAACTCGCATTCAAGTTCCTCAACTCCCTCCTCGACCAGGAAATCCATGACCTCCGTTTCTGGGGCGTTAAGGATGTTGACTACAAGGTTGACGATAAGGGTTGCTATTACAGAACAGAAGAGATGAGAGAAAACTGGAAGAGCGACAGCTACAAGGCTAAGCATTCCTGCGAGTATTCTTACATGCCTCAGTGGATGGGTATGTCCAAGGACGGTAAGAACTACATGCAGCCTGCTGAGCAGCCTGCTGAGTTCCTCGCTGGTCTCGCAGCTCCTCTTAAGAAGTGCTTCGAAGCTTACGGTGCAGGCAACTATGCTGACATGGTAGGTTCTAAGTATGTCGTTACAGAAACAGCACTTCCTTGGTATCCTCTCTGGTCATGGTCTAATGGCGTAAGCACAGACACTAAGGGCGGTACAGCTTGGAAGAAGATGGGCGAAGTTAAGCATAAGTGGCTCCCTGCTATCGTTATCTCCAAGGACTTCGAGGCAGATTGGGCAGCTTACATGGATGCATACAAGGGATGCAATCCTCAGGACTTCCTTACTGAAGCTCAGGCAGAGGTTGACGCTAGACTTAAGACAGCTCAGTCTCACGGCTGGAAGCCTGCTTCTTAATCACCATAATTAATAGTTGATTAATTAAACGATTGTGGTGGCAACCATGGACAAAACTGCTGTGGTTGCCACCATTCTTAATGGGAGTTGCTTAGCATGGAAAACACGACCACAACATCGACCAAAAAGGTTGTAGAAGCCGATGTTAAAAAACCAAGACTGACTGCTGCTGAATTCACTAAGGAATTCAAAAGACAGTGGGTGCTTGTTGCTATCAGTGTCGCTTATGTGATCTATGGCATTATTTTCTATTATCTGCCTCTTGTAGGCTGGATCATGGCTTTCCAGAACTTCGTATATGCCGACGGCCTTACGGGTTCAAAGTGGGTAGGCCTTGATAAATTCAAATTCCTTTTCAGCGATAAAACGTTCCTCATGGTAATAAGAAATACCTTTGCAATGGGTGTGCTCAATCTTGTTTTCAGCACGGTCTTTGCAATCGGATTTGCTATTCTCCTGAATGAGGTAAGGACAAAATGGTTTAAGAAGACAATCCAGACCATTTCTTACATGCCTCACTTCCTTTCATGGATCATCGTTGTTGCTATCGTTCACGATGCTCTTACTTCAACGGGCGTTATCAATGAGATCCTCATGTCTCTTAAGATCGTTGAAAAACCTTATCCGTTCCTACAGATAGAAGGCTGGTTCTGGCCTATTGTTACATTCAGCCATCTTTGGAAAGAGACAGGCTGGAATGCAATTATTTATCTCGCAGCTATCACCTCGATCGACCCTTGTCTCTATGAGTCAGCTTCAATCGACGGTGCTGGACGTTTCCAGAAGATCAAGTATGTAACACTTCCCGGAATCCGTCCTACTATAATGATCCTTCTCTTGATGAATTTGGGTAACGTTCTCAATGCCGGATTCGAGATCCAGTACTTGCTCGGTAATGACCTTGTACGTGATGTATCAAGAACTATCGACATCTACATCCTCGACTGGGCACTTGACGGAAGAAACATGGACTACTCCCTCGGTACCGCAGCAGGTATCTTTAAGACTCTCGTAGCCATGACCTTCATCGTCGTATCCAACTACATCGCCAAGAAGAGGGGCGACGAGCGTCTATTCTAAAGGAAGGAGGGAAAATAATTATGTCAGAAGAAGTTCATGAGATACGAATCCATCGTAGAAAGAGAATGGCAGCTGAAGATATAGTCTTCTATATCTTTAATACTATTTTCCTTCTCTTGTTCGCGATTGTAACCCTTTATCCGGTTCTTAACACACTCGCGGTATCATTTAACGAAGGTAACGACGCCGTAAGAGGCGGAATCCACCTGTGGCCCCGTGTCTTCTCCACGAAGAACTATGAGGAGATCATCTTCAACAGACCGGGTATCCGTCAGGGCTTATGGATCACTGTTGCAAGAACCGTGCTCGGCACATTTACATCACTTGCTGCCAACGCATTGCTTTCTTTCATCCTGAGCCGTAAGAAGTTCCTTTTCAAGTCCGGCCTTTCCCTGTTCTGGATCATCACGATGTATGCATCCGCTGGTCTGATCCCCGGACTTATCCTTTTCAGATATCTCCACCTTACATCCAGCTTCTGGGTATATATCATCCCCGGTATGGTAAGTGCTTTTAACGTAATGGTTATGAGAACTTACATGGCAGGTATCCCTGATTCACTGGAAGAAGCTGCACAGCTCGAAGGTGCCGGATATATGACAGTCTTCGTTAAGATCATCACACCTCTCTGTATGCCGGTTTATGCAACTATCGCACTTTTCCAGGCTGTATATCACTGGAACTCATGGTTCGACGCAATGCTGTACAACAGATTCGACCCTCAGTACACAACATTGCAGTACGAGCTTAGAAAGTTGCTCGACTCCGTATCCGCTAATACAGGTGGTAAGCAGGCAGGCACAAGTGCTACAGCAGCATCTGTAGCAACGATCGTTCCTACTACGGTAAGAGCTGCCGCTACTATTGCGACAATGGCACCTATCCTTGCCCTCTATCCGTTCCTGCAGAGATACTTCGTTACAGGTCTTACGATCGGCGGCGTTAAGGAATAATACCCTAATTTACAAAGCTTATTTATCCGGGCTGCTTCTTCCGAGAGGCAGCCCGGTTTTTAAAAGTAAAAGATATAAATCGGAATATGATGTACAATAAATGAGCTTTAAAAAGCTGGAGAACAGGTAGAGACAATCAGATGAACATACTTAAACCCGACAGTCCGGTAATGGATTTCTTAAGAACGGTTACGAATCTCGTGATCGTCAATATCCTTTATATTATCTGCAGCATTCCGATAATCACTTTCGGAGCCGCTTATTCGGCTAAATACTATGTTGCGATGAAGGTAATAAGAGGTGAGGGCACAGGTGTCGTCATTCCTTTCTTTAAGGCATTCAAACGCAATTTCAAGCAGGCGACCGCTGTATGGATCGTAATGCTCGTTGCCATCTTCCTGATCATCTTTGACTGGCGCTGGATCACTTACAACGGATGGTCCAATACAGAATTCGTCTATAAGTTCTTCGTCATCTTCTTCAGCTTTGCCGTATTGCTCATGACAATGGCGATCTTTCCGACGATCGCAAGATACGACATGAAGACGTCAGAGCTCTTCAAGGCAGCCCTGATCTTCATCATCATCAAATTTATCCCGCTCGTACTTATCGTCCTTCTTATCGTCGGATCATTTATCGCATGCCTGTGGTATGCACAGTGGTTCCCTCTGGTATATGTCTTCACATCGACAACGATCACGTACTTCCTTTCGATCGTATTTATCAAGCAGTTCGATAAACTCGAAAAGGCGCAGGCAGAAAAGCTCAAGGCCTTAAAGGAATCCGTGGAGTACGATCCCGAGACCGATGCAGCCGGCAATATCTCTCTGGCAGGTTCCAAGAAAGAAGCCAGCAAGCTCGAAAAGGAGATGGAAGGAGCAGAAGCAAAGGCTTCTGCAAGATCAGGAAACAAACTGGTCAATTACATAAAGACAGAGAAGGAAAAGCTCAAAGGGCTTACCGCCAAGCAGAAGGCCGTATATTTTATGCAGTATTATGTACCCTCCGCTGTTCTGGTGATCCTGGTCATCGGTGCTGTTGTCTGGTACGGTCACGATGTATACAAGTCAAAGATGAGAGTCCTTGGCGGAGGCGTTATCAACGGTTCTGTTTCTGATGAAGGCCGCAAATATGCCACTGACGGATTCCTTTCATGGGGCGGGTATGATAAGGCAAGATGGGCATCTCTGATCGATTCTGAGGATCTTAACTTCAAGAGCGACCTGGAATATGAGGAGAAATATCTTGAAGTAGCATTCAGAGCTACGCTTGCCACCGGCGCATACGACTATCTCATCATGCGCGAGGATGCAGTATATAATTACTCCACACCGGATAACTTCCAGGACCTCTCGCAGCTCCTGGACATGGAAAACTTCTCTGAAGATGACTTCTACTACTATGTCGCAACGGAAGAAGAGAAGGAGAAGCGCTCAAAGGGAATCTCCATTAACGATCTTTTCGGAGCCGGCAATAAGAAGGATCTTGATAAGCCTGTCCCGTTAGCATTAAAGCTTACCGATGACATCGAGAAGAAGCTGGGACTTGATGAGGAGTACGACTATTACATTGCGTTCGCATATTCGTTCTCTGCCAGCGGCGACGCAAACTACAGGAAGTATGTCGAATACCTGTTCGGAAAGTGCTGATAACGGCAGGATACTTAATTTATAAAGCTTTCTCTTCTTGACATTGACCGCATGCCCTAATATAATCATCAGGTTATATTATGTCTTACTATGCGCTGCCGCCAGAAACGCGGGTGTGCAACTGAAAGAATACAATGATCTGGAGGATTTTATATTATGGCAAAGATGACTTTTCAGCCTAAGAAAAGACAGAGAGCAAAGGTTCATGGTTTCAGAGCAAGAATGGAGACCGCTAACGGCCGCAAGGTTCTTGCAGCAAGAAGAGCTAAGGGCAGAAAGAGACTTGCAGTCTGATAAAGACCTGAAGTCGTAATCTCGCTTTGAAATCGGTAGCTTTAAGATTCAATTTTGAATTCAACAGGGTTTACCGGTACGGGAAATTCGCGACCGGCAGATACCTGTCGGTTCACGTGCTTAAAAGACGAGAGGGAACCACTCAAAGCGGTTATAAAGTAGATCCGGCCTTAAGAAGAACCGGCTTTTGCGCGAACAAGAAAGAGCTGGGTGCTGTAGGCAGAAACAGGGCAAGACGCCTGATGAGAGAAGCTTACAGACAGTTGGAAGACAGACTTCCTCAAGGATACGATTACGTATTTACTTTAAAATCCAAGGGTGGCATTCCCGATTTTCACGAACTTAGCACGGATATGGGGAAGTGTCTTATTAGGCTTGATCTGTTGGAAGGAGATATCCTATGATCCGTAAAGCCGTAATAGGGATGGTTCGCTGGTATCAGAAGTATATTTCTCCTGCTATAGGCCCCCACTGCAAGTATCAGCCGACTTGTTCGCAGTATATGATAGATGCGGTAACAAAGTACGGCGTCTTGAAGGGCGGACTCATGGGAATATGGCGGATATTGAGATGCAACCCGTTTTCAAAGGGCGGATACGATCCAGTCAAATAGTTTAATTAGTATTTCATTTAGCATTAGAACCGGAGACCAATAATGGGAGACATTTTAGTTCAGTTATCAATTCTCGACCCGCTGTACACATTGTTCGGCTGGCTTGTAAGAGTTTTGTTCCAGTTCTTCGGTAATTACGGTCTGGCGATCATATTCCTCACCATAATTATCAGAGGAGCCCTTATTCCTCTCAATGTTAAATCGCAGAAGTCCATGCTCAAGATGCAGGCATTAAGCGGCAAGCAGGCTGAGCTTCAGCGTTTATACGGAGATGATAAGGAAGCATATCAGGAAGCTTTCATGAAGATGCAGAAGGAGAATGGTGCAGGCGGACTTTCCGGATGCCTTCTTCCTATCCTTTCCATCTTCATCATCTGGCCTATCTACCGTATCGTAAGCGGACCTTTGATCTACCTTTCACAGGTAAGCAAAGAGAATATCGCTTCAATGATCGATCTCGGTACCAGAATGGGCGAGGGCGGTATTCTCGGACGCGGCGTAAGCCCCGAGATCCATATCGGTCTCATCAAGGCCCTCAATGAGAACGCACAGTTCTTAAACGAGTGCATCAATCAGGGATTCTTTAAGATGGATCAGATGGTCGATCTTCATTTCCTCGGCATGGACCTTACGGTTACACCTGCATTCAATCCCGTAACCATTGCGCATGATCCCAAGACTTATCTGCCGATGCTCATCATTCCGATCCTGGTCGTAGCAACAAACGTCATCGTTATGCAGATGTCCAAGATGCTTAAGCCCGGCTGGAAGGAAGAAGAGGAAGCCAAGAAGCGTGCCAAGGTCAACAAGGCAATGTCCGGACAGGCAGGCGACAACAAGGGCGGCGCTGAAGACTATGCTCAGCAGTCCATGAAGATGATGAACTGGATGATGCCTATCCTCATGCTCGTAACGACATTCACGATGCCTGCAGCAATGGGTCTTTACTGGATCATCTCAGGTCTCATGAGCATCGTTACAAACATCATCGTTTATTACATGTTCACCAAGCCTTACGAAGCAAAGAAGGCTGAGATCGAAGCAAAGAAGGACGCTGTTTTCAAGAAGGGCGGCAAAGCCAAGCTTGCCGGCATCAATGCTGAAGTCGACACAGGCAAAGGCAAGAAAAAGAAGAACGGCAAGAAGAACGATATCGAATAATTATGGCTCGAAGGAGGCCTTGAACATATGGAAAAGACAGTAATCAAGACAGGCAAGACAGTTGATGAAGCAATCGAGGCAGCTCTTTCCGAGCTTGGCTGTACAAAGGAACAGGCAACCATCGAGGTTGTTGAAGAGGGTACAGAAGGCGGTTTTCTCGGATTAGGAAGAAAGGACGCCGAAGTTAAGGTTACATTTAATTCAGAAGAGACAGCTGAAGCTGCTGCTCCCGCTGCTTCTGATGATACATATTACGGTGACGATGAGAGCTTTGAAGGCGATGCAGTAAGCGAAGCTGAAGATGCAGCTGCTAACTTCGTTGCAGAAGTTCTTTCCGGTATCGGCATCCACGGCAACATGGATTCCTACAGAGAAGACGACACGATCTTCATCTCTGTTACAGGTTCTGACTGCGGTGCTGCAATCGGCCGTCACGGTGAGACTCTTGAAGCAATTTCCTACATGACAAACCTCATCGCTAATAAGCACAGCGAGCAGAGAGTTCACGTTTACCTTGACGTAGGCGGATACAGAAAGCACAGAGAGCAGGTCATCAAGGGCCTCGCTGACAAGGCAGTATCCAGAGTAAGACGCTCCGGCCGCAAGGTAACAATGGAGGCTATGAGCCCTGCCGAGAGAAGGATCGTTCACTCCTATCTTCAGGCTGTTAATGGCGTAACCACACACTCTGAGGGTGTTGAACCCAACAGATGCGTAGTTGTTACTCCCGAGGGCAAGAAGTAATAACGTTTCAGTTATTGAACGTTCATTTGCGGGCTTTTTTCGATGTATTCGTATGATGACGAACCAATCTGCGCCTGCTCGACGCCGGCCGGAATATCAGGCATAGCGGTTATCCGTGTTTCGGGTAACGGCTGTGGAAAACTTGCCGATAAGTGCTCTGTCATCTTAAGGTCCAGCGGTGATTATTCCAGATTATCCGAACTTCCCGGTTATACCTGCGCATTCGGATATGTTAAGGATCCTTCCACCGGTGCGAGAGTCGACGAGGTCATTTTCACACGCTTTGAAGCGCCACACTCCTATACCGGCGAAGAGATGATCGAGATATCATCCCACGGTTCGGGAGCTGTTAAGCAGGAGATCTTAAAGTGTCTCGGAATGTCCGGGATCAGAATGGCTTATCCGGGCGAGTTTTCGAGAAGGGCCTTCATCAACGGAAAGATGAGCCTTGCTTCCGCCGAAGCCGTAATGGATGTCATCAATTCAGAGACGGAAAGACAGCTCGAGGCAGCAGGAAGCCTTTTATCCGGCAAGCTCGCAGATGAGATCGACCATATCGAGAAGAACCTCTACGATCAGGCTGCCATGCTTGAGACTTTTACGGAGTTCGACACCGAAGATCCGGAAGATGAGGATGCCAAGCTCGAAGAGGTCAAGGATAATTTAAGCGACTGCCATGACAGGCTTACCACACTCTGTAAGGGATATGGCAAGGGCAGGATATTGTCCGAACGCCTCCGTGTAGCGCTCTTAGGTCTTCCGAACAGCGGCAAGAGCACGCTCCTTAATACACTCACGGGTTTTGACAGAGCGATCGTTACAGAGGTTGCAGGAACCACGAGAGATACCATCGAAGTCCAGATCAACATCAACGGCATTCCCGTCACGCTGATCGATACTGCAGGCATACGCGAGACTGAAGATATCATCGAGAATATCGGTATCGGCAAGGCTTACGAGGCAGGCAGGGGAGCAGACATGGTATTTTACATGATCCCTCCGGATATGACTGTTGATGAAGCATATACATGTGTAAGAGAGATCGCCGAAGACTGTGAATCTGTTACCGGCGTGTTCTCGAAAAGCGATGCCGGCGAGAATCCCGACAGGGAAGAGATCGAAGCAAGGCTCCGTGAACTCGGCATCACGAACTTCATCTCGATAAGCGCAGAAGAAGACCTCAATATCGACAAGCTTGAAGATATCATCATCGACTACTATAACGAATTAGGCGGCGGTGCTTCAGAAGGTCTTCTCATCACCAACAGCAGACACTACACAAAGTTCTTAAAGGCTTCAAAGAAGCTGGCGCTTGCTTTAGATGCACTGGACAACGGTCTGGGCACGGAAGTATGCGCATCTGCTTTAAGAGCATGCCTTGACGAGATCGGCGAGGTTACGGGCAAGACCGTATCCGCCACATTGGCTGACACTATCTTTTCCAGATTCTGCATAGGTAAATAAATGACTATCCGTGAAGCTTTAAGTTTGGATACAAGCTTTGAAGCGGGGACATTTGATGTTGCCGTAGTAGGAGCAGGCCATGCGGGCTGTGAGGCTGCTCACGCATCCGCAAAGCTTGGTCTTAATACGATACTGTTCACTCTTTCTCTGGACAGTCTTGCAAATCTTCCCTGCAATCCTTCTATCGGAGGCACATCCAAGGGCCAGCTGGTAAGAGAGATAGATGCCCTGGGCGGCATCATGGGAATAATGGCGGACAAGTGTGCCGTTCAGATGCGCATGCTCAACAGATCAAAGGGACCTGCCGTATATTCTCCCAGAGCCCAGGAAGACAGACAGATGTATTCCATGGAGATGCGGTACTATCTTGAGAACCTGCCTAACCTCACGTTAAAGCAGGCTCATATAACCGAGCTCTTAACTGATGAGGACGGAAATGCCGCAGGCGTCATGACCGAAGGCAGGGCCGTATACAGGGCACGTGCCGTCGTCATCTGTTCCGGCACATATATGGAAGCAAGGATAATCAGGGGAGAAGTGATCACTGAGAGCGGTCCTGACGGACTTCCGAGATCGGTCGGTCTGTCTTCTTCTCTTAATTCATTGGGCGTTCCGCTCTTAAGATTTAAGACCGGTACCCCTGTAAGAGTTAATTCCAACTCCGTTGACTTCTCGCAGATGACAAGACAGGACGGTGAAGACGATATCCCGCCTTTTTCATACAGAAATGAGATGGAAGGAAAGCTCCCCGCTCCCGTGGAGGAGCAGATCCCGTGCTGGTCTATCTGGACTACGGATGAGACCCGCAAGGTAATCTCAGACAATATGGACAGATCTCCGCTTTACAGCGGTGAGATCAAGGGCGTCGGCCCGAGATACTGTCCTTCCATTGAAGATAAATTCATGAGGTTCAAGGATAAGACGAGGCACCAGATCTTCGTCGAACCTATGGGGCGCCATACCAACGAGATGTATCTGCAGGGATTCTCCACGAGCCTTCCCGAAGAGATACAGGAGAAGATGGTAAAGTCTCTCCCGGGTCTTGCAAATGCGAAGATCCAGAGAGCCGCCTATGCGATCGAATACGATCTCGTGGATCCTCTTTCCATAAAGGCGAGCCTCGAGTCCAAGGTGGTTCCCGGTCTTTTCACCGCAGGACAGATCAACGGTTCCTCCGGTTATGAGGAGGCGGCAGCACAGGGCATCGTCGCAGGCATCAATGCCGCCATGAAGCTTCTCGACAAAGAAGCCGTGATCATCGACAGGTCTCAGGGCTATATCGGAGTGCTTATCGATGACCTCGTTACCAAAGGCACAAACGAGCCTTACCGCATGATGACTTCCCGCGCCGAATACAGACTGTTCCTGAGACAGGACAACGCTGATGAGAGGCTTACTCCGATAGGACATGAGATAGGACTCGTAAGCGATGATGTTTTCGAAGCGTTCGAAAAGAAGACCGAAGCGATAGCATCAGAGACGGAGAGGCTTAAGAAGACCTATGTTGCTCCGACAGAAGAGCTTGGAGCACTTCTCGATACATGCGGACAGACCCTGCCTAAATCGGGCGAGAGCCTGGCTGATCTTATCAAGCGCCCGGGCGTAACATACGACCTGCTGGCGCCTGTGGACAAGGGCAGAAAGCCTCTTGCAAGGAATATAAGGTTCGCATGCGAGACCAATATCAAATACGAAGGCTATCTCTCGCTCGAAAAAGAGAAGATAGAGAAATTCAAGAATCTGGAAAAGATAAAGATACCTGAGGACATCGATTATTCGCTTATCAAGGGCTTGAGGATCGAAGCAACTCAGAAGCTTTCTAAGATGAAGCCTGAGAACGTGGGCAGAGCTTCCAGGATTTCCGGCGTATCACCTGCCGACTGCGAAGTTCTGCTGGTTTATCTCGAGCAGAGAAGGAGACAAAACAATGGCTGACGGTCTGTTCCCCAAAAGAAAACCCCTTACCAAAGCTGATATCAAGCGCTTAAAGGAAAGCCTTCCGAAGAAGGTCGAGATCAGCTCTGAAGGAACAAAGATAACGGAGCATGACGAGGAAGTCACCGATGTCGCGCCTATCCTGGAGTCTCACAAGGATGAGATAAGCGTTCCGCTGTCCGCCGAGGAGATCCGTGCGTTCCAGATCTATGCATCGATGCTCAAGGAAAAGAATAAGGTCATGAACCTTACAGCCGTTGACGATGATAAGGGAATTGCCATGAAGCATTTCATAGACTCTCTGACTCTCTGCCCTTACATCAGGGATGAAGAGGCAAAAGCCGGGAAAGGCAACCTTACATTCGTTGATGTCGGAACCGGTGCCGGATTCCCCGGACTCCCCGTTAAGATCTCCTGTCCGGAGCTTTCCGTAACGCTCATGGATTCGCTTGATAAGCGCCTCAAATTCTTGGATGAGGTCATTACCGCATTAGACCTTAAGGACTGCACTACGGTCCATTCCAGGGCCGAAGACGCAGGCAGGAACAAGAAGTTCAGGGAGAAGTATGACATTGTAACCGCCAGAGCCGTAGCAAGGCTCTCCGTTCTTGCAGAATACTGCCTGCCTTTGGTTAAGGTCGGAGGCGTTTTCCTTGCCATGAAGGCTCATTCCGAAGAAGAGGAGAAAGAGGCTTCAAAGGCCATCGCTCTTTTGGGCGGCACGATCGAAAAGACGGACTCGTTCAAGCTTGCCGGATCTGACATGGAAAGATCGATAATCGTAGTCCGCAAGATCCGCCCTACGCCCGCAAGATTCCCCAGAAAAGCAGGCACTCCATCTAAAACACCCATAGTCTGATAATGGGACATTTGTGCCATATATTATAATATTACGTGCGCGTGTGCGTATAGTTATGGTATAATACTTTAGTTTGTAGATATATAATCTATACACTAAAGTAAACTATTAACCTGCGGAAGATAAGTTTTTCGCGGGCGGAGGCGACAAATGGCAGACAGCGACGACAAGAAACAGGCCAGGCTTCAACAGGAAGCCGAGATGGACGAAGTATTCAAGTCAGAACAGACGACTATTATTCCGGTTGACTTAGACGGAGAGATGAAGAAGTCCTTCATCGACTACGCAATGTCGGTTATCTCCGACCGTGCGCTCCCTGATATCAGAGACGGTCTTAAGCCGGTTCACAGAAGAATCCTTTATTCGATGTTTACACAGGGTTTTACTCCCGAGAAGCCTTACCGTAAGTGCGCTACCACGATCGGTGATGTTCTGGGACGTTTCCACCCTCACGGAGACGCATCGGTTTACGATGCTCTCGTAAGACTTGCCCAGGATTTCTCATTGAGACATCCTCTGGTAGACGGTCACGGCAACTTCGGTTCATTGGACGGAGACCCGCCGGCTGCATACCGTTATACGGAGGCAAGGCTTGAGAAGATCGCTCTCGAGATGATGCGTGATATCAACAAGAACACTGTTGATTTCAGACCTAACTTCGATGAACACGAGATGGAGCCTGTATCGCTCCCTTCACGTTTCCCGAACTTCCTCGTAAACGGCGCGGTTGGTATTGCCGTAGGTATGGCAACCAACATCCCGCCTCATAACCTCGGCGAGGTTATCGACGGATGCATCATGATGATGAATAATCCTGATGTTACCATCGATGAGCTCATGACAGTCGTTAAGGGACCTGACTTCCCGACAGGCGGCGCTATCCTCGGTACATCAGGCATCAGGGAAGCTTACCTCACCGGCAAGGGCCGTATCGTAGTCCGTGCACATGCAGAGATCGAAGACCACGGCGGCAAGACCAGGATCATCGTTCACGACATTCCTTATGCGGTCAACAAGGCAAGACTCATCGAGCGTATGGCTGACCTCGTTAAGGAGAAGAAGGTTGAAGGCATCTCGGGCTTAAGAGACGAATCAGACCGTAACGAGCAGGTACGTATCGTTATCGAACTTAAGAAGGATGCCAATGCTGACGTAGTCCTTAACCAGCTTTACAAGAACTGCTCGCTCCAGGATGCGTGCTGCGCCAATATGCTCGCACTCGTACCGGACAGCGAAGGCAAGCTCGAGCCTAAGCTCGTAGGTCTTAAGGAAGCTCTCTATTACTACATCAAGCATCAGGAAGACGTTGTTACACGCCGTACACAGTATGATCTCGAGAAGGATGAGGCCAAGAAGCACATCGACGAAGGTCTCCTCATCGCCATGGATTACATCGATGAGATCATCGCGATCATCAGATCATCACGTACCGAGGCTGAGGCTAAGGTCCGCATGTGCGAGAGATTCGGTCTTTCCGACAAGCAGGCCCAGCATATCGTTGATATGAGACTCGGACGTCTCACAGGTCTTGAGAGAGAGAAGCTCGAAGCGGAGATCAAGGCTCTCACTGAAGAGATCGAGTATTTCCACAGAGTCCTTTCCGACAAGACACTCCTTGATGACATCATCAAGACGGAGATGACTGAGATCAAGAACAAGTTCGCAACGCCCAGAGTATCTGAGATCATCAACGGTTCTTTCGAGGACATCGATGACGAGTCATTGATCGCTGAAGAGAATATCGTTGTAACTCTCACACACTTCGGATATATCAAGCGCCAGAGAGTAGACAGCTACAAGGCTCAGCACAGAGGCGGAAGAGGAATCTCAGGACAGTCCACGAGAGAAGAGGACTATGTCGAGAAGATCATCACGACAACTACGCACAAGTTCCTCTTGTGCTTCACGAACACAGGACGTGTATTTAAGATCAAGGGTTATAAGATCCCTGAGACCACGTCACGTTCTGCAAGAGGCACGGCACTTGTTAACCTCCTGAACCTCAATGACGGTGAGACTATCAGGAACATCATCCCGATCGACAGCTTCGAAGAGCCTGATCTCTACCTCACAACGGTTACCAAGTACGGCGTTATCAAGAAGACATCGATCGACAAGTATGCAAATATCAACAAGAACGGCCTCATCGCCACAAAGATCCGTGAAGGAGACAGCGTTGTTGCTGTCCAGCTCACGAAGGCGGGTCAGGAAGTCATCGTTGTATCTGCTGCAGGTAAGTCCGTAAGATTCAATTCCGACGATGCACGTGACATGGGCCGTGGCGCTACAGGCGTACGTGCAATGAAGCTTGCTGACGACGATGAAGTGGTTGGTATGGAGCCTGTTGATCCTTCCCGCGAGATCCTCGTTATCTCCGAGATGGGTTACGGCAAACGTTCCAAGATCGACGATTACCGCGTCCAGAGCAGAGGCGGTAAGGGAATCATTACTTACAAAGTTTCCGAGAAGACCGGAAGACTTTGCGGTACAGTATCTGTTACTGACGACGATGACCTCCTCATCATTACGAGCCAGGGTGTCATCATCAGAGTAAGAGCCAACGAGATCCCTACGCTCTCAAGAGCTACATCGGGCGTTAAGCTCATGAAGTCCAACAAGGCACGCGTAGTAGACTTTGCTCTTACCGACAGGGAAATAGAAGAACCTGATGAGGGCGAGGAAGGCGCCGAAGGCGCTGAAGCAGTTGTTGAGACTGAAGAAGGCTTAAGCCCCAACGCCGAGAAGGTTCAGGAGTTTGCAGATACGCTTGCAGCAGAGATAGAAGCTGAGAATATTGCAGTTTCTGATGATGCGGAAAGCACTGACAAGAACGAAGAGGATGAAGATATCTGATGTTGATCAATAAGACATTAGGAACAGCAGTTAAGGCAGCGGCGGTTTTTATCGCTGCCTTATTCCTTTCCTGTTCCGCAGCCTTATTTGTTTTGCCCGCAAAGACGGTTTCCGCTGACATAGGCCAGCCGGAGATCCCGGTTCCCGCTTTAAGCGATGTCCATTGCGCATCCTATTGCGTTTACGATAAGACTACAGGCTATATCGTTCTGAGCATGAATCCGGATGATAAGATCTATCCTGCATCAATGACGAAGATAATGACATGCCTTTTAAGCCTTGAGATCCTTGATACTTCCTCTAAGGTCGAAGTAAGCAAGAGCGCTCTTGCCGGTCTCGGCAACGATTCATCCCTCATGGGAGTGCTTGAAGGAGAGAAGGTAAAGGTCAGCGAGCTTTTATACGGTCTCATGCTGCCTTCGGGAAATGATGCGGCAAATGCTCTGGGTGAAGGCTGCATAGATGCCTTCTTCCAGAAGTATCCTGCCGGCGGGAACACCATGAATAAAGACGGAGTCAACGCGCAGTACATTCTTGATACTCTTAAGGACACGAAGGAACACATACTTACTTCGCGCAAGCTGGAAGCGTTTGCTGTTCTTATGAATCTCCGCGCGGAAAAGCTCGGATGCAAGGGCACTCATTTCGTAAATGCCTGCGGTCTTCCTGACGATAATCACTATACGACTGCTTATGATCTCTCGCTTATCATGGCGGCAGCATCAGAGAGTGAAGACTTCAAGACTCTTATCAGCGCCCCTTCGCATGTATTTGTCGCAACGAACAGACACAGGGCAGATGCGTGGAGCTATGTAAAGAATTCCAATTATCTTCTTTATGACCCCTGGCTTGCATCCAAGACTGCCAACGGAACCAATTCCCATCTTGCAGCAGTCATCGGAGGAAAGACGGGTACAACGTCTCAGGCCGGTAAGGGTCTTACTATCTACACGGTAAATGAGAACGGACACGAACTCATGATATCCATCTGCGGAATACCGCAGGACTATTATTTCTATACTACTATGTATCTGGCTTCGGTTACGGCATACGGCAACCTTGCCTGCTGGGAAGCCGATCCCGTTACGAGAGTATACGGAACGACAGGTGACTACAGATGGGTCAATGCTCCTTCAGCGCAGCAGCCCAAATACGATCCTCTCATAAACCCGGGTGACGATCTTAAGAATTACGCAGATCCTGAAGCAACGCCCGTACCTACACCTGATCCGGCGGAACAGCAGGAGATCGAAGCTCCAGAAGAGGTATTGCCGCCTCTGCAGCTGTTCGTAAAGAACAATCCCGTGATATCCGGAGTAATAGGCGGCTTCATGCTTCTTATTATGATATTGAATATAGTACTTATGGTACGTATCAACAGGATCAAGAACGCAGCTTCGAAGAGAGCGAAAAAGCTGGAAAAAGAGAGAATCAAATAGACATAAAAACAGCGGGCAGGCCCCGCTGTTTTCAGCTCTTTAAAACCCAAGAGCTGAGTATGCTTCTAATTTAGTGTAATAAAGGTTTTGAAGACTTTTAAAAAATTTTCTCAAAACATAAAAAAACTGCTTGACTTCTACTTCGCTGTGGTATATCCTTTACGAGCACTTTGACGGAGGCACAACAAAAAAGCGCCTGGAAATCAAAGGTAGCGCGGATCTTGAAAATTGAATAGAATGCAAAACTTGAAGTAAAACGGA
>CACWXL010000018.1 GCA_902764825.1 Oscillospiraceae bacterium
GTGCAATCCTTTCCAGGCTTCCTACATCGACGACATCATCAAGAATGGCGTTAAGACAAAGGTAGTCATCATGGAAGAGAAGGGCTTCGACGCTAAGACGATCACAGCAGATGACGTTAAGAACTACGGTATCTGATAACCGGGATAACTAAAAACAACTCTCCAAAAATAAGAGTATTTAGCTGACACAGAGTGTGCGATGCGATGCAATCCCATCGCATCGCACATTTCTATTAAAGACGTAAGACAGGGAACAAACAGGAGGACTAGAGGTATGTTAACGGATGGCGCTATTTTGGAAATGCGCGGGATATGTAAGTTTTTCCCGGGCGTGCGCGCTCTTGAGAACGTTGATTTCACATTAAGAGAAGGCGAAATCCATGCTCTGATGGGCGAGAACGGTGCCGGCAAATCAACACTTATAAAGGTGTTGACCGGCGTATATCCAAAAGACGGAGGCGATGTCTGGCTCGCAGACACTCCCGTTCATATCAAGTCACCTCAGGATGCACAGAATAAAGGCATCGCAACGGTTTATCAGGAGATCACTCTCTGCCCCAACCTTACGGTAGCCGAGAACATGTACATCGGCCGTACAAAAAGTCCCTTTACTAATTGGGGAAGCATCAACCGCCGCGCAGAAAAACTCCTGGACGAACTCGGAATTCCCGTAAGCGCTACAGAACAGCTCGGCAACTGCTCTATCGCGATCCAGCAGATGGTTGCGATCGCACGTGCCGTAGACATGGATTGTAAGGTCCTTATATTAGACGAACCTACATCCTCTCTGGATGAGCAGGAAGTTCAGAAGCTCTTCAACCTTATGCGTGATCTTAAGGCAAAAGGCGTAGGCATAATCTTCGTAACACACTTCCTCGAGCAGGTATATGAAGTATGCGACCGCATTACCGTTCTGCGTGACGGTAAGCTCGTGGGCGAATACATAATCGAAGACCTGCCGAGAGTACAGCTCGTTTCCAAGATGCTCGGCAAGGATTTCGATGACATGGCCGAGATCAAGAGCGGCAGCGAGTCTGAGAACATAGACTTTAACGGTACCCCCGTTTACCAGGCAATAAACCTTACCGGAACGACCGGCATAAAGCCGTTCGACTTTGAGATCCACAAAGGCGAAGTCAACGGCTTTACCGGCCTTCTGGGTTCGGGCAGATCCGAGAGCGTCCGCGCTATCTTCGGTGCTGACAGAGTCACAGGCGGCCAGGTATATATCGACGGCGTGCCTGTAAGGATCAGAAAACCTCTTGATGCCATGAAGCACGGCATCTCATATCTCCCTGAAGACAGAAAGCTCGACGGTATCGTAGGCGACCTGTCGGTAAGAGACAACATCATCCTGGCCCTCCAGGTAATGAAGGGATTTTTCAAGCCCTTCTCAAAGGCACAGGCAGAGAAATTTGCAGATGAATATATTGAACTCCTGAACATCAAGACAGCTTCACAGGATACACCGATAAAGTCGCTTTCGGGCGGCAACCAGCAGAAGGTCATCCTCGCAAGATGGCTCCTTGCAAACCCCCAGTATCTCATCCTCGACGAGCCTACAAGAGGTATCGACGTCGGAACAAAAGTCGAGATACAGAAACTCGTATTAAAACTTGCTGCGGAAGGAAAGAGCGTCACGTTCATTTCTTCCGAAATAGACGAGATGATCCGTACATGCTCGCGCCTTATAGTCATGCGTGACGGCAAGGTAGTCGGTGAGCTCAAGGGCGAAGATCTCAACCAGAATAAGATCATGGCAACGATTGCCGGAGGTGAATCCTAATGACAACCAATGTTTCAGCACTTAAATCCCAGCCTTCCGCAAAGGAAGTCTTAGGAAAGATAGTCCGCAACCAGCTCTTCATCCCGCTTGTTGCGCTATTCCTCCTGATAGCATTCAACCTTATTACTGATCCCGGCTTCTTCAAGGTCTCCTTAGAGCCCAACAGTGCAGGCAATCTGGTATTGTCAGGCAACCTGATCACCATGATCGACTATGCATCAGAGCTCGTAATCCTCGCTATCGGTATGACACTCGTTACTTCTGCATCAGGCGGTCAGGATATTTCCGTCGGTGCGACGATCGCGATCGCGGGATCCACGGTCTTAAGGATCGTTAAGACCCAGTCCCCTGATATCTCAGGCGCGAAATTCGCAGGCATCATCATCGTATCGTTCCTCTTATGCGTTGTCGTATCCGCACTTTTCGGAGCCTTCAACGGCGCACTCGTAGCATTCTTTAAGATCCAGCCGATGGTAGCGACCCTGATCCTCTTTACGGCAGGCCGTTCGATCGCAGCGTGGATCAACAACAATGACAACATCTCGATCAACGATAAGCGTTTCGGTTATTTCGGAAACTTCATTCCCGGAATCGCAATTCCCACACCGGTATTCATTACTGTCATTTGCCTGATAGTGATCGCCATCGTACTGAAAGTTACCAACTTAAGACTCTATTCACAGGCAGTCGGTATCAATGCTTCATCATCAAGGCTTAACGGTATCAACCCTAAGGTCATCAAACTCCTCACCTTCATCATCCTCGGCGTATGCGTTGCGGTCTGCGGATTCATCAAGGTATCAAGGACTTCATCGATCACATATTCAGTCATCGCCAACAACATCGAAATGGACGCGATCCTTGCAGTTGCTTTAGGCGGCAATAACTTAGGCGGCGGTAAGTTCAATCTCACTGCTTCTGTTCTGGGTGCTTATGTTATCCAGTTCCTTACAACGACGCTTTATAAGTTCAAGGAGATCGACTCGAGCTCGATCTCGGCTTACAAGGCAGTCGTAGTAATCATCCTCATCATCATCTCCGCACCTATCGTACGCAGAAAGATCGATGACATGAAGAACAGAAGGGAAGCTGCAAAAGCAGAGGCCGAGGCCTTAAAAGCAGAGGCTGAGGCATTAAAGGCCGCTGCCGCTGAAGCAGAAAGCATTGAAGCTGCAAGTGCTGAGGCAGGAAAGGAGACTATCTGATATGTCAGTAAATACAAATGCATTGGGAGGCAGCAGGCTCAGAAGACGCGCTTCCTTAACAGATACAAATCTTCTTCTGATCATCACCATCGTGGTATTCATCGTAATGTACATGAGCGCGGTAATATTCCTCCAAAAAGGTTTTACGAAGCCTCAGATGTTCTTCAATATCCTTAACGAGAACGCTTCCCTCCTGGTCCTCTCATGCGGCATGACACTCGTCATGATCACAGGCGGAATCGACATCTCCGTAGGACAGGTAACATGTCTTGTGTGCATGGCATGCGCCGTTCATCTTCAGAAGGTAAATGACGGTGTCGCAACAGGAAACGTATTCACATCGCTCCTTATCGCTCTTGCGATCGGCCTTGCATTCGGTATCGTTCAGGGCGCCCTCGTTGCTTACATGGAGTTCCAGCCGTTCATAGTAACGCTCGCGGGCCTGTTCTTCGCGAAAGGCATGACCACCATAGTCTGCAGCGACCGTGTTCCCGTCACATACGAACCCTTCGTTAAGCTCGCAAGGACCGAAGTCACGATCCCCTTCTTAGGTTCAGTCAACAAAAAAGGTATCTATATTCCGGCATACGTTGAGGTCGGCGTCATCGTCGCTCTCGCCGTTGTTGTCCTCCTGTTCTGTCTTCTCAGATGGACAAAGCTCGGACGTAATTTCTATGCGGTAGGCGGAAACAACCAGAGTGCAAACATGCTCGGTATCAACGTTAAGCTCACAAAGTTCCTGGCTCACGTTCTCTGCGGTCTTTGCGCAGGTCTCGGCGGCTACCTCTTCTTCCTCCACGCATGCTCGGGATCACCTCTGCACGCACAGGGCGCCGAGATGAACGCTATCGCTTCATCCATCATCGGCGGCACGCTCCTCTCAGGCGGTGTAGGAAATATCGTCGGAACGCTTTTCGGAGTATTGTCACTTTCGACGATCAAGAATATCGTTACTTCGTTAGGTCTCGAAGACGCATGGTGGACGAACATTACCGTAGGCGTAATGCTTTGTATCTTCCTCCTTGTTCAGAGTGTTATACTTGCACGTAAGAACAAAAACAAGAAGTAATTCTTTTAAGGAGGCTCCACCGTGGATTTCAAAACTACAGCACTGGGAATCGAACTGGGTTCCACACGTATCAAAGCAGTACTTATCGACAAGGATCATCTGCCTATAGCATCCGGCGATTTCGAATGGGAAAACCAATTCGTCGACGGCATCTGGACATATTCTTCCGACATGATCCATAAGGGTCTTCAGGCCTGCTATGCTGCACTCAAGGCTGACGTTAAGGCCAAGTTCGGCGTAACTCTCACTGAGGTCGGCGGCATCGGTATCTCTGCAATGATGCACGGCTACCTTCCCTTCGACAAAGACGGAAAGCAGCTCGCTGAATTCCGTACATGGCGCAACACCATAACCGGTGAGGCAGCAGAGAAATTAACTGAAGCATTGGGCTTCAACATCCCTCAGCGCTGGAGCATCGCACATTACTATCAGGCGATCTTAAACAACGAATCACACGTCGGTGACATCGATTATCTGACAACACTTGCAGGCTACATTCACTGGAGACTTACAGGCCTTAAGGTCATGGGCGTAGGTGAGGCATCCGGCATGTTCCCGATCGATTCTTCAACCAACGATTACAACAAGGATATGGTCGCAAAGTTCGACGCTCTTACGGGCAAAGACTTGCTCTCCATCCTTCCTAAGGTTCTTGTCGCAGGTGAAGATGCAGGCACGCTCACAGAAGCAGGCGCTGCATTCTTAGATCCCGCAGGCGACCTTAAGGCAGGCATCCCGATCGCACCCTGCGAAGGCGATGCAGGCACAGGTATGGTCGCAACGAATTCCGTACGCGTATACACAGGCAACGTAAGCGCCGGCACATCAGACTTTGCAATGGTCGTCGTAGATCACGATCTTGGCGTACACCGCGAGATCGACATGGTCACAACACCTGCAGGCGCACCGGTCGCTATGGTCCACTGCAATAACTGCACTTCGGACATCAATGCATGGGTAAATCTTTTCGATCAGTTCGCAGGATTATTCGGTGTCGAGATCTCGAAAAACGACCTCTACACAAAGCTCTTCCAGGTAGCCTTAAAGGGCGATCCGGACTGCGGCGGACTCCTTTCTTATAACTACTTCTCAGGCGAAGGCGTAACGGACTTGGACGAAGGCCGTCCGCTCTTTGCAAGAACACCCAACTGCAATTTCACACTTGCAAACTTCATGAGAACACACCTCCTCTCCGCACTTGCCACACTCAAGATCGGCATGGATATCCTTCAGGGCACTGAGAACGTCCGTATCGATAAGCTCTACGGCCACGGCGGTTTCTTCAAGACTCCCGAAGTCGGTCAGAAGATGCTCAGCGCAGCCGTTAACGCGCCGGTTTCCGTCATGGAGACTGCAGGCGAAGGCGGACCTTACGGCATGGCTCTTCTCGTTTCCTACATGATCAACAAGGAAGAGGGCGAATCACTTCCCGATTACCTCGACAACAAGGTTTTCGCAGGCGCCAAGAGCGTAAGCGTAATGGCAGACGGATCCGACGTAGCAGGCTTTGCAGCATTCCTCGACAAGTACAAGAATGCATTGCCTGTTGAGAGAAAGGCTACGGAGGTGATCTGATGTTAGAAGAACTCAAGGCAAAAGTCCTGGAGGCAAACCTCCTCCTTCCCAAGCACGGCCTCGTTACATTCACATGGGGCAACGTATCAGGCATCGACCGTGAATCCGGCCTCGTTGTAATCAAGCCCTCCGGTGTCGAATACGACATCATGAAGGCAGAAGATATGGTAGTCGTAGATCTGGACGGCAAGGTCGTCGAAGGCAAATGGAAGCCTTCTTCCGACACCCCCACACACGTTGTACTCTACAAGGCCTTCCCCAATATCGGCGGTGTTGTCCATACACACTCACGCTGGGCAGTTACATTTGCCCAGGCAGGCATGGCGATCCCCGCAATGGGAACGACACAGGGCGATTACTTCTACGGTGACATCCCCTGCACACGCCCCATGACCGACGAAGAGATCCGCGGCGAGTATGAGAAGGAGACGGGCAACGTCATCGTCGAGACATTCAAGGACAAGGATCCCGATGCTATCCCTGCCGTAAACGTCTTCTCACACGGACCTTTCACATGGGGAACAGATCCTTTCAACGCAGTACATAATGCAGTCGTCATGGAAGAAGTCGCATTCATGGATTATCACGCAATGACGCTTAATCCTTCCGCAGGAAGAATGCAGCAGACTCTGCTCGACAAGCATTATCTGCGCAAACACGGTGCCAACGCCTACTACGGTCAGGGCTAAAATGGCACACCACTAACTTATGTAAACGGTTTCATAATTGTTTGCTTCTTGTTCGAGTAGGAACCCGCTGTGCTTTGTGCGGCGGGTTCTTACTTTGTGTTTTTTTCCGATTTTCCCCGTGGTCATATTTTGGTAACGAAAAATGAAAAATCGTTATCAAAATATTGATTTTGAGACTGTTTTTCACATTTTGATAACGAAAACCAGAAAACCGTTATCAATATGTTGAACGCTCTGTTTTCGCGTCCATCAAAAGGACTTCAAACCATTAAACCACTCCAAAAACTCTGAAAACTGTCTGAATACTGTAAGTAAATGTTTTATTTATTTTTTCTTTACTGCAAAAACCGCGAAAAACGGCCATTTTAGCTTGTCGGGAATTGTCGGAATTTGTCGATAATTGTCGGGAAAAACCAACGAATATTGCATTTATAATCAGACCACCGAAAACGAAAACTACTTGAGCAGGAGGATCAGATTATGGCTATTCTTGAACCCTACATACCAAGAGAATATCTCGCTTTGCAGATCAATTATTGTAAACAGCAGTTGGCTATGCTCCCGGAAGTAAGTATGACATATCATATGATTCGGGGAGAACGCATAAGGATCTTTAAGTGCAAAAAACACACAATTAAAGCTGACAGCCCAAACGGTAAAGAACTGGAAATAATATATTGGCAGAGAGAAGAGCTTTTGCGTAAGCTGTCAAGACTTGATGGCTTATGGAACTGTTATTTCAGAGGACTGCCGCCTTCCGGTATTGCACCGCGCAAAATTCAGAGAAAACTCTATATCAGTTCGACCGAATCCGTGATAATTGACAGTAAGTTTTTCGACAGCCTGGAAAATGATGCTGATCCTAATTATCGCGAAGGCAAAACATGTTTTTACAACGGCATATATTACCGCTCGACTGCAGAAGTGGATATAGCCAGATACTACACTGAAACCGGTACGCCATTTAAGTATGAACCGGAAATCTGGCTCAAAGGGCTGAACCGTCCTATTCATACTGATTTTGTAACACTGATCAGGGAGCTGGATCTTTGTAAGTTCCACGAGCATTTCGGCATGAAAAACGCAGCAGATTACAACCGAAAAACTGCTATCAAGTATAATAACTATTCCGGTGCCGGCCTCATTCCCGGTTTGGATACTTATTTTACATACGATGTTCCGGGTATTCCTTTCGATTTAAGGTGTGTGCCTGTCAAACTGAATTCCGTGGTTTACTGTTCATTGTTCATACCAGAGCAGGATTTGTAATCATATGTATATTTTGATAACGAAAAATGAAAAACCGTTATCAAAATATTGATTTTCGAGCTTTTATTCACATTTTGATAACGACAACCGGAAAACCGTTATCATAATATTGAACGCACTGTTTTTAACGGAGCGTCGGGAAGCCCTCTCCCAAAAATCACGCACTTTTCTAATGCGCGTGAAAATGATTAATGTATACTAAATACTGCATTAATCTTGGGGGAGAGTAGAATGGGTACCATATCAGAGAACATTATCTATGAGATCAAGAAGGTAATCTGCGGTAAGGATTACATCATTGCGCAGGCGCTGACAGCTATCCTTGCGGGCGGTCACATCCTCATGGAAGACGTGCCGGGCGTGGGCAAGACCACGATGGCCGTCGCATTCTCCAAGACGATGGGGCTTAATTACGGAAGAGTCCAGTTTACTCCAGACGTATTGCCTTCGGATATCACGGGCTTTTCGCTGTATGACAAGAACACCAATACGATGAAATACCAGCCCGGTTCGATATTCCATAACCTCTTCCTCGCGGACGAATTGAACCGTGCTTCGACACGTACGCAGTCGGCGCTCCTTGAAGCCATGGAGGAAGGCAATGTCACTGTTGACGGCAATACATATATGCTCCCGAAGCCTTTTACCGTTATCGCCACACAGAACCCTACGGGCGCATCGGGAACGTCACTCCTGCCGGATTCGCAGATCGACAGATTCATGATCAGATTATCGATTGGTTATCCTTCGGCCAAGGATGAGAAGGCCATGATCGAGAGCCGTAAGAACGGCTTAAATCCTATGGACAATGTAAAGACCGTATGCGACGTGAATACGATCCTGCAGATGCAGGCCGAAGTAAATAACGTCTTTATGCACGATAACGTTACAGACTATATCGTCACCCTGATCAACAAGACCAGAGGACACAAGAACCTCATAAGAGGCGGAAGCCCCCGTGCCACGCTGGCTCTTACATCGATGGCAAAGGCATGTGCTTATCTGAACGGCAGGAATTATGTCGTTCCGTCTGATGTCCAGAAGGTCTTCCTGCCGGTCATCACACACAGACTGATGCTCACTCCAGAAGCTGAGATCAACGGCGTAAAGACTAACGATATAGCGCAAGAGATCCTTAAGGACACTCTTTCTCCCAAGATCTGATCGGCTTATGCTGAAGACCTGGACCCTTTATTCAATATCACTTATATCGACCTTCATCTTCTTTCTGTTCTATAAGATGTGGGTATCGTGGTATTGTCTCATCGTCCTCATGGTGCTTCCGTTTCTGGCCCTTATCGTAACGGTCATCGCTTCTCAGACCGTAAACTTCAGTATAGATAATCCCTCGTCATCCGTAAAAGGCAAGCCGGCATTCATAAAGCTTACGATAAAAGGCATCGCCTCGGTTTTCTCTTTTTATAAGATCAAGATGATCTCTACAGATCACATGACCGGAGAAGTCGATAAGAAGGTCATTGTGATATGCGACAACGGCGTCACTAAGATCCCTCTTGATACAAAGCACTGCGGCGCTTATTCATTTAAGCTCTCCAAGCTGAAAGTCTATGATCTCCTGGGCTTCTTCCACTTCGATCTGAATGTCAATAAGGACATCGAATTCCTTGTAAAGCCGTCGCCGGAAATGCCCGGTTACATGCCTGATATGTTCGGTTTTAAGGCTAAGAACCTTCGAAAATCGAGCAAGCCCAATTCCGAGATCTACGACATAAGGGATTACCAGGCAGGCGATCCCGTAAAATCGATACACTGGAAGATGTCTGCCAAGAAGGATAAGTACCTTGTCAAAGAACCGCTGGAAGAATACGGCGGTTATTCAAGAGTCATCCTGCAGATGACTGACGACAGGGATGAACTGGACCTTCATCTTGGGCAGATCCTCTTCACTTCAAAATTCTTTATAGATCATGAAGTTGCTCACATCATAAGAGTCATACCTCCCGACAGCAGAGAGGTTGCATTTAATGTCGAATCCAATATCGACCTTGAGAGGGCTCTTCACACTATCCTTAATATGAGGATCCCTGAAGAAGCATCGGAAAAGAACAGAACCAGGGAAGAACCGGAAGAAAAACCGGTTCTTGAGGAGGTCTCCGGTGCGGACTAAAGAATACATAATGGTAAATGAGGACTCATATCCGAATGTAGTAAACGGGATAATGGCTGTGGTCATTACGACACTCTTATGCACCGGATTTACCTGCATGTTCACCACGGCTTATGAATTCGGGATCGGATTCTGGGGGTTCCTTTTTGCTGCCCTCATCTCCTCAGTTGTATTTTCCCTGCTCCACTACCAGAACAAAAAGTGGCTGTCAGCAGCAGCTCTTATCGCTGCTCCGCTCCTTATTGCCCTGGCCGTATACATGGATCTCTTCGATACCCGAAAAGGCTTAAGCGCGCTGCTCTATAACCTTCAGACCTATGCATTCTTCTTCCTTCCCGATGTTTTCGAAGGCGGAACATCGTCAGACGGTGCTTACATCGCGGCATTCCTTAATGCATATAACGCGATCGCAGCCTGTTTTATGACACATGCGCTTATAAGACGCAAAAACATACCGTGGACGCTGCTGTTTTTCGTACCGCTCTTTGTAATCTCCGTTGAGAACACTTCAATGCTCCCTCATACCGCGCCCTGCATTGCTGCGGCAACCGGAGTCCTTCTTCTTGTGCTTGCACATGCAATGCGCAACAAGGATATCGGTGCATCCGGGAAAATGCTCCTGATACTGGCAGTCCCCGTGCTCCTGTTCTCCATTCTCATCGGGATCATCTTCCCCGCAAAAGACTATGACAAGGATGAACTGGCAACTGATTTCCTTACTTATGCACAGGAAATGGCCGAGAACATATCAAGTTCCTTAAGTGAGAAGTTCGATGTCATCATCAACGGCATCAACAACCCGAATCTCGGCAAAGACAACAGCTTCCTGTTCTCGCTCGCGCCGTCATCCACAAACCTCAGGAATGTCGGACCTTTCGATCCTGTTGAGGAACCGGTCTTCAGGATACACAAGATGTATAATCCTGATTACAGCGGACCAGTAAATCCCAACAATCCGACTGCAATGTATCTGAAGATCGAATCGCTCGATGAGTATAAAGACAATATGCTCCGCAGTTCAAAGATCAAGGGCAAAGTCTATAAGAACGGGGCTGAACCTGACCCGGTTGAAGCTCCTTTTAAAGTAAAGATCGAACCTTTGGACAACAAGTGGGTGGATATCTCTCCTTACTATACCGACTTCTATGTAGCTGGAAACAACAAGTATCAGACGGTAAATGCCTTTAACACCACCAAAGACGGCGCTTCCGTCTATGCGTACTGCCCTGTGCCGGTAAAGACAGGCAATATCTATACCGAAGATTATATCGAGGATTACGTCTACGGCACCAACCTTCAGGTTCCGAAGGCGACAGAGATGGCCATCATCAGCAGCGGCGCTCTGCCCGACTGGTATCTGGACGTATATCACGGCTATGTAACGATGTCTGATGCGGAAAAAGTCAGGAGGGTCACTTCATATGTCAGCTCGCTCCATCCTTACAGCAAGGATACTGATTATCCTCCGGATGGTGTCGACTTTGTAGCGTGGTTCATCAAAGATGCCGAGACAGGTATCTGTGTCCATTATGCGACTACAACAGTCATACTCTTAAGGATGATCGGAGTCCCCGCAAGATATGTCCGCGGTTATGTCGATTCGGTCAGATATGCCGATACCGATTATTATATCTATTCAACACAGGCACATGCGTGGTTCGAGTTTTTCGAGCCCGAATACGGATGGATCATGGGAGATTCGACACCCGGATCTTATACCAATGCCTCAGATTTTGACATAAACGGTGTTTCAAGCCTGTATCCCGAGATCGAGCAGGCACAGAACGCACGCGGATTTACGTCGATATTCAATCCTGATTACTCCTCAACAACTACGACTACGGAGACAACGGAGACTACGGAGACTACGGAAGAGACGACGACAACTTCTGCTGAGACCTCTGAACCTGAAACAGAACTCACAACTGAGACAACAACTGAGACCACGCTTGAGACTGAACCGGGCGATACTCCGACACCGGCAGATCAGACCGAGCCGTCTGAAGGCATTTCAGCTTCCTCAGCGACAGTTCCTTCAGACACTCCGGACAATAATGCATCAGTTGAAATAACCGGCGGTATTTTCCAGCCTGAAGTGGAGATCTATTATGGTCCTGACGGCGAAGTCCATGTCAATCTCAGCGAGAATAAGCTTCTTAAAGCAATTGGCACTGTCCTTCTTACGATATCGGCAATCGCGATGCTGACAGATCTGCTTCTCATCGGCTGGACCATTTACTGGCGCCGCATGCTCGCGAAAAAAGACCCTGCCGGGAGAGCCATCTCCGGTTACCATTACTTCAGCTTTATGAGCCGTATATTCAAATACGCTCTGCCGAGGAAAGCAAGGCAGATCGCCGAGAAAGCGGCATTTGCGGAAGATAAGATAACGCTCCGGGAAGCCGAAGCCTTGATCACGATCTGTTATAAGGATATGACTGAGATCGCCAAGGGCTTTAACAGATTCAAAAAGCTTCTTTACAACGCTCTTGCGGTAAAACCTTAATCGCAGGTATATCCGGGCTTCTTGTAAAGCGCATCAAGAGGCTCTATCTCTTTGTCCCAGACCTTTTCTTTCCAGTCTTCTTTTGCGATCTCTTTTATGTCTACGGATACGCTGGATTCATTGCAGCCCATCGTTTCCGCGATGGCTCTCGTGACCTCTTCGGCACACCTGATCTTCTGTTCTTCAGATCTTCCGGGGAAGCATTTGATAACTACGTGCGGCATGGGATACCTCCTTATTGTTCAGCTCCGTCACTTGCCGTGCGGGTCTTATAGATATAGATCGATTCGATGAACAGGATGACAGCGGGTATCATCGGGAACACCAGCAGGAGGAACTCGCCTGCTCCGCTTTTGGCACCTGCCCTGGAATACAAGAAAATATTGATCAGATTAACACTGGCCGAACAGATGAATGTCAGGAGCGGGAAGATAAAGAGCTTTCTCCTTCTCTTTCTTTCATCTGTCTTCAGACAGAGATTGATAATGGCAATAACGGGAACAACGTCGATGATGACAGCGAGGAACCTTACTGCCACATAGAGCGCGAAAGATACCTTGCCGGTGAAATAGTATCCTGTCGCGATATTTGAGGATAAAAAGGCACCCAGGGATATGGCCTCTGCTATCAGCATTACGATCAGGTGGATCTTGCCAACCTTGTAATTCTTTATGAAGTGAAGGCAGAAAAAGATCGCGAATACTATATCCAGAGCCAGGGCTGTCATGCTTGTCGCTATGCTCAGATAATTGAACATGCGGACTGTATTCTCCGTCATGAGCCTTACTTTTATCATGTTTGCCGGAACACTCGAAAGAATACTGATCATCTGACTTGCAGCCAAAAGGATCAGCGAATATCCGAGAAACGCGGATGACTTGTCTTTCGAAGCCGTTTTTACACCTAAGACAATCGATGTGACCGATGATGCCATCTGAACCAGTACCACACAGGCAACGACCGCCATGCCGATCATTAAAATGAATTCTGCAAATTCTTCCATATATCCTTCTCTTCCCCATTTTTGAGCATCATTATAACACCTCAGGACACCTGCTTTGAGGCATTTTCTTTACATATGCAACAATATGGAAGTCCCGTCTGTATTTAAGATATCAAGCAATATGGAGGCTTTAAAATGGATAAAGGAATAAAGACTATACTCTGCACGACAATGGTTTTCGCGCTCGTGGCAGGACTTATCTCAGGATGTAATGCAGCAAATAAGGAAAATGCCGCATCCGGTGCGGCTGGCGAGACGTCCTCCACAGGAGATATCAGTATCACGGTGCCGGTCGTTACCGCAGAAGGAACAACCGTTTCTTCGTCCTACAGATCAGTAAAGGACAACTATAACGGCGTACTCCCTGATAAAGGCGTGGCAGGAGATTATGAATTCGAGTTATTAAAGTCGGACTCTTTCGGGCTTATGACTAAGGAACGCGGATATTATGTAGACACATTAGATGAGCCCAATGCGCCTTACTTCATCGTTATCTGCTCCGGCGAGAAGAGCACCGGCGGTTACGATATAAAGATCACCGATCTGGGATTTCAGGACGACAAATTCCTGATCACCGTTGAAGAGACTTCCCCTGCTGAAGGCGACGTTGTCGCTCAGGCTTTCACCTGTCCTTTCTGTGTTCTCAAGCTCGATAAGATGCCTGCCAGGTTCCTTGTCATCAACACAAACGGCCAGGTCTTCCCGGACGTATATTCAGATGATGAAGATATCAGTGACGGCAATGGTGATATCGATCCCAGAACGCTCGAAAAGGATTACAAGCTGCCCGACGGCTGGATCGCTTCATTCAGAAACGGCGCAGGCGAGATAATGAACGAGACATTCATCTATAAGGAAGGCACGGGATATAAGTATATCAACGTGGTCGCCATGACAGAATCATGGGGTTCGACCAAGTGGAATAACCACTTCAGATCCGAAGGCACATGCGGGACTAAGGAGGAAGTGATAAAGGCCGCTGAGAAGTTCGGTTCTGCAGGCTTCATGATCCTCCCTGACGACCTCACGAAGACTCATTCCGTTGAAGATTTCATCAAGATGGATCTGTGACAAAAAACTTAATTTGAGAATTGTTCTCAAATCTATTGACAAAGTATCACCTCCTGACTACAATTGAGAACGATTCTCATATTCGTTTTCGAGCGGATATGAAAAAGTTTACATATTAGTCAGGGGGTAAACCGTCTTACGGGCGGTTATTCATCAAAGTGAAAAAAGTTTTATCAGCAGTTGTTGCAGCTTTCCTGGCACTCGGTTCTCTTACCGCGTGCAGTTCGTCAGGCGCGAAAGGAAATGACAAGCTTAAGATCGTAACCACGATCTTTCCTGAATACGACTGGGTAATGAACGTTCTGGGCGACAAGGCATCAGGCGCGGATGTTACGATGCTTCTCGATAACGGAGTCGATCTCCACAGTTTCCAACCGACTGCAGCTGACATAATGAAGATCTCATCCTGTGATCTCTTCATCTATGTCGGCGGCGAGTCAGACGAATGGGTCGAAGACGCTCTCAAGGAAGCTGTCAACAAGGACATGATCGTCATCAACCTCATGGATGAGTTAGGCAGTGCAGTCAAGGAAGAAGAGATCGTAGAAGGCATGCAGGAAGAAGACGAGCATGATCACGAGCACGATGAGGATCACGACGAAGGGCATGAGCATCACCACGAGGAAGGCGAAGTCGAATATGATGAACATGTATGGCTCTCTTTGAAGAACGCCCAGGTCCTGGTAAAGAGCATCTCGGACGCTCTGCAGAAGATCGACGCTTCCAATGCCGGATCATATAAGAAGAATGCGGATGCATATATCGAATCGCTCAAGGCACTGGATGCGGATTATAAGGCAGCAGTCGATGCCGCAGGCACAAAGACGATCCTCTTCGGCGACCGCTTCCCTTTCAGATACATGGTTGACGATTACGGCCTTACATACTATGCGGCTTTCGTAGGATGCTCTGCAGAGACCGAAGCAAGCTTTGAGACCATCACTTTCCTTGCAAAGAAGGTGGACGAATTATCCCTTCCCGCAATCTTCACGATCGAAGGAAAGGATAAGAGGATCGCTGAGACCATCGTACAGAACACCGCTACAAAAGACCAGAAGATACTGACTCTCGACTCAATGCAGTCAGTCTCGTCAGGCGACATTAAGAACGGTACGACTTACATGTCGATAATGGAAAACAACCTTTCCGTTCTTAAGGAAGCTTTGAAATAAGCCATATTAATACCCTTTCATAGGCACTGCGGACATCTGTGAGTGATAAGATCGCTTGCAGATGTCCGTTATTTACAAAGGATAAAGGAATAACATGCGTAAGATATCCTGCTTCATTCTATGTCTCATAATGACCGGCCTTATGACAGGCTGTAATGAAGGCGGCGGTCCGAAGAGCCGGATGACCGCACAGACTACGGGCATCAGGGATGTCATCGAATCGCAGATGTCAAAAGAGGATGCGCTTCAAGAGCCGTCAGCATCTGAAGAGACCACATCTGCCGCGCCGGAGACTGAATCACAGACAGAACAGTCATCTGAATCATCTGACGGGAACAGCGTTGACTTCGATCTGACAAATCTCGGGCCCGACATACTCTACGCCGAAGTCTACAGCATGATGGTCTTCCCCGATCAGTACCTGGGCAGGACCATAAAGGTTGCAGGGATATTCACTGTCTATTACGATGAGGCGCGCGATAAGTATCACTTCGCCTGCTTCGTTTCGGATGCTGCCGCATGCTGTCAGCAGGGCATAGAATTCATCCTTGACGGAGATAAGGCATATCCTTCAGATTACCCTCAGGAAGGCGCGGAGATAACTGTTACGGGCGTTTTCGGGACATACGAAGAAGACGGGAACACTTACTGGGCGCTGACAGATGCCGTGATGGAAGGAAATTGAAGGAGAATTCTTTTCGAGAGCGTGGCATCAGGCTTATGCCTTAATGCGCGCGAAAAGTTTATACGGTCCTGAAATCCAGCAGCCACGCAAAGCAGTACAGGATAAATGAGAAGATCGCGACTGCATAGATCGAGACCTTCGTAACGAGCCCCATGAGGTGCGGCGCCTTATCAATCGATTTGCCGGAATAATACGCTCCCGCGATGATCGTCGGAACAATGTATCTGTATGCCATGGTGCATGTATAAGGGAAGTCCAGACAGAAATAGACATAGGATGCGAGCTGCGATACGAGAAGGATCGTCATGACGAGATTCATCATATTGCGCTCTTTTATCCATGTGAAAATGAAGTTCAGGGCTATGGTTATCGTAAAGACCGTAAATGCCGACAAAAGGAAATATCCTACAAGCGCGAGCGGCATGTAATCGCGGTAATACTCGTCATCAAAGCAGGCAGCATTCAGTGTCTCTGAGATGATGTTGTAATCTACGCCGTCGCCGAATGCCAGAAACCTGTTCCAGACAGGCATAGGGGCTATGAGCTGTCCCGGGCTTGCCTCGATGTCAGGCCTTGCGACAAACGTGAGCGGGACCTGCCAGAGGATGTAATTTCTTACCTGATACCAGAGTCCCAAAGGCGCGCAGACTACGATGAATGCCACATACTCAAAGAACATCTTAAGCTTTGTCTTCGATTCAAAGAACGCCTTGAGCATTATGAATGCGACCGGTACTGCAATAAGACCTGCAGAGAGCTTTGCCATCATGCCAAGGCCGATGCAGAGGCTTAATCCCATCAGCTTTAAGAATGACTTCTTCTCATCGTTGTACCAGACAAGCGCAAGATAGAGCGCTGCGATCGCGAACATTACCGAGAGAGGATCATTATTCAGAGCGCCTGAGAAGTATATGAACTGCGGAAGGAGCGCGACGGTAAGATATGCTACTGTCTTTGCCTTTTCTGACAGGTTCCAGAGTTCCGTGAACTTCTTCAGAACTGCCAGGGTTACGAGAGAATAGAACAGTGACAGGCTCTGCAGTGCGTCCCAGTTATGCGCGTAGGAAGGCGCTATTTTTCTGTAAATGCCGAAGAACACCGCGCTGATGATATGTGTGAGCGGCGGATGGTAGAACTGCCAGTGCAGCCTTACGTCTTCGTTAAGGAGCTTGTGGTTGTTCAGAAGATACTCGATATATTCGGTGTGGTAATTGAGCTCATGATAAGTCTCAAATTCACCGAGATCGTGCTGCCTCTGCTCGGCGCCCGTATAAAGGACATAAACGGTCCTTACGCCGATCGCAAGGATCGTGACAACGGCGGTTATCCTCGCCTCTTTCCCCGCGCCTTCATTCTTTAAGATGAGATATGAGAAGCCGGCAAATCCGAGGATCAGGATAACGATCCTTACGGGATTCATCAGAGCGAAGCTGCAGCCGGAAACTATGAGCACGAACAAAGACCATACAGCACAGGCGGCTATATCGATCCAGAGCTTTCCTTTTGTGTTGAACTTCATTCCCATCAATAGAAAGAATAAAACAGTATCAATGGGAATGCAAATCTGTCCGTCTTTCTAGTGCTTACATCTCGTTGGCATACTTGGAGGTACGGTCATTCAGGATCTTTATGACATCGTCGATCGAACGGTCGCCTGCGTAGTACGGAGCGATCTCCTCCGTAAGGAATGTGGTGATCACCGGATCGTCGTAATAGTATCTCGACAGGGACGAGAGGCTTGCCATGAAGTTTTCTTCCAGTTTTTTGGTAGTCCTCTTATAGCCGTAGATCCTTGCATCTTTTTCGAGACCTGTCAGGTAAGAAGCCACAGCCTCAAACATATCCTGGGCGCTGTTGTTCTTTTCCGTGATGATCGACATGTTCCTGGCCATTATCTCCTTGTTGGTGACGATGTTTTGGAATTCTCTTGCCGAATCGGAATAACCTGCGCCGGCAAAGAGGAAATTTAAGAACTTCTTTGCGCCTTCTTTCCTTGCGGAAGACGAAGTAACCGATATTGTCTCAGAGGCTCTGAATCTCGGTCCGGAAGCATCGACTGAAGGTGTTCCGAGTATCGTATATTCGCCTTCGGTCGTCTTGCACGCGCGGATGAAAGCGATATAACTGTCGATCTTGTCATATCTGCATCCGGTGCGGACACGCTTCTCTTCTTCTGCCCAGGTATAATCCTCAGGCTTTGTGAATCCGTCCTCTGCAAAGTTATCCTTTGCATATTCGGCAGCCGCTCTGAACTGGTCAGTGCCGAAGTCGACCTTGCCGCCTTCAACGGCAGACTTGATATCGATGCAGGAGAGGACAAAATCCTTTTTGTAGTAGCTTTTCGACATCGGGTAATCGTAAGGCGAGAAGCCCTCGAGCTTGTCCTTGATCAGCTTATCGAAGTCTTCGAAAGTGATGCCGACATCGCCGGCCTTCACAAGGCTCTTATCCGTTACAAGGCCCTCGATCTCTATGGTTACGGGAAGGAAATACTGCTTGCCTCCGAACCTGGAAGATTCGATCATGTTGGAGAACTGCTTGTCCATTACGGACTGGTCAAGATATCCTGTGAGGTCCTCGAAAATATCATCCCTCATCGCATAATACTTCTGGATACCGACCGCAAGATCCGGCGCTTCAGAACCCTTAAGCTCCTGGATCATCGTGTAGAGCTTCTCGTCGGAAACATTCAGCATGCTCATGTCTCTTCCGACCTTGATGCCCGTCTTATACTTGCTCCAGACTCTTATCAGATATTCGTTGTCCGACTTGTTGAATTCATAGATCGCGTTCGAAAGATATTCGGACATTCCCTTATCGATCGGAGCCGCGATCTCTATTACTTTCTTGCCTGCATGAGGATTCTTGTCCGCCTTGGTAAGGATAGTGACCGTCTCGTCCATCCCTGAGAAGAACATCGAATAATCTGACTCTTTGCTCGACACAAAAACAGCTCTCTCGTTGTCGCATGAAATAAGCTTGGTCTGTATCATCAGATCAGAGAAATAAGGCGTATACCAGTTATTGTCGATGACTGTCTTTACTTCCTGGGACTGCATGTCAAATGTCGTAATATTGCCGAGCATGTCTATCTTGCACAGCTCGCCTGAAGTTACTGCGCTGAAGTCGGCAAGGTTCACTTCCTCCCCATTCTGTGCGCTGTATTTCTCGTACTTTATACGCTTGCCGGTCTCAGGATCGAACTCTATTACCACGGCACCGTCGCTCCTCGTATAACCGACGGCAAGTACAGTCTTATGTCTTGAATCGTATGAGAATCCGTCGATCACATACACGGACGGAATACCCGTGAAATCCAGGTCAGCCTTATATTCCGAGCCTTTGAATACGAATGCATGGGCACCCATCTCCGTTGCATCCACACCTGCGTAGATCACGGGAATATAATAGTCACCGGCCACAAATACATCTGATACGCCATACGTATCCATGCCGCCTCCCGACAGTTCCAATGTCTTGCCCTTCTCTTTTTCGAGAAATCTGGGAGAACCGCTCTTGCCGCTTTCAATATCGATATCGATGATCGCTGTCACAAAACCACCGGAAGCAAAAGCCGAGATAACGGCCTCAAGAGTCTTCCCGTTCTCATCAGGCTTAGCGGAAATGATCCTGTCTATGGAATAGTTCTTCGGATCCGTAACCTTCAAAGAACTCAGCTGATTGCCCTTATCGTCGTAGGTGGTGAGCATCGTTCTTCTGTAATTATCGTAATCAGCAAGATTCGTAAGGCTGTACAGATGGTAGATCTTTCCGTTGCTGTAGCTTACGATGCTGCTGTCGAGCATCTCGGTGGGCTGCTGATCCGTCTTGAGTTCAAGCCTTGTCGATTCATACCACGGGTCTTTCCCGCTAACAGTCTTGTCGCTGCCTTGCTTTGAACATGACATCAGGAGCGGTGCGAGCAGACTGACAGCCAAAAGTGAAGATACTATTTTTCTTTTCCACATAGATTATCCCTCTTTACTACTAAAATTGATCCTTAAAATCCCCTGACTATACTGTAAAAGAATTTTGTTTTTTGGAAAGAGAAAACGCGAAAATGACACGGAAAATATGCCGAATTGATGCCTTAAGACAAGGTGAAAAGCAAAGAAAAGAGGGTGCCATGACCGGCACCCTCATTCCTTTTGTCTTTATTAATAACTGGTATTAATCAACAACTTCGATCTTTACGTTATCGAGATAGAAAGGATTCATGTCGACACTCTCGAAATAGATCGTAAGGCTCGGTGTGCCTTCTTCGATCGTGTACTGGCCTTCACCCAATACCCACTCGTCTGAACCTGTCTGAACCTCGGCGATCGTAGGCCATGTGCCGTCGATGTCAGCTGTGCACTTACATGTAGGTGCCTTTGACTTGATGGCGAATGTTACCTTGATCGTGTGTCCTACATAGTTGGTTACGTCGATGGAATAACCGTCGTACTCAGCGTAGCCTTCGGAGTTCATGAGGCAGTAATCACTCTCGTATCCGCCTTCAACGATCTTCTGGACTGAGCTGTATCTCGGTCCGCCGACCTTCTTCTGATCTTCGTAATCCTCTACGAAAGGTGTGGAGTCTGTCTTAGGCTCCTGATAGTCAGCAGGCTTAGCGACTTCGCCGCCGTTAATAGCGCACATAACGCCTTCGTAAGCCGGCTTAGGTGAGAGGTTGCCGTAGAAGAGGAGCGGCTTTGTGGAAGACTTCCAGCTCATGTCGTCTGTAAGACCCCATACCGTTACGCACTCGATCGGAACGCCTGCCTTGTCAGCAGCGATGATCGCTTCGAAGAACTTCTTTAAGTAGACACCCTGGTCGTACATAGGGTTGAGTGACTTAGGTGCTGTTACGTCAAGCTCTGTAATGTGGATGATTACGCCGAGCTCATCAGCGTACTTCTTTGCAGCTGCTACATAGTTGTCGATGTTGAGGCCGGAGCTGATGTGGCTCTGCATGCCCATACCGTCGATGTTGCCTGCTGCTGCAATGGGCTTCAACATCTTAAGGATGTCTTCCTGCTTGGATGCCTGATACTCGTTATAGTCGTTATAGAAGAGCTGTACTCCGGAAGGTGCGTGCTTTCTTGCGAACTCGAAAGCCTTCTCTACGTAATCGTCACCGATTACCTGCTTCCAGTAGCAGTCTCTCATTCCCCCATCATCTGCGGCAGCTTCATTTACTACGTCCCATGCATAGATAACGCCGGGGTAGTTCTTCTCGCACCAGTTCATTACCTGGTCGATGTAGCTCTCCATTCTCTTGAGCATGAGGTCTCTGCTTGCGAGCTGGCCGTTGACATCGTAGTTCTCATAGAAGAACCAGGAAGGTGTCTGAGAATACCATACGAGAGTATGACCTCTCATAGGAATGTTGTTCTTCTTGCAGTAGTCAAGGATAGGCTTTGCTGCATCGAAATGGATGGCAGGTGCCTCATTGTACTTTGCGGGATCAGCCTTGCACTTAGCGCCGTCAAGAACGGAATCGGGCTTCAATTCATTCTCAGGTGTAACGGAATTGAACTGAGTCTTAAGAAGCTTTCTGAAAGAATCGTTCTTGTTTGTCATTACCGTTGCAGGAGATGCAACGCCGAACTTGAAGTAATCTGCATAAGCAGCAGCAAGTGAAGCTGTCTTGGTGGGATCTTCAAGAGATTCAATGGGTGTTCCCGTAAGATTCTTGAATTCGCCCTCGATGCTGACTTCCATTGCGGATACGGTGATATCCCTTACATCGCTTGCTTCGAGATATACCATAGCGTTCTGGGCATTTTCAGGGATCTCGATAGTGCCTGTGATCTCCGTAATGCCGGATTCGTCAGCCTGGCCTGCAGCAATGTTTACGTAAGATACGTTTCCGTAGAACTCATACTTCAATGAGAGTGTCATTGAATCGTTCTCGGATGAAGCCTTAACATAAGCCTTTACCGTGTTGCCTCTGTAGTTCTCACAAGGAATGGCAATACCCGTATTGCTTGCAGAACGGTTTGTTATAACTGCAGTACCGTCCTTAAGAGTAACTTTGCAATCACCGTATGTGATCCAGTTGCCCTTCTTCTCCTTCTGTGTGAAGTCCGCCTTAATGGTTGTAGGGACCTCAACCGGACCGTTAGATCCGTTAGGAAGCGAGTCACATCCGCTCAGGAGGAATAATCCTGCGAGAGCACAAGCGACTGCTTTGATAAAACCTTTTTTCATGTTACCTCCGCGAAAAAGCCTTCATATTGTTTGTTGTCCGTACTGATAATTCTACAGCAAGAATGGTCAAATTAACAAGCATTCGATTTTGTCGTGAGCCCTAAAAATATTAGGAAAAATCTGTTAATTTGACATTATCATTTTACCATTCTTGCTATTTGTATATGCCATTCGCAATTTATGTATTCTTTCTTTTTGGTGAAACTAACGAACAAACGCGTATAAATTTGATTATCAAATAATAAATTATTCTGATATATTTACTTTATTAGGTAGGGTCTTGAATGAAATATCTGCTTTGGTTGGTCGTTATTCTCATAGCGCTTTTCTTGTCGTACTGGGCATTTCTTTTCATATGCTCATGCTTCGTCAATACGAAGAAACTCTATGACAAACACAGCAGCTTTTACAGGTGGCTTCTGGTCAGTTCGACCTGGCACCTGATCTTTGTCGGCCGTGTACATTTCCACACCAAAGGCCTTGAGAAAATACCTCTGAACCGCAGATTCCTTCTTGTATGCAACCACCGTTCCAAGTTAGATCCGATCACTACATGGTATCTTCTTCAGGATTACGATCTTGCATTCATCTCCAAGGAAAAGAACTTTCACGTACCCTGCTGGGGCAGGATAATAAGACGCTGCTGCTTTCTTCCCATCGACCGTGAGAACCCGAGAAACGCCATGAAGACCATCGAGATGGCCGCTGACCTCATGAAGAACGATCAGGTATCGATCGCCGTTTATCCTGAGGGAACGAGGAATTTCGGCGAAGGTCTTCTCCCGTTCCACAACGGTATCTTCAAGATCGCCCAGAAAGCAAACGCCCCTGTCGTCATATGCGGCATTAAAGGCGCAGATCAGATGCCAAAGAATTTCCCGCTTCACGGGACCGATATCTATTTCGAGGTCTTGGACGTTCTGACAGAAGAACAGGTCAGGACCACCCGCTGCAACGAGATCGGAGATCACGCAAGAGATCTGATGCTGTCATTTGTCGAAAATAATCAGGAGGAGGAACACAATGTCAACTTACGTACTGTTTAACATGCTGTCCGGCAACGGAAAGGGCAAGGAAAAGGCTGATGACCTCAAAGTCTTTCTTCGCGGCAAGAAAGCATTATACAAGGACATCACCAAGATCACGGACTGGGCCGGTTTCTTTTCTGAACTGAACTACCGCGAGGACGAGATCATCATCTGCGGCGGTGACGGTACATTAAATCACTTCATCAATGACACAGAGGGCTTAAAGTACAGTATTCCCCTCTATTACTATCCTACCGGAAGCGGCAACGACTTCTGGAACGACATCGGCAGAAAGCCCGGCGACAATCCTGTCAGGATCGAGCAGTATCTTAAAGACCTTCCCTTTGTCGAAGTAAACGGCATGAAGAAGCGTTTCCTTAACGGCATCGGTTACGGCATAGACGGTTACTGCTGTGAGGAAGGCGACCGCCAGAGAGCATCAGGCAACAAGAAGATCAACTACACGAATATCGCGATCAACGGACTTCTCTTCAAATATAAGCCCACGAATGCCGAGATCGAAGTTGACGGCCAGCATTTCTCATATAAGAAAGTATGGCTCGCGCCTTCCATGAACGGCCGTTACTACGGCGGCGGCATGATCGCCACACCTTCTCAGGACAGACTTTCCAAGGACAGACTCCTCTCGCTCCTTCTCTTCCACGGCAGCGGCAAGATCGTGACGCTTGCGATATTCCCTTCGATCTTCAAGGGCAAGCACATCGACCACCCGAAGAACGTTGAGGTTAAGACAGGTCACAGGATCAAGGTTACGTTCGACCGTCCTGTCGCACTCCAGATCGACGGCGAGACGGTATTAAACGTCAAGACATATACAGCGTACAAGGAATAAGTCGTACATATTATGAATAAGGCCCGCCATTTTACCGAAGGCGGGCTTTATTCATGATTTCTTTTGTTGTTCTGTTATTATCCGGCGTACTGATCGATGGCCTTAGCGAGCTGGTCAGCGCAGGATGTTCCCTTCATTCCGCAGGTGTTGCCTCTTAAGATGTCGGCAACTTCCTTGGCGTCCTTGCCTTCGACGAGCTTGCCGATAGCCTTGAGGTTGCCGTTGCAGCCGCCAAGGAACTTTACGTTATGAAGCTTGCCGTCTTCGATATCGAAATCGATCGAGACTGCACATACGCCGCTGGGGCTGAAATTTACGTGTTCCATATCATTTCTCCTTGTTTAACATTGTTACATCACATCGCATGAAGCTGCATGACGTTGATAAGCAAAAGCCAGCTCATGCCATAGTAGCAGCCGACCGCGATAAGGTCGTTGACCGTGGTGATCAGGGGTCCTGATGCTACCGCAGGGTCGATATTGATCTTCTTGAAGAAGAGCGGGATAAGCGTGCCGATGATGGACGAGAATATCATCGATACGAGCAGTGACACACCGATGCATCCGCTTACCGCGAAGGCAAACACCGGCTCCTTGTGCTTGAGGACCATAAGGTATACGCCGATAAGGATCACCGATGCGACACCTAAGATGAGACCTACGGAAAGGCCGACTCTTGATTCCTTGAACACCAGCTTGATCTTCTGTGCTGCCGTGAGATTCTCATCCGTAAGGACTCTGATCGTGACAGCGAGCGACTGCGTTCCGACGTTACCTGCCATGTCGAGGATCAGTGACTGGAATGCCATGATTATCGTAAGCTGTGCGATAACGGCCTCGAAAGCACCTACCAGTGTTGAAACGATCATGCCGAGACACAAAAGGATAAGGAGCCACGGCATTCTCTTTCTGATACTCTGGCCCAGAGGTTCCTTAAGGTCTTCTTCTGCAATAAGTCCGGCGAACTTAACGTAGTCTTCACCGAGCTCATCATCGACTACCTCAACGATGCTCTGCGACGTGATAACGCCTAATATCTTGTTGTCTTCATCAAGGACAGGGATCAAGTCCTCCGAATAATCCTTGAGTTTCTCGATACAGTCGTCGATCTTCTCATTAGCGTATACGTAAGGGAACGATGTAACTATCAGTGTGTTTAAGTCCGTCGTGCTCCTTGCCGTAATGAGGTCTTTTAACGTGAGAGCTCCGTAGAACAGTCCGTCATCGTCCTCAACGAAGAGCGTCGAGATGTTGTCATTCTCTTCTGCCTGGGTTACGAGCTCTGTCATCGCCTGCTTGACCGTGAGGTTCAGGCCGATCGTGATGAAGTTCGCGGTCATCTTGGAACCGATCTCATCCTCATCGTAGGATGCGATGATGCTGATCTCTTTCCTGACCTCGGTATCGAGAGCGTCGATGATAAGGCCGCGCCTTTCTTTCTCGAGCTCACGCAAAACATTCGCAGCGGTATCCGTCTCGAGTTCGGCAACAACCGCAGCGGCACGCCTGATGTCCATCTCATTGAGATAAGCGCTTACCTGCTCTTCTTCCAGACACTCGAAAGCCTCCGCAAGCAAAGTCTTGCCGCAGACCCTGAAGAGCTTCTTCCTCTCCTGATCGGAGAGTTCTTCCAATATCTGCGCAATGTCACTTGCGTGATAATCTTCTAACTTGTAATGAATTACCCTCGGGGAATCGTTACCCCTAATCAGTGAGATTATCTCGTCCTGATAATCTCTTCTTATTTCCTTCTCTGCCATTTGTTCCTCCTGAAAAGTAAACAAACGACGGGAACAAAAAACCTCTGCTCTTCACTTAGACAAACAGAGGAGACGATATATCATTTAGTCCTTAAGGTCCGATACGGTCATCGCCTGGCGCTTTAAGGAACAAAGGATATTTCGGCCGCGTTTCCCTCGTTTGTCGCAACTGTCACCAGCGTCCACCGTATTCACCTCACTTTTATCAATGGGATTGGGGCTTTTGTCCCCGTTCGAAATTTTAGCACGGTAAAATGCATTTGTTAACCCCGTAAATCCAAAATAATCGGGCTTTTGCGGACTTTTTTTCAGGCATCGAAAAACACACGGCCGGGGCCGTGTGTTTCAAAGTCAGTTTATAAAAAAATCAGCCTTTCTTCTCGAACTTCTCGACGGCTTCCTGCATGAGGGTTATGATCGGCAGATGCTGAGGGCAGACGCCTTCGCACTGGCCGCATCCGATGCAGTCTGAAGCGTGGCTGTATCTGTCCACAAGACCGTTATAGAAGAACTGCGGCCTCATGTCGCCCGGGAATTTCCTTGCCGTATTGATAGCGCTGATGACATCAGGAATGCTGATACCCATGGGGCAGCCTTCAACGCAGTATTTGCAGGCTGTGCAGCCTATGAGCTCTACGCGGGACATCGCTTCGACGACCTTGCCGATCGCAGCCTTCTCCACATCGCTCAAGGGCTCGAAATTCTTAAAAGTGTTCATGTTGTCAGCCATCTGTTCTTCAGTGGACATGCCGCTTAAGATCGTAGCTACGCCGGGAAGGCTTGCAACGAAGCGGAAAGCCCAGGAAGCAACGGACTTGTCGGGATGGATGGCCTTAAGGATCGATGCGGACTCATCGTCAAGATTTGCGAGCTTGCCGCCCTTGCAGGGCTCCATGACGATGATCGGGATATTCCTCTCAGACAGGATCTTATAGAGCTCGCCTGAATGAACGATCGGATTGTCCCAGTCGATGTAGTTGAGCTGGATCTGAACGAACTCCACTTCAGGGTGCTTGTCGAGGATCTGAACGAGGAGTTCAGGTGTGCCGTGATAGGAGAAACCGAAGTGCCTGATCTTGCCTTCTGCCTTCTTCTGGATTCCCCAATTGAAGCAGTCGTACTTCTCGTAGATCTCATAGTTGTTTCCATCCTCAATGCTGTGGAGGAGATAGAAATCGAAGAAGTCAACGCCGCATCTGTCAAGCTGCTCATTGAAGAGCTTGTCCCTATCCTCCAAGGAATGTATGAACCACGCCGGAAGCTTTGTAGCGAGCGTGAACGAATCTCTCGGATGACGCTTAACGATGGCTTCCTTTACTGCCTTCTCGGAGTTGCCGCCGTGATATACATATGCGGTATCGAAATAAGTAAAACCTGCTTCCAGATAGCTGTCCGCCATCTTTGAGACCTTGTCGATGTCGATGACTCCGTCATTTTCGGGAAGTCTCATAAGACCAAAACCGATCTTCGGCATCTTGCTCATATCAATGCTCATAGCAGCACCTCCTGACTAATTTTCGTAGGATTATAACTGCATTATAAACGAACGGTTTTGGTGAGTATTGTCTTATTTGGTTGAAAAATGTAAATATTATTTGCAGTGTTCGGGGTGCGCGAAAATAAAACATCCGCCCCCATAAAGAGAGCGGACGCTTGATTTCTATGGCATATGTACTCATTTTCTAACAAGCGGGATTTCAAGAACTATGAGTGATCCGCTTCTTACTATTGAAACGCTGTGATCAGATCCTCCAATATGGACTAGTCTTGCCCCTCTGAGATCCGGAGTGTCATCCTCAAGCGTAAATCCTTCAGAAATATACTTCTCTATAAGTTTATCAACCAGCTTGTCTGCAAATTCTGCATCTTCTCCATAATAGTGCAGCTGCAGCTTAACCGTTGAGTAATCGCCGCCTTCAAATACGGTAGGGCAACTGAACCCGGAGAACACCTGGATCGAGCCGAAATAGAAGTCTCCCCCTTGGAATGTCCAGGAAAAACTGTTTTCAGTGGTGAAAGGCGGATTATCTTCAGGCGCGATCATGTTCTTGAAATACTCGTCCTTGGTCATGCCAACATGAACATTGCCTGTCTTCCAGATATTTTCAACACACTCATCTACAGACATTCCATCCATGCACATATAGAAAGAATCTTCAGTGATCTGCTGAGTTGTCGCTGTAGTCTCTGACTCAGTTGTCTCTGTCCAAACCGGATCATCTGCATAATCACGCGATTCCTCCTGCTGGCTGTACCCGGTTTCTTCAGGATCTGCACGTCTGTTTTTCTTATTCTTTGATACAACACCCGCAATGATTCCGATCGTTGCGCCTACTGCAACTACTGCTGCGATACTTCCAATTAAGATCTTAGTTTTCATGATATCTGTCCCTTTCTTGATTGCTTCTGTCGAAGCTTTAATGTTTACTCCCTTTGAGGAAGCTTCTGTAGATGCGGACAGATTAGCTAATGAAGCAGGCATGGGCTTTATAGCCACCTGCTCTGATTCTTTTATGAAAAGTTTTGTCAGGAACGGTATTGCCATACCGAACAGCTTCGTATCGTTTTCTTCTTCATACTTCTCGACCTCCTTCTTGATTTTGTTTCTGGCAAAATACAGACGGCGGCGTACTGTTCCTTCCGGAACGCCGAGAGCTTCAGCAATCTCTTTGGTGCTCAGATCATCAAAGTAGAACAGGATAAGCGTTCTTCTGATATCATCAGACAGTTTGTTGTTGATGATATCCATGACGATCTTCCTGGCCTCTTCCGATTCGACGATCGAATCAGGAAGGAAATCCTCTGCGATTGCTTCGACATCATCAAAGAACTCATCTTCCACAGCGTCTGTCTTCGTCCTTGTGAGACGGTTAAGACACTTGTTGGCAGCGATCTTCTTAAGCCATGGAATAACCTTATCCTTATCGTTTAATGTGTCATAGGATTCAATCAGGGTTACAAAGGTATCCTGTACGATGTCTTCTGCGTCTGCCTCATTCTTGAGAAGTGACATGGCAGTCCAATACACCGCGCGATAGGCTTCGTTATAGATCTTTTCGAGTTCTTTGTCAGTCATCTGACTTTGCCTCCTTTGTCCGCATCTACCCTATAGACACATAACAGATACGGAATGTTCGCAGGTCGGGAATAAAATTCTTAGAAATTTGCGAAAAACGTCCCCCACACGAATTATAACACGCAAAAACATCCGCCCTCATAAAGAGAGCGGACGCTTTGGATTTATAGGCATATGTACTATTTGAATTAATCCTGGAATAAAGGTGTGGAAAGATATCTGTCACCTGTGTCAGGGAGCAATGCTACGATCGTCTTGCCCTTGTTCTCGGGACGCTTAGCGAGCTCGATAGCTGCCCAGAGGGCTGCACCGGATGAGATGCCTACGAGTACGCCTTCGCTCTTGCCTAAGAGCTTGCCTGTGGCAAATGCATCATCGTTAGTAACAGGGATAACTTCATCATATACTGCTGTGTTGAGAACATCGGGTACGAAGCCTGCGCCGATACCCTGGATCTTGTGTGCTCCGGCAGTGCCCTTACTCAGAACGGGAGAGTCAGCCGGCTCGACTGCTACGACCTTTACAGATGCCTTCTGTGACTTTAAGAATTCACCTACACCTGTAACTGTTCCGCCTGTGCCTACGCCTGCAACGAAGATATCAACTTCGCCGTCTGTGTCTTCCCAGATTTCAGGACCTGTAGTCTCTTTGTGAGCCTTCGGATTTGCGGGGTTAATGAACTGGCCTGCGATGATGCTGTCAGGGATCTCCTTCTGGAGCTCCTCAGCCTTTGCGATTGCACCCTTCATGCCCTTGGAGCCTTCGGTGAGAACAAGCTCTGCGCCGTAAGCCTTGATGAGCTGTCTTCTCTCAACGCTCATCGTCTCAGGCATTGTGATGATAAGTCTGTAACCCTTAGCAGCTGCTACAGAGGCAAGTCCGATACCCGTGTTGCCGCTTGTAGGCTCGATGATCACGCTTCCTGCCTTAAGTCTGCCGGTAGCTTCTGCGTCCTCGATGATCGCCTTAGCGATACGGTCCTTGACGCTTCCTGCGGGATTGAAGTATTCGAGCTTTGCAACGAGCTTTGCTTCAAGGCCTAAAGCCTTCTCAAGATGTGTGAGTTCGAGCAAAGGTGTCTTGCCGATAAGTTGATCTGCTGATGTATAGATTTTAGCCATGGTGATTCTCCTCCTGTAGCGGATGCTAGATTAGATTATATCTCAATTGTTTGTCGATCAGATAGCAGCGAAGCCCTTTTCGAGGTCGGCAATGATATCATCGATGTGCTCTGTGCCGATAGAGAGACGGATCGTGTTCTGATAGATGCCTACGTCGTTGAGCTCTTCCTCGGAAAGCTGTGAGTGTGTTGTGCTTGCCGGGTGGATAACAAGGCTCTTAACGTCAGCAACGTTAGCAAGGAGTGAGAACAGTTCGAGGTGGTCGATGAAATCGAATGCTTCCTTCTTGCCTCCCTTTACGTTGAATGTGAAGATGGAGCCGCCGCCGTTAGGGAAGTACTTCTGATATACTTCGTGATCCGGATGATCTGCAAGTGAAGGATGGAAGACCTTCTCTACCTTCGGATGATTTGTGAGGAAGTCCAATACCTTCTTTGTATTCTCGATGTGACGCTCAAGTCTCAAGGACAGAGTCTCTGTGCCCTGGAGGAGCAGGAATGCTGCGAAAGGTGAGATGGAAGAACCTGTATCTCTTAAGAGGATAGCTCTGATATAAACTGCGAATGCTGCCTTGCCTGCTGCATCTGTGAACTTAACGCCGTGATAGCTGGGGTTGGGTTCAGAAATCCAGGGATACTTGCCGGAAGCTGCCCAGTCGAAGTTGCCGGAATCAACGATAACGCCGCCCAATGTTGTGCCGTGGCCGCCGATGAACTTTGTAGCAGAGTGAACTACGATGTCTGCACCGTACTCGATAGGTCTGATGAGGTAAGGTGTACCGAATGTGTTGTCGATAACGAGCGGGATGCCTGCCTCGTGAGCGATCTTAGCAAGTGCTTCGATATCCGGGATGTCAGATGAAGGGTTGCCGAGTGTCTCAATGTAGAGAGCCTTTGTATTAGGTCTGATTGCAGCCTTTACTTCGTCCAGATCATGGATGTTGACGAATGTTGTCTCGATACCATAAAGGGGAAGTGTGTGTGCGAGAAGGTTCTCGGAACCGCCGTAGATCGTCTTCTGAGCTACGATGTGCTCACCCTTAACTGCGAGAGCTTCGATTACATATGTGATTGCTGCTGCGCCGGAAGCAACTGCGAGACCTGCAACGCCGCCTTCAAGAGCTGCGATTCTGTCTTCGAAAACGCCCTGTGTGGAGTTTGTAAGTCTGCCGTAGATGTTGCCTGCGTCTGCAAGTCCGAAACGTGCTTCTGCATGAGCTGAGTTACGGAAAACGTAAGAAGTTGTTGCGTAGATCGGCACTGCACGTGCATCGGATGCAGGATCGGGTTGTTCCTGGCCTACGTGGAGCTGGAGAGTTTCAAATTTATAGTTAGACATAATTGTGTTATTCCTTTCTTAATTCAAATAGTTATAGTTGTGCTGTCGGAACAGCGGCTGTTTGAACAAGAACAACACATTCGTCCACAACGGAAGTTACTGTTTGAACAAGAACAACACATTCGTCCACAACGGAAGTTACAACGGACTAATGACTGGAAATAGAACTTACGGTCGTACATAACTTCCGTCCTCCTCTCTCGATTGATTTTCGCATATCATAAACGCTTATACCTACTATGTCAATAGGTTTATTGAAAATTTTTTCGAAGCCCGCGAAAGAGGCCCGAAGCCTTTATTTATATATATTTCCTCACTTTAACGCTGGAACTTGAGAAAACTTTTTGAGAAGATTTGTCACAGAATTGGTTTTCGATTTGTTATATGAGATAGAAGGCCGTACATGGGATCCCGAATCTTTTAAGGCGGGCGGCCTATAGGAAACGACAAGGAAACAGATAAATGGCATTACCGTCAAAACAGCATGCATTCATTGAAGACTGCTATGAACTGTACGAACAGAAGATGTTCCGTGTGGCTCTGGCAATACTGCATGACGAAAAGCTCGCAGAAGACGCCGTACAGGACGCTTTCCTGCAGCTCATAAGGCATAAGGTCTTCTTCAGAAAAGCAGATTCGGACGACTGCAAGAGATACATTCTGGCAACGATCAAGAACACTTCGATCAACATCTACAACAAGAGAAAAAGCGAGAACAGGATCGTCAGCTTCACGGAAAATCTCGAAGCAGTCTGCGGTGATCAGGCTGTGGAGCCGGAATACAAAAACGATACAGGGGCAGAGTGCACTCCCCTTATGAATTCTCTTCCTGAGAAATACTACGATGTCGTCGAATGCCTTGTCGTAAGAGATTATTCGGTACAGGAAACAGCCGACAGGCTGGGCATCACAGAGGCAAATGTACGAAAACGCTATGAACGGGCCAAGAAGATGATGCGCCAGGCCATCGAGCAGACTTAAGGCCGGAGAACCTCAGGACCAGAGGGGAAATCCATAAAACAGGAGATTACTTATGGACAGAAATTTATACAAAGACAATTTCATTCGCGATATCAGCATAGAAGAATTCGACCACATCACAGATGGTGTGGCAGATCACGTTTTCTCGGACGAGTATCTCGCGGGGAAGGAATCCATAATGAGAAAAGAAAACGGAACGAAGATAAGTAAATTGGGAATAAAGATCGCTGCGGCAGCAGCTGCAGTCGTAGTGGCAACTCCTTTTGTGGTTAATGCGGCAACAGGTGGCGAACTCTTCGACAGGCTCTGGGGCAACGGAAGCAAGAAGAATGTAGAGAGCCACGTCGAGTCCTTTGTCGAAGAAGGTAAGAAAGATAAGAACGGCAACGACAGTGTTTATACGATCACCTATCCTAAGATCGAATATGTCGAATCGGATCCCAAGGACGTTGCACGTCTTCTCGGAGATAAAATGGTAACTACACCCGTTGTCTGCAAAGTCGGCGAGTACACGGTCACAGTAGAAGGTGTCGTAAGAGACGAGAGAGGCCTCGTGGTTGCCTATACGATCGAGAGAGAAGCGGGCGTTGACTGCCTTATCTACAGCCAGCTCGAGAACGAGTCCAAAGGGGCTTTCATTAATGACGATCAGAACTTCATTTTCGGGTTCAAGGAAGGCAGAGGAAAGATCTGGGTGGATATGGAACGTTCCACCAAGACCAAGCTCTACTGCAGTGAGTATATGCAGGATCTGAACCATGTTTTCGGACCGGATTTCTATCCGCCGGTGACAGATCATCTGACGCTCGAGCTCACCGAACTTAAGATGACCAGAAATGAGATGTGGAAATACTTCGATGAACACAACGATAACCGCCCTGAAGGCGTGCCCGAATCAGAAGTGGAAAAGGAAAAGAAGAACTTCATCATCCCTATTGCAGATAAGCTTAATGAGCTTGAATTTACGAGCACTGAAGGCGGCAGCATAAAGATCTCGCCCATCGCAATGGAGTGGGATGTCAGAAGCAGTACGAAGGCATCTTTGCGCGAGGGATTCACATGGCCCAGGCCGACTATAAAGATCGTTTACAAGGACGGTACTGAGTATCTGGTCTACTCTGCTGATACCGAAAACGTCGGCTATATTTGCGAATCAGATCATGGCCTTACCGCATTCTTCAACCGTCTTGCCGATACGGACAATATCGCCAAGATCGTAATTGACGATATGGAGTTTACAAAGAAGTAATATCGGGATAACCGGAATAGAAAAACAGGCTGTCTTCTGTATGGAAGGCGGCCTTGTTTCTTAAGTCTTAATGCGCCTGATAAATTCCTCCAGATATCCGGTCTGAGTCGGCATGATATTATCGGGAAGCTCATCGATACCAAACCACCTTAAGTCAACACTTTCCTCATCATGGAACAGTTCGCCGCTGTACTTCGTAACGATATACACCAGATCCGTATAATAAACTTCGTCGTGGTTGGGATAGACGAGATGAACATTTGATTTAACTGTAAAGAAAACAGGATCTTCAATATCAAGATTTGTCTCTTCCTTAACTTCCCTGAAAAGGCCATCCTCAGGCTCTTCACCAAGTTCCAGAGCGCCTCCCGGAACACACCACTCGCCTGTGTCAGTCCTCTTCTCAAACAGGAGTCCCTTTTTCTCATCGTAGAGGATGCAGACGACAGCTGCAGACATTATCGGCCTGTGACCTACAAGTTTTCTCAGTTCAGATATATAGCTCATTTCGGTTTCCTCATAAACTTAATGACACAACATGGTGCTTAGCACAAAATACAGCACGGGAATAAACAAGATCTGGATGACATACAGCAAAACATACCATTTAATCTTTACCAGGAAAAACGTAACAAGAGCGCATATCAAAATGCCGCACAGGATCGTCGCTATTCCCGGGCCTATGTTCTTTTTGATGACCATTTCGCGGTCTTTGTTATAGATCTGCTCCGCCTCTGCTCTCAGTTCTTCAAGCTGAGCCTGTTCTTCAAAATCCTCATATGAAGCACGGAACGAAGCAAATTCATCCGAATAACTAAAAACAACTCCATCAAGTGAGATGTGGTTCGGCTTAACAACCGTTCCTGCCGGAACCGTAACTGTCTTATCGCGTAAAGTCTTGGTAATGTCTTTGTTCAAGGTCAGCTGCATATCATCGGGTCTTTGGATTAATATTCCGTAATGATGCAGTTCATTTTCTATGCGGAGATAAACAAACCCGCAAATAGCGAGAACATCAACTATCAGTAATAAGACAGCGATCACTGTTTTTATGTTGATCTCTTTAGTGCTCATACGTCCCGTTTTTCCTTGATCAGACATGCCTTATTGTGCAAAACTCTAATACAGATTATATCAGTAAAGATCCCGGAGTACGTACCCCGGGATCCTGCGCCTTCCTCGCGATAGAAAACGCTTATGGCCTCCAAAAGATCTAATGTATCTTCAACTATCAAAATCCTGTATGACATAAAATGCCTCCTTGGTTACATCCGCATCATACGAGAAAGATGTATCACCAGTATTACATGATGATCTGTTTTTTGTTCAAATAGCGTCTGGCATATTCAGCTTCATAATCGATAACGTAATCGTATTCGCTGTAATTCTCATAGTCATTATAAAACATATGATATGCTGCCTCATAATCAAAAGGAATCTTTACATCCAGTTGAATTGAACCTGTCCTGTCCTTTCCGCTATCTATAAGAACTTTCCCTTCTTCATCAAGTGAAGCAATAACTGGATAATAAACCTTAACAATACTATTACTTAGCATGCACTCTCCACCTGTAGATTGCGCACTTCCAGCTGTTGTAGTAATACCCATCAATGTAACATTGGGACAGAATGATAATCTGTATGCAATAATATCTCCCCCACTAGCACAACCGGCATTAACAAGTAAAACTACCGGAATATCGGAGTACCTTCCATCGCCGGATGTTTTATAAACCTGATCGGTGTACTTTATAAAATTCTGTCCGTTATAGAAACCTTTGTACGTTACCAGTTCTTCCTTCGAAAACAGCGATATGATCTCATCACTGACAACCTGATATCCACCCTCATTTCCTCTGATATCAAGTATCAGCCTGTCCATTCCCTGTGAACGCAATTTCTCTATTTTTGAGATCAGATATTTCCTTAACTGCGGATAATCATCATTAATATCTGCCGGGTAGTCTGTGAATTCATTAAAGTGTTCCGACGTTATTCTGAGATAGCCGCAATGATCATCAAGCATAACTGTCTCTGCAAATTCTTCTGATTCTTCATCACTGACATCAACCATGCCGATATCCATAAAAGGTCCAAGAGAATGCAACAGACGTATTTCATTACTACCTTCATTTTTAACAGTCACTTCTTTTTCATTACCATAACTGTCTATAAACTTTACTCGAACTGTTTCACCACCTATACCCGAAAGATAGATAGGTTTGAAAAAATCTTCGTTTTCTGAAAAGGGCATCGCACAAAAGGCTCCAGAAGCCGGGCATCTGACCTTTGAAATTGCCTCATTAATCTCTTCGCCATCCCACCCTGTAATCTCACATCCGTCACATATTCCCTTTTTAAATGCATCTGACTCGTCGTTTGTTTGTATGGCGATTACTTTCCCGTCATCCAGTCTGACCATGGTGAATCCATAGTTAAGACCGGACATAGATTCACTATATTTGATTTGCAATTCTTCATCCGGAATTCCTATTGAAACATGAATATCGTGGAACTCATAACACAGATTGTTAACGGCTGCCACAAAAGCCACTTCATCACCATTCTTTTCAGCTTCAGCTGCCATCGGGATATACTCCTGCCTCAGAGCATCAAAGTCAATTTCTTTGTAATCCCGCAGGATATAATTCTTTTCCAGCTCATCTATAAGGGCTGCCATTGAACCACTGTAACTCATATGGCTGAAATTACAGAAATGATTGCAGAAACACATTAGAAAGAATGCTGACCAGGCGATGACTCCCACTCCGATTATTCCGCTGAATATCTTGAGTTTCTTTTTCTTTTCTTTCATTGCAAAGATCAGTGAAAAGACACAAAACCCCAAAGCAATTCCGCCAAATGAGCCCATTCTTACAAGGTCTTCAAGAGGTGCTCCTTTTGTAAAATTCAAAATATAAAAAACTGCAAAGTTGATTACGGGAATAAAAGAAAGAATGATAAAGATGACTTTCTTTTGCTTTTTCGCGAACATGGAAAACAATAAAAGAACTATCACCCAGCAAGATGTAAATCCTGCTATATAGAGTGTCGGAACATCAACTATTCTCAGTGTAAACAGAAACTGATTTATATAGTTCACGATCACAGACATTTTAATATCTCCGCTTACTTATACAGCACCGTTATGCACGGGTCGCCGATCGTTCCCGCAGCCTTGAATTTGTCGCCCATCTCGTCTTTTCCAAGGCGCGAAATGAGCGTCGGATCAGTTACGTCGACCCACTCTTCACCGATCTTAACAAAGGATCTGCCGGGCTTGGTTTTCGCTTCATAATGAGCATCTGTCTTACGGATTGCGGTTGATACCCTGATCGTATCTGACGGGCCACCTTCGAAGAAATATTCGCCTGCGATCTTCAGGACAACAGTGAACTTCTTAACGGATACGGGTGTATCGAGCTTTACCGTGTGATAGCCCCAGGAATCGAAGGTTCCGCTGGTGCTTGCAAGCACTTTTCCGAATTCGCCGTCTAAGATCTCAATGGTATAGGGCTGGTCCGGAACCGTTGTCCAGATGCCGATTGCTGCGACATTTCCCTTCTTCTCGAAAACGGTGGCAATGGTTAAATCGTTGCTGTTTGATATGTCTTCCAGCGTGATCTTCTCCGGATCCTTCCCGCCTTCCAGCATTGCTACGACATCTGTTGAAATTATCGTTCCTGCAGGGAATCTGCCGTAGGATATGGCGGAAGAATATTCTTTGGTGACACTGTAACTTATAAGATCAGGGATCGGTGTGTCGTAGGAGACCCAGTAATATCCGGCGTTGCCCCAGAAAGGTCCGAAGGAGTTCTGGACGAGCCAGGCGCCGTTTCGTGATGCGGGGATCGTAAAGCAATCAGCCGGGAAATCATCGTCCCAACCGACTATCGTTGCGACGTGATCCATGTCTTCCACATTGGTCGGGTGATTCTGCGTATAAAAGCCGTTTACGATCTTGCAGTCTTTTTTGTAGTTGATGCCGAGACAGATCGCGCCGTGATTCTTGATAGCCGCTTTGACATCTTCTTCAGTTATCGTGGGAGTACCCCTAACAGCTGTATTGTAAGCGCCGAGAACAGATGTCTCAGAGATAAGGTATCCGTTCAGAGGATCTGCGCAGAGAGCACCTGTGACGCGCAGAGCATCACCTCCGAGATCTAATGGCGAGACTGTGTCGAGGTAGAACTTCTCTCTCGGGTACTGCGGCTGGCCGTCCTTGTCTTTTTCGGGAGCTTCATAGATACGGTAGATGATGTCGATAGGATTGATGTCGATCAGCTCCCCGCTCTTCTGAAGGTAATTAGACTGCATTGAAGTTACGGCAGCGTAGCTGTAGCAGCCGCCGATCCCCTGCTCCCTTAAAGGAGCTCCATATCCTTCATTTATCGTGCAGTAGCTGTGGTCGGGATTCTGGAAAGGAACATAATAATCCTTGCCGATCGCAGCGAAGATCCCGGTCACGCTCTTTGCGGGCTCCTCAGTGACTTCAGGCGTGCCCGAAGGATCTATTGCATCTTTGTTATTGCAACCCGTTACGGCCGTAACTGATATAAGATTTGCCAACGCCAGAACGCAGGCTATCTTCCTGATTGTTGAACTCTTCATTTCCTATTTCCCCAAATAGTTATTCCTTGTCCGCGATCCCTTTGACGTCGTCGTACTCAGGCTTTACTTTGCTTACGCCGAAGCCCTCTGATACCTTAAAGGAGACTTCGCCGTACTTTGTCATGACCCTCTCTTCGCGCCTTGCGAGCTTGAATCTTTCCATCTCGCTGTATCTGATGCCGATGGTCGTGGTGTTCTCGAAAATGAGCTTTGCAAACTTCTCTTTGTCTTCAAGCTTTACAAGTACCGTGAAAAGAATTCCCGGACGGTTCTTCTTCATGTAAACAGCTGTCGTGAAAACATCGAGCGCGCCGTTGTCCATGAGAACGCCTGTTGCATAGCCGATCTCTTCGCCGGTCATGTCATCGACGTTGAACTTCATTTCGACTACTTTATCGCTCTCATTGTCTGCTTCGCCTAAGAACGTTCTGAGCATGTTTGCCTTTGCAAAATCCTTTTTGCCCATGCCGTAGCCGGTCTTCTCAATTGCCATGACAGGCCTTGTTCCGAAGCTGTCTGCAAAATGCTTAAGAAGCGCTGCACCTGTGGGTGTCAGAAGCTCGCCTTCGACGTCGCCGCTGTATGTGGGAATGCCTTCAATAATGCTAGCTGTAGCGGGTGCCGGAACAGGAAGTATTCCGTGCGCGCATCGCACGCTTCCAAAGCCTGTTGCCAGAGGAGATACTATGATCTTTGCGGGCGCGATCTGCTCCAAAAGAACGCAGACGCCGACGATATCAGCGACCGCATCCATCGTGCCTACTTCGTGGAAATGAATATCCGTTATGGGCTTGCCGTGAGCCTTGCTCTCAGCCTCTGCGATGAGGCCGTATACTGCGAGAGCATTAGACTTAACTTTGTCCGATACATTAAGTCCGTTAATGATGTTCTCTATATCACTCATGTGAGTGTGGTGATGGTGGTGTTCGTGAGAATGTTCTTCGTGCTCATGATCGTGATGGTGATCATGCTCATGATCGTGTTCGTGATGGTGCTCGTGAACCTCATGCTCGTGAGCGTGTTCATGCATGTGTTCATCTTCTTCGACACCATGGACAGCAACGTGCGCGTGGGTGCCTTCGATACCGCACTTGACGCTCTTTTCGAATTCATATGTAACATCGGGAATGCCCAGTGAATTAAGCTTGTCTTCGCACGCTTTTACGTCGCCCGTAAGCTCAGCTAAAGATGCAAGGAGCATGTCTCCTGCAGCGCCCATATTGCATTCGATATAAAGAGTCTTCATGGTTTAACCTCCGATGTGGTTGATCATGCTGGCAGAGTAGCCCGCACCGAATCCGTTGTCGATATTAACGACCGTGACACCGCTCGCGCACGAATTGAGCATGCTTAAAAGCGCCGACAGGCCTTCGAAAGATGCGCCGTATCCGACACTTGTGGGAACGGCGATGACCGGGCAGTCAACAAGGCCTCCGATGACGCTTGCAAGGGCGCCTTCCATGCCTGCGACCGCGATTATAACTGACGCGCTCATGAGCTTTTCCTTATGCGCGAGAAGCCTGTGAAGGCCTGCCACGCCGACATCATAGACGCGCTCGACTTTATTGCCGAGAAGCTCAGCCGTAACAGCTGATTCCTCTGCAACCGGAAGATCTGATGTGCCGCCTGTGGCAATGACTATCGTGCCTTTTGCAGAAGGCTCAGGGATAACGCCTGCGACGCCTATCCTTGCAACATCGTAATACTTGATGGGAGTCGTAAGTTCTGACGCCTTCTCAGCTGACAGCCTCGTGATAAGAACGGTCTTCTGCCCTGCCTCAAGGAGGCTCTTCGTAATGGCATCAATCTGCTCAGGTGTCTTGCCCTGGCCGAAGATGACCTCGGGAACGCCCTGACGCATTCCTCTGTGGAGGTCAGGCTTTGCAAAGCCCAGGTCGACAAAGGGCTTCATCTTGAGCTGAAGCTCTGCTTCTTTGGGAGTCATCTCTCCTTTTGCAACCTTATCCAAGATGTCTTTTGTATCGCTCATTACTGATCAGCCTTTTTAATTTCCAATGCTTCATTCATGCTGCCCATACGGTAGCCCTGCATATCCAGCGTGACGTATCTGAAACCAAGCTTTTTAAGTTCATCGGTGATCTCTTTTCTGGTTCGGCTGTAAGACAATAAAGCGATATCATCAGGTGATGCTTCGATCCTTGCCAGATCGCCGTGAACTCTTACGCGGATTCCGGAAAAGCCGAGATCTCTGATGAACTTCTCCGATAACTCAACCATCTTAAGGCCCTCCGCTGTTATCCTCTCGCCGTAAACAAATCTTGACGCCAGGCACGCTGCCGCGGGCATATCCCAGGTGGCAAGGCCTGCTTCTTTCGAGAGGGCGCGGATATCTTTTTTTGTAAGGCCTGATTCTTTTAACAGGCTGATGATCCCTAATTCTTTCATGGCACGCATGCCGGGTCTGTAATCGCCGGTGTCGTCGACATTGCTGCCGTCTGCAACTGCCGTAATGCCATGCTCTGATGCCACCCTCTTAATGCCTTCGAAATCATAACTCTTGCAGTAGTAGCATCTGTCAGGGGGATTTTCTGCAAACTTGTCGACCGAGAATACATCAAAGTCGATGATCTCCTGCTTCGCGCCGATCTCTTTGCAGAATTCCACTGTCCTGTTGAAATCATCTTCTGCAAGAACCTGGGATCTTACCGTAACCGCAATGCAGTCATCGCCAAGCACCCGGTGTGCCTTATACAGAAGATATGTTGAATCTACGCCGCCTGAAAAAGCGACCGCCAGTTTCCCGGCGGCCTTGATCCGCTCAACCAGAGCGTTTTCTTTGTTTCTGATGTCTGATGTTATTTCCATTTCTTACTTTGCGAGCATTGCCTTTACCTTGCCCTCAGGATCCTTGATAAGAAGGATCACGAACCAGATAACGAGGCCTAAAGCAACTACTGACAATCCGAGATATGCATCGTTGATCATGTCCTTGGGAGCCTGCTCGAAAAACTCGGCGCCCAGTTCAATATACTCAACAACTGCATCTACGAGCCACATAAGGCTTGCACCCCAATACATAAGGGCAAGTGTGCCGAGCTTTCTGTCAACCTTGGAGTTGTACCAGAAGATAGATGCTATAACGGCTGCGAAAACCGTGATAAGTAATGTCATATGAAAGCCTCCTTATGCCTTGGCTTTTGCGGCTTCAGGCGCTTTCTTCTTTGAAACTGCCTGTGAGATCAATACCATTGCGACCCAGGCGAGCGTTACAAGGACAGCCATAGCAACTCCGCTGGTAAACATCTCATGGAGCATCTCCTGAGCGTCAGCAGCGTTGGATGCTGCCGTAAGGAAAGGGAACCACGGTGTTACTTCGCCGTGCCAGACGTGCTCAAAGGCAAGGAGTGCTGAACCGCCCCAGAGCATGGTGTTGAGCCAGTTCATCTTCTTGATGAAGATGTTGTCAGAACCTTTCTTGTCTGCTGCGTGCTTGATTACTGTTGTAACGATTGCTTCAGTTGTAGGAACCAGAAAACATGCCATAGGATTAATCTCCTTCTTGTTCAAATTTTCGATAATGTAATTTTATCAGACCGCTTTGACGGGTATATATCAGTTAGCTGTAAATTATTACTTCTTTTTTGACTTATTGGCCTTGCTGAATTTATCGACGTGAACGCAGATAGCTTCGAACGTCTCGTCGCTCAAATCATGCTCGATCTTGCACGCATCATCCTCAGCAACTTCCGCTGTTACGCCGAGCGCAATAAAGAAGTCTGTGAGCTTCTTGTGACGTGTATAGATCTTGTCGGCGATCTCCATGCCCTTTTCCGTGACCGTGATAAATCCGGAACGGTTCATCTCGATATAGCCTTCCTCGCGCAGACGCTTCATCGCGTTGCTGACACTGGGCTTGGTTACTCCTAAAAATGTTGCAATATCAATTGAACGGATATAGCCGTTCTTCTCCTTGAGGATTATCATCGACTCGAGATAATCTTCAGCTGACTTTCCGATAGCGCCTTCATTTTTCATGTCTAATACCTCTGTTTAAAACACATTCCGGTTGAAAACTAACTTTAGTTATTCATAAGCAACTTTTGTTATTCTACTACATTTTCGCCCGCATCTGACAAAAATGTTAATCCCGTGACACAAATCCTCAACGCAATTTGGTATCGTATTCATATCAAAGATTACGAGGTGCTTATGCGGGTAGTAGAGAACCGGACAATGGACAGCGAACGCGCCCTTTACGGGAGCTGCGGCATCATGGTCAGGAACTGTAAATTTGACGGTCCCGCCGACGGCGAGAGCGCTTTAAAAGAAAGCTCCGACGTCGTTGTAGAAGACTCCTACTTCAACTTAAGATACCCTTTCTGGCACGTTCACGGGCTCACGATCAGAAATTCCGAGATGACCGATAAATGCAGGGCCTCCATGTGGTATTCGGACCATATCGATATCTCCGGCTCCAAGCTTCATGGCATCAAGGCTCTCCGCGAATGCTCCAAGGTCACGATCACATCTTCAGGCATAATCTCGCCCGAGTTCGGCTGGTCGGTCCACGGCCTTAAGATGACCGATACGACTGCAGAATCTGAATACTTCCTCATGAGGTCCTCTGACATCGTCATGGACAATTTCAGGCTCACGGGCAAATATTCTTTCCAGTATGTCGAGAATGTGGAAGTCACAAATTCCGTCCTCAATACCAAGGACGCTTTCTGGCACGCGAAAAACGTTACCGTCAGAGATTCCGTCGTCAACGGCGAATACTTAGCATGGTATTCGGAGAACCTGACGTTCATAAACTGCACGATAAAGGGCACGCAGCCCCTCTGCTACTGCAAGGGTTTAAAGCTCATCAACTGCGAGATGATTGACTGCGATCTGGCCTTTGAGAGATCTGAAGTCGAGGCAGAGATCACGACACCTGTGATCAGCATAAAGAACCCTCTGTCAGGCCGCATTACTGTTCCTGACGTCGGCGAGATAATTAGGGATATTCCGGGCGCTGACGGAGAGGTAATCCTTAAGAATTAATCCTTCTGCATCACCACATTGACATAGTTGAAAGGTATCTCGATGCCTTCCTTATTGAATGCGTCGTTGACGCGCTTGTTGACGTCAGTCTTAACTGCAAGGCCTGATGTGCTCTGCTTGAAATAAACGATCGTCGTAAGGACGAGGCTGCTGTCGGCAAATGCTTCAAAGAACACCTCGCTGTATTCATCATTCTTTGCAGGAACGGTAAGTTCTGAGTTGATTATCTCGTTCTTGATGATCTCTGAAGCTTTATCTACATCCGTGCCGTAAGCAACATTGAAATCCATCTTGACGGATCTTAACTTCTTGAAGCTCGTGTCCTTGAGCATAAGGGCATTGATCTTGCTGTTGGGAACGATGATCTCAACTGTGCCAAGGCTTCTTAAGACAACGTGTCTCGGCGTGATGTCGGCAACAACGCCGGCCGTGCCGTTCTCTAATTCGATCCAGTCGCCGATCTCGAAAGGCCTGTTCAATGTGATCGCGATTCCGCTGAAGAAGTCGCCCAATACAGGCTGAGCTGCAAGACCGAAAACAGCACCGAGTATCGCAGTTCCCTGGAAGAGGACTTTACCGATATCGGTAGTTGCTGTCGAGCTTATGAGGACCCAGATAACGGCGATGAGGATTATAGCAACCCTGATGATGTTCTGTGTGAATCGGATCGTAAGATTGTTCTTGGCCTTGAGCCTGTTCTTTACGAACTTACCGTAGATAAGAAGGATTATCGTGGTAACTACTATGGCGATAACCGCATAGATAAGAAGTTCTACGATCTGGCCTAAAGTGGTCGTGGTATCGAAGAGCGTTTTTATATCGAAATCAGACAAACCGTTTCCAAACATATACCGAGCCTCTTTGTTTTTGTTTAATGCGTTAATAATACAACAGAAATGTCAATTGTCGAATAACAGTGTATAATCAGAGCGATTTTATATTAGAAAGAAGGAAATCTTATGAAGAATAAGATTATCGCAATAGCACTTACTGCAGTTCTCTCACTGGGAATGCTCGCAGGATGTGCACAGAAAACAACAGACAACACTGTTGTCAGAGTAGGTTCTCTTAAGGGCCCCACGACCATAGGTCTTGTAAACCTCATGGATGAAGCTGCAAAAGGCAAGGCCAAAGGAAACTATGAATTCACGATGTCCGCTGCACCTGACGAGATCGCAGCCAAGGTCGTATCAGGAGACTTAGACATCGCTCTTATCCCGGCTAACCTCGCATCAGTTCTCTACAACAAGACGAACGGCGGAGTATCAGTTATCGACATCAACACGGCAGGCGTTCTTTACTGCGTAACAGGCAACAAAGGCATCACCTGCGTAAAGGACCTTAAAGGCCAGAAAGTCATCACAACAGGTCAGGGCGCTACACCCGAATACTCATTGAGATATCTCCTCTCCAAGAACGGCATCACTGAGGATGACATCGAGATCGAGTTCAAGTCGGAGTCCACGGAAGTCGCAGCCGTATTGGCTGAGGATCCCAACCAGATCGCAGTCCTTCCCCAGCCTTTCGTAACCGTAGCTTGCGCTAAGAACAAAAAGATCAATATCGCTTTCTCGCTCGATGAAGAGTGGGCAGCAGTATCTGAAGGCGGCATGATGGTAACAGGCGTTACTATCGTAAGGAACGAGTTTTTGAAAGATCACAGAGACGCGGTAGTACAGTTCATCATGGAGCATGAATTCAGTACTTATGCGATCGATTCTGATCTTAAGAAGACCGCAAAGCTCGTTGTTGCAAAAGAGATCATCGGCGATGAGGATCTCGCAAAGAAGGCCATCCCTGAATGCGGCGTTGTCTGCATCACAGGCCAGCAGATGAAGTCTGTCCTCTCTGCTTATCTCGAAGTCCTCTATAAGAGCAATCCTAAGTCCATAGGCGGAAATCTCCCTCCGAAGGAATTCTACTTCTATAAGCCCGACAACTCAGATACAGAGATAACAACAAAAGCAACTTAATTAATGAAGACCAAAAAGTACATCAGGACAACTTTGATCGTTTTGATCTGGATTGTCATCTGGCAGGTGGCATCTCTTGTTGTGAATAACAACATCCTCCTGTCAGGTCCGGTCGAGACCTTCAAAGCCCTGATTTCTTTAGGTTCTGAACCTTCCTTTTATCTTTCCGTCGGAATGACGGCCGCCAAGATCTTACTCGGCTTCATCATCGGAATGTCCTTGGGCGTCATTCTTGCGGTCCTGTCTTACAAGATCAGGATCATAAGGGACTTCTTCTCTCCGTTCGTATCGGTGATCAAATCTATCCCTATCGTAAGCTTCATCATCATTGCCCTTATCTGGGCCGGAAGCAGCTTCGTAACGATAATCGTATCGGCGATAATATCTTTTCCCATCTTCTACAAGAACATCCTTGAGGGCCTTCTCGTAACTGACCCCAAGATGCTTGAACTGGCTTCTGTCTATCAGATGAAGCCTTCGAAAAGATTCCAGTATATCTATCTTCCTTCCGTAAGCTCCCACATAAAGAGCGCGATATCCCTTGCGATCGGCATGGCATTCAGGGGCGGCATCACCGCAGAAGTAGTCGGACAGCCCTTAAGATCCATCGGCAACGGACTTTACAGATCGAAGATCAACCTCGCGACATCCGACATGCTCGCGTGGACCTTTGTTGCCGTCCTAAGCGCATTCATCATCGAGAAGCTCATCTCGTTCATAGTAAAGAAGGTGCTCAAATGATCGAACTTAAAAATGTCAGTAAATCATTTGATGACAAGAAGGTGCTTGATTCGTTCAGCGCCGTTTTCGAAGACGGCATGTATCTTCTCAAAGGCCCTTCAGGCATCGGCAAGACCACCTGCATCCGATTGATCCTAGGGCTCCTTGAGCCTGATGAAGGTACGGTGGAGCGCCCTTCTGACATGCGCTTTTCCGTGTGCTTCCAGGAGAACAGGCTTTTCGAGAAAGAGACAGCATTAACGAACATCCTTGCGGTCAATGAAGGAGTTACGGTAACTGATGCAACTTCCGCTATCCTGGAGCTCCTCCCTTCCGATTCACCGAACAAGAAGGCAGGCGAATTATCGGGCGGCATGAAAAGGCGCCTTGCCGTTATAAGAGCGATGCTCCACGATTCAGACTGCGTAATCCTGGATGAGCCTTTTACAGGGCTTGACGATGAGGCGCGCGCGAAAACGATCAGCTTCATAAGAGCGCGCTTAAACGGCCGCCTGCTTATCGTCACGAGCCACGACGAGAGAGGCCTTGAAGATCTTTCTGTAGTAAATATCGATTAAGGGAGAGCGGTCATCACACTCTGTTATACAGAATGTATTCCTCGTTTGCGTATTCAATATTGTAATGAGAATCAATGACAGCATCGACCTTGTCAGATATTGACTCGCCTTCTGCCGGAACAACTATCCACAAACAACCGTCATTTTCGATCCAGGAAGCAATCTCGCCTTCGATCTCAGGCATCAGTTTAATATAGTGCGTCTGCCAGTCCATATATCTGTTAGCAGGCATTGTGCCGGTTGATGTATACCATTTGGACCAGTACTCATCACCGAAGCAATAGACACTGCCACGCTCGTTCTCGGGAATGTGCACGGCGATATCCTGTGCATAAGAACAAGAACCCCCGCCGGAATTAGAATAAGTATTTTGAACCGAAGATGCTTTTCGAGCTACTCTTACAAAATGTATTGAAAAGAAAAGGGCAAAACAGATCACACAGATGATGTTCTTCCCGGTCTTAAATGCCCCGCTTCCTTTTTTAATGGCAATGATCACGGCAAGCACTACATGTGGAATAAAGAGCATCAAATAGTGCGCGAATGCATTGCCCATAGTTACGGCAACAAGAAGTAAGAGCGCTGATAAAAGGCTTAACAGCATCATATACCACTTCTCACGGTAAATGATGCATATAACCACAGGCAACAGGAGAATCAAAAAGTAGAGACCATAATGAGAGAAGGAACGCTGGAACTTTTGCATAAATGTAAACTCGGCCGAATATGTGGCACCGAAAACAAATATCTGGTTAAGCATTTCCGGGAGAAGGTTCTTTGAATAAAAGAAGATACAAGGACCGGCGCATGTTGCCGCAAAACCTGTGAATACCATCAACAAGTTCAAAACAGCATTCTTAAACTCCTTTTTATGGAGGAGAAAGAGGAATATAACAACGAGAATAGCTCCTACAGTCGCTGCATTCGTTATCCTGACAAAGCAGATAAACCCGACCGCAAAGCCATAAAAGAGCGAGTACAAAAGCGGGTGCTTAAAACCTTTTCCGGCTTCGACACCCTTGAAATACTTAATACAAAAATACAGGCTCAGAAGCACCGCCGGGAGGCAGTACTCCTCAGTAAGATTGCCGCCCTCAAAGTTAACAGCTGCCACTGCCAGCACAGGCAGAAATGCAATGATCCTGTGGAGCCATATAAGTCTTGTGGTAAAAAGATCAGACATTTTGCCTATGATGTAAAGGCAAAATGAAATATTAAAACACTGGACGATGAAAGCACCTGTTCTTCCATAACAGATCTTCTGTCCGATAAATTCGATAAGGAAAAGATAAGGTCCCTTCATATCGAAGAAATCCCTGTACGGCAAAAGCCCCTTTGTCATTCCCTGTCCGACCAGGATAAAGAATGCCGAATCAAATCCCCAGTTGTTCTTAATGAGCGGTGTTGTTGATTGGGAAAAAACGGCTGTAAACAATGTCGCTGCAAACAGGCAAAACAGATATAACGTTATGTTCTTAAACGCTTTACTGCGCAAAACTTAATCTCCCTTTTTAATGCTTTCAGGGAGGAATTATATCACTTTTGTAAAATGCAGCAGGAATAAGTTTTTCTTATATCAGGTGCGTTTTCTCTGTCATATAGCACAATTTGCCTGTGCGGTTTCCGGAGATGCACTTCATTAAAGCAAGCGGTTAAACGAGCTTGCCTACATCCGTCGCGTAGCACCATCTTCCGCCCGTGAGATTTCCGAAGAAATACTTCATAGATGCGGACTCGCTCATGATAAGGATCTTTCCGTCCTTGAATATGATCTCTTCTGCCATCGGCGGTGCGTCGAATGAAGCCACCTGTGTGGAACTGTCGAAAGCATAGACAGGTACGGCTATATCAGGTTCAACTCCGCCCGAATTTACTCTCCCCGCGATTTTTACAGGTTCACTGCCTGAAATGTCATAGCATCTGACCGTTGACTTGGGGGTGCCGTAAGACTGGGATATCCAGATCTTTCCGTCCCTGACAGTCATGCCCTGAACAAGATCCGGCATCGAATACATCTCAAAAGGCTTATTCGAGATACCGAAAGAAGAATCCTCATCATTGCTGAACTTATAAGCCCACGCTATTGCGCGGTTCTCTTCACCCGACTTTGTCGTGATCCAGTGCGATTCATCTGTCATGTAATTCGGATCCCTGTAGAACTCGCCGACGATCATGCGGTCATCGGAGAAGCAGATCCAGGCTACATTGATCTTGTCATTTAAGAACTTTGTTGAGAAACTTCCGAGCTTCTTTACTGTATCGCCGCTCTTTGCGGAAAGAACGTCATTCAGATTATAGACATTTATGCATGCGTCCTCGTCACCTGCTACGAAAAGGTACTCCCCGTGCGAAGCAAGACCGCCTGCATGAGGCTTGATGGGATTGCCGTTCTCGTCGCCCATGACAACATATCCTTCATCCTTGCCGCTTGTTCCGTCGACCCTGTAAATGCGTGACGGAGAGCCGTCCTTCTGATATCCGCAGATAAGATATGTGTCTACTGACGATACGTGATCCAGGCCCTGCGGCGTCATGTTGTCCATAAGGCCCGGTATTACAAAAGCCTTCTCAGAAGCCTTGTAATAACTGCTTACAGGCGCCCTGAAATAGATCCTTGCGCCGATCAGCACGATGGCTATGAGGGCAACTAATACCACCAGGATGGTGACTATGACTTTCTTTGCTTTAGATCCTGTCTTTTTGCTCATGGCGGGACGCCTCCATCTGATTTATGCTTTGTATTGTACCAAATCCAGGCAAAACTCTAGGCGGCGCCTGGAATTCCGCCCGGAAAATGGCCCAAAAGCGGTCAAAATCCAGGCAAAAATCTAGGCGGCGCCCGGAATTCCGCCTGGAAAACGGCCATCAGCCATCCCGCTTCAATAAAGCAGCGCCCCCGAACCGGAGGCGCCAGCTTAAGTCTCACATTTTTATCAGATCAATACCAGTCCTTGTGTCTCTTGATGTAGATGACTTTCATGATCTGCGCGAAAACCATGTAGACTACCATGAGTATCGCAAGCCAGAGCATGTAGCTTATGGGCATTGTCGGAAGATCGAAAAGCGCAGACAGTCCGGTAAATCCGATTATCAGCGTAACCGCAATGACAGCAAGTGTCGAGAGCGTCAATTGGATCGATGCCCTGTCGCCGATGAACGGGAGCTTCGGCGTTCTGATCGTGTGGATTACCATCGTCTGTGAGATGACGCCGAACATAAACCAGCCGCACTGGAAGTAGCCGGCCATATCGGGATTGTTGTATCCGAAGATGAACCACAGTACGAGGAAGCACAGAACGTCAAGTACAGTACTCAAAAGACCGAAGGATACCATGAAGCCCTTGATGCCTCCGAGGTCCCATTTCTTGGGCTTCTCGATGTACTTGGATTCGACGTGGTCGAAAGGCATGCCGAGCTGTGCGAAGTCGTTTAAGAGGTTCTGCACGAGGATGTGTACAGGGAGCATCGGCAGGAACGGTAAGAAGATACTTGCGATGAGTACCGAGAACATGTTTCCGAAGTTGCCTGAGACGGACATCTTTAAGTACTTGGACATGTTCGCAAATGTGGAACGGCCTTCGACAACGCCTTCATCCAATACCATGAGGTCCTTTTCGAGGAGGATGATATCGGCGACCTCTTTCGCGATATCTACTGCGTTATCGACGGAGATACCGATATCTGCCTGCTTTAAGGGCAAGCTGTCGTTGATGCCGTCACCCATGTAGCCTACGGTGTGGCCGTTAGCCTGGAACATCTTGACTACACGCTGCTTCTGATAAGGTGAGAGCTTGGAGAAGATGTCGCACTTCTCGCATGCTTCCCTTAACTCGTCGTCAGTCATTGCTTCGATCTTGGCACCGGTAAGAGACATCTCAGTTGAGAAGCCGAGTCTGCCGCAGATATTGATGGCAACGCCTTCCGAGTCGCCCGTAAGGACTATCGTGCGTACGCCGTTCTTTCTCAATGCGTTGATGGCTTCGCCTGCAGATTCCTTCGGCGGATCTAAGAAGCCGACGAATCCGATCAATACCATCTCGCTCTCGTCCTGAACGCCGAAGACATCGACGCCGTGAACGTTATTCTTCTGTGCTACGGCGATAACACGGATGCCTTCGAGATTGTTCTCTTCGGCGATCTTTTTCGCATTCGCCTTAAGCTCGTCAGTAATGTCCTTAACTTCACCGTCGATCTCGATGAAGGAGCAGATCGATAAGATCTCTTCAACGGCACCTTTTGTGATGAGCTGACGCTTGCCGTTCTTGTCCTTTAATACAACGCTCATTCTGCGGCGCGTAAAGTCGAACGGGATCTCGTCTTCTCTTACATAAGCTTCCTTAAGGTAAGAGAGGTCTTCTTTCTCGCCGCGGCTGATGATGGCAACGTCCATGAGGTTCTTAAGGCCTGTCTGGAAATAGCTGTTGAGGAATGCGTGTCTTAAGATACGCTTGTCTTCACGGCCGAGAACGTCCATGTATTTCTCGAGGATGATCTCGTCCTGCGTGAGCGTACCGGTCTTATCGGTACAGAAGACGTCCATCTCACCGAAGGTCTGGATGGCGCCCAAGCGCTTAACGATGGTCTTCTTGCGGGACATGTTGATAGCGCCCCTTGCAAGTGAGGAGTTCATGATAACAGGCAGCATCTCCGGCATGATTCCTACTGCGATCGTGATGCCGAACATGAGGGATTCGAGCCAGCCGCCCCTGCCCTTGGTGATGAAGTTGGCGATGAAGATGACAGGAACCGTTATGAGCATGAAGCGGATAAGGAGCTTGCTTACGGAATCGAGGTTTCTCTCGAATGCGCTCTTCTCCTCATAAGAGTTGAGGCTCTTTGCCATGCTTCCGAAATATGTATCTCCGCCTGTCAAAAGGATGATGGCCTTGGCGCTTCCCGATACGATGTTGGATCCCATGAATCCGATATTTGCAAGGTCTGTGACGCCGACGTTCTTATCGCTTGTCGTAAACTTCTCCACGGGGTTGCTCTCACCCGTGAGCTGAGACTGGTCGATGAAGAGGTCCTTTGTCTCGATGAATCTTACATCGCCCGGGATCATGTCTCCTGATGCGAGCTTAACGATGTCGCCGGGAACAAGCTCTTCGATATCAACTTCGATCTCGACGTCGTTACGGATAACATCGAGCTTGGTGGTGATCATGCCCTGCAGCTTCTTTGCTGCGTTGTTGGATTTCTCTTCCTGAATGAAAGATATCGTCGCGGAAATTATGATTACCGCAACGAGCATGATGAATGTTGCAAAAGACGGTTCATCAGCAAGCACTACATCGGTCGCGAATGTGATCATCGCAACGATCAGGAGCACGATGTTGAACGGGTTGATTACCGCATCCTTGATGCGTACGGCAAGGTTCTTTTCTTTGCCGAAATCAATGATGTTCCTTCCGTATTCTTCAAGACGGTCAGCAGCCTGAACAGGGTCAAGACCGTACTCGTCAGTCTGATACTTCTCGAAAAGGGCCTTTCGCTCCAAACCGCTCAGTTCAAGCAAAGTCTTCTCGACTTCATTGCGGCGTTCGGGGTTTTCCTTCTTTTTCATGCCAATCTCCTATGTTTATACATTGCAGAAATAATTATATTAAATATTCTTGTTTGTAACAATGAAAAAGCCGTCTTCCCTGCGGAAAACGGCTCTTATTCATAGCAGCCTGTCTTTATACTTATCTTTGCTTAAGAACCCCGGGAAGGCTTGCCTTCCGCTTCCCCAGATTCTTTGCATAACGCACGATAACAAAAAGAACGTAACCTGTGACAACGCCCAATGTATTCAGGATGAGATCGTCAACGTCAGACGTCCTGTCGGCAAACGGCAGCTGGAGTATCTCAATTGTCAGCGACATGAGAAATCCGGTGCCCGCGACCTTGAAGAAAGTATCCAGGCGCTTATAGAGTACAGGCAGTAAGATTCCCGTCGGAACGAACATCAGGATATTGCCGAACACATTAAAGATCATGTGCGCCTCATTCTCGTAATCCAAAAGATACACAAACGGGATCAGATTGATCCTGCAGTTGAAGATCTCATTGATATGTACATCAGAATATGAAGCCTCTCGCGCTTCCAGTCGATCTTCTTATTGCGCAGACTGACCGCGGCCCTTACGAGCAGATATATGGCTGTATAGACCGCTGCTATGTAAACATACGGTATAACTAACATTCCTATCATCTCCTAATATTTTTTGCGGCTGACCTATCCCCATAAGTCAGCTTGCGAATATTATAACGGACGGAGAATTAAAAGTTTGCGCAGAAATAGGGTAAACACATTAAGATTTCCTTAAGTTTTAAGCATAAACAGCCCGTGATGATTGCAGTAAGAATATATTTTCCTAATGCGGTTTTTCCTGAATCTCGTCTCACAAGGTCCTTCCGGATAGAACTTAACTAGCTGCACGCCCTGGTCTGAAACAGCCGCAAGAAATGAGATGTAGTGGTCCTTTGTCATCGGATGATCAACAGTCACATAGTATTCGTCTTCGATCGTCTCCACATTTATCCTGTGCTCATCATCACACTCTTCCGCATCCAATGGCGGCAGGGTTATTCCGCAGCAGCTGATAACCGCTTCGCCCGTTGCATGAATTACATTTCCGCACACGGGACAAACATAAAATCTTCCTCTGAGCATATTTGAAGAACGGTTGCAGTTTTTGATGTCCTCACCCGAGAGCAGCTCTATCACAGAGATTCCCAGAGCCTTTGCGAGAGGCTCTATAAGGCTTACATCAGGAAAGCCCTGTCCTGTCTCCCATTTGCTAACAGCCTTGCTGCTGACATATACTTTTTCCGCAAGTTCTTCCTGCGTCATGTTCTTGTTTTCGCGGAGCTTTCTGATCACCGCTCCGGTTACATATTTATCCATGACCTACCGCCTCCTTTACGCTAACAAAATAACACAGCGCGAAATACATTGTTACCCACGCTCCGTGGAGTCTTTTTGGTGCTATAATGCGTATCTATGGGAAAAACAAGAAATTACACGGGCGACATCCTGATAATAATCGCGGGGCTTTTCTGGGGCAGCATGGGCATCTTCGTGCGCCATTTGAACGACCTCGGTTTTTCATCCATCCAGGTGGCATGCTTAAGACTGGTCACGGCAGGGATCCTTTTCGCGCTCATACTGCTCATAAAAGATCCCAAAGGCTTTAAGCTCAGCCCCAAAGACATCCCGCTGTTCCTGGCTCTTGGTCTTGTGAGCATCCTGTTCTTTACATGCTGCTACTTCACCGCGATCCGATTGATGACGATGTCCACCGCGGCAATCCTTCTTTACACTTCTCCGATCTGGGTAATGATCCTCGCGATTATTTTCCTTAAGGAGAAATTCTCTATTCAAAAACTGATCGCGCTCGTGCTCGCATTTGCAGGCTGCGTTCTCGTATCCGGCTTCGGCGGCAAAGTAACAGTTGTCGGCATTCTCGTAGGCTTGGGGTCCGGTCTTGGCTACGGACTTTACAGCATCTTCGGAACATTTGCGCTGAAGAAATATTCGCCTTATACGGTCACCTGCTATACGTTCCTGATCGCAGGTTTAGGATCGATATTCGTTGCCAACCCTGCCGACATGCTCTCGAAAATCTCCGCCGTCGATAACAAGCTTTCCCTCTTCGGATTCGTGCTCTTAACGGCAGTCGTTACCGCAGTCATTCCGTTCCTTCTCTACACATTAGGTCTTAACAAGACTACCGCCGGAAGAGCTGCAGTGCTTGCGACAGTTGAGCCTGCGGCGGCAACGCTTTTCGGGTTCTTCGTAATGGGAGAAAAGGTCGGGATCATCGCTGTTGTCGGAATACTTCTGGTTTTCGCGGCGATCGTAATACTCAGCTTAAAAACGAAAGCTGCCTGACAGTCACCCTTCCAAGCGGGCACTCTTTAAGGCTTGAAATCTACTCTTGCACAAAACTCGTCTGGCTCTGATGAGAGCTCAAGCTTATAACCTAGCATCGAAAGGTTGTTGTCTGCAATAGCCAATCCCAATCCGGCACCTTTATTCCCTCTGGAATCATCACCTTTGACAAAAGGTCTTTTGAGCGAATCAGCGTCATCGTATGACTTGTCAGATTTATTAGTTATCGTAAGTGCTTCCCGGCTGATGAATATATCTACAACACTTCCTTTTTTACCATGTCTGTCACAATTCGAAAGGAGATTCATTATCACCTGAGTAAAGATCTTTTTGTCTGTCGTAAGGATAACATCTTCACCTTCTATCTCTGCTTTAATGCCGGGAAACTCTTTCAGGCTTTCGGTAACCAATTCCTTTACGCTTAATTCTTCTTTAGTAAGGTTTATCTGTCCGGACTCGCTTCGTGAAAGAAGCAGGATATCTCCGATCATGTGATCCATAGCCACAACCTTCTCGCTGAGGTTTTTTGTGTATTCAACAACTTTATCCGGCTCTTTCGACGATTCCTCAAGATTCTCAAGATAAAACATCATCGCTGATAAAGGGGTCTTAAGATCATGTGCCATAGCTTCTGTTGTCTTGATCCGGTACTCGAAGATCTTCCAGACCGTTTTATCTCTCTGATATTTAACAACCGAGAGAATGAGCGCCATTATTACCGCAAATATTATGGCGATTATAGGAATCGCTATCGATGATGCCGGCGCGAGTTCAAAGAGAGACATTCCCTTTATGGGACTGAATCCGATTGCTAAGGGATATTTTTTATTGCCGTTGTTAAACTCATTCAGTTCGATTGTGCGCGGAAAATTCTTTTCATCCGGATCGAGCACATCATATTCAGATATATCTTTTGATGACAGATCCGAATCCATTCTGTAGTTAACAGAATAATAATGCAGCCAGTAATTGTCACCGGCACCATAAAACTCAAACCCTTTTGTATCAACAGGGGTGCAGTCCACTTCATATGTTTTGCCGTGGAAACTGATCTCAACTATACCGGGAATAAAGGTGTGCTTTTCGCGATTGACATACAGGGTTCTTGGCTGGTAATTGACCTCGGGATCAATGATTCCCATATAACAGCCAAGTTTTATAAGCGGATCATATGCATATTTTTCAATATTCGAACTTATTCTCTTAAAACTAATCTTCCCATCCATATATTTATCTATCGGGTCAAAATATGAAATGTCTTCAATGAAGAAGATATCTTGATGCTCTTTGCCCTCGGCCGGAAGAATGATATATGCAGTATCTTTATCGGAAGCGAATTTCAGATCTCTTATTTGAGCTTCAACATAGTTGTAATCGACCGACTGATATATGGACAGCCGAATTTTGAAAAGATCCTGCTGAAATAAATAATCTTCGCTTTCCGGATCTGTTTCATATAATACCTTTGCCTCTTCCAGCACTCTATTCCTGTAGAGCTTATTTGTCTGACATCTTTGGTCCCATATGTAGTTGTCCAACTCCAATATAGTAATCAATGCTATTACTGAAAAAACACCTAACCAGATGAGAAACCTCTTTATAAAGATCTTCCCGAATCTCGGTTCGATAATAGATCCTTTTATACTCTTGCCTCTTCGAATGCCGCTGATCATGAGATTTTGTAACCTCCCCCGATTACAGTCTTGATCGCTCCTCCATAGCTTCCCAGACTCTTTCTGAGCTTCTTGATCTGACTGTCAACAACACGGTCAGTGCCATCAAAGCCGACGCCCCACACCATGTCTAAAAGTCTGTTCCTATCGAGAACGATACCTTTGTTCTCCATTAAAACCTTGAGGAGGAAATATTCTTTGGGTGCAAGTTTAACCTCGTTTCCGCCGGCTTCAACGTCCATACGGAGCGGATATAATCTGATGTCACCGCACTCGATAACAACTTCTCTTGTCAGCTCTGCCTCCGTCCTGCTCAGAAGTGCCAGACACTTGGCATACAAGACCTTGGGCGAAAACGGTTTGACCATATATTCGTCAGCTCCGATCTCATAACCTTTAAGGATGTTGTCTTCATTTCCGAGTGCCGTCAGGAATACTATCGGACATCTGCTCTTGTTACGGAGTGCTTTGCATATTTCAAATCCGTTTGGTCCGGGAAGCATGATATCCAGTATCGCTATATCGAAATCTTTTTCGTCTATGAGTCTCATAGCACCGGTGCCGTCCGTTGCAGTGTAAACGTCAAAAGAACCCTTGTTCCTGAAATAACCGGCAACAAGCGCAAGCAGCTCTTCATTATCTTCAACGACTAAGATCCTGACCATCTGAATTCCCTCCTTGAGGAAATACTACATTACACATGTGACCGTTATATGACCAAAATCAGATTTCATCCGGTGAGATCAGAAAACTGACAGCATCAAAAGCCTGCATCTGGTTCATATCCCTTAGTCGTTTAATGCAGCACTTAAACTGCTGGTTGTGCCTCTGGGACCCCTTATCGCAAAGATCTTAAACTCGTCATTAAGTCTTTCAAAAGTAAACTCATCAGGCTCATACTGCTTTAAGAGCTTTATCTTCATGAGCGCCGTGATCGTGAGATTCTTGTCAGAATAATCGTAAGGAATGTCGGTCTCCAGAACCCTGCATTTATAGAGGATCGCGGATACGGGTGCGCCGACATAGAGGAATACCGTGTCGCCGCGCAAGATGCCGCGCCCCTGCTTCCAGTCGATGGTATCGGATGCTTTAAAAGCTGCGATAACATCGTAGTACTTAGGGTTTGAAGGGATTATCCACTCTTTGGCTTCGCGCATGACAACCTTGGCTTTGCGCCTTCTCGGAGCCGTCGCTTCGAAGCTCGCGTCTATGAGATCGTAAACATTCTTCTCCGGAACGTCGCCATTCAGGCGCACGGTTATCCAGTGAAGCTTATTCATGTGATAGGCAGGGATTATGCCCTTCTGCTTTACGAGAAGATCGTGGAATACGGGATCGTCGATCTTCAGGTTGATGCAGGGGATAACGTCGTCTGACTCAAGACCGACCTTGCTTCCTCCGACATCCATGACGAGCGCGAACCATTTGCGGTTCTCCTTCTGTCTGAAGACCGCGCCGGTATTGTCCTCCCACGGGTATTCGGGCGATACCAGATATTTCTCATTGATGTAATCGAAAACTTTATTCTTCAGAGACTTGTTCTTCATTCTTCTCTCTGTCACTCCTGATTATCGAATAGACAGATGCATCGCAGACGCCCTGCATGTTGTGGCCTGCCTGACGGAGCGTGCCTTCGTACTTCATGCCGGCCTTCTGCATGACGCGTCCGGACTTCGGATTATTGACATCATGAGTTGCCATGAGACGGTTTATTCCTACAACATCAAAGAGATAATCTGCGACTGCCTTCAAAGCTTCGGGCATGTATCCGTTTCCCCAGCATTCTCTGGACAGGCAGTAGCCGATGAGAGCCTCATCCGTTATCTCGCGCAGGCTTACGACGGAAATGTTTCCGATAAGCTTTCCGCTCTCCTTTAATATCATGGCCCAGTTAAAATAGTCACCGTTCTTATACTGGGGGATCCATTCGTTGAGAACATATCTTGTAACCTCAACGCTCTCGTGCGGCGGCCAGGTCAGGAACTTTGTAACATCAGGATCGTTGCACCATCCGTAGAACATGGCTTCAGCATCCTCGATGACAAACCGTCTTAAGACAAGCCTCTCGGTCTCCAATACTCTTGTGCCTGTTTTATTCATGTCATTTCTCTCCAAGCCACTGAATAAATGCCGTCTTGTCGTTAGAATTATATCCTGCATTCTGATAGAAACGGAGTGTTGATTCCCTCTTGGATCCTGTCAGAAGCATCATCTTATAGCAGTTATTGTCCATTGCGATCTTTTTCGCGTAATCGAGGCACTCTGTCGCATAACCCTTCTTGCGGTAATCCTTATGTGTCACGACATTCTCGACGAATGCGTAAGGCCTTATACCTCTCGTGAGGTTCGGAATGATAACGCAGACACATGAGGATATGAGCCTGCCGTCCAGCTCTTTTACGATGATGTGGTGATTAGGATCATCCATTATCTGTTCCCATGTTTTGGCAAGATGTTCGTCATGCTCCGGAATGCCTTCCTCATGAAGGTTCAGATAGAGTTCGAGCAATGCATCCAGTTCATCTTTACGGGCTTCGCGTACCATGATATTGCCTTCCGTTTTAGTGATAGTCACATTTTAACATTATAAGGTGCAGGATGTATTGCTCCCGGAACTTTCTTTATACGTATCGAATCCGATGCGTTTTAAACCGGGAATTGCCCCGTAATCAGGACAGAAATGCTTTCAGATGAGGCAATACCTGCAGAGCCTCTTTCCTTCCCATCTGATATGCCCTTTCGAGTTCATCAGGGTCTCTTTCCGTCCTGCCGATGCCGATGGGCTCAGGCGGCCTGATAACAAACGCAGTACCTTTGATCTCACGTTCTTCGATCTCTTCAACCTGCCTGTTATAGACTTCGTGGCGCTTCATCATGCCTTCCGCGATCGCAGGATATTTCCTGAGTGCAAGCTTCATAAGGGATGAAGCCTTTTTCTTTACGTATCCTTTAGGCTGTGTGAGCACGATGACATTGCGGTCATATCCGATGCTCTCCATGAACTTATAGGGGATGGAATCGGCGATCCCGCCGTCCAGATAATAACTGCCTTCGATCTCAACGGGAGTGGACACGATGGGCATCGATGCCGAAGCCCTCATCCATTTAAGATCCGGTTCGCCGCCGTCCGTGCATTTATGGTAAACACACCTGCCGGTCTTAACGTCCGTCGCGCCGATATAAAACTCCATCGGATCGTTCTTGAATGTCTCGCGGTCGAAAATATCAAGCTCATCAGGCAGTTCACGGTAGCAGAAATCCGCGCCGTAAAGGTCACCTGTCTTAATGAGCGACCTGTAGCTGCAGTATCTGGGATCTTTGCAGAATCTCTTGTTATATCTGATCGGTCTTCCGATCTGTCTTGATTTGTAATTGCACCCGAAAACAGCACCTGCCGAGATACCGCATGCACCTTCGAACCAAATATCATTTTCCATGAGGACGTCTATTACGCCGCAGGTGAACATCCCGCGCATCGCGCCGCCTTCCAATACAAGTCCTGTCCTATTACCCACTTAAGTTTCCCCGTTTATGCTTTTATAAAATCGATCCGCTGAAGAGCTTTGCCGTTCGGGAGCGGATCTGATACGTTCAGTATTTTACTATAACCGATCTTCTCCATTGAAGAGATGAGCGCATTTTCCTCCATCTGGCAGTGAACCTCGTCGAGCCTGTCAAAGGCATGCAGATAAGGCGAATCCGACACCCACTGCGCCTCATCGGTATTGATCTGGATCACGCATGAAACATACCCGGGACCGATCTTCTTTACCGCATTCTGAAAAGCCTCATAACCGATATATTCGATCAGGAGATTTGCGATGACGAGGTCTGCGGAAGGAAGCTTTTCCGGCTCCTTGATCAGATCGATGCAAAGGCACTCCAATATGCCTGCAAGATCCTTATAACGCTCTTCCACGGTCTTCAGATATCCTTCGTTGATATCGACGCCGTAGACTTTTTCGAGCCTGACGGATCTGACATGTTCAAGACCGTTGCCCCCTGCAATTCCAAGTACCATCGCGGTCTTTACCGGATAGTCGGAAAACTGCTTCTCCATGATGGAATTCATGGCCTGAAGCTGCTTAACGGAATCCAGGCTCATGTGATTCTCATAATCACTCAAAGATATCTCTTCCCAAGGGTTGCTCATAAGTCTTCACGCCTTATTACGGACACGTGTGTAATGCCGTTGGCTTCGTCCGGATATTCCTTGCAAAAGTGCATGCCGATGGATTCCGCGGTCTTAAAAGAACCTTCGTTAGTGTATTTGCAGTAAGAATAGATCGCAGGATATTCCGTGTTCTTAAAAGCCCAGTCGCGCACAGCGGCAGCGGCTTCCTTTGCGTAGCCTTTGCGCTGCTGATCGCGTCTTATGTGATAGCCGATCTCAGGGAGCATCTCGCCTTCGATATTCTGCAGAGTAAGGCCGCAGTCACCGATCATCTCACCGGTCTCCTTAAGGCATACGGCCCAGAGTCCGAAGCCGTTATCCTTATAACGGTTCATGTTGCGCTCTATCCAGCCTCTTACCCTCTCCTCATCGAATATATAAGGATAGTGCTGCATGATCTCGCGATCTGACAAAACGGCATAGAGAGCATCGAAGTCATCCATGCTCATCTCGCGAAGATATAGTCTTTCTGTCTCAAGTATCTTTTTCATATATGCCTCCCAAAGATAATAGCATGATATTTTAACACGGCCGTTTTGTTTTTCCGTAAAAACCATAAGTTATTTCAGGTTGATTTTAAGATGCCCCCTTATACTCCGCTTAAGAAAACGGAGGAAAACATCATGGATTACCAGAATACATTCAAGCGTTATGAGATCAAATTCATCCTGACTTCCGCTGAGAGGAAGCGTCTCATGAACGTTATGGACGGAATAATGAAGATCGACAACTACGGTCATACGACCATCAGGAATATCTATTTCGATACAGATAATTACCGCCTGATAAGGACATCGCTCGATAAGCCCGTTTACAAAGAAAAACTCAGGGTAAGGAGCTATCAGCGAGTCACGGGAGAAGACCCGGTCTTCGTGGAGCTGAAGAAGAAATACGATTCCGTCGTCTACAAAAGAAGGATCGCCATGCCGGAGAACATCGCTTCAGGATGGCTCGAAGACGGCCTGCCTGCTCCATTTGATTCGCAGATAGCAAGAGAGATCGGATACTTCATAGATTTCTATCAGGGAATAAGTCCTAAGGTCTTTCTGTCCTACGAACGCGAGGCGTTCTATCCGGAAGACGGGAGCGATATAAGGATCACGCTGGATTCGAACATAATAGCCAGAGACTACGATCTGTCTTTGCAAAAGGGCGTATACGGCGGAAACATCCTGGACATGGATCTCTCCATCCTCGAAGTGAAAGTATCGGAAACAATGCCGATGTGGCTTATCAGGTTCTTACGCGAAAACAACATCGCAAAGACTTCATTCTCAAAATACGGAATGTTCTATGTAAATACCGTGATGGGAAAACAAAAAGAAAAAACAGGAGGACTTCTTTATGCTTGATACAATACTCGATTTTCTGGTGCCGGTCGCATCATCTCTTGCAATAGGTCTCGTCCTTGCCTTCGTGCATATGTTCAGGAACAAATACAGCAAGAGCTTCGTCGTGACCTTGGCAGTCCTTCCTGCGATAGTATGCGTTGTCATCATGGCAGTAAACGGCAATATCGGCGCAGGAGTGGCAGTCGCAGGAGCATTCAGCCTCGTAAGGTTCAGATCTGCTCCCGGCACTGCAAAAGAGATCGCTGCACTATTCCTTGCAATGACGGCAGGACTTCTTACCGGAATGGGACATATCATCTACGCGGCAGCATTCGCCGTGATAATCGGACTGGTGATCCTTATCTGTCAGGCAACGGGCTTTGGCAGGGAGAAGAATGCAAATCTTCATAAGAGCCTCCGGATCACCATCCCGGAAGACCTTAACTACACGGAAGTATTCGATGACATTTTCGCGAAATACACATCAGAACATAATCTGGTTTCCGCAAAGACAACCAACATGGGATCTATGTTCAAGTTGGATTACGACATTACTCTTAACGCAGATGATATCGAAAAGGAATTCATTGACGAATTAAGATGCAGGAACGGAAATCTCGAGATATGCATCTCAACATTAATGCCGCGTGAAGCCGCGGAATTATAAGGAATATGAGGAGGATCATAAGATGAAGAACAAAAGTAAGAATAAGCTCTTGATGAGCATTGCGGCATTACTTGTAATTGCAGCTCTGTCAGGATGCACTCTCGCAGCAGGAAGCAGCTCTGATAACGGTCAGGATGACAACGCCGTAAATCAAAAGATAACTGCGGACGCATCTGAAAGTACTGCGCTTAACTCCGTAAATGTCAGTTCATCACCTGACGGTAAACCCGATGTCACTGACAAGGACAAAGATACATCCTACGATGAATCCGAAGCGCAGAAGATCGATATGTCGGCAGGTACGGGCACGGTAAATATCACCGGTGAGGGAACTTACATCGTAACCGGAAGCACATCGGACGGAATGATCGTAATAGAAGTCAGTGAGGAAGAAGATGTTCATCTGGTATTGCGGGACGCCTCTATCACGAGCAAGACTTCCGCAGCGGTATATATCATCTCCGCAGATGAGGTCTACATCACGCTCGAAGGCACTAACACTCTTGCAAACGGCGGAACATTCAAGGCAATTGACGAGAATGACATCGATTCGGTTATCTATTCCAAAGATGATCTGACTGTCAACGGCAGCGGAACCCTTAACATTACTTCTCCTGCAGGACACGGCATCGTGTGCAAGGATGACATGGTCATTACGGGCGGCACGATAAATATCGATGCCAAAGAGGACGGTATCAACACCAACGATTCACTAGCCGTAACTGACGGGACCATCACAGTGAAAGTAAGCGATGACGCAGTCCACACAGACGGGTTCCTGCTCATAGAAGGCGGCACATTCGACCTTACTGCAGCAGAAGGCCTGGAAGGCACATATGTAATGGTTAACGGCGGTGATATCACGATCAACGCTTCTGACGACGGCATCAACGCAGCGCATAAATCAGATTCTTATTCACCCGTGATAGAGATCAACGGCGGCAACATCAGGATCACTATGGGCGCCGGTGACACGGACGGACTCGATTCCAACGGCGACATAATAATCAACGGCGGAACAGTGGATATTACCGGCCGGTCAGCATGTGATTACGACGGCAAAGCTGAATTTAACGGAGGAAAGCTGATCGTAAACGGCACCGAAGTTAATACCATTCCCAACCAGATGATGGGTGGCGGTGGCAGAGGCGGCAATAACGGTGAAATGCCGGGTAACGGCGAAGACTTCGGACGCGGCGGCCAGATGCCGGATCAGCGCGGCAACAGAGTCGGTCAGGGAGGCCGAAGCGGATTCTGACCTGTTCTAAAACCGTGGAAAATACGTTGTCAGAGTCTTGCAGCAAAGACCTCATATGAAGCTTTTAATGTGCCGTCTTTGTCCGCAACCTCGATGACGTAAACATGCTTGGATTCCTGCTTGATCTCAAGGGTCCATCCGTCTTCAAGGACCAGGTTCTCTGATGAATAGTACCATTTATCAGTGTCGATCATCCTGAAGAGATACTGCCCGTTATCACCCGGCTTATCGATCCCGGCCTGACGGCTCTCATCTGTACTTACCTTGCCTGCGGTAGCAGTCCCCCACAGCGTGGTCTTGCGGTTTGCTTCTGTATCAGGAAGTACCCAGATGTCCGCTTCATGAACGCTGTTTACTATCGTGATATTTCTGTCAGCGGTCGTAGCCATGGTCTCAGACTCCTTTGTCGTATTGCAGCTGCAAAACAGCGCCAGTGCGAAAAGACACAGTAATACAGGTGTTGCTCTTCTCATGCTTCATTCTCCTTTAAGATCGCCGTACTCCAGGTCTCTGTAAGCCTTTCGATGCTCCATGCGGCGTTCGCAGGACTCGTTGAAGGCAGGCAGACGGCCTTTATTCCGGTTTTCTTCTCGGTATATTTCTTATAGTACTTTTCTGCGGTCTTGCCGTTTACGAAGATCCTCGTTACCTTAGAGCAGCCAAGGATCTTTGTAAGGTCATTTGCCGTCACATTCTCTATGCTCGAATCCGATGAACCCGTGATGTCGCAGGAACCTATTACGTCCCACATGGCTATGTGGTGTTTTTTAAGAAATGCTTTTTTCGCAGGGATCGTGTCAGGAACTACATCACTGAACACCGAAGCTATCACCTTCCAGTAACGGTTCTGCGGATGGCCGTAGAAGAACATCTGCTCACGTGATTTTACCGAAGGAAAGCTTCCCAGGATAAGGATCTTCGAATCCTTATCGTAAAAGGGCGGTATCGGATGTACGATGTGTTCCTTCATAGTATCTGCCTGAATCTGTCAAACCCGCTGTCTCATCAGTGGTTTATTTCTGAAGCAAAAGCTCTATCCCGACAACACCATATCTTGCCTGATCATCTGCAGAATAGTACTGCTCCATGTCAGACGGCCTTGCCAGTGAAATATCGTCTTTTGTATATCCGCACTTTAGCAGGGGGAGTGTCCGGTACAATTCCTCAAAAGAGCTGAAACAATGCAGCTTAATAACCTGCGTACGAATCGTTTCACCTGTAGCATTATTGGTAAAAACTATCTCATCACCCGGTCTTATCTTCCGTCGTTTCTCATCATACAAACGGAGTTCGATCGTTTTCTCTCCGCTCTTTATCATTTCATAGGGTTCAGGATCCAGCTTCATATGGTGCACGGCACCGTTACGGCATAAATGCACCACCGTCTCGACATGGCTCGCGTTCGGGAAAAGATCGACCGGCGTTACTTCCTCTATCTTATATTCCCTGCTTAACATCTTAAGGTCTCTGGCGAGCGTTGCCGGATCACATGAGATATAGCAGATCTTAGGCGGTCTAAGCTCCATGATCTTCTTAACGACACCGATATCAAGGCCCTTTCTCGGAGGGTCAACGATAATGCAGTCCGGCGCAGGAATCTTCCCGCTCTTTATAAGCTGCGCGAAATCAGCCTTAAGTACGTCCTTGCAGATGAATTCGCATTCTTCTGCTTCCTTTCCGTCGAGCGCCAATGAACGGTTGATCTTTGCTGAAGCTATGGCTTCAGGTACGACTTCGATGCCGAGGAGCTTCTGGTCCTTCTGTTTTACAGCCAGTCCGAGCGTTCCGCAGCCGCAGTAAAGATCGTAGATGACCCTTGCCCCGCTGCATGCTTCAGATGCTTTATTTGCAAGCTTCTCGGCCTGCTCCGTATTTACCTGGAAGAACGATCCTGCCTTGATCCTGAATGTTCTGCCGCAGAAGATCTCGTCGTAGTTGTCGGCGCCTGAATAGACGGTCCTGACGCCTGTTCTCGTGCGCCTGGAAGTCTTGTTGGGGCTTATCCTGAACAGGAATCCGTTCAGAACATATCCGTTCTCTTCACATGTATTGCAGATGTTATCGAAAAGCTTAGCCGTCTCGAAATACCTCTCGGCATCTCTGATCGTCACCTCATGAGGGGCGTCTATTGAACTCACAAACTCCACGAGTACCTGCTTCGTCCTTTGCGAACCCCTTAATACCAGTCCGTCAAAGAGCCTTGTGGGCGCACGGTCAAAGCATTCACAGACGTTGTCCTTTATCAGTCCGAAGATCTCATATTCAATGAGCTTTCCGTCGTAATCCCCAAGCTTATCCGACTTGGCGCAGAGAAGACCGGCCTTACCGTCTCTTATCGCGTACTGCATGTGATTTCTGTATCTGAAAGGATCGTCCGCGCCGATTATCGGCTTAAAGACTTCATCCAAAAGCTCATCACCGAGCCCTCCGATCCTTGTAAGACAGTCTTTTACGCGGGTTTCCTTGAACTTAAGCTGGGCCTCATAAGACAAGGCGGCCAGAGGAAGCCCTCCGCAGACTTCATCAGCCGGCCTGAAAGGCGATATCCTGTCGGGCGATTCGGATAAAAGTTCGACTGCATTTAAAACGGCGTACTTGGAGGTCTCATTTTCGAGTTCACAAAGGCAGACCTCGCCCGGGAACACCCCCGAAACGAAGCATGTCTTGCCTGAGGGCAAGGTTCCGATGCCCTGTCCTTCACTGCCTAAAGCCGTTATCTTTACCTCTGTCAGACCCATTCAAGGACCCCCTGACTTAGCCTTTGCCTCATATTAGTAATATAATTATATGCAAAATCGTAGTAAAATATGCTGAATTTTGTTTTAAGGAGACGTTTAAATTGCCGCAAAGCAGTGAAAACAAGAAACAAAGATCGACAAGACCCGTAGCGCCCGAGAACAGCGCTCTGGCTGACGAGCTCAGAAGCCAGCTCAAGGGTAAGCCGACAAAGTGCGGATTCAACCGCAGCTGGTCACACGAGATCTTCAGCTTCGTGGGCGATATCGTAAAGATAGGCATAGTCTTCGTTCTGTGCCTGTGCTTCACTTTCGGCGGATTCGGTGCCGGAATGCTCTTGGGTTATGCATCGACGACAAAGCCCCTTTCCATCGGCGACCTTGCTTCCACGTCCGAGGCTTCCCAAACGTCATTCGTTTATGACAGTGAGAATAACGTTATCGCAAAGCTCACGGGTTCCGAGAATGTCGACAGAATATACGTCTCCTACAGTGAGATCAAAGACACTTACTTAGATGACGCGATCATTGCGATCGAGGATGAGCGTTTCCGTGAGCACAACGGTATCGATATCAAGCGTATCGGTTCGGCACTCATTTCAGCTGTTGCAAACGGCGGTTCGGCTACTCACGGCGGTTCCACGATCACACAGCAGACAGTCAAGCTCATAAGCGGTCAGGACGAACACTCCACATCCCGTAAGGTACAGGAATGGTTCTCGGCTATGCAGCTCGAGCAGAACCTTACAAAGGATGAGATCTTGGAGCTCTATATCAACCTCGCGCCGATGGGCAATAACTACGTCGGCGTTCAGGCTGCGGCTATGAACTATTTCGACAAGGATGCATCCGAACTCACACTTCCCGAGTGCGCACTCATCGCAGGTCTTCCGAAGAGCCCTTCTTTCTACAATCCTTTGAGAGAGACAGGCAGAAGAAATGCTCAGAGACGTATGAGAACGATCCTCGGCAAGATGTACGAGCTCGAGATGATCACCAAGGATGAATATGAGGAAGCTCTCAATACAGAGCTTAAGTTCCGTCAGAGAAGTACGGACAGGACATCAACGATCAATTCCTATTTCTGCGAATATGCCATCTCTGAGGTTATCGGCGATCTTGCACAGGCAAGAGGAATCAAGCGCCAGTTCGCTTCAACGCTGGTATACAACAGGGGTTACCACATCTACACGACACTAGAACCCAAGACACAGGCCGTCCTTGATGAGGCATTCACCAAGCAGGATCTTTTCCAGTCCAAGCCAGACAAGATAGCCGACTATCCGGAAAAGCCTAACGGTTCAATGGTCGTCATCAACAACAGCACCGGCGCGATCGCTGCAATGGCGGGCGGTTACGGAGAGAAATTGCAAAACCTCACCCACAACAGAGCCACTTCAACGCGCCGTAACCCGGGTTCTTCCATTAAGCCGCTGATCGCTTACGGTCCGGCCTTTGAGATGGGCCTTATCGCTCCTGCTACAGTAAAGATCGATGAAGTCAAGCACCTGGATCCTTCGCATCCGAAGACTGCTTGGCCGGTAAACTATACCCGTTCCTATTCGGGTGAAGTCACGATAAGAAGCGCTCTCGTAAGTTCACTCAATACGATCGCTGCAGAGGTATGGTCTGAAGTCGGAGGCGACACAGCTCTCTGGTATCTGAAGCAGGTCGGTATCGACAGAACATCTGACGGTGCTTTCCCTTCACAGGCAGTAGGCGGTTTCACACACGGTATGACAACTCTCGAAATGGCAGCCGCTTATCACACATTTGCTACGGGCGGCACATATATCGAACCTTATGCATATACACAGGTCCTGGATTCTGACGGCAATGTCGTCATCAAGTCCGATCCTATGAGTTACCGTGTTTATTCTGCTGAGACGTGCTTCTTCATCGGTGATATCCTTAAGGGCGTCGTTACAACAGGTACGCCTTCCAACTACGGCGGACAGCTCAAGGGTAAGGACGGCAAGGCAATCGATACTGCAGGTAAGACAGGTACGACATCCGACGATATCGATAAGTGGTTCTGCGGATTTACTCCGTACTACACCGCTGCGACATGGTACGGATACGATAACAGGTTGAGGCAGACCAAGATCCCGTCATTCGACTACGCAGGTGCCGTAAGGATCTGGATGTACGTAATGAAGAAGATCCACGCGGATCTTCCGGGCGCAACGTTCAGCAAGCCGAAGACTATCGTAAAGGTATCCGTATGTTCATCGGGATACTATCCTACCGATGCCTGCAAGAACTCGAAAGCAAAGATCTACACGGATTACTTCGTAGCTGACAGTTCCCTCTGTCCTAAGGAAAGCAACCCGTGCCCGGTCCACATCGCCACACCGACACCTACACTCCCTCCTCCGCCGCCTCCGGGTCAGGATCAGGGCCAGGGACAAGGTCAGGGTCAGGGCCAAGGCCAGGGACAGAACGGATAATTTATTGCAGGAAAGCCTAATATTCCTTGCAATTTAAGGAACAAGAGTTTATTCTTGTCTAGTTTGAAATAAAAAGAACAGGAGATCCTACTTTGAGCAAATATTCCGGATCAAGAAATCCCGTTAACTTTGCAAAAAGAATTGTCGTCAAAGTCGGCACTTCGACACTTACATACGACAACGGCAAAATGAACCTGGGCAATATCGACAGGCTCTGCCGTTCTATCTCCGACCTCATGAACAGAGGCAAGGAAGTTCTTCTCGTAAGCTCCGGTGCGATCGGTGTCGGCATCGGCTATCTGGATCTCAAGGAGCGCCCCACCACAACACGTGAAAAGCAGGCGATCGCTTCAGTAGGCCAGTGCGAACTCATGAACGCATATGCCAGGAGCTTCTCCGAATATTCCTACCGCTGCGGCCAGATCCTTCTTACAAAGGACGGCATCACAGACAAGCTTACAAGAGCTAACGTAACCAACACTATCGAGACTTTGCTCGAGATGCGAATAATCCCCGTCATCAACGAGAACGACTCCGTATCTACAACGGAGATCATGCACAACGGCACCTTCGGCGACAACGACACACTCTCTGCTGACGTTGCAGTCCTTGCAAACGCTGATCTGCTCGTTATCCTCTCTGACGTTGACGGTCTTTACGATGCAAATCCCCGTGAGAATCCCAATGCTGAGCGTATCTCCTATGTAGATAAGGTCACACCCGAGATGCTCGACTTCACGGCAGGCAAGGGTTCATGGCTCGGCACAGGCGGCATGGCAACCAAGATCACTGCCATGAGCAAGGTTACCGAGAACGGTATCATGGGAGTTATCGCTGACGGCTCCGCTGTTCAGACATTAGAGAAGATTGTCGACCAGGACGACGTCGGAACCTTTTTCGCAGCACAGTAAAAGCAATAAATTACTTGATTTAACAATGTTAAACCCGTCAACAGACGGGTTTTTTAATGCTTGACCAGGCTTCTTGTCAGCCTTCGTAAGTCCAGCCGTTGTCTCCGTGATAGATCATGAGCCTGGTCATTCCGCCGTCGATGCAGATGTTCTCGCCGGTAATGAATCCGGCCTTGTCAGAGCAAAGGTACATGACCATCGACGCTATGTCTTCCGGATTGCCGACACGGCCCGCCGGCTGTTGGACTGCATCCGCGGTTGTCTCCGCGCCGGGGCCGCCTGAATCCTCAATTAAGGATTTGTTGCCTTCTAAGCGGACACAAAGAGCAACATTTAGAGCAACATTGCCGGGGGTGCGGACATAAGAAGCAACAATTCTTAACTGACGGAAAAAGAACAATAAACAGGCCCAAGGAATCGAAAAAACCACAGTACAAAAAACAAGGGCTGCCTCAATGAGACAGCCCCCGGTTAAAATCCAAATTGATGCAAAGCCTGTTATGCGCTTGCCTTTACGGTATTCCAGATCTCTGTGTACTTCTCTTCGAGAGCATCGGATGTAAAGTAAACTTCCAGTGTGCTGAAGACTGCTTCATCGGGATAGTAGTAGATGTTGCCGGATACTTCGGGATCGAGCATTGCCTTTGCAGCGGTATTCGGTGTGGAATAGCCGACGAATTCGCAGTTCTCAAGAGCGATCTCGGGATCGTACATGAAGTTGATGAAGTCCATGGCGCCATCGTAGTTCTTGCAGTTTGTGGGAACGCACATCATGTCTACTGACCAGTTGGAGCCTTCGGGAAGAACGAACTGCAGGTCGATGTCTGTCTTGCCGAGTTCTTCCAGTCTGTCGAGCATGACGATGTGGTCACCGGACCATGCAATGGATGCGGCAAGCTCACCGGATGCCATCTTGTCCTTGAGGTTGTCTACGCCGTATGCGGGACGGAGAGCGCTCTTCTGCTTGATGAGGAGGTCAAGGGCTTCCTTGAGCTCTGCCTCATCCATGGAGTTGATGGAATAACCGAGATAGTTAAGCGCCGTGCCGATCGACTCACGCATTGAATCGTACATGCCGATGCTGTTACCGCTCTCGGTATCGAAAAGAACATCCCAGATCACCTTAGGATCAGTCGTATCTTCAGGAAGTGTGATCTTGTTGGCATCATAGACAAGGCCAACTGTGCAGTACAGATAAGGTACGGCATAGTCTAATACCTGGCTTGAGACCTCAGCGTTGTCTGTGTAAGTAACCGAACGGAACATGGGGTCCATGTACTGCTGGACAGCAGGAAGCTTTGTCCAGTCAAGGGGCTGGATCCAGTCTTCCTCGATAAGACGGCAGACCATGTACTCTGAAGGGATGATGACATCGTAACCGTTTGAGAGGTTGGGATACATCGTCTCGTTAGTCTCGAAAGTCCTGTAGACGACTTCGTACTGAGGGAATTTAGCCTCGAACTTGGCGATGGTGTCATCCGCAATATATTCACCCCAGTTGTAGATGACGAGCTGCTGCTTCTTTGCGCAACCGCATGACAGGATCATGGAACCGGCCATTACCAGCGCTGTTAATGAAGCAATTACTTTCCTTACGTTCTTGTTCATTTCTTTACTCTCCTTTTATATGCTCATTTGCTTGTTTGCTTATTGTCTTAAGGCTTCATGCCTTCTTTGCGTTCTTGCTGTTCTTCTTGAACGATGACAGGTTCGAAAGGACCATGAGGATGAGGACCGCGCCGAACATCAGTGTCGTAAGCGCGTTCATCTTAGGGTTGACGCCGAGCTTTGCCATTGAGTAGATCATCATAGGCAGAGTCTGGATCGAGCTGTCCACGTTAAAGTTACTGATGAGGTAGTCATCGATCGAAAGCGTGAATGTGAGAAGTGCCGAAGACAAGATGCCCGGCATGATCTCAGGGATGATCACGAGCCTTAATGTCTGGAACCTTGTGGCGCCCAGGTCCATCGCCGCCTCGGTAAGGCTCTTGTCAAGCTGCTTTATCTTGGGGCTTATCGATAAGATCGCGAAAGGAACACAGAGCGCGATGTGCGACATGATCAGTGTGAACTCACTCTTCTGTACGCCGAGGAACGAGAACAGGAGCATGAACGAGATACCCGTAACAAGGTCAGGCATTACGTTCGGAACGTATGTCATCGTCATGGCGAGGCTCTGGATCTTCTTATTCAGATATGCAAGTCCGAGTGAGCTCAAGACACCGAAAGCAGTCGATGCAACGGCCGCAATGGACGCAACCTTGAGTGTCTCGATAAGCGACTCCAGTATTCCGGTTCCGTCAGAACCTTTGAAGAGGCTCTGATAGTTCTTCAATGTAAAACCACCCCAGATAAATGACTTCGGCAGCGCATTAAATGAGTAGATGATAAGCACTGCAATAGGCAGATAGATGAAGACCAGAAGGAGCGCCAGATAGATGTTGGGAACGAGCTTTTTGACAAATCTCATAATGCCATACCTCCGCTTCCGGCTTCTTTATCCTGGCCTCTCAGGATTCCCATCGTGATGAGAACGAAGATCAGGAGGAGCAGTGACAGAACGTTTCCGGCCTGATTGTAGGTCGTACTCTCGTTCAGGATGAAGTTCTGAACTGTGTTGCCGATCGTTGTTTTCGAGCCCTCGTTAAGGATATCGGGGATCATATAGAACGTCAGTGACGGCATGAATACCATCTGGATGCCGGAGATAACACCCGGCAGTGACAGAGGGAAGATTACCTTAAGGAAGGTCTGCGTCTTCGTGGCGCCAAGGTCATAGGCTGCCTCCGACAGACTGTCGTCGAGCTTGACCAGTACCGAATACAAAGGAAGGATCATGAACGGCAGGAAGTCGTTCGTCATGACGAGCTTTGTAATGATGTCAGCAAGCACTTCGTTCTTGAGGAACAGAACGGGCGCGTCGATCATGCCCCACTGCTGCATCAATGTGTTGAGAACACCTGTCTCGCTGAAGAATGCACGCCATGCGTAAGTCCTGAGCATCGTGTTCATCCACATCGGAAGAACGAAGAGCATCAGAAGCCTTGAGCCGCTCTGGCGCTTAAGCTTGGATCTCTTTGCAAGGACATAGCTTGCGGGATAACCGAGGATCAGGCATCCGATCGTTGTCCAGACTGCGTAATCCAGAGATCTTAAGAAGATCGAGAAGTACTCCTGCAAAGTAACGTCAGCGCCGTAGAATCTTGTTGTTACCGTCTTGTTCTGGAAAAGAACGGCAAAGCCTGCCGTGGTGAACTCATATCCGCCGCCTGCCGCCTTCTTGAAGAAAGCGCGGAAGAGGATGAGAATCAAAGGCAGTATGGTAAAGATAACGATCCACGCGATATAAGGATATGCGAAGATCTTGTAGTTCATCTTAAGGTTCAAAGCACCGTAAAGACATGCGGCAACGCCGATGCCCAGTACGATTACCATGAGGTTCCCCGCAAAGGACTGTGCTACATAGAGTCTTTGGGGAGTTAAGTTATTCTCGGCGATCATCTGCTCTGAGACCATCTTGGACAATGTGATGACATGTGCAGCGCCGCGTCCGACGAAGAGAACTAGAACGCTTAAATATCCGATCTTTCTCTTCTTGCCTGAGTTGTAATAGAATGGATAAGAGAGTGCGAGCGTGAGCGCTGCAACTGCAAGGACGATCGTAATAACGAATGCCCATGCCGCGAACTGCTGGAAATTCAGGTTAACGGAGCCTGACCTGATCCTGGTAAATACCCTCGGATTCAGGAGCAGCGTGAACAGTGAGTATGTACGGAAAGGCACATACTGAACAAACAGCTCGAACATCGGTATGAAGATACTGACGAACGAGTAAAGTGCCGCGAAGATCATGACGAATGCATGGACCGGCATCAGTTTTATCCTGGCTTTGAGTTCAGTCATTATTCTGCTGTCTCAACCTCCGCTTTCTCCTCATCTTCTTCAGAAGGCTTAACGTCAGCTTCTTCGACGACGTTCTCGCCGATGCTGTTAGCCTTTGCTTCTTTTGCCTCAGCACTCTCTTCGGCATCCGGATGCTTTATTCCGAAGCTTCCGAAATCAGGTGAGAGCTCAGATCTTCTCATTATCTGGATATCGTCAGGGTCTACATAAAGGCCTACGCGGCTTCCGACCTTGAATGGATCGACGTTCTGAACGAGCCACTCGATGCCGTCATCGGACTTTACGATCATCTCGTAGTGAACGCCCTTGAAGATAAGAGATATAACTTCGCCGTTGATCCTGCCTTCAGCTTCTTCTGCAACATAGAAGTCCTCAGGTCTTATTACGACGTCAACGAGATTTGCGATGCCTTCGGTAAATTCAGGGAACAAAGGGTCAACGCATGCGAACGTGATGCCGCTCGAGAGCGTTACCTCATTGTCCTTCTTCATTGTTCCCGCTACGATATTTGATTCGCCGATAAAGTCAGCGACATAAGCGTTCTTGGGTTCGTTATAGATATCTATGGGTGTGCCGATCTGCTGGATGATGCCGTCCTTCATTACGATGATCGTGTCAGACATCGTCAAAGCCTCTTCCTGATCGTGAGTAACGTAGACGAATGTGATGCCTAATTCTCTCTGCATCTCTTTAAGCTCGATCTGCATCTCTTTACGCATCTTAAGGTCCAAAGCGCCCAACGGCTCATCAAGAAGAAGGATCCTAGGACGGTTGACGATCGCTCTTGCGATAGCAACTCTCTGCATCTGGCCGCCTGAGAGCTGGTCGATGTATCTGTCACCGTAATCGGCAAGACCTACAGTCGCAAGGGCCTTGTTAACCCTTTCCCTGATCTCCTGCTTGTTAACCTTCTTGATCTTAAGGCCGAATGCCACGTTGTCGAAAACGTTCAAGTGAGGGAAAAGCGCATATCTCTGGAATACCGTATTGATGTTGCGCTTGTTGGCAGGAACGCTCTTTAAGTCCTTGCCTTCGAAGTTGACGATGCCTGAATCGGCAGTCTCAAAGCCTGCAATGATCCTGAGCGTCGTGGATTTTCCGCATCCTGAAGGTCCCAGGAGCGTGATGAATTCGTTGTTCCTGATATAGAAAGTAATATTCTTAAGTACTTTGGTTCCGTCGAAGCTCTTGCAGAGGTCCTTGATCTCAATGATGTGCTCGCTTCCTGTGCTGTCTTCAAGAATCTGGTTATATGCCATTATGTTCCCCTCCCGGAAGATTTAAGTCGTTATATCAGAAGCTCGGAGGCGAAGAGATCCAGATGGCCTTCGCCTGACGGTTCGTTGTGTTCTCAAGATAGTGAGGCTTATCGCAGGCGATATAAAAGCTCTCGCCTTTCTTTGCCTGATGCTTCTCATTGTCGATAACTATGGTAATGGTGCCTTCGGTAACGTAACCGAATTCCTCGCCCTCGTGCGGATTGTCCGGATATGTCGAACCGCCCGGTTCAATGGTTACAAGGATCGGCTCCATCTCGTTCTTCTGGGCATTGGGAATAAGCCAGCAGATCTCGTTCTTGAGATCCGTGTCCTGCTTTACGGAGAAATCCTCCCTGCCGTAAACAACTCTCTTATTCGGTTCTTCCTTGAAGAAATGAGCAAAATCCGTGCCGAGCGCGTTTAAGATATCCTCCAATGTTGCCATTGAGGGGGATGTCTTGTCGCTCTCCAAAAGTGATATGAACGCCTTGGAAAGCTCACATCTGTCACCTAACTCTTCCTGAGTAAGACCCTTTTTAAGTCTGAGGTTCCTGATCTTTGATCCGATTTCCATAATCTTGCCTGCCCTAAACTTCTGGTTTACTACTACTTAACCGTGACGTGCGTGATTATACTATCTGCTAAACTCCGTGTAAAGTATTTCTAAACCAAATCCTTCACTTTTATGCATTTTTTTCGAAAGTGTCGGAAAATTTGTACACAGTGCTCGAAAATGCCCTCAAAAAAGAGTATTTCGCTATTCAAAGTGTCTTGAAAAATGAAATACGCAAAGTATAATAAATTTAGTAATGATAATTAACAAATTATTAACAAAAGCTTGACATTCGGGGGGCAAACGGGATGGCAAACATTTTGGGTAACGTTTTTAAGGGTAAAGACGGCGTTAACGGCGGCCTTGCAACACAGGGTGCCGGCGGTTCAGGCAGTGTAAGACCTGCTAATCCTAACGTTGTTAATCTCCAGACATCGGGACGTCCGGGCGGACATACCACTCATTCTGCGTCCAATTCCACGGCTGCACAGCTCGCAAGAGAGCGCGCTGAAGCTGCAAAGGCTCAGATCGAGATGCGTAAGGCAGCCGAGGCCGCACGTAAAGAAGAGCAGGAAGCAGATAAGAAAGATATCACTCCTGTCGGATTGAAGCCGCCGATCAAGCGTCCGAAGTCCGCTTCTGTTAACCACGCTCAGTATGTTGCAGAGCAGCTTGAAGAAGGCGAGAAGGCTGCAGCAGAGGGCAAGTCCATTGAGCGTCAGCCTCTTCCGGGCAGGAGCCCCGCACAGTCCGCATTGGCTCTTGCACAGTCTGTTGCTTTAAGAGCACAGAACGAAGAGCGCAGGGCAAGTTCAAAGGCCAAGGCAGCAGCTGCCAAGGTCGTTGAAGCAAGAAGTGCCGTAACGGCAGCAGAGGAAGCTCTTATCGCTGCAAAGAAGCAGGAAGAGAAGTCTATAAGCAACGAAGCAATCGCAAAGGAAGCTACACTCGAAGCAGTAAAGCGCGCAGAAGAAGCACGTGCAGCTGCCAACAAAGCAGAAGAACTCGCCAAGATCGCGATCGCAAAGGCTGAAGAGGAAGAGAAGGCTGCAGCTGCTCTCACCGCAGAAGAAGCCAAGCTCACAGAGCGCAGAAAGACTGACGAGAAGGCAAGGATCGAAGCAGAGAAGGTCGAGCAGGATTCCAAGGCAGCAGTTATCACTGCCACACAGGAAGAGGAAGCAGCTTCCAAGGAATATGAAGCAGCTAAGCTCGCACTTGAGAAGGCTCAGAACGATCTCGATGCCGCTAACCAGATGAAGGCTGAAGAAGATGCACGTGCCGCAGCTGAGAAGGCTGAGAAGGAAGCACGTCTCGCAGCCGAGAAGGCAATCGAAGAAGCAAGGATCGCCGCTCAGAAGGCTGAAGAAGCAAGGCAGGCAGCTCTCCTCGCAGAGCAGAAGGCTAAGGCTGCTGCAGCTAAGGCTGAGGAAGAAGCAAGGATCGCTGCTGCAAAGGCAGAAGAGATCGCCAAGCTCAGAGCAAAGTCACTTTCAGCTGATACCGCCAAGGAAGAAGCTGTTAAGAACGATGCTCCTGCTGCTCCGGTAACACCTGTTGCAACAGGCAGACCGGGATCTACGACACCTGCAAGACCTGCAGCAAAGATCGCAGAGTAAACAAGATCACAAATTAGATTATTAAGGGCTGTCCGTTACGGGCAGCCCTTAACAGTTATATTTTATCCGGCATTTAGCCTCTCTCGCTTAATACCTTCTGGACTCTGTCCTGGGCAATGGCGATTACCGATTCCAGATCCTTCTGGCCGAGGAAGTATGCGGGCATCTCCTCTATGAGGATAAGGTTGATCGAAGCGTCACCGGCATTGCTCCCGGAGCAGCTGGAAATGATCTTCTCCAATCCGTCAATATGCTCCTTGGAGAATGTGATCACGGAGTTAGGATTGTTCTTAACGTCGTTTTCAGAGTAAATATTTCCTCTGCCTTCATTGTTGTAGAAGTCAACAGCAGTCTGAGCGATCTTTCTGTATGCGGTGCGGCTTAATACAAACTCATCGTTAAGCGCAAGTGATTCCTGGATCTCTTCTGACAAAAGGAGCTTAACGAATTCGCCGCAGGCATCTGCGTTTACAGCCTGAGCAGATATCGCAATGGAAACGTGAGGGACAAACTGAGGTCCTCTGCCGTCTGCTGAAGGAATGCCTAAGAACGCAGTACCGCCCTTCAACTCAGTGATGCCATAGAGATAAGAGCCTATTCCGTAACAAGTCGAGAAGAAGCCCTTCTGGCCTTCTGCAAGTAATCTGTCACCCTTAAAGGCCATCACGCCTACAGCACCTTCGGGAGCAATATAAGGTCCGTCGTCTGTAGCAGGATCATTCCAGCTCCTGGCTCTCTCCTGAACGTTTTCCTTGACGAATTTCGCGAGTTCGGCAAATTCGGGACCTGAGAAATCCGCTTTGCCGCCTGCGATAAACTTATCGCTCATGGCATTAAAGAGCCTTGTAAAATATATTGCCTGGCCTGAAGTGATGACATCTTTGCCGTTCAGCTCGTTCGATAAGAACTTCTTATATTCCTCTGTGGTAAAACCTACTCCGGAAGCGCCGGCATACTTGCTGTCGGTCTGGATTCCCTGTATACCGTAGCAAAGTGTAAGCTGATAGAGCTTTCCGTCGGTCTTTGAAGCTTCGGCAATGTTGGCGAAATACTTTTCGTTGTCGAGGTTTCCGGTATATTTTGAGAGGTCAACAAGATAATTCGAACTGTTGAGCTGTCCGAAATTAGCCACGTTCATCAGGAGGTCAGGACCTTCACCGTTTATGAGGTCAATGGCAAGCTTGGTTCCGACTTTAGCATCACCGTTAAGAGTAGCGGTCTCCACTTCGTCATCATTGGTGAACTGGCCATTATAGTTGTAAGCACCATTGTTCGTATAGCGGCCGGATACCTCGATAAAATAATCACTGTTTGTTGTATTGAACTTATTGATGGCATCAGCGATCTTCTCGTTTACATATCCGTCAGGTACGTAGAGTTCCATTACCGTCTTGCCGGCATTAGGATTCTTGGCTGCCTTTGTTAACTGCATAATGGTGAAATCATTAACGCTGGAATTGGTATATGCCTGCCCGTATCCTGCGGTTCCGCAAAGAAGGATGCTGTCTTCAGTTATATCACCGACAGTAAGGTTGCTTAAGATGCTTCTGTTCTCACCGCACCAGCTGAAGCTGAATACCTGTTCAGTCTTCCTGTTCTTTGTGTCGATCTTGGCAATGCCGACAGGTGATGAATAATATGCCATACCGTCTCTTCCGATTATGGAAGAGAAAAGGAAATCTGTATTGAGCCATTCATACTCTTTGGCATCTTTCTCGGTAAGGCTGCCGGTCTTAAGATCCAGTTCAAAAAAGCACCTGTCATTCTCAACGATCGCGGGTACGAGAGCCTTTCCGTCTTCAAGAGGGATTATGGCCGGAAGATCATAAGTGTTCTTTCCTGCTTTCCTGACTTCTGCAGAAATCGTGTTTCCGTCAGAAGAACTGATGGTCAGGGTATAATATTGCTCAGACTCCCAGTTTTGTACGGCAGTGATCTTGTAATCACCGATCTTATAGTCCTTTCCGGATGTGATATTCAGATCGAGCAGCTTAGACTCCACTTCTTTTCCTGTAGCAGGATCGATCGTATATTCTTTGTTGGTCGCCTGATCATTAACGGAATCGTAGTCGGAGATCACAGCCTTGATCTTACCGTCAGAGTAAGAAAGTCCGTTCATATAACTGGATTTTCCGTAGTACTTGGTCAGATCAACGGATGATACGGACTTCATTGTAGCTCTGTCGACCACGGTCAGAATGGATATCTCGACATCTTTGCTGGAGTAATTCGCCCAGTTGAAATCTGCCGGAAGCTCATAATTGCCCGATGAACGGACAACAACATATTTCTCATCCGCTCCAATAAGATCGGAGAACAGATATTGTGCCTTCTTGCTCTTGTCATATTCAGGTGAAAACGTTGCTGATGTGCTCTCATACCAGGGTGAGTCATCAGTTATCTTCTGGCCTCTGCGGCTCGTCTCCTGCATGCCGGCTCCGCTGCCTTCGTCACCGCCGTTGTTTTTCTTCTTGTCACATGCGGCTGCCGAAAAGGCAATGGCGCAAACAAGAGCCACTGACATTACTTTCAGGGGTAACTTCTTCATTGCTAGTCTCCTTTTCCCAACACTGTTTTAACAGTTGAGATTGTAAGACCGCCCAAAATCGAAACAGCATCAATATATAGGCAAAACTTGGGCATTGAGGTTTCAGAAATATTTCTTAAACGAAGACAAAAAACGGGGCATCTCTTTTCGAGACACCCCGTAAAAACTCAGTTTATAAGAGATCATCCTCTCTCGCCTAAGACCTTCTGGGCTCTGTCCTGAGCGATCTTTACGACATTATCCAGTTCCTTCTGGCCTGAGAAATATGCCGGCATCTCTTCGATCAGGATAAGACCGATAGCTGCATCTGTCGAATTCATCCTTGAAACGCTCGAAATGATCTCCTCCAGATCATCGATGTTCTTCTGAGAGAACTTCATCCTGTTCTTCAAAGGCTCACCGGTATTAAAATCATATCCGATATAGGAATCACCTCCGGGACCGTTCATGAAATCAACGGCATCCTTGGCACCTTGTCTGAAAGCTGCTTTGCTCAACACATAATTGCCGCCCTTTGCGAATTCCATCTGCACATCATCTGTCATGAGCATCTTAACGAACTCGCCGCATGCATCGATGCTCTTGGACTGCGAAGATACTGCAACCGAAATATAGGAATCGAGCAAAGGTCCGCGTCCGTCAGATGAAGGGATTCCCAATATCGCAGAAGCACCGTTGCACTGCGCGATCTGTGAGAAATAACCGTTAAATCCGTAAGTTGAAGTATATACTGCAACCTGGTTGTTCATGGAATCGCCCTTAAAAGCAGCAGCTCCTACAGCATATGTAGCAGATGCATATTCGTCGTTATTGTACATCTCGTCCCAGGATCTGGCTTTCTCGGGAACATTATTCTTTACAAACTCTGCAAGCTTTGCAAATTCAGGACCTGTAAAATCGGCCTTGCCGTCAACAAGGAATTTGTCGCTCATTGCCGTGAAAAGCATCGAAAAATAAGCAGCCTGACCATAATTGAGGACGTCCTTGCCATTCAGCTGATCCTTAAGGAATTTCTCATATTCTTCAGTAGTAAATCCGACTCCGGACTTTCCTGCATATTCCTTTTTTGTCTGGATACCGGTGATCATGTAGCAGAGGGGCAGCTGGTAGAGCTTGCCGTTGTTTTCTGCTGCTTCAACGATGTTCGTAAAATACTTGTCTGAATCAAGTGTTCCGACAAATCTGCTCAGGTCAACAAGGTAGTTGTCTGAATTAAGCTGGCCGTATGAACTCGTGTTAAGAAGGATATCCGGACCTTCTCCGTTCAGGATATCCATGGCAAGTTCATTACTCATTGCAGAGTTATACTTCATGTTGGCCTTCTGCCATTCGTCTTCGCTGTTAATGTCAGAATAATAGTCGCCGTCAAGACCCTGATAACGGTCAGTAGGCTCAATGTAATATTTTCCGTTTGTTTCGTTGAATTTAATGATAGCTTCGCCGACATTGATATCAACGTTTGAATAAGGAGCATAGAGTTCTATGACAGACTTGCCGGCATGAGGATTTGTCTCTGCCCTGTTCAATGTGATGAGCATATACTCATTGATAGTTCCCGGCACATACATTGTCATGCTCTTCTCGCCCCAAAGGGTTATTGAATCATCTGAACAATCTATCAGCTGCAGATATCCTAAGTATGCTCTGTTTACGGAACACCAGTTGTATCTGAATACATCTTCCGTAGTCTTCTTTTCCATATTGATCTTGGAAATTCCGTCTGAGTTGGAATAATAGATAGTTCCGTCTTTTCCGATAAAGGTGTTGTATATGCCGTTGACATCAAGCCAGTCGTATTTCTTGGAATCGACTTTTGCTGCTGTGTATGTGTTCAGGTCGACCTCGAAGTAGACCGGATCCTTGTCAGAGGTAGCAGGTGCGATGAACTTGTTTTCACCACTCTTGAAAATGAGCGGGACATCATATAAGTTCAGATCATTATCCTTGAGTTCAATGTCTGTACTGCTGTCACTGTCACCCTCGAATACGGATACCAGGCAATAACCCTTATCAGCCTCATCCCATTCCTGTGAGATCTTGACCGTGTAATCACCGAAATCAAATGTGTGATAGTAATAATGGTAATTCGAATCTTCATAGGGAGTGTCTTTCTTATCAACTACTTTTCCCGTCTGAGAATCAAGGACATATTTACATACGGTCATCTTGCCCGACATATCATCATATGAGGCTGCACGGAACTTGAAATTTCCGTTCTCATACTGAACTTCTTCCAGTCCGCCGTTCTTGGGCAGATATTGGGCCAGATCATACTCCTTCTCTGTTTTGCCGGTCGCTTTATCGATGATCCCTACAAAATTGATCGAATAATCGCTGTAACTGAAGTTATTCCAGTCAATGTTGCCGGAAGGGATCCTATAGTAACCGTTTGTGTATACAGCAAAGTACTTGTCATCTGAACCGATATACTGCTGATTTGCATACTCAAGAGTTTTCTTGGAATCTACTTCAGGCTTATAAGTCTTGACCATGCTGTCAAACCAGGGCGCGTCGGCTTTTATTACCTCGCCGCTCCTGCTCTTTTCCCTGGAATTCCCCTTTTTCTTGCCGCACGCTGCCATAGGTAATACCATTGCCGCGATCAGAGCACAGGCTAAAGCCTTGATTGGTAGTCTTTTCATATACTTTCTCCTTATATCCATAATTCCGGATTATATATCATTGATTGTATGACCTTAAGATATACAATCTGCATCAATTTTAAGGCAAATACAAGGTAAGCGGGTATCAAACGCGTTACAGCCGTCTGCCGCGGGTAACGTCAGCATGGTCATTTCCTCTCATCCAATACCTTCTGCGCCCTGTCCTGCGCAATCTTTATGACATCCTCGAGACTCTTCTGGTCCTTAAAATATGCCGGCATCTCCTCTATCAGGATGATGCTTACCGCCTGATCCTCCGAATGCATGCAGGAACAGCTGAGAATGATGTTCTCGAGATCATCTATATTTTTCTTTGAGAATCTGTATCTGTTCTCCTTAAGCTGTCCGTTGCTGCTGCGGCTGTACACATCGTCATAATAAGGATCGTTAAAATGATCTGCGGCCGCCATGCCCGCCTTTCTTAAAGCCTCTTTATTTACGACAAAATTCTCCTGCAACGCGAGAGCTTCCTGCGTCTCATCGGATAACAGGATCTTAATAAATTCAACTGAGGCCTCCACATTTTCAGACTGTGCGGATACGGCTGCCGAAATGTAAGACCGGAACATGGGACCTCTGCCGTCAGAAGACGGGAGGCCAAGGATGCTCATGTCCCCCCTGATCCGTGAGAGCTGCCCGAAATAACTGATCATTCCGCGGAAGCTGCCATATACAGCAGTCTCGCTGTTCAGTCCGTAATCCTCATCGTCGTAGGAAAGCGCCTTTTCCTGAACATTCTTCTTAACAAATTCCGCAAGTGCGGCAAATTCAGGTCCCGAAAAATCAGCCTTGCCGTCTTTTATGAACTTGTCTTTCATGGAATCGAATATAGCCGCAAAGTAATGCGCCTGGCCTGAATTGATTATGTCCTTGCCGTTGAGGACATCATATAGGAATTTCTCATACTCTTCCGTGGTAAAGCCCACGCCTGATGCTCCCGCATTGGCCCTGTCCGTACATATCCCTTCTATAAGGAAACATACAGGCATCTGGTACAGCTTCCCGTCTACTTTGGCTCCCTCCATTATGTTCGTGAAATACTTGTCAGGATCAAGATCTTTGAAATATGGCGACAGGTCAGCAAGGTAACTGCTGTTGTTAAGCTGACCCAGCATGCTCGAGTCCATGATGATATCCGGACCTTCGCCGTTGATTATATCCATGGCAAGGCGGGTGCTCATTTCCATGTTCTCATTAAGCTCGATATCCCGGACCTCATCATCGTTGCCGGCGTATAATTCATTTCCCGCATCGACTGTCCGGTATTTGTCAGTAATTTCTATAAAGCAGTCTTTGTTCGTCTCATTGAACTTCAGTACCGCATCATTGACCCTGTCGCTTATCTTTCCGTCATGAACATAGAGATCCAGAACAGTCTTGCCGGCATGGGGATTTTTCGCAGCCTTATTAAACTTAACGATATAAAAACCGCCTCTTTCACCGTCCAAACCATAATGGATCAAATTCTGATGCAGACCCGTGAGGATATAGGAATCCCCGCTTATGTCAGCCGGATAGAGGTCTTCCAATAATGTCCGGTTAACGCTGCAAAAGCTGAAATCAATGACCTGCTCTGCGGTCTTCTTATCAAGATCGAGCCTGAAAAGGCCCAGGGATGTAGTGTAATAAGTCTCTCCGTTAATGCTGTTAGCATTCTTCACGCCATCAGCATCTATCCATTCATAATCCTTGGGATCAAGTGCCTTGGAATTACCGTTTTCCAGATCGATCTCGAAAAACCTTAAGCCGGCATTCGAGTCAGCAATTGCAAGTGCCTTACTATCACCGGCCGGTAAGACCGCTTTTACTTCATAAAGATCCTTGCCGGTCTCTTTAAGTTCGATCCTCTTAGCATTGCCGTCAGGAGAATATACCGCCAGTTCAACGTAAGATCCTCCGTCTTCGTAAATAACGGCCGAATCAACCGTGTAATCACCGAGTTCAAATGATCTGTCCCCAAAATTTCTGTCTCCGGTTTCTATATTGCCCCTGAAATACTCTTTTGACTCCGTTATCTTTCCGGTCCCGATATCAATATCCTTATCAAAGATCCGGGTATTCCCGTTTGTCGGATCAATTGAATAAATACGAATTGTGACTGTGCCGTTCTCAAACGAAGATCCCATTATATCGTCTTCAAAGGCGATCTCTCCGTTAAGATCTATCGTCTTTTTTGTTATTCCCGTTTCCTTGTCGATAACGGTTACTAATGCGATCACGCCCTTGTTAAGGTCTTCGTTCTTTGTATATTCTCCGGAATAAAAGCCGCTCGTCACAACAATAAGGTTTTTGTCATCAGAACCTGCCAGCTGTGGATCAATATGGGAGATAGTACGGCCCGGATCTAACCCCAGATCGGCTTTGACTACACCTGTGTCATACCACGGTGTGTCAGATTTGATCTTTCTTGTTTTCCCGGATCTGCCGCAGGACATGACCGATGCGGCCAATAAAAGTATCAGCACTGCTGATACTGCTCTTATGATTGTCTTTTTCATTCCTTTCCCCTGTGCTTACCACACCTGACAATTACCTAAATCCCCAATTAGTAATTATACTAGCACTTTTAAAAAAACGCTATTTATCTGAAAAAGGCTGCCTTGGTTCAAAGGCAGCCTTCTATTGTTATTTTCTCTCGTCCAATACCTTCTGGACTCTGTCCTGGACGATCTTTATTACATCATCGAGGCTCTTCTGGCCGGTAAAATATGCCGGCATCTCCTCGATCAGGATGAGATTAATGGCCTGATCCTCCGTATGCATGCCGGAGCAGTTGAGGATAATGGATTCCAGCGTCTCGATGTTCTTCTCTGAGAACTTGATCCTGTTTGCAAGAGGTTCTCCCGTCATGCTGTCATATCCGAACATCATATCCCCTTCAGGACCGTTGTAAAATTCCACTGCAGCTTTTCCGCCCTTACGCAAAGCCTCACGGTTAAGAACGAAGTGCTCCTCCATAGCGAGATTTTCCTGGATCTTGTCTGATAATATGATCTTTATGAATTCGATGCATGCATCCACGTCAGATGCCTGGGCCGATACGCCTACTGAAGTATAAGCCTCGATCAGGGGTCCTCTGCCGTCTGAAGACGGAATGCCCAGAAGTGTAATGTCTCCTTTAATATCGTCAAGTTCATAGAAATATCCGCTCATTGCGTAACAGCTTGCTAATGATGCGACATTATTCATTACAGGGCTTTCTTCGCTGCTCCATGAGGGCGCTTTTTCCGGAACATTATCTTTTACATAGTCAGCAAGGACTTTAAAATCATTACCGGAAAAATCCGCTTTGCCTTCTGTTATGAATTTATCGCTCATGCAGCTGAACAGCTTTGCAAAATAATGCGCCTGTCCTGACGTGATCAGTTCTTTGCCGTTAAGCACACTGCTTATAAACTTACTGTACTCTTCAGTCGTAAATCCGATACCGGATTTGCCTGCATACTTCTTATCCGTGAAAATGCCCTCAACGGTATAGCATATTGGCATCTGAAAGAGTTTGCCGTTCTTTTTTGATGATTCCAGAAGATTCGTGAAATACTTCTCTTTATCAAGATCATTGAAGTAAGGTGACAGATCAACAAGATAGCTGTCATCGTTAAGCTGGCCAAAAGGACTTGTATTCATAAGGATATCCGGACCTTCGCCGTTCATGATATCCATTGCGAGCTGATTGCTCATCTTGGCGCTCAGACCCAGAGTGATGTTCTCATACTCGTCTTCGCTGTCCACATTACGGAAGTCAGCAGTATTGAAATTTGAAGTGTACTTGTTCGTTACTTCAATGAAATAGCTTCCGTTTGTCTCATTGAACTTCAGTATTGCTTCATTTATGTTCTCATCCACTTCTCCGTACGGAGCATAGAGATCCAATATGGTCTTTCCCGCATGGGGGTTCTTTGCTGCCTTGGAAAGCTTAACAATATAGAATTCCGCAGCGTGCTTGTTAGCATCGTATCTGGGCCCGTAATTCTTCTGTCCGCAGAGGACATAGGTGCCGTCCTTGCATTCGGTTACTTCAAGAGAAGAAAGAAGTGTCCTGTTCAGACCGCAGCGGCCGTAATCAAGTACCATCTCCGTGGCCTTCTTTGCCATGTCGATCTTATAGAGTCCTAAAGCCGTCGAGTAATATATCTCGCCGTCTATGCACTTCGAATTATTTAAGCCATCCGGATCGAGCCATTCAAATTCAGAAGCATCGGCAGCCTTGGTCTTGGCATTCTTAAGGTCTAATTCGTAGAACTTGCTGCCCGTGTTCGTCATAGCTGTGATCAGGGCCGTTGTCTCATTCAAAGGCAGTATAAGCGGAACATCATAGATATCTGCTCCATGCTCTTTAAGCTCGGCTTTCTTCATGTCACCGTCCGCTGAATAGACTGCCAGAACAAATGATGACCCTGAGTCGTCCCAGATGTTTATGGTATCCACCTTATAGTCACCGACCTTAAAGGTTTTTTGAACCGGTGTTCCTTCATCGTTTGAAAAGCTTCTTGTATCCGTTATCTTCCCGCTTGCGATATCCAGATCTTTCTCAAAAGTCTTAGCCGTATATGTGGACATATCATAACCGCTGACCTTGAGCGTCAGTTTCCCGTCTTTAAGTTCCGCGCCTGTAATGTCGTCCATGGCGGAGATCTCGCCGTTTAAGTTGATCGTCCTGACTGTCGTGTTGTTCTTCCTGTCTACCAACGATACGGCCGCAATGACATAGGGATTGGCTTCCTCAGCTGTAGTAACGGTATCAGGCATTCTGTATCTGCCCTTGGTTACGACCACCATGTTCTCGTCGTCAGTGCCGGCGATCCATGAGTAGCTTTGATCAACATTCTTATTTGTATCAATTCCCAGAGTGATCTTATAAAGGTTGGAATCATACCAGTCCGAATCCGCCCTGATCTTCCCGCCTTTTCCTTTGCCTTTCACGTTGCACGCCGCGAAAGAAGCGGTCATGCCAAAAACCAGCACCGCCGATACAGCCTTTAACAATGCTTTTTTCATTACTATTCCCCCTTAGTTTTCTTAAGCACCCCAATGGTATCGGAATCCCGATTAAGTTGTTATAACTAAACTTCTTAAGGTTTTATTAATTTCCGTAATAGCGAAAAAGCTAAAAAGGCCGGTATTTCCGGGCAAAAGAAAGAGTCCGCACTCTAAAGTGCGGACTCTTGAATGAACGTTTAGTCAGTTCTTCCCGAATCACTCGATGATTGTAGAAACTGTACCAGCGCCTACTGTGTGACCACCCTCACGGATAGCGAACTTAAGACCCTGCTCCATAGCGATAGGAGTGATGAGGTCACCAGGCATGCACATGTCTGTTCCCTCAGGAAGCTTGATAACGCCTGTAACGTCTGTTGTTCTGAAGTAGAACTGAGGACGGTAACCTGTTACGAAAGGCTTATGACGTCCACCCTCTTCCTTTGTAAGAACGTAAACTTGGCCTGTGAACTTTGTGTGAGGAGTTGTTGTGCCGGGCTTAGCGATAACCTGACCTCTTTCAACTTCCTTACGGTCGATACCACGGAGGAGGCAGCCGATGTTGTCACCAGCCTCAGCCTGATCCATTGACTTACGGAACATTTCTACACCAGTGATTGTTGTAGACTTAGGCTCGTCCTGGAGACCAACGATCTCTGCAGGATCACCAACCTTAACTGTACCTCTCTCAAGACGGCCTGTAGCAACTGTACCACGGCCGGAGATTGTGAATACGTCCTCAACAGGCATAAGGAACGGCTTGTCAACAGGACGCTCAGGTGTAGCGATGTAGGTGTCAACAGCATTCATGAGCTCGATGATAGGAGCATACTCAGGAGCGTTAGGATCTGTAGATGTAGACTCGAGTGCTGCAAGAGCAGAACCACGGATGATCGGAGTGTCATCACCAGGGAAATCATACTGGTTGAGGAGGTCACGGATATCCATGTCTACGAGCTCAAGAAGCTCTTCGTCGTCAACCTGATCGCACTTGTTCATGAATACTACGATATAAGGAACGCCTACCTGACGAGCGAGAAGGATGTGCTCACGTGTCTGGGGCATCGGGCCGTCTGCAGCGGAAACTACGAGGATAGCACCGTCCATCTGAGCTGCACCAGTGATCATGTTCTTGATGTAGTCAGCGTGGCCAGGGCAGTCAACGTG
>CACWXL010000019.1 GCA_902764825.1 Oscillospiraceae bacterium
AATTCACAAATGTATGACATCGCAGGCAAATGGCTTGCAGGACAAGGCTTAATACCCGATAATTTTACAAATGAGGATGTAAAATGCTACTACTGGCACAACACATCCCATTATCTCGGCTTGGACGTTCACGACGTCGGACCGAGAGACAAGGAATTTGAAGAAGGTAACTGCCTTGCCGTGGAGCCCGGTGTCTATATCCCTGAGTGGAATATCGGCTTCAGGATCGAGGATGACCTTCTTGTAACTAAAGATGGCTGTCAGCTCCTGAGCTCCGGGTGTGACAGCCCGGAGGGAATAATTGTCGGATAACGGTTCCGGAATCACCGCTGTTCTCGTTGCGGTCCTTATAGTGCTCATTCTTATCCTCGTAGGGGGAGTTCTTTTCGCGCTCTTCTTATCGTATTCGGATAAGATCTTCAAAAAGCTCTTCCAAAGGCCCAGACCGCTTCCGCAGGTCGACAGGTCCCCAAAGAAGATTGACAGGAGCACGATAAACGGCAGAGGCAAGAACTGGTTCTATACATTCCACAACGAGTGGCTCGGCGTAAGGACCAACACCTTTGACGGATGCAGGCTGTCGGGCTATTACAGGCCGTCTTCGGACAGCACATGCCGCAACATGGTTATCCTTGTGCACGGCTACGACGAATCGCCCGCCGAGATGGCTGCATATGCGCGCCTCATGATGCGCAAGGTCCAGTGCCACTGCATCATGACACATATGAGGGCGCACGGTATGAGCGGCGGAAAGACCTTCACATGGGGTCTTATGGAGAGCGTCGACCTGGATGCATGGTTCGAATTTACTAAGAGACGTCTCGGTAATAACTGCAGGATATATCTGGTCGGAAGAGGCGCCGGTGCGACGGCGTGCCTTCTTGCGGCGCAGCAGAAGGGCTTCGATGAATGCGTTTGCGGAATCATCGCTGACTCTCCGATGTCCTCTCTTACGGGCTTTCTGAAGGCCACGCTGCCGCAGACCACGAAGATCAATCCGGACTGGATAATCGGCCAGATAAGAAGAAATGCCCAGCATAAATACAAGTTTGACATCAACCGCTGCGACTGCTCTCTGCACGCAAGCGCCATCAAGGTGCCGGTACTGATCTTCCAGGGCGGTGAGGACGACATCACGCCGCCTTCAGGTTCGCGAGAGATCTACGATAACTTAAGATCGCGCAAGAGAATGGTCATCGTAAACAACGCAAAGCACATGGAATGCTACGAGAGATCTCAGGCCATGTATGAGCGCGAAGTCCAGAAATTCATTGAATCTTGTGTGGTAAGACTCGTAAAGATAGGTCGTCTTTAAGACACTTTTGTTTATTTTCCTTATATGAGAATCGCGAAAAAGGTGATATAACCTTCTGGTTTGTTCGCGAGGATTCATATGAACGCCAAGAAGATCAGAAAACAATCCATGACAGAAGGAAGTCTCTGGAATAAGATCCTGGGATTCGCTTTTCCTTTGGCCATGACGGGTATCCTGCAGCAGGCGTTCAATGCGGCGGACATCGCTGTCGTCGGAAATTTCACGGGCGAACTCGGTGAAGCCTGCATGGCTGCAGTCGGCGCGAACACACCGATAATCAATTTCATCATCAACGGATTTCTCGGCATCTCACTGGGTACCAACGTCGTCATCGCAAATGCCGTCGGAAGCAAGGATGACGAGACGGTGCAGAAGGCCGTACACACTTCAATGATCGTTGCTGTGTTAGGCGGTGTCATCATCGCTTTGTTAGGCGAACTTCTGGCTGAACCGATCTTCAGGATGCAGAATATCTCAGATGAAGCATTCAGCATGGCGCTGCTTTATTTCCGCATTTATATCGCAGGAACGCCGGTGATTCTTTTGTATAATTTCGAAGCTGCGATATTCAGGGGCATCGGCAATACGAGGATACCGTTCCTTGCGCTCGTAATAGCAGGCCTTATCAATGTCGGTCTCAATGTGTTCTTTGTTGTATTCATGGGAAGGACTGTTGACGGCGTAGCTACTGCGACGGTCATCTCAAACATGATAAGCGGCATTGTCCTGCTGCTCTTCCTTAAGAAATCCAAATCTCCTGCAAGGTTCGATGAGAAGAAACTTCGGATCAGCGGGTCCGTTCTAAAAAAGATCCTTAAGATCGGCATTCCTTCAAGCCTTCAGGCATGCGTTTTCTCAGCTGCGAACATCATTATCCAGTCAGCTATTAACAGCCTCGGAACCCTTGTTGCCGCTGCATCTTCGGCAGCATTTAATATCGAGATATTCTCTTACTACGTGCTCAACAGCTTCGGTCAGGCATGCACGACTTTCACGGGCCAGAACTACGGAGCGAGGAAGTTCGACAGATGCAGGAAATCATTGAAGCTCTGCCTTCTTGAAGGCATCGTCATCGAAGGACTGATGGTTTCTTTCCTGCTGTTCTTCGGCAGAGACCTTATCGCCGTCTTCAAGCCCGGCAATCCCGAGCTCGTAGAGATCGGTTATGTCCGCGTCATGTTCATTACGACAGCGCATCTGCTCTCGCTCTTCTACGATGTCATGAGCGGCTATATGAGAGGTTACGGAATATCGCTGTCGCCTGCGCTTGTTACGATGTGCTGCATCTGCGGAATAAGGATCATCTGGATCTATACCGTTTTCGAGCAGTTCAGATCGTTCACGAGCATCATGGCGGTATATCCTTTGAGCCTCGGCGTGAACGCACTTGCGATCTTTATCCTGCTGCTCATAAAGCGCCCTGCGAAAAAGTACAGTGCGAAGGCCTGATTTTTTGGGCAGTTTTATAATTGTATTCATTCGGATCAAGTAGTATATTCTTGGCGACAAACGGAAATCGGGGAGCTTTAAAAAGCTGAGAGGGATCAGACATCCGACCCGCTGAACCTGACGGATAATGCCGGCGTAGGGAACCTTATATATATTCTTTTGGCCTCCTGTAATTGGTGTGATCTCAAGGGATCAGAAATCCATTTGACGGAGGTGTTTTTATGTCCAAACAATCACTTAATTCTAACCGCGAGTACATACTGCGCGTGTCCACAGGCGGCGTATGCCTGGCGCTCGCATTCGTACTCTCACAGCTCAAGCTCTTTGAGATGCCTATGGGCGGCACGGTAACACCGGCATCGACATTGCCTATCATTGTTTACGGTGTTGCATTCGGACCTGTCTGGGGCTTCATCATCGCTTTCATCTTCAGCCTTCTGCAGCTCATCGGCGGCTGGCTCGTAACGCCTTTCCAGGTGTTCCTCGACTACACGCTCGGATACACTGCTTTAGGCTTTGCAGGATTTGCAGCACTTAAGGCTGATTCCAGGATCAAGGTGAACGGCGCGCTCAACAGATTCAGAAGCGCATCAGTCCTTAAGATCATTGCTTTCACGCTCGTTGCATACGTCGTAAGATGGCTTGGCTCAGTTGCTTCAGGCATCATCTTCTATTCTGAATATGCTGCAGAAGCAGGCTACGACAGCGCACTCGTTTACTCAATGGTCTACAACGGTTCATTCCTGATGGCTGACCTTGCGATCCTTGCTGTTGTACTCGTTGTCCTCTACATGGTTATCCCTTCTTCCAAGGAAGATACGACGATCCCTTATATTCAGAAGTTCACTGCTGAATTCATCGGTACATTCGTACTCGTATTCGTCGGCTGCGGCACAGCAATGGCAGTAGGATGCGATTCAGCTAACGGCAGCGGCTATATCCTTACCGCATTTGCCTTCGGCCTTGTTATCGTTGCCATGGCATATTCTGTAGGCAATGTATCAGGCTGCCACATCAATCCTGCTGTATCTCTTGCCATGCTGATCTCGAAAAAGATGACCGTCAAGGAATTCTGGGGCTATGTAGTATTCCAGATCCTCGGTGCAGTCTCCGGTGCAGGCCTTCTCCAGTATCTTTTCTCACAGGCAGGAAAGATCGACATGACAGGCGTTACCGAAGAAGTTGAAGGAAATATCGAGATGGCTAAGTGGGGTCTTGGCGCTAACGGTCTTGCAGGCGTTAACGGAAGCTTCGTTGCAGGACTCATCGTTGAGATCGTTCTTACGTTCATCTTCGTAATGGCTATCCTCGGTGTTACTGACGAGAAGTTCAAGCACGGTTCATTCGGCGGAGTCGTTATCGGCCTGGCTCTCGTTCTCGTACACATCTTAGGCATCAGCCTTACGGGCACTTCAGTTAACCCTGCTCGTTCCATCGGACCTGCAATTTTCGCAGGCGGCGCAGCTTTAAGCTCGCTCTGGGTATTCATCGTCGGACCTCTGGCAGGTGCAGCTCTTGCAGCAGTTGTTTATAAGGCGATCACAAAAGCCAAGGAAGACAAGGCTGCTAAATGATCATCTGTGAAAGCAGACGACTGAAATCGAATTAATTTTGGGGATGAACTCCCCTTACACGTTGCTTACCGGTCTGACCGCCCGAAAGGTCAGGCCGGTAAGTTTTTTATGCCTTAATTGCGAACCGCACATAATATCTTAAAAATCTAAAAAATCTGTTATAATTCTTTATGGAATGAGGGTTAGGGGTTTTTGCTTTTATTTTTCCCGGGCTCTCATATGATGTGATTCAGAGTATTTTTTCGCTATCGGTTAAGGCACAGGGTGAAGATTATGAGTTCAGAAAACGACAGATCGTCTTATGCAATCAAGAAGAACACGAAGCGTCAGGCGTGGGAGCTCGGCAAGGGCTCTGACATGGAAAAGCAGCTGATAAAGACCGGCAGGCTCGTGGAACGTGACGGCGGGATCTACGAAGTATTTACCAGAGAGGCTACTGAGGGTAAGGGCCAGATCGCGAATGCCGGAGATTTTTTCAAAGTGGATGCCGAAGGCTATCCGTCACCCTGCGAGAGAAGCTGGTTCTTTGCAAACCACAAGCATGTTGAAGGCGACTGGTATGAACAGGTCGCAAAGCCGCTGAAGATATGGCGCAAGGACGATCCGGAGACTGAGGAGATCAGGTTCCTCATTGACAGCGGTGCACTTAATATCCATTCCGAAGATCTTAATAAATACTATTCCGCATTTTTGTGGGGCACCATGGAGACAGCGGCATCTGATGCCGTAATCGTCTTATATTCCGTCGATAAGAATGACGAAGGGAAGATCGAATCGATCAGTTTTAATTTTGTAGAGTCTGATTATTTCAAGGAGAATTACAAGATAATCGAATCGTAAAGACTTGTAAGATCAGACAGAGCTTTTGTCCGGAACATATTCCGGCAACGTGATCTATAGGGGGTGAATCATGTTGAAGAGGATCAGTTGTATCTTATGTGCGGCTCTTTTAATGCTGTCAATGACAGGGTGTTTTTTCTTGAGACGCAGTACTGCAAGCACTTCATTCGATTACGAGGAACTTAGAAAAACCGTTACCGAAGATCTTACGAACGAGATTTCCGTTACTGATTGGAACGGAAATGTTCCCGATGGCATGGAAGTAAAGTATGTCGTTGTAAAAGAGGTTTACAGGAACGACAGAAGCAGAGATACCGAGCTTTACGATTACGATAAAGCAGGGCGGGTAATCTATTATAAAAGTGACAGCAGCGCTTATACCGATGAATGGAAATTAGCTTATAACGATGACGGTACTTTAGCGCGAAGAGAATACAGATCGCTCAAAGCGCGCGGTTCCGCACCTGCCTGCCCTGACTATACAGCTGAATATGAATATAACGATAAAAAGCAGCTGGTCTCATTTTCGTATATTACCAATGGTCATTTCACATACAAATTTGAATATGAAAACGGTCATCTGGTCCATACGGATCTTTACGGCGGGAAGGATTATACCTATAGTACGGAATCTGAATATTACGACTACTGTGTAGTGGTAAGTGATGACATCAATATCAGCAACGAACAGGATGATATAAGGATCTGCAAGCGCACTTATGCCGATGATACTTTCGAGAAGGTCCTTACGGAGCAGTATGAATATGATGAGTGGGTTACTCAGTTTGAGTACAACGGATCAGAGCTTACAGGCTCGTATTATATAGATCAATGGGGCCGCACGCATAAGTTTGATGCAAATGGCAACCTGTCCGCAGAGTTGGACAAAGACGGTTCTGTGCTCGAGAAATGGGAATATAACGAAAACGGTGACAGAGTTTTGTACGAACGGTATGACAACGGCGTTCTTGTCGACAAAACAACAACATCCGTCTCATATGACGGAGCAGGTAACAAGCAGACCAAGACGAGTGATTTTTGGTATGTCATGGACGGAGAGGAAAAAACATTTACTGCCAAGACCACCTATGAATACAGGAATGGTCTGCTCGTATCTGAATTAGATGAGATAGACGGGGATTTTTCGAGTTTGAAAGTATACGCTTACAAGGCAATTCTTGTGCCTAAGGAATGAGGATTCGATATACTATTCCTATAACGTCTCCGATAATCGTTTTGCCTACGTCGAGATCCGTGATTTTACCGAACCCGGCGGCAACGATAATGATCTGGTGGCAACAACACTTATCTTTGCAGATTGCAAAGAACTTTTGGTAGGATAATATTACGGATTTTCGAAAATACTGATTTATAGGAGAATACTTATGCAGGAACCTTCATACATGATAGCGATCCCCAAGGATCAAGGCCTCATTGAAGATCCCAAGAATTTTATGGGCAATCTCACCTCCTGTGCTTTTATCAAGATCAACGACATGGATATTGATGACACCAGAGGACTTGTAGTAGATCTCACGATAGGTGACAACGATTATGAAGTCGAGATAAATCCCACCGGTGTGGAGATCCCTGATTTTGTCCGTCCCGAGCATGCTTTTACCGACGAAGAAGTAAAGATGCTCGATGAGGCACAAGCAGGGCTTAGTGTCTGCTTTGATTACGAAGGTGACAGCAATCAGTGTTTCTATGACCAGTTAAGGATCATTGACGCTTTATTCCCGGAACTTCTCGCAGTGCTTGACTGTCCTTCAGAGAAGCTCCTCTCGGGCAAGTGGGTATCTCTGGCAGCTAAATCATCCGTGCTTCCTGCACCCAGGTATCTATTCACCGTTCAGGCAATATCCGACGGCGGTGATGAAGTCTGGCTTCACACACACGGCCTTAAGCGCTGTGGTTTATATGAACTCGAGATATTGAATTCCAACAAGGAATTCTTCAATGACCACTATAAGATGATCGAAGCATTTGCATTGAGAATGCTCGAAAGCGACGAGCCGATAGAGCCCGGTGACGCCGTCTTTATCGGCCAGGCCGCAGGCAAGCAGCTCACGCTTACTGCAGTCGACTGGAAAGAAGCCTTGGAGCATTATCCGGATGTTACATTGGGCACGGAAGAAGACCGTGATGACGGCGTGCACGGTGAAGACACCTGCGTCCTCATGATCTACAAGAACGAGAGGGCCGAAGAGCAGCAGATCTATACGCCTGTCGATGATTTCAACCAGTTCCTCGGCCAGAACCCGATGTTCTATTTCTCGACTGAAGAGACAAAGCGTATGAGCGCGCTTGCAAGAGAGCGCCTTCCTTACATGATCAAGGCTTTCGGGAACAAGGAAAATACTGTCATCGCGAAGATCGGCCTTACCATCGACAAGGAGCACTGGAGCAATCCGGATAAGCCCGAGAAAGAACACATCTGGTTCGAGATCAAGGATATCAAGAACGATTCTGTTGTCGGTGAACTGACACAGGAGCCTTACTATGTCTCCGGCATGAAGCAGGGCGACACCGGAACATATCCTTTCTCCGATATCACCGACTGGCTGATCTTCACCAAAGAGAACCGTGTCTCACCGGATGATGCATATCTATTGGAGTGATATTTTGGGGAAAATTAATGGGGGAAAACAATGGGAAAGAACGATGAGAATAATACTGAAGGGAAGACTGCAAAAGAAAAGTCGTTAAGGATAACCGCAATTGCAATAAGCTTAATAGAAGCGGTTGCTGTTGCAGTTTTTGTCGGCATGTTCGGATATAACGTGTTTGTCAGATATATACGTATGGCTGCTCCTCCACCGCTCAGTTATGACTATCAAGGGGAAGCAGTCTTTGACTTTAATATAACAGGTGAGGACGGAGTGGAATATCCGGCCGGCACGGTTTTCGAAGTTTATGGTTTTACGCCAAGGAATACATTAATGCTGAAATCCGGGTCCGGTAGTGTAGTGAGCAATACTCACAGCCGGATAGATATTTGCCAGGCTAAGAACGGTGATGAGCTGCTTCAGGCATATGAACAGTTTACTTCAGCTGAAACGACTGAGCATTTCAGACAAGATATAACCGTTGTGGTTGTCGCAGCTATCGCGTGTGTTATTGCTTATTGTATTTTCGCTTACATTAATAACAGATGGTCAGGTGAGAAGAAAAAGCAGGTCATTCTATGCGTTGTCATTGTCGCAGTGTCAGCATTTAATTCGCATTTTGTCCACAGGTATATGTCAAAAGCACGTGCGCCTGTTATCTACCTGTATCCTGAGCAGAAGACTGAAGTCAATGTGGAACTCGTCCTGAACGGTAAGCTTACAACGACTTATCCGCTTTATGATAATGATCTCGGATGGAATGTGACTGCAACGCCTGAGGGAATAATTACAGACAGCAAAGGCAGAGAATATTCATATCTTTTCTGGGAGGGTGACATAGCGATCACGCCTGACTTAAGCAGCGGGTTCTGCATCAGGGGCGAAGATACAGCAGCCTTCCTTGAGAAGTCTCTTAAGCAATTAGGACTTACTGATATTGAGGCTGATGCCTTTATCATGTACTGGCTCCCTCTGATGGAAGAAAGCAAATATAATGTCATCACTTTCCAGACAGCCGCTTATGAAGATGTGTCGGGCCTTAAGATCGATCCTAAGCCTGATACGGTGATCAGAGTAAATATGTTGTGGTATCCTGTTAACACTTATGTCGATATGAAGCCTCAGGATCTTGATGTGATCAATCCTTCCGAACGAAAGGGTTTTACGGTCGTTGAATGGGGCGGCGAGAAGTACAGAAAGCCTGTATTTCAAAACTGATTATTAAGGAATTGCAAAATGCCGGTAGTTAAAGTTTCAATGCTTGAAGGGAAGACTCCCGAATATAAAAGAACCGTTCTGGATTCGATCCACGACGGTCTGGTCGAATCGATCGGAATAGAAGACTGGGACCGCTTCCAGCGCGTGGAGGAGTTCGCGAAAAGCGATTTTGAGAAGCCTGATTTCAAGTCGGATGATTTCATGATCATTGAGCTGTCGATCTTTCCCGGAAGGACGAAGGAGCAGAAGGGCAGACTCATCGAATGCATTTGTGGTAATCTTAACAGCAGACTGTCGGTAGATCCTGCCGACGTGTTCATTATCATTAACGAACCGCCTCTGGAGAACTGGGGAATAGGCGGCAAGCAAAGAGGTTAAGATGATCACGGATTCTTTTGATGATAAGAGCGAAGCGATAGTAACGCCGGGTTCTTTTTTCGGTGAGAGGAAGCATATTTGCGATACGGCGATCGTTACTTTTTCGCGTGAGATATTTGAAGAAGCACTCGCGAAATATCCGAACGAACAGGTGTCCGAATTAGGTTCGGTCAATAAGATCAGACCGATACATCTTCTCGATATCGGCGGTATGAAAGCGGTTCTTTATATCTCCGAGATGGGTTCTGCGCAGGCGGCTACTGATTTCATTGAAGTCAACTGGAAAACCGGCGCTGATAAGTTCATTCTTTTCGGTTCATGTGGCGCGCTCGATCCTGAGAAGACCTCAGGCAGATACATCATCCCGACAGAAGCTTACCGCGACGAGGGCATGAGCTATCACTATGCTCCGCCCGCTGATTACATCGCCATTAAGAATGCGGACTTCATGAGGAGTTTTTTCGAAGACAACGGATATCCCTATATCAAGGGAAGAGTTTGGACGACGGATGCTTTGTACCGCGAGACACGTGAGAACGTCAGAAAGCGCAAGGAAGAAGGCTGCTTGGCAGTCGAGATGGAGCTTGCCGGAGTTCAGGCGGTGTGTGATTTCCACGGGTTTGAGCTCTATGATTTCCTCGTTGCGGGCGATGTCGTCGACCAGCCTGATTACACACCTGAAGGTCTTAATGAAGCCAACCATTCATTCGGCAAATTCGGTATCGCGGTAGAACTCGCGAGGAAGGTAAAGGGAATCTGACACCATGAATGAAAAGTATAAAGTACAAGGTTTTGCATGCCTTATCGCCGCACCGTTCTGGGGCTGGGCTCTGTATTCACTTTACGATTATCTCGCTCATCAGTATGACAATCCGGCCAACTTCATCGTTAACATAACGGGCATCGTCGGCCTTGCAGGACTTCTGGCCCTTATCATCGCGGGTATCGTTAATCTCGTGAAGGCGAAGAAGATGGGAAAGTAAGAGACCGCTTGGCTTTGAAATGGCTGTGATCATCGCGCCTGTCCCATACCGCATGCACAATATTCAGGCTAAAGTTCAGGCTTACCCTGAAATCTGCACTGAACTGTTTTTGTAAAACGATAAAAATTCCGGCTAAACTTCAGGGTTAGCCGGAATTTTAATATGAACAACTAATATGAAACTAACGTGAAATGCACACCGGTGCTTTATCTTATCATGCCCTCGAAAACCGAATCGCAGTATCTTACTGTCGCCATAGCGTCCTTTGCATAAGCGTCAGCACCGATCTGGTCTGCGTATTCGGGCGTCATTACGGCGCCGCCGACAACGATCTTGGTGTCAGGCTTTTTCTCGCGCATGAGCTTAATAGTCTCTTCCATAGAAGCAACCGTTGTTGTCATGAGGGCAGAGAGGCCGACGACTCTTATGTTGTTCTCGATGGCGCAGTCGACGATGACTTCGGGCGGAACGTCCTTGCCCAGGTCGATTACATCGTAGCCGTAGTTCTCGAGCATTACCTTTACGATGTTCTTGCCGATGTCATGGATGTCGCCCTTTACGGTGGCCATGATGACCTGGCCCTTGGTCGTGCGCGGCTTGTCGGCCATCGCTTCCTTGACTACTGCGAAGGCTGCCTTTGCGGCATCTGCGCTCATGAGGAGCTGGGGAAGGAATACTGTTCCTTTCTCGAAGCCTTTGCCGACGCGGTCAAGTGAAGGAATCAGCTCGGCGTCTATTATCTCAAGTGAATCACGGCCGGAGGCGAGTTCTTCACGCATCGCTTCGGAGGCTCTTCCGACGACGCCTCTCTCGATCGCTTCGCCTAAAGTGAGTACGGCGCCGGATGAAGACGCTGAACTCTTCGCGCTTGAAGCGACAGTCGTAGAGCCTGCGACGTAATCCTTGAATGCCGTGATGAATTCCTGAAGGTTCGGGTCTAAGTTCATCAGTGCGTTAAATGATCTGTAGGATGCCATCATGGGGCCGTTGCACGGGTTGATGATCGCGCAGGAAAGGCCGTTCTGCATTGCCATTGTAAGGAAGTGCGAATTGACGAGTTCACGCGCGGGAAGACCGAATGAGATATTCGATACGCCGAGGATCGAGTGACCTGAGAATTCATCTCTTACACGCCTTACTGTATCAAGTGTCGCGATGGCGGAGTCAGGGTCTGATGAGATAGTCATTGCAAGACCGTCGATGACGATGTCTTTTCGAGGAATGCCGTATTTGTCGGCCTCTTCATAGATGCGCTTTGCAATCGCGATCCTTCCGTCAGATGTCTCAGGGATGCCGCCCTCGTCCAGAGGGAGTGCGACCAGGACACCACCGTATTTAGCAACCAGAGGCATAACGGCCTTGATGTTCTCTTCCTTGCCGTTAACGGAGTTGATCATGGGCTTGCCGTTGTAGATGCGCATGCCGCGCTCCAATGCTTCGATATTGGTCGTATCGATCTGCAGAGGGAGATTCGTGACAGACTGGATCTTCAGGATGACGTCCTCCATCATGGAAGGCTCATCGATCTCAGGAAGACCTACATTGACGTCCAAAATGTGAGCGCCGGCTTCTTCCTGCTTCAGTGCTTCAGTCAGAAGATAATCGATGTTGTTGTCACGGAGTGCCTGCTGGAGCTTTTTCTTGCCGGTAGGGTTGATCCTCTCGCCGATTATAACGGGCTTTTTCCCGATCTTTACGCAGTCGGCAAAGCTCGTAACGTAGGTATCGTTCTTGACCGTGGGCTCCACGAACGGAAGCATCTTGACGGTATTTATCATCTTGCTGATGTGATCAGGCGTCGTGCCGCAGCAGCCGCCCATAACGTGTACGCCGAGCTTAGCGATCTGCTCCATGACGGAAGCAAAATCGTCAGGATCGACGTCATAAACCGTCATGCCGTTCTCAGTACGTGGAAGCCCTGCGTTGGGGTTTACTACGATAGGGAGTGAGCAGCACTTAACGAGGCGCTCTGCGATAGGGAGCATCTGCTTAGGACCGAAGCCGCAGTTAATGCCGATAGCATCGACCTTAAGGCCTTCCAGCATCGCGACCGTGCCTTCGACTCCGCCGCCGGTAAGGAGCTTACCTGTCTCGTCGTAGACCATCGTGACGATAATGGGCAGGTCGCATACTTCTTTTGCAGCAACTACAGCTGCCTTGGCTTCATATGAGTCGCTCATCGTCTCGATAACGACGACGTCGCCGCCTGCTTCGTAGCCAGCTTTTATTATCTCAGCGAAAACATCGACTGCCTCATTGAAGGGGAGATCTCCCATGGGCTCCAGGAGCTTTCCTGTAGGACCGACGTCGATCGCTACATAGGCGTCAGACTCGCGGCCTGCTTCTTTTCGAGCCTGCTGACAGATCTTAACTGCAGCGGTAACGATCTCGGTCACGTTGTCGTATTTGAATCTGTTGGCACCGAAAGTGTTTGTATTTACGATGTTTGAGCCGGCCTCGAAATAGCCCTTGTTAAGCGATTTGATGTCGTCAGGCCTTGTAAGGTTCCATGTCTCAGGCAGTTCGCCGCCCTTAAGTCCCATCTTCTGAAGGATGGAGCCGGTGCCGCCGTCGCAGAATAACCATTCTTTGCCAAGTCTGTCTCTTAAGTTCATGTTTATTTGTCCTCTTTCGAAAATGCGCAGGTGTCGTGCTTATTGCAGCCGGAACATCCGGAGCAGCCGACCTTGCTCTTATCTATGCCGATACCGATAAGTGCGGTAACGGACTTTGTGGGAACCATCAGGAGCGAATCCGTAAGTTCCACGCCGATCTGTTTGGAAATATCAAGGAGCCTGAACCAGTCCTTCTGGTGATCGAGCTTTAAGTCGCCGTAGCCGGGTGAGAAACGGGGTCTTAGGAAGAGCCCTTGTGCCTCGTATTCTTTCTCGAGCTTAGCGTTCTGGTCGTCAAGGAATGCTTCGATTGCTGCAGCGCCTGCTGCCTGATAGATTGAAGCGTCAGCTGAAGATGTAACGGAAGCCCTTCTTACGAGCATGTCGCAGGCAGGACCGATCGTTGCAGCAAGCAGGATCGCTCCGCAGCAGCCCTTAAGGTTCCTCGCAAGTGACTCGGAAGTAAGGACGATCTCTTCAGTATCGTTATAGATAGTGATGTCGTTGCCTCTTACTCTTAAGGGGTATTCTTTGGTAACGATCCTCGGGTGCGACTGGGCGCCGAGCATATCAATGGCTTTGCTGATCTTAGCCTGAATGTCGGGCGCGATATCGACCATACCGCGGTAACCCATGTAGCGCTGGACTTCTTTGACAGGTATCTCGACTCCTAAAGGCATTATCCTATGATCCCCTTGAGGTTATAGAGTATATCGGAAGCGACCTCAGGCTTATTCATGGAATATACGTGAATGTGCGTGATGCCGTTTGCGATGAGGTCGATTATCTGCTCTGTGGCGTAAATGATGCCAGCCTGGCGCATTGCGACAGGGTCATCGCCAAAGCGGTCGACTATTGCCTTGAAGCGCTCGGGAACGCTGGTGCCGGAGAGCTGGACTGATCTTGATAACTGCTTTGCAGTCGTGATAGGCATGATGCCCGGAACGATGGGGACATTGATGCCGACGTCCTTAACTCTGTAAAGGAAGTTATAGAATATGTTGTTGTCGAAAAACATCTGCGTCGTAAGGAAATCACAGCCTGCGTCGACCTTCTCCTTTAAGAAGTGAATGTCTTCAGACTTGTGGGCGCTCTCAACGTGTCCTTCAGGGTAGCACGCGCCGCCGATGCAGATGTCGGGATCCTGCGCTCTGATATCCCTGATGAGGTCTGATGCATGTACATAATCGTTGCAGACAACGCCGTCCTTGGGAAGATCGCCTCTTAAAGCCATGATGTTGTCGATATTGTTTTCGCGAATCTGGCGAAGCATATTAGCAACATGCTCTTTGGTGGAGGCAACGCATGTGAGGTGGGGCATTACGGGAACGCCGTAAAGGCTCTTGATGCTCGAAGCGACTTCGACCGTGAGTTTGGAAGTAGAGCCCGCAGCGCCGTATGTGACGGACATGAACGAGGGTCCCAGTGCAGCGATCGCGCCTGCGGCAGCTTTTACGTCATCAAGACCTGTCTCAGCCTTGGGCGGGAATACCTCGAAAGAGATCGTAGGGGTCTTGTCTGCAAGTATGTTGTTAATCTTCATAATAAAAATCCTTATTTGCGCATAGATTTTAGATATAGAACAGTTGCCAATAAGTATACCTCAAAAGTAGGTTGAATATTATAATTTAGTCGAACAATAAGAAGACAATGACGTTTTCGCTTTGTTAGGAGGTTTTACTAAGAATGAAGAAGATTCTTTCAATTATCCTTGCAGCCGCAGCCACACTGGCGCTTGCAACAGGCTGCAACAACACAAATGTTACTGTTCCTACAGTTACGGTTCCTTCCGAGATCGAGTCACTCGTATCTGAAGGCAAGGAGATCGTAAATGAGTTAAATGTTGCAATCCCTACAAAGGACCGTGCAGGCAACGACATCAAGGTACCTGAGAAGGTCGAGAAGATCGTATCCATGGCACCTTCCACAACACAGTTCCTTATCGATTTAGGTCTTGCAGACAAGATCATCGGCATCGACACAAACTCTGCTTCTTATGCAGACAAGCTCAAGGCTGATATCCCCCAGTTCGATATGATGAGCCCTGACAACGAAGCTATCGCAGCACTTGCTCCCGATATCGTCTTCACATCAGGTATGAGCTCTGTAGGCGGCACATCACCTTTCCAGTCACTTGTTGACAGCGGAATCTGCGTTGCTGACATTCCTTCACCTTCTTCGATCTCCGGCATCTGCGAAGATCTCGAGTTCATCGGTGCATGCGTAGGCAAGGGCATGGAGGCTCTCGCTTATTCAAAGGGCTTTACGGCTTTCATGGCAGGCATTGAAGAGATCGGCAAGAACATCCCCGCTGAAGAGCAGAAGACAGTTCTCGTAATGATGAACGTTCCTTCCGCTGAATTTCCTACGATCTACACATTCGGCAAGGGCACATACATGAACGAGATGCTCGAAGCAATCGGTGCCAAGAATGCCTTCGGCGACAAGGAAGGATGGCTTTCCATCTCCATCGAGGAAGCTATCGCAGCTAATCCTGACATCATACTTATGGACTGCAACTGGATGCCCGATGCAGCAGATCAGGTAAAGGCCCTTCCCGGCTGGGAGAATGTCAATGCCATCAAAAACGGCGCTGTATATGCAGTAAATGAGGACCTCTGCTCACGTCCTAACCAGCACGTTGCCGAGGCAACACTCGAGTGGGCTAAGCTCATCTATTCCGATAAGTTCAACGACTTCACCAAGACTTTTGATGACACTGCAAATGATTTCATCTCAAAGGTCTTCGGTTAATTTCCGGTTAATACCCGACGAGTAACTGTTATGACTAAAAGAGGCACAGGACTAAAGATAGCAATATCGGCCGTCCTGTGCCTTTTTATATTGCTTTTGGCGATAAGGCAGGGAAGCGTATACATCTCGCTCAAAGACCTCTTCGGCATAATCGGAGGCCACATCACGGGCAGGGGAACACCTGACGGCATCGAGCCGATGCTGGATTCCATTTTCTGGACCATCAGAATGCCCAGAGCCCTCATGGCGTTCATGGTCGGAGGCGCACTCTCCATAAGCGGCGCGTGCATGCAGGCACTTTTGCAGAACCCTCTGGCTTCTTCCTACACTTTGGGCGTCTCATCCGGCGCATCGCTCGGCGCAGCGCTCGTCATTATCCTTGAGATATCAATTCCTGTTCTTGCAGGATTCATGCTTCCTTTCGCAGGCTTCGTATTCGGACTCATAACAGTCGTCGGTGCACTTATGCTGGCGTCCGCGATCGACAGGAGCGTATCTAACACGACAGTCGTCCTGATAGGTATGATCCTGTCGCTTTTCGTAAACGGCATAATGAACTTCTTATCCTCGCTCTATTCGGACAATTCCAAGCAGCTCCACCTCTGGATGATGGGCTCGTTCTCCGCAAGGAGCTGGACCCACTGCGCTATCATGCTGCCGGTATGCATCGTCGGTCTTATCTTCCTTATGCTGATGTCTCGAAAACTGGACATCATGAGCTTCGGCGACCTTCAGGCTCAGGCCATGGGCGTGGATTCGAAAAAGACCAAGATCATCTCGATCCTTATCTGCGCACTCCTGACCGGCGTATCAGTAGCATTTACGGGCGTCATCGGATTTGTAGATCTTGCCGCACCTCACGTCGTAAGAAAGATCTTCGGACCTTCACACAAGCTCGTGCTGCCGATGTCATTCATCTACGGCGGCGCATTCATGGCACTGTGCGATCTCATATCCAGGACTTTGTTATCACCGCGCGAGATCCCCGTTGGCGCAGTAACGGCCCTTATCGGCGCACCGTTCTTCGCCTATGTTTTCTTCGCTTCAAGGAGGAAACGCGCATGAATATAATCTGTAAAAACATGAGCGCCAGCTACGGCAAGAATATGATTCTCAACGACATTAACCTTGTGATTAATCCTGGTGAGAAGGTCTTTATCGGTGGTGCTAACGGCTCCGGTAAGACGACACTTTTACGTGTTCTTTCAGGCCTTATTCCACATGATGGAGAAGTCCTCATTGACGGCAAAGAAGTCTCTTCAATGAGGCGTAAAGATATCGCAAAACTCATAGCTCTCATGCCTCAGACCAATGAGATTTATTTCCCTTATACGGTTAATGAGACGGTGCTCTTAGGAACTTATGCAACGTCAGGCAATTCGCTCTTTGGTACTGATCCTAAAGCAGCCCAGTTCGCGGTCAAGTGCATGGAAGGCTGCGGCATCCTTGAGTTTAAAGCAAGACACTTAGATGAGCTCTCCGGCGGACAGCTCCAGAGAGTGCTTTTGGCAAGGACTTTCGCGCAAAGATCACCGTTCCTTTTCCTTGACGAACCGGGCAACAATCTTGATATCAAATACAGAGCAGAACTCTGCGACAAACTTAACAGCTGGGCAGCAGGGAAGACCGGTGATATCAATAACACCCTGGTCGCTGTTTTCCACGATCTGGAGCAGGCAAAAAGGTGCTGCACAAGAGCCGTCATGATGAAGGACGGTAAGATCGTTTTCGATGGTGACATAGCTGAAGCGCTGGCACCGGAAATGCTCGTAAAAGTTTATGATTTTGATGTGGCAGCATACCTGAAAGGTTAGTTCACCGGGTATAATTCAAAATACGTTCTGCCTTTTGGAAAAGGGTACGTTATAAGGCAGGCTTTTGTAGATTCTTTAGCTTTTATCCGCAGATAAGTGTATCTGTCAATGCATATTGAATCAGTACCATCATTGTCGTACCTAATCTCAGCTACGAAAAAGAACTCGCTTACACCTTTGCGCAAATAAACTGTGTGCTTTTTTACATCAATGATCTTTACTTCACATCTCTTATATTTGCCACGCAAAAGAAGTAATATCCTGTAGTACTGTGTTCCGGAGACGAGGAACGTGTTAACTCCCATAAGCGTAAGCGCTAACACCGGTCCGGCGAAGAAGACAGAAAAACCGAAAATGTTTATGCCAAAGAATAACAGTTTGAGGATAACAAACAATGTATCGTCATCTTCAGAATCATAAAGATCACCGGCTGTCGTCAAAGCCCTGCGAAGATAGAAAAAAGGAATGACAATAATAACAAATATGAAAAGAATCACCCCAAATTTTGGAATATACGGAACCGCACGCGAAGCTGAGTAGGTCAAAAACAGCAGTCCAAAAAGCGCTACATCATTAAAGAGCGTATACATTATTTTATTGCAGATGATCTTCCCCTTGGATTTCATTTGAGTGCCCCCATATCTGATGTATATTATATTCCAATCTTTAGTTTCTTTCTCTAATTGTATATAACAAGTACGATATGGGAAAAGGTGACGATTGGTTATGAAAATGATGACATCCTGTCTGCTAATATTCATTTCGGGCGAGACTGTTAGTGAGAAGACTGCAAAAGTGCGATTAAATCAATAGTCAACTATTGTTTTGATTGAAAAACGCGCGTTCGACCATTTGTTTATCATTGCAGAGAAAAATGTCTATTTACGAGTGGATGTTATAGATACAGGTTAGATAGTAAAAAACAGATTATAAGAGACGGAGGCACATTTTTTTATCCTATTATGTGGAGAATTAACTGACAATGAATAGTATAAAGATCGAAAAAAGAGCTCTGTTGATTAGTGTTATTGAGGCTGTGATAGTCTCGCTGGCATTTGTTCTGACAAATGTGTATGAGAATTACGATGGATATTCAAAAAATTATTTCTATTCATGTAAAGAGAATGCTTCATTTGAATTTGATATAGAAGACACAGATGGGACCGTATATCCTGCAGGTACTGTATTTGAAGTGCTGTATTTTAATGCAGATGGCCGATTGGCGCTTTATATCTATGACGATTCAATTCAAGCAGATAGCGATAGCTCTGCCATTGCTCTTGAATATGGCATTGATCCGTACATTCGCAGAGTAAATCCCATTGTTGATCTTAAAATTGAGGATGCTCATAACAGTGATGAATTAGCTAAGGTATTTGAGTCGCTGAAAAATAACGTTAAGAAAGAACTCTATATACATTGCTTGATATCAGTTGCAATCGGGTTGTCTGTGTTTATAGTTTCTTGTGCATTGTTTGTCCCGATCAACCATGCGCTGAGAAACAAACACAAAGTTCAGTATGCAGTTTTATTGGGATTAACCATTATTTGTGTATTTTTGTCTGTCGGTTGGATAATCTATATGGGCAGAGCTTTCTGATCCTGTCTGTTTATTATTATTAAAATGGGGGATAATAGATTATGCATTACTCTGTTGCCCATGTTTTTTAGATTGTCAGTAGTATTCTTGTAGGCAGTGTTGATTATGAGACGCAGTAAAGTTATATCAATTCCAGTTTGTGCGATGTTTTTTATAGTCAGTACTCTAATACTATTTGTTGTGAGTTACTTGTCTAAAGCGACACCTAACATGAACGACGAGTTATTTGTTCCGGTATCTGTTAAGGAAGTGCCTGAAGAACAAGATATCGCTGTTCAGATACATCCGATTAGTGTTGTCGATCAAACATTACGCGAGAAATGCGCGGGTGAGTTCAGACTGAGTGATATCCAAAAAGGCTGGATGACGAATCTTTATGATGGAAATTGCAGACTGATCTTTGAGCTCAAAAATTCCGATTTAAAAGATTTTGTTCAAGACGATGGACAAAAGTGTTACTTTTATGCGGAAATTGTTCCTCGGAACAGACTTAATGTCTATGATGTGTTTGCTCTTATGGGAAAGCATAATTCAGTTCCGTTTTCTTCAGGTGATACTCCCAAGTATTATCCTGATTCAGTTGAATCTGCTATAGCCGGTTATTATATGAGCAGAGGTGCTGTTGCAGGTTGGGTCATCCTTAATACTTTGGTTATTGCTTCAGCGATTGTAATTGAGAGGCGCAAGAAAGATTGATGTTGCAGAAGGCTGTTCACTTGTCTTGGAGCAGCCTTTTCAATTCTATACATTCTTAAGCTAAAAGATAAACTCTCTGCTTTGTGCAACTTACACCCATTAGACAGGCTTCGGGGCGCCTAAAATAGCAAATGTAATATTACAAATATAAGAATGCGAATGATATTATTTTGCCAATAAGTACGCAAAGGTACTCAAGGAGGGGCTTAACATGGGCAAATCAAAGGCTAAGAAGAAGAGAACATTTAAGGAATTCCTAGCTGCCAAGGACATTAAGATCTCAGCAAAGACATACTTTGTTGATGCAATGGGCGGCATGGCGCAGGGACTTTTCGCTTCGCTTCTTATCGGAACTATTCTTTCGACATTGGCAAAATATCTGGGAATGGTGGATTTTTATCCGATCGTAAAGTTCGCACATTATCTTGCTGAAGCAGGCAAGCTTGCATCCGCTGCCACTGGCGCTGCTATCGGTGTAGGAATCGCTGTTGCATTAAAGGCACCTATGCTCGTTATGGCATGTGCAGCAGCAGTCGGAACATTCGCTAATGCATATCCCGGAAAGCCCTATGCGGCAGGCCCTTTGGGAGTATTCATTGCGGTAATCGTTGCTGTTGAATTCGGCAAGTTCGTCTCCAAGGAGACCAAGGTAGATATTCTCGTAACACCTATAGTTACACTGGGCATCGGTTCGCTCGTTGCATATCTTACATGTCCTGCAGTTGCAGTCGTAATGAACTGGCTCGGCGAATTCATCAATACAACAACACAGCTCCATCCGTTCGTCATGGGCATCATCGTATCCGTTGTCGTAGGTATCATACTCACACTTCCTATCTCTTCTGCAGCTATCTGCGCTTCAATCGGTATCGCAGGTATCGCAGGCGGCGCTGCTCTTGCAGGTTGCTGCGCTCAGATGGTCGGCTTCGCTGTCGCATCTTACAGAGAGAATAAGTGGGGCGGAATCGTTTCGCAGGGCCTCGGCACATCAATGCTCCAGATGCCTAACATCGTCGTTCACCCTCAGATCTGGATCCCTGCAACTCTCGCTTCCGCGATCACAGGCCCTATGGCTACAATGATCTTCAAGCTCGAGTGCAACGGTGTTGCAGCAGGCATGGGCACATGCGGTCTCGTAGGTCCTATCGGATGCTTCTCCGCTATGTCTGAGTCCGGCACACTTAACTGGTATGCATGGCTCGGTATGTTCTGCATCTGCATTTTCACACCTGCAGTGCTCTCTTTTCTCTTCAGCGAGATCATGAGAAAGCTCGGCTGGATCAAGGAAGGCTACATGAAGCTCCAAGGCTGATTTTCCGCATGTTTGCGGGTTATTTATGGCGGAAATGCTTTGAAAATCGAATTGTTGATTTGGTATATTTTCGCCCAAAGTTTACCCAAAAGATAAGGGCAATTTGACACCATTGGAATTTGATGAAATCGAATATAATGCTTACAAGGGAACTTGAATAGGAACCCTCGACATTTAAGTTAGTTTTAAATGTTTTTTGTTTCTCATAGGCGCGGCTTCCGGTTAGGGAGCCGCGTTTGCATTTTCAAAATTTCCATTCTGTGGTAAAAGTAGCATAGAACAACTACCGAACTTATAGGTTTATCAAGCGCGAAAATAAGGAGGGCTGATTATGCCACCCGGAGGAAGAATGGGCGGCCCGATGGGCGGGCAGTACCTGACAGAAGAAGAGAAGAAGAACCAGCCGAAGGTCACGCCTGAATTATTAAAGCGCGTTTTCTCATATCTGAAGCCTTACACGAAGCAGCTGATCTTAGTGCTCATCTGCACAATCGTATCGTCGTTTTTCTCGCTCCTGCCGTCGATCCTGACGGGCAAGATCCTGGATGAAGGCCTTCTTAAAAAGGACTTCAAAGCACTCGTTTTTTATATCGCACTGTCCCTTGCAGTGACGCTCGTGGCAAGCCTTATCGGAGTCGCCGAGACATACATAAATACCTGGATCGCGCAGCACATTACGTTCGACATGAGAAACCAGATGTACTCGCACCTGCAGAAGATGAGCCAGAAGTTTTTCACGTCTAATAACCAGGGCGACATCATAACAAGGATGACGAGTGACATCGACGGCGTAAAGGCTGTCGTAACGAATACTTTCAGCAGCATTCTGTCGAATTCAATTACGCTCATAATCGCCATGATCGCAATGTTCCAGAAGAACTGGATCCTGGCGCTCGTGGGCATCGTCATCGTGCCGATCTTTACTGTTCCGACGAGGAAAGCCGGCAAGCAGAGATGGAAGCTTACCAATGAATCACAGCAGGTAAATGATGAGGTCAACGGCATCTTGAATGAGACGTTGTCCGTAAGCGGCCAGCTCCTCGTAAAGCTCTTCGGCAAAGAGAAATATGAATATGACAGATACGAGAAAGCCAACCGCAAGATGATCGGTCTTAACATCAAGGAGAGCATGGCAGGCCGCTGGTTCAGAGTCGTTCTTACGACCTTTACGAGCGTCGGCCCTATGCTGATCTACCTTGCTGGCGGCATTCTCATGATGAAGTACGATTCTGACCTTACGATCGGTGATATCACGGTCCTCGTATCGCTCCTTGGCAGGATGTATATGCCGGTCAACAGCCTTCTGAATATCCAGGTCGAGTGGATCAGGTCGATGGCTCTGTTCAAGCGTATCTTCGACTACTTTGACATTCCTGTTGATATCAAGAATGCTGACGATGCGGTAACTCCTGAGACGGTCAAGGGAGATGTTGTTTTCGAGCACGTGGAATTCTCTTACGATGAATCGAAAAAGATATTAAAGGACATCAACTTCACTCTTAAAGCAGGCAGCAGCATTGCGATCGTCGGACCTTCGGGCTCAGGCAAGAGTACCATCGTAAACCTCATTCCGAGACTCTACGATGTCGATGCGGGCTCTGTTACTTTCGACGGCATCGACGTGCGAAAATTAGACCTGACCTTCTTAAGAAACCAGGTCGGCGTCGTATCGCAGGAGACTTATCTCTTCAACGGTACGATCAGGGAAAATCTTCTTTACGCCAAGCCTGATGCGACTGAAGAGGACATGATCGCGGCTCTCAAGAAAGCCAATATCTGGGACTTTGTCGAGAAGCAGGAAAAGGGCCTTGATACTGAAGTCGGCAACCGCGGCCTTAAGCTCTCGGGCGGCGAGAAACAGCGTATCTCGATCGCACGAATCATCCTCAAAGACCCTACGATATTTATCTTCGACGAGGCTACGTCGGCGCTCGATTCGATCTCCGAGAAGAAGATCCAGGATGCGATAGATCCGATCATAAAGAGCAAGACGAGCATCCTTATCGCACACAGGTTATCCACGATCCTTGCGGCCGATGAGATCCTGGTCGTTAAGGACGGCACGATCGCTGAGCGCGGCACCCACAAGGAACTCCTGGGCAGGGAAGGAGTTTACCGCGAACTCTACGAGACACAGTTCTCGAAGGCACTTATGGAGGAAGATACTGTCTCAGAACTCGAAAAATATATCTGGGGTGTCCAGCCCGGTGACGAGCCGCACGAGGACGAGTAAGCGTTGAGCAGCCGCCTGGCGGTCATCCGGCATCCACAAACTATGCAAAATCCCTATGGAAATTTCCATGGAAGCCCCCGATTCGTACAAATGACGAGGGGGCACTTTTATTTAAACCTCAAAAATATAGTATAATTTCTTTTCGGGTAACCCCCAGAAAATGAGGATAGAAATATAAAATGACAAAACCATATTCAGTAACCGCTGAACAGATCGCACAAGAAATAGACACAGACCTGGTCAGAGGTCTTACTTCGGACGAGGCATCTTTAAGATATGCCAAGAACGGTCCTAACTCTTTAGGTGAAGAAAAGAAGACACCGCTCTGGAAGAGATTCCTGCAGCAGTTCGCAGACGCGATGGTAATCATCCTTATCGCAGCAGCCGCACTCTCTGCATATATGGCTTTTAAGAGCGGCGGCGGATTCGAAGAGTGGATCGACGTTATAGTCATCCTTGCTATCGTAATCCTTAACGCATGCCTCGGCGTTTACCAGGAAGGTAAAGCCGATCAGGCTCTTGCAGCTCTTAAGAAGATGAGCTCACCCCAGACAAAGGTCATCCGTGACGGCAAGCTCCACATGGTTGATTCCGAGAATGTCGTAGTCGGTGACGTCATCGCTATCGACGCCGGCGACTCGATCTCGGCAGACATGAGACTTATCGAATCAAGCTCTCTGAAGGCTGAGGAGGCATCCCTTACAGGTGAGGCTGTTGCAGTCGAGAAAGACGCTTCAGCTGTCCTTCCTGAAGACTGCACGCTCGGTGACCGCAAGAACATGCTCTACATGGGTACTGCAGTTACATACGGAAGAGCAAAGGGCGTCGTTGTTGCAACGGCAAGGGATACCGAGCTCGGTAAGATCGCTACAAAGCTTACGACAATGGAAGACGAGGAGACACCTCTCCAGAGGAGCTTAAATAAGCTCGGCAAGATCCTTGCTGTCGTCTGCATCCTCGTATGCATCATCGTTCTTCTCGTGGATATCTTCGTACAGAAGCAGCCTTGGGAAGACGCTCTCATGACAGCTGTATCACTTGCTGTCGCAGCTATCCCTGAAGGTCTTGCTGCAGTCGTAACGATCGTCCTTTCGATCGGCATGACAAAGATGGCAGAGAACAACGCTATCGTAAAAAGGCTCCTTGCAGTTGAGACTCTTGGCTGCGTAGACGTTATCTGCTCCGATAAGACAGGTACACTCACACAGAACCAGATGACCGTTAAGGTCCTCTTTGACGGTGAGAAGAAATACAACGTCGAAGGCGGCGGATATGCTCCTGTCGGCAACATCGTCGACGAAGGCGGCAAGCCCGTCAAGATCGAAGGCGACCTCAGGGCACTTATCCTCTCATCAGTCCTCTGTAATGACGCTTCTATCGTTAAGGAGAGCGAGAAGGATTATTCCTGCATCGGCGACCCTACTGAGGGCGCGCTCACGACTCTCGGCATGAAGGCAAGAATGCTCCGTGAGGAGACAATGCACACATATCCCAGAGAGACAGAGCTTCCTTTCGACTCTGACCGTAAGATGATGACCACATACCACTCCGGTATCGAAGAAGGCAAGTGGATCAGCTTCACAAAGGGCGCTCCGGACATCGTTATCTCACGCTGCTCTTCGATCCTCACACCCCGCGGTGTTGAGAAGATGACAGATGAGAAGCGCGCAGAGATCCGTGAGGTCAATCACAACTACGCTATCCAAGCTATCCGTGTCCTCGCTTTTGCTACCAAGGAGCACGGTGACGGATCCAAGGCAACCTTCGCAGACGAAGAGAATATGACATTCTTAGGTCTCATCGGTATGATCGACCCTGCACGTAAGGAAGCCAAGGACGCTATCGCAGTATGTAAGGAAGCAGGCATCAGAGCCGTCATGATCACCGGCGACTTCAAGGATTCCGCAGTTGCCATTTCCGACAATCTCGAAATGCGCGACGAGAAGCACATGGAAGCTTATTCCGGCGAAGAACTCGACAAGATGAGCGACGAAGACCTCCTCGAAGTAGTAGAGAAGACAAGCGTTTACGCCCGTGTATCTCCTGAGCACAAGGTCCGCATCGTTTCAGCTCTCAAGAAAAATGACCACATCGCTTCAATGACAGGCGACGGCGTTAACGATGCCATGGCACTGAAGTCTGCAGATATCGGTGTCGCAATGGGCATCACCGGCACAGACGTTTCCAAGAACTCGGCTGACATGATCCTGATGGATGATAATTTCGCGACCATCGTAAAGGCAGTCGAGCAGGGCAGAACGATCTACTCGAACATCAGAAAGTTCGTAGGATTCCTCCTCTCATGCAACGTAGGCGAGATCCTCGTAATCTTCCTGCTCTCGCTCGTTCCGAAGACGCTGGTACCCGGCATCGCAGCACCTTTGACTGCGATCCAACTCCTCTGGCTCAACCTCATCACTGACTCGTTCCCGGCTCTCGCTCTTGGCCGCGAAAAGGCCGAGCCCGGCATCATGAAGGTTCCGCCGAGATCAAAGCACGAGCCCATCATCAACAAGTCCATGATGCGCCACATCGCAATGCAGTCCATCGGCTTGTTCGTAGCAGTAGCAACATCATTCATCGTTGCCCTCATGATGACGAACAACGGAAGCACGTTCTTCTTCTCCGGTGCTCTGGCTGAAATCGGCGTTAAGGGCGTACATCCCATCGATGTAGCTCGTACGGTAGCTTTCGCAACACTGATCCTCGCTGAGCTCTTCAGAGCATTTGCCGCAAGATCCGAGAGCATTTCCGTATTCAAGCTCGGACTCTTCTCCAACAGGATGATGAACATCGCCGTAGGAATCTCACTCGTATTGCTCGTTGCAGTCATCTACATCCCGGGCGTTAATACGATCTTTAACAACGTGGCACTTAACCCCATGGCATGGCTCATTATCCTGCCTCTGGCGATCGTCCCGTTTGCCGTAAGCGAGATATCCAAGCTCATTAAGGGCGCAAAAAAGTAAATAATGTGATCATTGCCGTTTTCCCCGCGGAAAATGGCAATGATTGCAGTTTGCATAAGTAAAAGCCATGTGTTATTATTCATAGGCTTAACTATTAAAGGGGGCATAGAACAGATGACAACTTTGAATATCGTTCTTACTGTTATAGATATAATCCTGGCAATTGCCATCATCATTCTCTTTCTCGTTCAGGAAGGTAATGACCAGGGTATCGGTGTAGTCGCAGGCGGTTCTTCCGACTCATACTACAACAAGGCTAAGGGCAGAACATTGGAAGAGCAGCTCAAGACATGGACAGTTATCTGCTGCGTTTTGTTCGCGATCGTTTCTGTCGTTCTCTACCTTTCCATGGTAAAGGCTTGGTAAGGACCTTAAGAACTTGAACTTCAAAGCCGTCTCTGACCGAGGCGGCTTTTTTATGTTGTGCGCTGGTGATTTTTTCGAGCCCTTCGCAAGAGCTCTATCTCAAATGCTCGAAAAAATGGCGTTTAAGATAGAAAATCGCCTTTTTCTATCTTTTTTGATGAAAAAAAGGCCGTTTGAGATAGCGAGCGGGTTGCTCGCGGTGGCGGAAGGGCAATATAAAGTCTGCCGTAAACTTTAAGGCCCGCCGCCGCAAACATGTAGTAAGATATAGAAAATGAAAAGAGGAATTAAGAGATGGAAAACAAAAAGAAGAGATCCGGCTTCGCTGAAAGAATGAGCGAGAGCCAGCATAAGAGAAACAGAGTGATCAAGGCGAAGGAAGCATCAACGGTACTTCCGGAGACTTTGGCTGACCAGGCGCCGAGAGGCCCGCTGCAGGTTAAGAACCAGGTCATCGGCATATTGAGGCAGACACCGACGGGCGCTGCCGTTATTCCCGATCCTTCGTTCAGGAGCACGGACTACGGCGCTATCGAGATCGATAAGAACCACTTGAACGGCGCGCCTTTCAACATGGTCGTCGTTTGCGAAGTCCTAAATCCCAACGGTGACAAGGGTGACCTTAGAGGCACCATCACTGAGGTGCTGGGCGACTACGGCAACAACGACGTCAGGATGATGACCGTCTTAAGGCAGTTCGGCCTGTCGCAGACTTTCCCGGAGAAGGTGCAGAAGGAAGTCGAACCGCTGCCGGTAAATCCTGATCCTGAAGTCATTATCAAGGAATTGGCAGGCGGCAGGCGCGATAAGCGTGACCTTCTCACGATCACGATCGACGGCGAGGACGCCAAGGACCTTGACGACGCGATCTCCATTGAGAAGCTTAAGAACGGCAATTTCAAGCTCTATGTCCATATCGCTGACGTATCGAATTATGTCAGGGAAGGCACGATGCTCGACGCTGAGGCCTTCTCGAGAGCGACATCAGTATATCTGGTCGACAGAGTAATTCCGATGCTCCCGCCGAAGCTTTCTAACGGACTTTGCAGCCTTAACCCCAATGTTGACAGGCTTGCCATGACCGCAGAGATGCTGGTTGACCGTGAGGGCGGCATCTACGGCGGTGAGGTCTATGAGAGTGTCATTAAGTCCGACAGGAGAATGAGCTATACGGAGTGCTACAGGATCCTTACAGATCCCCAGCCGGGCGATGAGGAAGAGTACGGCGAGATCGTTCCGATGCTCATTAAGATGAAGGAACTTGCTGAGATCTTAAAGTCCATGCGTGAGAGAAGGGGTGCGATCGGCTTTGAGATGCCTGAGACAAAGGTCATCTTGAATGACGACGGCACCGTTAAGGACATCATGCCTTACCCCATAAACTTCACGAACGGCATCATCGAGTCGTTCATGATCTGCGCGAACGAGTTCATCGCCAAGAAGTTCTTCGACCTGAAGTACCCGTTCGTTTACCGTGTGCATGAGGATCCCGATCCGATCAAGATCGCGAGATTCTCTAACATCGCAAGGTATTTCGGTGCTTCGGGAAGGCTCTTTGGCAGGATAAAGCCTCTGGATGTCCAGAGATTCATGGATACGATCGGCGATAAGACCGCGCTCCCGGCATTAAATGAGCTCCTGTTAAGGTCGATGGCTAAGGCCAGATACTGCTCGGACAACCTGGGCCACTTCGGTCTGGCATCCAAGTATTACTGTCATTTCACGTCGCCTATCAGACGTTATCCGGACCTTTATATCCACAGGATAATCAAGAGCTATCTCCACGGAGAGAATTCGAGGAGCCATTTCGCGGGCCTGGTCGACAATGCTGCAGAGCACTCTTCTGACATGGAGCGCAATGCAGTAGACGCAGAGCGCGCATCGGACGATATCAAGATCTGCGAATACATGGCAGATAAGATCGGTGAGCATTACGACGGCGTCATCTCATCGATAATCGATGCCGGTGTTTTCGTAAGGCTCGAAAACACTGTCGAAGGATTCGTTCCTTTCAGAACATTAAGAGACCACTACTTCTTCGATGACAGATCATACAGGGCGATCGGTGCCCACGGCGGCAAGATATTGTCGATCGGAATGCCTGTTACGATCGTGGTCGAGAAGGTCGACACGGAAGAAAACAAGATCGACTTCTCTTTCGAGTACGGATTCGAAGAAGAGCGCAATGAGAGAGGCGGCGGAAGACCTCCGGTCAAAAAGGGCAGGAAGGGAAAGCCGAGCGCTTCCAAGGTAAGAAAAGGTGCGTCAAAGAGCCGCGCGCAGGCACCTGCAAGAAAGCCTTCCGGCACCGGCGGATTTGTCGGCAAGCCCAGAAAGGGCAGAACGGGCAGGGGACCTGCAAGAGGAAGACGCTGATTTTCGGCATTTTACCTATAGAACGAAGTTGACAATGGACGAGGCAATGATGTACTATTGCCTCGTTAATTGCGATGACGGAGACCCTAGTAGTCGTGGTAAGTCGCCTTCAGAGAGCTTTGTCCCCGGGCTGAAAGACAAGCGGAAAGAGGCCATTGACGAATAACAACTCCAGCAGCATACCGGTATAAAGAGATTTCGCATATATAGCGAAGTAAATCAGGTGGCACCGCGGACATGTTTTGTTCGTCCTGAACTTAAAGGAGATTTAAGTTCGGGGCGTTTTTTGTTTCCCCGAAGAAAGGAATTGAATATGGCTAACCAGTACAGAGACAGGATCATCAGCTCACTGTCCGAGAAGGACGTAGGTCAGGAATTAAGAGTTTGCGGCTGGATCGAGAACATCAGAGATCACGGCGGCGTTTCTTTCATCGACTTAAGAGACATGTACGGCACTTTGCAGGTCGTTATGCGTGACACATCACTTCTTGACGGCCTTGTTAAGGAAGAGTGCATCTCCATTCAGGGTAAGATCGAGCACAGGGATGAAGAGACATATAACCCCAAGATCGCTACAGGTACGATCGAGCTTGAAGCTCACAAGGTTGATGTCCTCGGTAAGGTATACAGCCAGCTTCCTTTCGAGATCATGACATCAAAGGAGATCAGAGAGGACGTAAGACTCAAGTACCGTTATCTTGACCTCCGTAACCAGAAGGTTAAGGACAACATCATCTTCAGATCCAATGTAATCGCATTCTTAAGACAGAAGATGACGGAGATGGGATTCCTCGAGATCCAGACTCCTATCCTTACATCATCTTCACCAGAGGGCGCAAGAGACTACATCGTTCCTTCCAGAAAGTGGAAGGGCAAGTTCTACGCACTTCCGCAGGCACCGCAGCAGTTCAAGCAGCTCCTGATGGTATCCGGATTCGATAAGTATTTCCAGATCGCTCCCTGCTTCAGAGATGAGGACGCAAGAGCAGACAGATCCCCCGGAGAGTTCTATCAGTTAGACTTCGAGATGTCTTTCGCTACACAGGAAGACGTCTTCAGAGCAGGCGAGGAAGTCCTCACAGCAACATTCGAGAAGTTTGCACCTGAGGGCGCAGTCGTAACACCTGCACCCTATCCGGTAATCTCCTACAAGCAGGCAATGGAGGAGTTCGGCTCCGACAAGCCCGACTTAAGGAACCCGCTCCGCATAAAGGATGTTACTGAGTTCTTCTCAAGATGCACATTCAAGGCTTTCCACGGAAAGACTGTACGTGCTATCAACGTTCACGCCAAGCTCTCCAAGGGCCAGCACGAGAAGATGTTAAAGTTCGCGCAGGACGACCTCGGAATGGGCGGCTTAGGCTACTTGGAAGTCCTCGAAGACATGAGCTACAAGGGACCTATCGACAAGTTTATCCCTGATGACATGAAGTCTGAACTCAAAGAACTCGCAGGCCTTGAAGCAGGCGATACGATCTTCTTCATCGCCGATAATGAGGCACGTGCTAACGAGTGCGCAGGCAAGATCAGAAATGAGCTGGGCGCACGTCTCGACCTCATCGAGAAGAACGCTTTCAGATTCTGCTTCGTCAACGACTTCCCGATGTATGAATGGGATACTGAGACAAAGAAGTACATCTTCACTCACAATCCTTTCTCCATGCCTCAGGGCGGCCTTGAAGCACTCAACACAAAGAAGCCCGAAGAGATCCTCGCTTACCAGTACGACATCGTATGCAACGGTATAGAGCTCTCATCCGGCGCAGTCAGAAACCACGATCTTGAGATCATGAAGAAGGCCTTTGAGATCGCAGGATACTCCGAAGATGAGCTCAAGACCAAGTTCGGCGCGCTCTACAGCGCATTCCAGTTCGGCGCTCCGCCGCACGCAGGAATGGCTCCGGGCGTTGACCGTATGATCATGATCCTCCGCGGCGAAGAGAACATCAGAGAAGTCATAGCCTTCCCTATGAACGGCAATGCACAGGATCTCCTCTGCGGCGCTCCCGGCGAAGTAACAGAGCAGCAGCTCCGTGAGACACACATCAAGATCAGACAGTAATGAAAGTTTACTTCCTTACATTAGGATGCAGAGTCAATCAATATGAGACAGATGCCGCAAGGCGTCTGTTTCTTGATAATGGGCACGAAAATGTCGACTCGCCCGAGGAGGCTGACGTCTGTATCGTAAACACCTGTTCAGTAACCGGTGAAGCCGACCGTAAGTCATCCCAGATGCTAAGGAGAATGGCAAAAAACAATCCTGACGCCGTTATCGTTGCGATGGGGTGCGCTTCAGAGCTTAAGAACGGTGAAGTGCCTGCTGATATCGTAATCGGTACCAGAGACAAGAACACTGTGGTTACAAGGGTAGAGGAGTTTTTCGCGCACCGCGGAAAGGAACTTACCCACAGCGCGTCCCATGTAAGACCTGAAGTCAGCAAGAAGGACGAGTACCACGACTTCGGCACAGTCTTATCGCCTGAAGGCACAAGAGCCTTTATCAAGGTCGAAGACGGCTGCAACAACTTCTGTACCTACTGCGTTATCCCTTATGCAAGGGGAAGGGTCGTAAGCAGGAGCGAAGAGTCATGCCTGAAAGAAGCCGAATTCCTTGTATCAAGCGGTTTTAAGGAGATCATCGTATCAGGCATCCACCTCTGTTCTTACGGAAAGGATCAGGGCAAAGACATCCTGTCCCTCTTAGAGCTCCTTAAGAAGATCGATTCTATAGAAGGCCTTGAGAGATTAAGGCTCGGCTCACTTGAGCCCAAGTCCATGACTCCGGAATTTATTAGCGGCCTTAAGGAACTTAAGCACTTGTGCCCGCACTTCCATCTCTCGCTCCAGTCAGGATCGGATACGGTCTTAAAGCGCATGAACAGGAAATACACCACGGCTGAATATGAGGACAGGGTAAAGGCATTAAGAGCCGAATTCCCTGACATGTCTCTTACGACAGACATTATTACGGGTTTTCCTGAGGAGACCGAAGAGGAATTTGCCGAGACGATCGAATATGCAAAGAAGCTCGGGTTTGCGAAGATCCATGTTTTCCCGTACTCGGAAAGGGAAGGAACGAAGGCAGCTGATATGCCCCAGATGGACATGAGCATCCGCAAGGCCCGCGCAAAGAGGCTTATCGAAGTCTCTGATGAGCTGGCTTCAGAGTTCGCCTCTTCCATGACAGGCAAGGAAACTGAGATCCTCATAGAAAAGATCGAAGAGAAGGACGGCAGGACCATAGCTGAAGGCTATACCGGGAACTATGTCAGAGCTTTTGCTGAAGTCGAAAAGGATAAGTTCTCGCGTGGCGATATCGTCAAAGGAACTGTCGTAAGGGCAGAAAAGGAAAATATTTTTGTCATCTTTGGGTGATTTCTTGTTTTAATCGAGCAATTTTTTGCTAATTTGTTAAGAATTGTGATTTCATTGTGAACTCTAAACAATATTTGATGTATAATTTTATGGTTAAGAACTTGTAATTTTAACCAAAAAAGTGAAATTCGAAATTGGAGGACACTAGAGTGAAGAAATTTACAAAAGCTATCGCTGCATTTTGTGCAATGGCCATGATCTTCGGCATGTTCTCTGCAACCGTATTTGCAGATGAGACAGATATTCCACAAGTTGCTGCTGGAGAAGCTGCCGGGGATGAACCTCAAGCGGCTGGCAGTTTACCTCAATCACAGAGTCAGTACACCGTTCCTGTCTCAGGAAATGCATCTGATGAGGCTGGAGCATCTGCGGATGCAGGTTCAGTTGCAGGTTCAGTTCCGGGAAATGATGGAGATGATAATCTGGCAACAGATGCTCAACCGGAAGATGTCCCAACTGTAAATGATCAACCAGTAAATGATCAACCAGTAAATGATCAACCAGATGTTGTCCAGCAGGAAGATGGTCAGGAGAACGATGTCAATGATGCTGACAAAAAGTCTAATGACAAGGATTCCGTTGACAAAGATTCTGCTGAAAAAGAGCCTGCTGACAAAGATTCTCTGAAAATTGAAGTCGATAAGGAAGACGACAAAAATGTCAAGCCTTCTAAAGGCCTCACGAGGTCTGGCATCGTTGAGATCGATCAGGATTACATTGATAATAATGATGGCAAGCTGCCTGTAGAATCCGGTACATATAAGCTTGTTGAACCTATCTCTGTTTCTAAAACAACTGTCTTTAATGTTGATGGTGCTGTAATCACTCTCGATCTTAATGGTTATAACCTTACATATACCGGTACAACAGGTTTGTTTATTGTAGGAGCGACCAGCGGTACCTCTGTTACAGCAGCTGTAAAGCTGACTATTACGGATTCTTCCAGCACACCCGGTATGATTACGGCAACTAATACAACTACGGGTAATATCGACGTTTGGATCAGCTGTAATAATAACGCCACAGGTCTTACGACCGGAACAAACGCTAACAGAGGCGGTTGTATCCTGATTAGGAACAGTAGTGAAGTTATTCTTGAAAAGGTTACGATCAGCAACTTCCATGCCGAAGATGAAGGTGGCGCAATTCAAGCATCTAATGGTTCCTTCTTCACAATGAAGAGCGGAAAGATCACTAATTGTTCAGCAAAAGTAGCCGGTGGTGCTATTGCAGGCCATGCTGCTTCTAACGGTACTACAGTAAATGGAATGAACCTTGTCTCGACCGTAAGAATCGAAGGCGGAGAGCTTTCCGGAAACAGCGCGAGAGCCGGCAGTGCTGTCAGAATCTTAAGATGCAATTTCTATATGACCGGTGGTGTCATCACGAATAATACAGCTACAGGTGGCTCTGGTGAGGCCGGTGGTGCAATCTTTATTTCTAAGATCAAGAGAAACCCTTATATTGAGATGAGCGGCAATCCTCAGATTTACGGCAATAACTGTTCCGGGGATTCCCAGAGAGCAGACGTTTTCTTCTATGATAAAACTACTATCCATGTTGTCGGAAATCTTGATGCTTCAGCTAAGTTAGCATTTGCCGGTGCTGGAATTGATAACAACTTCTTTGATATCAGCAATGCTACATATTCCATGAACAGCTTTATCAGCAATCACGATGGCTACATTGCTTATGTATCAGGCGACTATATTAAGCTTAAGCAGGGAGTATTGCCTGAGGTAGCAGGCTATGTTATCGGAATCGGCGGAGAGATCTATTTCAAGACTTATGTTGATTTCGGTTCTGCTGCACAGAGTGATGTTTCTATAAGTTATTCTTATGCGTACAACAAGAATGGCACAGAGACAACGATCAGCAAGGATGTCACATCTTATGCAAGTGATGCT
>CACWXL010000020.1 GCA_902764825.1 Oscillospiraceae bacterium
AAAAAGCCGCACGTCAGGCCAATTACTCCCCGTATTATAAGAAAAGTGCAACTGTCGGAGTTAATTACTCTCTAACAATTACACTTTCTATGGTACTAAAAAAGCCGCCCCAAGCGGGGCGGCCGGAAAATGCGTTTTATTCGGTCTCAGTTCGAATCGGGAACAGCCTTGATAGCAGCCAGGAGCTCTGAGAACTCCTCAAAAGCGGGGATGTCCGGGTTGTCGGCGATGATCTTTTCCGTGCTCTTGAAAAGGAATCCTGCCTTGGATGCCTTGATCATGGCAAGGTCATTATAAGAGTCGCCTGAAGCGATAGTGTCGAAGCCGATGGACTGCAGAGCGCGCACGGTCGACAGCTTGGAATCCTGAATCCTCATCTTGAAGTCCTCGATCATGCCGTCTTCACCGACGATAAGTGAGTTGCAGAAGAGTGCCGGATAACCGAGCTTAGCCATCAGAGGCATGGCAAACTGCGTGAAGGTGTCGCTGATGATGATGACCTGCATGTCCTTGCGGAGCTCGTCTAAGAATTCCTTAGCACCCGGAAGCGGATCGATCTGCGCGATAACGTCCTGGATCTCCTTGAGGCCTAAGCCGTGCTCTCTTAAGATGCCGAGTCTCCAGTGCATGAGCTTATCGTAATCAGGCTCATCTCTGGTGGTTCTCTTAAGCTCGGGAATGCCGCTCTTCTTGGAGAATTCGATCCATATCTCAGGTACCAAAACGCCTTCCATATCAAGACAAACAATGTTCATTAGTTATTTCCCCCTTAGATTCTTGCGTATATGAATGAACCGGAATCATAGCCTAAGCCGTACATTCCGAATACTAATGTAGCTACAACGAGCACCATGAATGCCGCCCACAATAAGACGATGCCCTTGCTTCTTAAGAAAGCGGTCAAAGACTTTGCCTCTTCATCCTCGCTCGGACGGTATTTGAATGCGTCGACAGCGAAAACAAGCAGCACTGCAGCAGCCAGAACGATGAGGTTTGCGAGCGTCATGCCGGTTGCACTGAAGTTGGTCCAGTTAAGAGGCAGGCCGCCCTTTCTGAAGATGGCCGCATACATGTCGATGGCATCCTTAACGGTCGCGGATCTGAAGAATACGAAGCCCGTGAGCATGAGGATAAATGTGCGGACGGACTGGAAGATCCTGAAGTAGAGCTTGTCAGCGCCGATCTTAGGTCTGATCTTCTTGAATAAAGGCTCGAAGATCATGCCGAGCACGATGTAGATAAAGTGCAGGATACCTGAACCGATAACGTAATTCCAAAGGCCGCCGTGCCAGTAACCTACTGCGAACCAGAGGATGAACAAAGCGATGTATGTGGGGACCTTTTTGCCGTTCTTCTTGCCGAACTTTGCCTTGGCCCAGTCGCCGATCTTAATGAGCGGAGTGCTCTTCAGGATAGGATACATGAGGTAATCGCGGAGCCATGCGCCCAGCGTGATGTGCCATCTTCTCCAGTATTCCTTTACGGTCTTTGAGAAGAAAGGGCAGTTGAAGTTCTCGGGCAGTTCGATGCCGAACATGTGGGATACGCCGATGACGACTTCCATGCATCCGGAGAAGTCAGTGTATAGCTGGATCGCGAAGAAGAATACGCCGAGCGGAACATACCAGCCGGTATATGTCTGGTGGTCAGCATAGATCATGTTGACGACTATTGCTGCACGTTCAGCGATAACGAGCTTTTTGAAGAATCCCCATGCAACTCTTACCGCGCCGTCGGAGATCCTGGATAAGGAGAACTTTACTTCCTTAGCCTTTTCGAACTGCTCGGAAAGCGCTGCATAAGTGTTCATAGGACCCGACATGAGCTGCGGGAAATATGTTGAGAACAATAATACCTTGAAGAAATTCTTCTCAGGAGCGATCTTCTCCCATCTGCAGTCAAGGATATATCCCGTTGTCTGGAGGACATAGAAGGACATTCCGACAGGCACCGCATAAGCAAAGAAAGTGTTTGCACCATTTACGGCACCGAACATGAGGTTTAATCTCTCTGCCACAAGGCCGATCACGTTATAGTACTTGACTGCGCAAAGGAGCGCGATGTTGATAACGACCGTGATGACAGTTGCAGCATTGCGCAGGGCATTGCTCTTAGAAGGGCCGGCCAGAAGACCTCCGATATAGCAGAGGACAGCTGATACCAGCACGAACAGCAGTGTGTAGAATCCCAAAAATGCCGAGAATGCGAGGCTCGCTGCAAGGATCACCCAGAAGCGGAAGCTCTTGGGCAGGACATAGTACAGCAGCAGGGCTGCCGCAACGAATACCAGAAATAACGACGATACCAGCGACATCAGTTAACCTTTAGCCTAAGTGGGCGATGATCCTGTCGACCATCTCGCCGACATTCTTAAGGCCTGTTGTCTCGCCCATCGTGAACTTGATGCCAAAGCATCTCTCGACAGCAACGATCAGGTTGATGTGCTCCAGTGAATCCCAGCCGTCAACGTCAGCTGCGACCGTGGAGTCGTTAACAGTGATGTCCTCGTCATCGAAAACATCCTGGAATACTTCATTAAGCTTTCCGTAAATCTCTTCTCTTGTCATTTCCTTATCTCCTTAAAAGTGCGGATTGCCGGGTGCGCCAAAGATCAGTTGACCTTTATCGCAACGTTGCCGCTCTTATGCGGCTTGTCGAGGTCGAGCAGCCACTCGGAAGTGCCGTCTTCCATCTCTCTTATCTTTTCGAAGCCCTGGAGCCCGTAAAAATCCTTGACCATTTTATTCTTCGCGGTCGGCAAATAATAGCCTTTAATTTTGGTAATATTTCTGGATTTTGCCTCAGAGATCAGCTCATCCATCATTGCAAATTCCATACCGCGCTTTAAGACTCTGCAGCTCATGAGCCACAGGTCGATGTGGAAGAACTTGTCATTTCCGAAGACTTCCTCATGTCCGAAAGTCACTGCAACAACGCCGTTATCGCCGAACTTGTCCTCAAGCCTTCCGTAGAGCGTTATGTACTTGGGATCAGATGCGATCCTCTCGATATCTGCCTGGCTGCAGCGCTTTGTCGTAAGGTTGAACTGGTTGCTCTTGTTGGTGAGCTCTGCGATACGCGCCATATAAACGGGCGCGAAAGGCTTGATCTCAGCCGTCATCTCCAGAGACTTTAAGTACTCGTTGTAATCCGTGAACTGCGTTGAAGCCTTTGCACGTTCCATGTTCGCCTTGTACATGCCGCTGCGCTTGATGTCCTCTTCGGAGATGCCGGTGACTTCGAAGAATCCGTTGGAATCAAGGATGTCGATATAAGTCTCAGGCGCGCCGACCTCAGGAACGGAGATCCCCGGGATCTGCTGCTCAACGAGAGCTCTTTCCACCGGGTTGTCGTCAACGAAGACGAAGCTGTCAGCTCCGATGTTTATCTCTTTGGCGGTATTCGCGATGTTTATGTCCTTGTTGTCCCAGTTGGCCTTGATGATGAGGAAATCGTCCTGCTTTAAGGTCGAATCGGGTCTTGCAAGGCCTGCCAGAGCATTCTCCTCGTCGTTCTTGGAAGCGACAGTAAGAAGGATGCCGAGATCCTTATGCGCCTTTATGTACTGCTGGAACTCGGTGAAGAGTTCGGATTCGGCGTCCTCATGGCCGACCTTGATGTTCTCCGGGCCGTCGTCGCCTACGATGCCGCCCCAGAGCGTGTTGTCCATATCAAGGGCAAAAGCCTTCTTGTTCTTGCCGTAAACGGCCTTGATGATGTGTGCGAGATTGAATGCAAAATCAGGGATCGCGGAAACGGAGAGAGCATACTTATATCTGTACCAGTCACCCGGATCTGCCCACTTCTTGATGCCGTAGACGGCGGAAATGTAATTGATGTCGTTAATATAGAAATTCCTGTGGCTCTGGGCATACGCACAGAATCTGTCATTCAGTCTGTTGATGAAGTTGAGCCTGCCGTGGATATTCGTAAAATCGCTGTTGCCCAAGAGCCTGAAGAAAGGCTGCTCGAAGTTGTTCTGGATCACGGTGCACTTATAGCGCTCAGCCAGCGCTCCCCAGATCTGCTCAAATCTGCCCATCGTCTCTTCGATAAGGGCATCGATCTGCTCGGGCAAATCCGTAACAGACGGAAACCTTGCTATGTTTCTTGTTGTCGTGTGCACGAAAACAAGATCCGGAGCAAATTCGTCCAGCTCGGGATTGCCGAAGACGGCGTCCTCATAGTATTTATTGTATTCGGACTCGAAAAACTCGGGCTTGATGCCGTAATTTAACAGGAAGAGCTCTAATATCTGCTTGATGTCGCTTGTCGTGGAACCGCCCAGGATAGCGATCTTCTTCTCTACATACTGTATTCCTTCCCTTGCAAGGAGCTCTCTCTTGATCGCCTTCTTCTTGCGCAGGATAAAGTCGGAATCGTAAGGATATTCAAGCTGTTTCATTAAAAAGCCTCCACCACGGCCTGACATGTCAGGTCATAATTCAACACCCTATAATATCATTTTTACGCCTTGAACACCTTATTTAAATAATAAGTTTGTGTAATATGCAGCCTATCGCTAATTTTTTTGCGTGTTATAAATAGTAGCGGTGGAAATCGCAGGGCCATTGAGCCCTTTTATTTTGAGTTGGAGATGTTGCTGTGGAAAGCCTTAGATTTTTAATAGATGTTGCATTGATTCTGTTTGCCGCAAAGATTTTCGGCATCATTGCCCGTAAGCTCCATGCCCCTGAGGTAGTAGGAGAGATCATCGCAGGCCTTATCCTTGGTCCTGCCGTAATAGGCATCGTCAACCAGTCTGACTTTATCAATAAGATGGCCGAGATCGGCGTCATCATGCTCATGTTCGAGGCAGGTCTTACCACAGACATGAAGAAGCTTAAGGCAACGGGCCTTAAGGCTACTGCCATCGCATGCGCCGGCGTCTTTGTTCCGATCATACTCGGCGTTATCCTCTTCATGAGCTTCTACGGATACGGTCCCATCGGTTCCGAGCAGTTTATTAAGGGCCTGTTTATCGGCACCCTCATGGCTGCAACCTCCGTCAGCATCACGGTCGCGGCACTTAAGGAACTCGGTAAGCTCAACAGCACCGTCGGAACGACCATCGTAAGCGCTGCCATCATCGACGATGTCATCGTAATCGTCGTTCTCACATTCGTATTAAGCGCAAAGGGTTCAGGCACTTCCGTCTGGATCACGACGCTCAAGGCGATCGCCTTCTTTGCGATCGCAATAGTATCCGGCTTCATCGTCTACAAGGCCTTCAAGTGGCTCGATGCCAGATATGAACACACGAGAAGGATCCCGATCGCCGCACTCTGCTACTGCATGTTCATGGCTTATGTCGCCGAGAGATATTTCGGAATCGCCGACATCACGGGCGCATATGTTGCAGGCGTTGTCCTTTGCAACCTCCACGACGTCAAGTACGTTGAGCGCAAGGTTGACGTCAGTTCCTACATGGTCTTCGCGCCCATATTCTTCGCAGGCATCGGACTTAAGGTCTCTTTCGAGAACGTAAATCCGACACTCCTTTTCTTCTCGGTATCATTTGTCATCGTTGCATGCCTTGGCAAGATCATAGGCTGCGGCACGACGGCAAAGCTTTGCAGATTTAACTGGAACGACTCCCTGAAGATCGGCATCGGCATGATGACAAGAGGCGAGGTCGCGCTCATCACTGCTCAGAAAGGCCTTCATGCCGGGCTCATCACCTCCGACTATTTCACGGCAGTCATCCTCATGATCCTGGTCAGCTCCATACTCGCACCGGTCCTGCTCAAGGTCCTGTATAAACCCAAGTCAGCCTGAATCTTTATGTTAATATAGTCACTATGAGAGAAGACGAGAGCACAAACAAGTCACTTATCCCGATAGTGATACCTTCCTATGAGCCTGATGACAGGCTTATTTCGCTGCTCGAAGATCTTGATAAAAAAGAAATGGGGCCGGTCATAATCGTCAACGACGGTTCATCCGAAGAGTACGATCCCATCTTTAAGCAGGCTGAAGCCCTGATCGCAAAGCATGGCGGCAGATTCATCTCATACCGTCCCAACAGGGGCAAAGGCCGCGCGCTCAAGACTGCTTTCTCTTACATCGCGGAAAATATGCCTGATGCACTGGGCTGTGTCACGGCAGATTCCGACGGCCAGCACACTCCGGAATGCATCACCAATATAATCAATGCCTTAAAGGCCAATCCGGATAACCTGATATTAGGTGTCAGGAAGTTCGCGAAAAAGGACATCCCGTGGAAGAGCTGGTTCGGCAACACTGTCACCATCAGCGTTTTCTCATATGTCGCAGGCATGAGGGTCAGTGACACACAGTCAGGCCTTCGCGGTATTCCCTTCAGATTCATGAAGGAACTTATCGACTGCAAGGGTGAAAGATTCGAATACGAGATGCAGATGCTGCTCGAATGTGCAGGCAGATACGGCCTGACAGAAATCCCGATACAGACGATCTACGACTCCAAGGAATCCCACCAGACGCACTTTAAGCCTGTAAGGGACTCCTTAAGGATCTACAAGATACTGGGAAAGAAGTTCATCAAGTTCATCTTCGCTTCGCTCTCATCTTTTGTGATCGACATAATCCTCTTCCACCTGCTCGTGCTCCTTTTGAAGGACGCTTTTCCCGCGCTCTACATCACGATCGCGACAGCAGGCGCAAGGATCATCTCGGCAGTTTATAACTATCTCATCAATTACAAATTTGTTTTCAAGAGCCGTGCATCGAAGACGACGTCTCTTGCCAAGTATGCGCTTCTGGCAGTCATCCAGATGGCCTTGAGTGCCGGCATCGTAAGCTTATTTGTCCACATATTCCCGGGCTGTATCGAGACACTTGTAAAGGCAATCACGGACACGGTCCTGTTCCTTTTAAGCTATGCAGTACAGCAGCGCTTCGTCTTCAGCAGCAAGACAAAAAGCAAGAAATAAGCCAAGGAGTCCTTAATGCATAAGATCATAGCAATCATCATCTTTCTTATAATGTACATCCTGATGGTCGTGCTTCCCAAGCGCCGTGCTGTCGTAGCACTGACCGCAGCGGTCATAATGATAGCCGGACAGATCCTTCCTATCGGGAAAGTACTTCCCTCGATCGACTGGAACGTCCTCATGATGATATTCGGAACTATGGTAATCGTCGATTATTTCATCGAATCCAAGATGCCGAACAAGATCGCCGAATCACTCTTAAGGCTCTCCAAGAACGTCATGTGGGTAACGATCCTGATGTCATTATTCTCAGGCATCATCTCCGCATTCATCGATAACGTCGCAACAGTCCTTATGGTCGCCCCTGTAGGCCTTGCGATCTGCAAAAAGCTTAAGATCAATCCCGTTCCGATGATCATCTGCATCGCCGTATCATCGAACCTCCAGGGCGCCGCAACGCTCGTTGGCGATACTACTTCGATCATGCTCGCCGCAGCTGATCACATGAACTTCAATGACTTCTTCTGGATGCAGGGCAGACCCGGCATGTTCTTTGCAGTAGAGCTCGGTGCACTCCTTACTATACCGATCATGATGATCCTCTTCCGCAAGAACAGAGAACCCGTTGATTCCACCGAGCATACACCCGTCACCGATTACGTTCCGACGATCACGATGCTCGGTCATGTCGTGCTCCTCATCATCGCTTCATTCATTCCCAACACGCATGAATGCACGAACGGTTTCATCTGCATGGCATGCGGAATCTTAACGATCATCTGGGAGCTCATCAAGCAGAAGTCCACCAAGGGCATGTTCCATTCATTAAAGGCACTGGACTATGACACGATGCTCCTTCTGACAGGTCTTTTCGTTGTCATCGCATCAATAAGGGAAGTCGGTGTCATCGATGACCTCGCCGAGTTCATCGCAGGCTTCGGCGGCTCCAACAGATTCGTCTTATTCTCCATCATCGTATGGGGCTCTGTCCTGATCTCCGCCTTCATCGACAATATTCCTTATGTCGCAACTATGCTCCCGCTCCTTGCAGGCGTTGCTTCCGCAATGAACGTCGAGCCTCACTTCCTTTATTTCGGACTCCTGGTAGGCGCCACATTGGGCGGCAACTTAACACCTATCGGCGCTTCCGCGAATATCGCCGGTGTCGGCATGCTCCGTAAGGAAGGTCACGAGGTCGGCTTCGGCGACTTCATGAAGATCGGCATCCCCTTCACTCTCACGGCAGTCATCGCAGGTTACTTGTTCGTCTGGATCTTCTGGGCTCCGAAGTAATCCTGTAAGCAAAGAACTAATACAATAAAAAAGGGGCCGCCTCAAGTGAAACACTTATAGGCGGTCCCTGTTAAATTCAGATCTGATAGATATCAGCCTTCGCCTTCACCGTAGAAAGCTTCATATGCGGCTTCGGCCAATGTTCCGGAAGCGTTTGCGATTACAGTGCTGTCCGGTGCGAGCAATCTGTAACTTCTCTCACCCAAAGATCCGATCGGCATCTGGCCGTCGATTCCAAGGAGGATGTTATAGAAACAGTCTGTCAGCACAGAATCGAAAACCTCTCTTAAGAGTTCGTCGCTGGCACCTGCCGCTTTAAGTTTTGCAATCTGCTCACCTGCCATAGAATCGGTGCTGCTGAGATAATTCTCGAGCATAGCATCCTTCTCTTCCCTAGCTGCCTTAGCAAATAATGATGCGTCCATGATAAGTGCCCTCCGGCTTCACAGATATATACCTATTTTATCAGGTGGAAGGTACTATCGTAAAGTGGCTCAAGTTTGAAGAGACTTCAGATATCTGTAAGCAGACTCATATGTAAGCATCGCAAAGGACGGTTTGCTGAGGATCGGGAACTCTACATCGTCCTGCGAAGGCTCGTAATTTCTGGTAAGAACGATCACCGTTTTTGCCACATCATCCTTGAATACTTGGTTGTACTGTTCCTCAGTTATCTCGGTTCCTTCTTCGTAGTATTTTACGGATGAAGCCTGGTCTTCAGGAAGATCGTAATCGTAGAGATAATTACGTCTGTAGGAAGCTATGAGATCCCACTCAAAATTGTAGATTTCAGTCCAATACTTGAAGTCTGAATCTTCACCGCCTGCATGCGTGATGATAAGTCTGTTTGATGTCGCATACATCAGGAAAAAACCTCCTGAAGCAGCCATGTACTGAACGCTCTCGACCTCAATCTGCTTCAATGCTTCACCTGCATACTCGTTATAGTTATAAACGTAAAGATTGCAGCTATAGAACTCTTCATTCGTGGCCGCCACGAAATAAAGCTCCGGAATACCGTCGCCGTTGATATCATAGATGCCTACGGGATCGAACTTGTATTCGTACTGCACACCTTCGATCATTTTCTTATTGTCTTCAAGAACCTTCATATAAGCAGCTATCGCTTTCTGGTAACTGTCGGCAAACTGGGTGCCTGTAGGGAATGCCGGCTCATCCGTAGGATCGGTTTCTTCAGTCGGCATCGTCGGCCACTGCTTTGTCTCAAGGTTAGGCCATTCTCCAGAGAACTCCATTAATTCTTCAAGCGCTGTGATCTTTGAGATCTTCCAGTCGTCGCCGTCCTTTGCAAATTCGAGTGATCCCTCAACGGTAATAACGTTCATGCTGTCCTTGATCGCTTTTACAAGATCATCGGCAGTAACATGCGACTCATCATAAAGGGTCTTCCAGTCCACGATAACGTAAGTTACATCTATCGAAGCCTTCTTGCCGTTGACCTTGATAGAGGTGCCCTTATAATTCAATTCGATCGTATTTGCCGTTGCCTCATAAACATCCCAGATGTATTCGGCATTGGCGTCAAAGACGAAGCAGTCCTTGAACTCTTCGTATTCCTTGTCTTTTTCATCCCAGGTCGTCATGCCCAGGATCTTTTCCTCGTCCAGTTTCTGGAGAGCCTTGCCGTACGACTTGATAACACCGTCGACATTGCCCATTTCCTTCCTGTAGCCGAAAATATCACATCCGGCAATGCCAAACGCCATTGATGCAACCAGAACTGATGCAACTGTTTTCTTAAACATTTTATTACTCCTGTTCCAAATGGATTTTTACGAGAGTTTTATCAGATACGAGAGCATGCTCTCGTAATTCATGATCTTTGCCGAAGGCTTTGACAGCAGGGGCGAATCTTCCTCTTCGGACTTTGACTTCATGTTGGTCGCGAGGACCATCGTTGCCTGGTCGATATGGACAGTGACCAGCTGGTCGTATGCAGTCTGGTCAGCCGGGGACCCGTTCGCATAATACTTGTTTACGATCCTCTCGGTGGAAGCATCGTGTACCTGCGTCAGCTTATAACTGCCGTTCTTGTAGAAATTCATGTCATAGACGATCGTCTCCGTAACGGATTCCGAACCGCCTGTGGAACGCGTAATGAGAAGTGCCACGGGTGATGTGAATACCGCATATTCACCGTCGCCGCCGGACAGGTACATGATGTTCGGGATCTCGATCTTCTTAACTGCGGCATCACTTCCCTTGTCGTAGGTGAAGACGAAGAATGTCGCAGAGTATCCTGTCGAATCGGTGGCTGCGAAAAAGTAAAATTCCGGAATGCCGTCGGAATTGATATCGTAAAGGCCGCACGTAGGCACATTGAAATACTTTTCGATGATCTGGATCGAATCCTTATTGACCTTGATCAATTCCTTGTAAGCGTTGACGGCCTTAACGCCGTCCTCGTTCAGGGACATCATGCTCTCAGTCACTTTCGAATATATGGAGGCGGTAGCTTCTGTAGTCTCAGTATTACAAGCAGACAAACCCAAAGCCATTGCGGCTGTTACGATTATAGCCACTGCACGCTTGAACATGACAAAGCCCCTCCTTCGCATGACCCTCAAATAAAAGCGGTTGCCGGATAACCTCCGACAACCACATTTTATATCTAATATGCTTTTACACAAATACCTAAAAGGCTTCGAATTATTACTTTTCGCCGTTGAGCACCGCGAGAATGTTCGGAAGCTCCTTATCAACGATATCGTTGTCGAGCTGGCATGTGCCCGCATTGGTGTGTCCGCCGCCGCCGTATGAGAGGCAGAGCTGGCCGATATCTGTCGTGCCTGCTTTGTTGATAATGGACTTGCCGATCATGACTGCCGTATTCTGCTTCTGGAAGCCCCACGCAACGTGAACGCTTACCTCTGCCTCAGGATACATTGCATAGATCATGAATCTGTTGCCGGTATAGATCGTCTCAAGCGGTCTTAAGTCGAGGAGCGCTACCTTGCCTACGATCTTAACATTCTCGGAAAGCTGCTTCTTGAACAGTTCCTGCTGCTCGAAATACATTTCAGTACGCTCTTTTACGTCAGGATGCTCGAGCACTTCATCAATGGTGTGATGAGCGCAGAAATCGATGAGCTCCATCATGAGCTGGTAATTGGAGATCCTGAAATCGTGGAAACGGCCGAGGCCTGTTCTTGCGTCCATGACGAAATTCATGAGGACCCATCCCTTAGGCTCTAAGATCTCGTCGATCGTAAAGTCAGCAGAATCGCCCTTATCAACAGCTGTCATGATCTCTTCGCTGACAGTCTTGAATCTCTCGGCGCCGCCATAGTAGTTATAAACGACTCTTGCAGCAGACTTCTCGCGGAGGCAGATGAACTTATGGCCGTAAGCTTCCATGTTGTTTCTGACGAGTTCACTCTCGTGATGGTCGAACGCAAGTCCGACTCTGGGATCGAAAGGAAGATTCGTCGTGATGTCGTTCTCGTTGATATCGACCTTGCCGTCCTGAACATCCTTAGGATGAACAAACTTGATCTCGTCGATCATTTCGAGTTCACGGAGGAGCATTGCGCATACGAGTCCGTCAAAATCACTTCTGGTAATAAGTCTCTTCTTTTCCATTTACTACTTTCCTTCCTTTTATCTTGCCATCCCGAAAACAGCTTCCACACCATTAATATAAGGAAAATTTTACTAGAGATTACGGCAAAATTCAAATATCAGTAGGGGTTCGTGCCATTTTCTTAAGCCTTAGTTTTGCAACATCTTAACCTTGACGATGAAGTATGCGGTCGGTATTGTAAGGTTAACAACTAGATAAGGAATAAGGTTTATGAATAGATCTTTTGTACGTAAGACAGCAGCCTTAATGGCGGTAGTGACATTGCTCCCGATGTTCGCTTCATGCTCGCTTTTTAAGAAGAAAGCAGTCCTTGAAGCGGCAGGTGCATTCTGCGAAGCAGTCGCGTCAGGTGACGATACCGCGATCTTAAGAAAGACCGACGGCCTAGAGCGCGATTACAAAAAATCCTTTAAGGAACTCCTTAAGAGCGACAATTACACAGACGAAGAAAAGATCTTCAACCAGCATATGACAGAGTCGATCGCATCAGAGATCGACGAGAAGTCCGTAAAGATCGACAAGGACACAGCCAAGGTCGGTATCACTTTCACAGTTGCAGATCTGAGCAAGCTCGCAAATGGTGACTACAAAGATGCAAACGCACTCGGCACGGCAGTCGACAATGTGGAGACCAGGACCATCGAAGTAACTGCGGAACTGGCGCTTATCGAGAAGGAATGGTACGTCACAAACTTTGATGATGAGGCGTTCAAAGACCTATTCTCATTCTACGGCAACATGCCTGCGATCGGCCGCGGCACGCTCATCGAGACAGCCACAAAACTTGCCCAGGCGATCAAGAACGACGATTCCGGCGTAGCGATCTATCTTGCAGGTTCCAATGCATCTGTCACAACGGTAGAAGCCGTAAAGGACTATTTCGATGTCGACGGAAAACCGACAGACGAAGACAATGCTTTCCGCGCTGCTGTAAGAAACGGAATGAGCTATGAGATCGATGAATCTTCAGTAGCCATCGACGGCACCAAGGGCAGCGTCAGAATTGTCATCAGGAGACCTAATTTCGAGGTCCTGGCAGGCAAGACTTTCTCCTCTATTCCTGAGATCGAGAAGGCCGTAAACGAATGCGAGATCATCAATTACGAATACAAGTGCGAGCTTGAGAGGACCGGTTCCGAATGGTTCGTCACAAACCTTGATTCCGTTGAGTTCGGCGGCCTCCTCTCTTATAAGAAATTCACGATCAGCATGAACTCCGTCGACGGCACCTACAAGTCCGCAATGGACATCACAGACAAGTTCATCAGATATATTGCCAAGGAATACACTGTCAGCGTTCCTTCCGACTGCGAAGGCAAGATCTACATCCGCTCGACGATGGTCCTCAAGAACGGCAAGTACGAAGTAAAGATCGACCGCGACGCCTTTGTCTCCGACATCAAGTCCTTCGTCGAGAAGAACATTGACAAGATCATCAAGAACACCCTCGGCACCACTTCATCCGTCGGTCTTGACGCCATGGCAAAGATCGCCGGCTACAAGGACTACGCCGACATGAAGCAGAAGATCCTGGAGCAGGTAACGACGAGCGTCGAGAGCATCAATACTTCAAGCCTTGAGAGCTCCGGCACCTACACCGTCAGCGACAACAACATCACCTTCAAGTCAGCGGCCGACATAATGCCCGGCACGGTCGACAACTTCGGCAACATCACGGTCGAAGCAGTTGTTAAAGATCCTGACGCCAAGAAGCTCCTGGAGTCAGACAAGATCACGATGATCTATAAGAAGGCGGCATAGGATTTGAATGCCGGACTTAGTAACTATGAAAAGATTTGCAGCAGTTTTAATTTGTTTGGCTTTGTGCGGAAGCTTTCTTACAGGGTGCGGTTCTGAATCCACATCGCAAACGACCGCTGAGACAGTCGTGGAGTCATTCTCCGGTCATGCTGACGTTGAAGGGGATGTTCCAGGCGTAAGGCTGGAGATCAGATCAGGCATCCTTTATGTCATTGTTTATGGTGGAACATATAAGACAACGATCGAAGCAGATGAAATATCTGTGATCAGGCCTGAATCCGGAAATGGAACAGTCAGTACGGCAATTATATATAAGGATCATCAAGAGGTCCTTAGTTTTTCGCGTTCATCTTTAGAGGAAACCTATATGACTAAAGATGAGATCGAGGAAAGATTCGGTCCTGTCAAAATAGTCGTGAAGTCTTGATCCCTCTTTGATCTCATCGTAATCCGTCGGATATTTTCCTCAAGGCAAAATACTATTTAATGCAAAAGGCTGCCCATTAAGAGCAGCCTTTGTTTTCGAGCTTTTGAAAAACTATATTACTTCTTGATAAGAAGTGACTCGCCTGTCATCTCTGCAGGCTGGGGAAGTCCCATGATCTCAAGGAGTGTGGGAGCGATGTCACAGAGGCGTCCGCCCTCACGGAGTGTGTACTCAGGATCGTAGTTGTAGAGGATGAACGGAACGGGATTTGTTGTGTGTGCAGTGTGAGGCTGCATTGTCTCGAGGTTCATCATCTGCTCGGCGTTGCCGTGGTCAGCACAGATGAAGAGAACGCCATTCATCTTCTTTACTGCTTCAACAGCGCCGCCAACGCAAGCGTCAACTCTCTCTACTGCTGCGATAGCTGCTTCGAGAACGCCGGTGTGGCCGACCATGTCAGGGTTAGCGAAGTTGATGATGACTACGTCGTACTTATCGGAGCAGATAGCTGCGTCGAGCTTCTCGGATACTTCGGGAGCGCTCATCTCAGGCTTTAAGTCATAAGTTGCAACTGCAGGAGAAGGTACGAGTGTACGGTCCTCATCCTTGTTGGGCTCTTCAATACCGCCGTTGAAGAAGAATGTAACGTGTGCATACTTCTCTGTCTCAGCGATACGGAGCTGCTTCAAGCCGTTTGCTGCAAGATACTCACCGAGAGTGTTCTTGATCTCTTCCTTCTTGAAAGCAACGAACTTGTTAGGAATGAGCTCATCGTAATCCTTGAAACATACGTATGTGAGAGGCATGAAGCCGTTTGCTCTCTTTAAGTACTTGATGCACTTTGTGTCGGAAGCATCGCCGGGCTGTGCTGCGATATCCTCATCGGAGTAGCAGAAAGCCTTTGTGATCTCTCTTGCACGGTCAGGTCGGAAGTTGAAGAAGATAACGGAGTCGTTAGGCTTAACGACAGAAACGGGCTTGCCCTCATCATCTACGATAACCGTAGGAAGAACGAACTCGTCTGTTACGCCGTTGTCGTAAGACTTCTGCATAGCTGCGATGCAGTCTGTATCCTTAACGCCTTCACCCAATACGAGTGAGTCGTAAGCTGTCTGGATCCTGTCCCAGTTGTTGTCTCTGTCCATTGCATAGTAACGGCCGGACATGGAAGCAACCTTACCAACGCCGATCTCAGCCATCTTGTCTACCAATGCCTGGAGATAATCCTTACCGGATGCCGGAGGTGTGTCACGGCCGTCGAAGAAAGGATGAACGTAAACTCTGTCGAATCCCTCTCTCTTGCAGAGCTCAAGGATCGCATAGAGGTGTGTGTTGTGTGAGTGAACGCCGCCATCAGAGAGAAGGCCCCATACGTGAAGGTCGGAATTCTTCTCTTTGCAGTTGTTGATGGCGCGGAGGAGGTCCTCATTCTTGAAGAAAACGCCGTCCTCGATATATTTTGTGATGAGTGTCAGATCCTGATAGATGATCCTTCCGGAGCCGATATTCATGTGGCCAACCTCGGAGTTACCCATCTGTCCGTCAGGGAGTCCGACTGCGAGGCCGGATGCAAAGCCCTTAACATAAGGGCACTCAGCCATAAGCTTGTCGATTACGGGAGTGTTTGCCATAGCAATGGCATTGTATTCCTTGGTATCACTCTTCATAGTATTCTCCTTTGTATTTTAAGTTAACTTACATCAATGTCCGGCCGTAAAACGGTTGAGGCCTTCGTCATATGAGAATCCCGCGTTTGCCAGCGTGCTGACAATGTCTTCCTCGTTCACACCGAGAGAACTGCAGAGCTCTTTTAAGCTTGCATAATTGTCTCTAAGCTCAGTATTTACATAGCTCAAAAGCATGAACGGATCTTTTGGCAGGGACATCTCGTATCACCTCTCATCATTTTGACCGGCGACATTTTAACATATTTATTAGAGGCTTGCTCGAAAATATATGCCCATTTATGGCTGATTCCTGACAATTCCTTTGTGTAGTTTGCCGTGGCTAACTAATGACACCGGATAAGACTTCACTCCGCCCAGTTAGCGAGCTTAAGTCCTTCTACCCTGCAAAACTCTTTGGTGTTATTTGTAACCAGCGTGCATCCGGAAGATCTTGCGTGGGCTGCGATAAGCATATCCAAAGAACCTATGGGCGTTCCTCCCTTCTCCAGACTTGCTCTTATCTCACCGTATTCGGCTGCAGCAGCATCGTCAAATGCTGCAATATCAATGCTCGACAGCATCATGGTCAATGCCAGCCTGTTGCGCTCTGTCTGAACACTCTTCTCAACTCCATATGCAAGTTCTGCATAAGTAATGGACGAGATGCAGACATCTTCGGGGCTGATCTTCTTTAATTCACGGAAAACACTCTTGGGCTTATGCTTTATCACATATATGCATATGTTGGTATCAAGCATGTATCTCATAGTTCTTCACGTTCCTGCAGATACTGTACGCCGCGGTCTTCGATCAGGAAATCCGGTGAGAACATGTCCAGCGATCTCATGAAGGTCTCCCATTTGGCAGATTTAGGCACGAGCAAAACCACGTCACCCACCTTGTTTACCATGACCTCATCATCTTTGAACCTATATTCCTTGGGAAGCCTCACGGCCTGACTTCTGCCGTTCTCAAATACCTTTGCCGTCATCATGGTGATCACCGCCTTTCACCATAAGTATATACCGCGGTATATATCAAATCAACAAAAATATCCGGATGCTCAAACCTGCATCCGGCAAAACGGTTTATTTAGTTAATTCCCAGAAAGCAACCGCACTCGCGGCGGCAACATTTAATGAATCCACACCGTGATACATCGGTATCATGACACGGTAATCACTCGTAGCGATGACCTCCTTCGGCAGTCCGGGACCTTCAGAACCCATCAGCACGGCGAGCTTGTCATTAGCTCTGATCTCATCGTTATCGATGCTCGTGGAATCTTCGGTAAGAGCCATCGCGACAGTCTTAAATCCGTAGGAATGAAGGATATCGAGAAGATTAAGACCCTCCGACTGTTCCAAAGTTGCCTTGGTCCACGGAATCTGGAAACACGTTCCCATGCTGACCCTCGCAGAGCGCCTCGTCAGAGGATCGACGGATGCATGAGTAAGGAGCACTCCGTCCATACCAAGCGCTGCCGCAGATCTTATTATCGCGCCGACGTTCGTGGGATTTACTACGTCCATCAATACGGTAATGCGCTTTTTGTCCTTGCAGAATTCTTCCACCGACATCTCAGGCCTTCTCCTGAGCGTCATCCAAAGGCCGCGCACCAGAGTGTAGCCTGTAAGCTGCGTTACGATATCACGCGCCGCAATATAGACGGGCATCGATATGAGTTTTTCCTTGCCGCAATACTTTTCGATGCACTCGAAAACAGGACCTGCTTCAGCTTCCAGACGTTCCTTCTCAACCAGCATCGAGAGGGGCTCATATCCGGCTTCGATCGCACGCATGATGACGTTCGCGGTCTCTGCAAGGAATATGCCTATCTCAGGCTCGAAATATGTTCTGAGCTGAGGCTCTGTTATCCTGGAAAACACATCCAGTTCAGGCGCATTGATGTCTGTTATCTCGATAAAATTCATTTATTTGCAATACTTCTCCTCAAATTCATCCAGGACGCGCTTTAAACCGCTGTCCAGAAGGAGTCTTCCCTTCTTCCTGATGTCTTCAGGAATGCTCCCATAATATGCCTCGGCGATGCTTCCTGCAATTGCCGCGATCGTATCGCTGTCACCGCCGATCGAAATGGCTTTTCTGATCGCTGATTCATAATCGCTGCTCTCGAAAAAAGCCTCGATCGCAGGCGGAACCGAATAATCGGAGCGGCTGTCGAACTGATAGTCCTCACGGATCAGATCCAAGGGAATGAACTTCATCTTAAAGTCCTTTGAAAGACGCGCCCTGATATCATCCTTGGATGCGCCTTTTCGCGCCATATAAATGGCAATGGCGACAGCCTGCGCACACCTTACAGCCTCTTTGTTGTTATGGGTATAATGGCAGCTCTCGCTTACCTGATGAAGGATCTCCTTCTCATCGTCAAAGGCCCAGCCTATTGCCGATACTCTCATCGATGCACCGTTGCCGTAACTGTGCTGGACGCTTAGGTGATCCGACAAAGCCCAGTCCCTAAACATATTGCCGAATCCGGCACCGGGATAGCGCCTGTAATATGCCTTTATGTGGTTCGCGTAGCACTTCCTGGGAGAGTTGTTTTCCATGTGCAGAATGCTCTCTGCAACTGCAACGGTAAGCACCGTATCATCGGTAAACCTGGCCTCACGCGGGAAGAGTTCGATGTCCTCGCTCTTCCTGTTGTGCCATTCGTACCAGGAACCCATTATGTCTCCGAATACCGCGCCGTACATTTCTCACCACCGCCACAGATATAATATTTGCCAAAGCTGCTTAACCGATTATATCAAGAAAAGGCGCTCCCGCATCGTAGTCCGATATCTCCGTAACATCGACGGGGAGCTTTAAACCTATCTTTTCTTCCTTATAATTCAGCTGCTTCGAGTGGCCGTCTTTGCCGGTCTTATCGATCGTAAAAGCCTGAATCGTGTTATCTTCGAGTGATAAGAACGCATGTCCGATACCCTCAGGAATAAGAACTGCAAGTGCATTGTCCGCACTTAATTCGAAAGACTCCCACTTAAGATAAGTCGGAGAATCTTTTCGAAGGTCGATGACATAATCCATACCACTGCCCTTGACGACCGTTACGAACTTTTGCATCGGAGCGTTCTCTTCGCGGTAATGAATGCCGAAGAAAGTACCTTTCACGGGCATGTCGTAAATGCGCGTTTCTTTTGCTTCGAACCCTTCGATCCCGTCTTCGTAGACATATGTCATCAGGCCGCGGTTATCGGTACGCGACTTAAGTCTATAGATCTTTATGCTGTCGAATATCGTCCTGATGAGTTCCATTTCAAGTATGCTTTACGCTAATCTCGGATCGTCGCGAAGTGTCTCAAATCCGGCCTTTCTCGTCTTAACATATCTTGTGATCAAAACAATATAGATCACTAAGAAAACAATCAGACTTGCCATAAGCGGAATGTTGTCAAACAATGTCAGGATCTTGTTGCCCAATGTAGGATTGAGCTTAACATTAGCATCCTTTACCGCAAAGCTGAATGCACAGCAAAGAGCCTTTCCCGGATCATCACCTTTGAGGGTTCCGAGCTTGAACGTTCCTAAGAATTTCCAGTATATTGCTGTCGTAATGATACTGTCAGTTTCATTTCCCTGGGCAGCTGCGATCTTATATGCTTTAGAAGTCTTGTCCTTAGGCACTGAACATACGATGACAAAATGACGTTCATCGGAAGTCAGTGCCATATATTTATACAATGCATACTGAGACAGCGAGTTTGCTCCTGTAGCCTTCCAGTCTTCCTCATATACGGTGTAGACCACAGGAACGATTCCCGTAAGTTCACGGTATTCGCTAAGAAGTCCGTCAAGCTCTGTCTTGTCAGAAATCACGCCTGCATCGTCACTGATTACAGGCAGCAAATACTCTGAAGAATCGAGCTTAGTTGCGGAAAGCTTAAATCCCACACCAAGGAAGAAATTCACGAAGAGAGCAATGATCGTTGTGATCACGATCGATCTTGCGAAATTCTTATTTGTTTTTGCAAGCGAAGCAGAACCAAGATAACGGTCAGTACCGTCATTAGGATCATTTAAGTGTATTCTGGATCCTGCATAGAATTTTCCGCCGACACCCGGTCTTGCCCAAGGTCCATAAACAAGACGGCCGGAGCGGCCGCCACCACCACCTGATACATGTGGCATATTATTATCCTCCCTATTCCTATAAGTTCCGGTTTAAAACGGAACAACCCCTAAACTTATTCCTAGTGAATATTTTACAGGATACAGGGAGACTTTTCAATAAAAATCGTACCCGCAAAGGGGCGTGTAACGCTTTTATAGCGCGGCTTTACGGCAGATATGCTGATCCGCAGACAGCGCTTTAACGGTTCTGCATATATGGTTCAGACAGTCTCGTCCGGATAACTCCAGAAACCGCCTTTGTAGAAGTTCTCATTTCCGAGAGGCTTTGCAGTTAACTTAAAGATAACGCAGCCGTCAGGGCAGACAACGGTCTTGGAATACTTTGAATCGCCGCCGACGTTCTCCAAGTCGCCTCCGCTTCTTACAGCTTCCATCAGAGGATAGAGCATCATCATGGTCTTGGAGCAGATGCCGCACCCGTCCTGATTAACAGGGCAACCATAAGTGCAAGTGTATTTATCGCCGATCTCCTCGCCGTTCCTGCAGTAATTCTCGGTCTTGTCGCCGTGCAGAAAACCTGTTACTTCAACGGTGAATTCGTATTCCTCGTCATACCACTTCTTCATGATCTTGCCTCCTTCTATTACTCACCCATGTGTTTGTAATACACTTCGAGTTTAGGCCTTGATGCGACATAGTACTTCTCGAGTCTCTTGTCGAAGTGTTTTCCGAAGCTCTCCATCATGATCTTATCAGCGTCATCGAATGAGAACTTGTCCTTATACACACGCTTGCTTACCAAAGCATCATAAACATCGGCGATTGCCATGATGCGCGCTTCTATAGGGATCTCCTCTCCCTTAAGTCCTTCAGGATAACCAGAACCGTCCCAGCGCTCGTGATGGTAGTGCGCGACATTCACCGCAACCTTGTGGAACGCTTCATTCTCAGTGCCTTCGAGAATGGAATCGACGATGCGTGCGCCTTCAGATGCGTGCTTCTTCATCTCATCGAATTCTTCGGGCGTGAACTTTCCGGGCTTTCTCAAGACTGCATCATCGACAGCGATCTTGCCGAGATCGTGCATCGGCGCCGCCTGGATCACGTTCCTGCAGAACTCGTCTGTCAGGCCGTCCCTGCCAAAGAGAACAAGGATGTTCTTCTTGTCTGATGAAGCATCGCGCCTTATCTCGTCGATCAGGATCTTGATGATGTCGCTCGTACGTCTGATGTGACCGCCAGTGGAGTTGTCACGGCTTTCAACCATGGTCGCCATGCCGAGGATGAGACGCTCATGCATCCGGACGATGTTCTCGGTCTTTTTCGCAACCTCATCGGAAAGACTCTCATTATAGTTCGCGAGGAGCTTAACGTACTTTCTCGAATCGGTGTCGTCTGTAATGAAGAATTGGTAGCCCCTTCTGTGCTTGCCGTCGTACAGATAACGGATCGTGACAAGATAGATCTTATCGCCGGCCTCATAGTAGAAATGGTCCTTTGTCTCATCTCTCTTGAACTCTTCAAGCCACTTGAAGATCGTCTTCTTGATGACCTCATGCCTGCCCGGATAAGTATCGACATTGATGTCGTTGAAGACCGGGAAAACTTTCCTCGCGGATTCATTTGAACCCAGATATTTGTCGTCAAAGTCGAATGAGATGAATCCCGTGTCGCCCTTCTTTACGAGCGAATCGACACCGAGATCAGTGATGTCATAAAGGCACAGTCTGTGAACGATTACGAGGTATATTACCTGTGCAAAAACATAAGACAGCGGCATCGCGTCAACGCCTTCAGGCAGGAGCTTTCCGGCAAAATAACTGATGAAAGAAACCGTCATCGGGAAAGCCAGGAGCAGGATCGTCTTGTTGGAAACATCATTCTTCTTAACGAGGCTGTAGATCATCGCGACAGCGCTGATCAGGACAAATACCGTGATGACGACATAAGTCAGTGTGTGCGCAAAACCATATACCTTAATGAGTCTGCCCATGCCCCTGTCGATCTCAAATCTGACCGATTTGTAGAAGTACGGCGCGTTGCCGACCGTCAGCGCGAATGAATATATACCCATGCAGACCAGGGTCATGAGTGCGCTCTGCCATCTCCTGATATTGATGTGGCAAAGGCTTAAGATACTCTGCGTAATGAACAGGGTAAGGAAACAGCCGCCGATGTAAGTGATCTTAACGGCCGTCAGGGCAGCATCGAGATTTCTCGAATGAGCGAGCATGGCATAACCGAGATTTGCTATCGGTATGAACGCGAAGATAAGCGAGATGTGCACATCAAAATGCTTGTGCCAGATCGCCAGATATATGAGCGTCAGTAACACCGACAAGCCGAATAATATCTCGTAATAAGCAGTCACTTAAACCTGTTCCCTCTTCTTCTCTATATTTCAGATTCTAACACCATTGACGCCCCGCTGCTCGAACGTTTTTTCGCATGTTTACACAGTTTCAGAACTGTTAATAGTAATGTCCTCTCTTGCTGCTTTTTCTTTGTCGAAAAATTCCTGTAACGTTTTTCTGAACACGATCGCGAAAGTAGTTCCGATGACAAGTCCCAGCAGATGTATCACCATAGAAGGAATGCCGGTGACGCCCGCAACATTAGGTGTCACGGATATGATTATCGTCGGGATCGCAATGCTCATTAATACGTAGAAAGCTATCTGCTTAAAGAGCTTTCCGTAACCGAATCTGCTTCCAAGTAAAAACAGTGCATAGAGGCCGACCGGCATGAACGCAAAAGCCATTCCCGAAGCACCGGCGCAGCCGTAATCAGCACCATCCCTTGTGTAGATCGCACCCATTATCAGATTGGCAATAAGGTCCGCTATGCATGTCGTGGCAAACAGGATAAGCATCTTCTTTGTGCCTGTTATCTTCTCGACCAGAATGCCGAAAGGCAGTATGAGCAAAAGATTATATCCCAGGTGTCCGATAGTTAGTTCCATCGCCGAATACTGAAAGCCTTCAGGCAACAGTTCCTGAGGAGCACCCTGCAGGAATATATATGTAAATACCTGCCACGGATACTGCACCGGATACATAAACCTGAATGCTTCATATGTGGAAGGAATAAGCTGCGATATCAAAGTGACAGCAATGCAGAGCACTGTCACCGCGATGCAGAAGAACGGTATGCGTTTGCCAAAATAAATGTTCCTGATCTTCATATTGTCACCCTCTTTGATATTTAGTTTAATATTCTTACGTGTTCTTCAAAAACGATTTTACTGCATTTGCGAACTCTTCCGGGCGCTGTCCCTGAGGAGAATGGCCGCATCCTTCGACAAGATACATGTCCTTATAAGGAGAAGACATTTCGTCGTAGTAATCTTTAATAAGACCTACAGGACAGATCCAGTCCTCAGAACCCGAAATGAAGAGGACAGGAACTTCAAATGATGTTCCCCGGTCACCGATATAAAACAAGTTGAGTGTGTCGGTCAATCCTCCTATGAGTTCGTCGTATTTTGAATAGTTAAGCATCATGCTTATCTCCAGAAAGTACCATCTGAAATCATCTGCTCCGGCATAAGGTGATGTGATTCCTGCAAATGTTGATACATCATCAGTGACGGGCAAGGGGTGATAAACATCCGTGTAAGTTCTTAACTTCATGATGTTTGCAGTGCTCGGATCTGCCAGGAACATTTCATATGCTGCTTCCAGATCTGTTGTGTCTGCACCTTGCGACTTTGCTTTACTTAATGCATCTTCATAACTGTACTTTTCGCCTGCCATATCGCGCTCGTCAATGCATTGTCCGATGCCGATATAAGCGGATACCTTATCAGCGTGTTCCCTGACATATGCAGAGCCCAGCATAGAACCGTAAGAATGGCCCATAATGATGACCTTCTCCTGGCCGAATCTCTCGCATGCATAATCGACAAGAGCGTCGAGGTCTTCTATCTGCTTTTCAAAAGTCACAGTCTTATTGTTCGGATCTGTCGCAATGTTCCTGTAGTAGGATCTGCCGCATCCTCTTTCATCCCAGCACAAGACCGTATACTCGTCTGTCAGGTAATCCAGAAAACAATAATCCAGGAATGTAGTCGGTGCGCCGGGACCTCCGTGGAGCGAGATGATGACCGGATTATCTGTCTTCTTTCCCATCATGAGGACATATTCTTCCTGGTCTGTGAGTTTGATATAACAGCCTTCATTTATGCCGCCCTTGTACATAAACGCACGGCTAACTTCCCTGTAGTTTCTGATTGCGATTATTCCTGCGAGAAGCCCAAAAACGAGTACCAGGACTGCAATTCCAAGCCCCTTAAGGATCTTGACCGGAAGCTTTCTTTTCTTCTTTCCGCATACTTCATTCTTGTGCGCCTGATGAATTCCGATGTGACCGATCCCGAGGATAACAGAGCCTGCGATCATGATGATGTTTCCGCCGTAGATTCCCAAAAGGAAGAATGCGATAACAGGATATGTCGCTAAAGCCAGGGGCATTCCGAGAAAGCTCTTATAGAAATCATTCATGGTCTTTTCGGACTTGAAATATCTGATCCATGCGATGTCGTACACAACGAGATTAAGCAGCGCAAGGATCAAAACAGAAGTCCAGAAATTAAATCCGTGAAAATTGAAGTTGGAAAAGATCAACGCAGCAGGCGTTACGATAAACTGTCCGATGCGCTCTAATGCGAGCAAGAATTTATTCTCATTCTTCGCATACTTGTCGTAGTCTTTCGGCTGATTTCTCGTCCAGATTAAATTCGGGATGAACAGCATCAAAAGCATTATCAACCCGATATAAGAAAAACCAAACTGCATTTTTATTTCTCCAATCTGTTAATAAAATCTCTCATAGCTTTTTCGCAAGCGTCAGGCTCATAGGAAAATACAGCGTGTCCGCAGTTAAGCTGGACAGTGGTTGCATCTGAGATCTGTGAGGCATATTCCTTTTCAAGGTCGATCCATCCGTTAAAGATTGATCCGTCGGAAACAATGAGCAGTGTCGGAACATCAGGCATCTTGCGGCTCTCGACAAGGTCACGGTCCGAAATTAAATAATCTGCCTCGTGTGCATATGTTTCGTTGCAGTATCTGCTGCAGACCAGTGCCATTGCAGTCTTTTCTTCCTCGGGAGAAAACTCTTTTCCCATTCGGCTTCCAGCAAGAAGTCTTACAATGCCCATCTTCCTGAGCGTTCTCATCAGAGCATTTGATGAATTATTTTGGCTTACATTCGAATCGTCAAAAGTGTCGTATGTAGCAGGCACTGCCATGTCAAGACCGACGATAGCTTCAACTTCTTCAGGAAAGTTCTGTGCCCAATACACAGTCTCAATTCCCGAGTAAGAGTGGGGGCAAAGGATAAAAGGTCCTTCAACGCCCGCTGCTTCAAGCGCTTTCCTGTTCTGGGAGACTCTTGTCTCGACATCTCTGGGGCCGTCAAAACCGTCGCTGAATCCGTATCCGAATCTCTCGATGATAACCACCCTGCAGTCATCAAAACGGTCGGCAAATTCCTTAAAACTGAAGATTGGGCCGGAATCACCGGAGCCTGCCATAAACACCAGTGTATGCTTACCTTCGCCTGATACGTATACACTCATCCTATAACCGTCGACTTCAACCTTCTGTCCGTAGATCTGGTTCTCGAGAAGGTCCTTCTCGGAAGCTAAGCAGACCTTGTCGTAAATGCATGCGCCTAACAGAAAAACTGCAATGACACAGACGATTCCGAGTAAAACTTTTCCTGTATTTTTCAATACTTTCTTCATAACTTTTCTCCTTCAAATAAAATGCCGGGCAAAAACTGCCCGGCAATTTTATTTTTCTATCCCTTTATCTATTCCCTGATCCTCGGAGGTAATTTACGGGCGCCCCCGAGAACGGATCCATATCCAAAACCCGGGGACATAACAAATACCTCCGAAGTCTTAACTTAAATTATCCGGACCAAAACTTTCCGGAAGGAGATCACCTAAAGTGAATTCCTTGTAATCATCGGCACTCCTGGCCAGGTATACCTTGAAAGAAGGCTTGCAGAATTCTCTCATCACCTGCCGACAGACACCGCAAGGTGCACAGTATTGCAGATCCCCGTCTCTTTTGCCGCCGGCTATCGCGATGGCAGCAAGGTTCTTATGGCCTTCGCTTACAGCTTTGGCAATTGCAGTCCGTTCAGCACATATGGAGGGGCCGAATGCGCTGTTCTCGATATTGCATCCGGTAAAGATCTCACCGTCTTCAGTAAGGACCGCGCTGCCAACCAGAAAATCCGAGTATGGAGCGTAACTTTTAGATCTCATTTCGACTGCCTTTTGGCAGAGATTGGAAATTGCATTCTTTTCGATCATCCTTAAGCCTCCTTTAAAGATATACCGTGCCGTTTGTTGGTGCCGGGATCATTGGTCCCCCGGGCTTATTACAGCCCGGATGAGGAACTCTTACTTGATCTCGATGCTGCCTGCGTCAACCTCTACCTTGATAGAGCCTGCGCCTGTACCCTTTGAACTGTAGTTTCTGCCTGTTGAGTTCTTGCCGACCTGGATCGAACCTGCGTCAACTTCGCACTCGATATCGTAAGCATCAACATCATTCAAGCCCTTGATCTCTACATTTCCGAAGTTTGATTCGACCTCTACGTCGACGAGATCAGTATCTTCGATATGAACGTTGCCTGCGTCCGTGCCGATCGTAAGTTTCTTGAATGCGGAATCCTCGATCTGGATGTTGCCTGCATCTGCATCGAGATCAGCCTTGTTGAATGAACAATCCTTGATGACGATGTTGCCGGCGTTGAAATCACCGTAGAGGTAATCGCCCTTAACATTCTTCATGTTGATGTCGCCTGCGTTGATGTTCATTTCGAGAGTGTCGAGATTAACATCTTTACCGAGCGTGATCGTGAGCCTGGGGCTGTTGATCTTATAGAAGGAGAAGCTCTGCTTGTTCTTCTGTGTTGCTGTGAGCTTGCCGTTATCGAAAGTAACTTCAGGCTTAAGTCTCTTGTCGCCGGAGTACTCGATTCCCATAAGTCCTGATCCGTCCTTTACCTCAAAAGTGACTTCGCAAGCCTTAAGGTCCAGATTGATCGCCTTGATCTCGCCCTGTGCATTAATCACTGCATTCTCTCCGTCTGTTAATTCATATGTTGTGGCAACTGTGTCAATGATGTCATCCTTAATGAATACTCCTGTAAATAAAGGAATGAAGAATCTGACACCTGCTGAGATAACAACTACTGCGATAGCGATGATGGAGCAGATGATGATGGGGGCCTTATTGACCTTGCGGTCAGACTTGGGAACGAATTCCTCGCTCATCTTGCCTGATTCATTGAGGGCAAGAAGCCTGTCGTAACCGTTCATTCTTGTATTGGCGGATGTGATAAGGAATACGCCTAATGCTACGAAAACGAACATCATTGCTGCGCCGACATTGGAGTCGATGAACGGGATCCTGTCGAGAAGGATAGGATTGAGGAAGCTCAGGATGCAAAGTCCGATACCGAAGGAAGACATAAGACCGTATGAATTCTTAAATCCTCTTCTCTCGTTTCTTACATATTCAGCGCCTTCAATGCTGAGTGAACATTCCTTGTTCCTGACTTCTGCATATTCCTTGTTCTTGATGCCGGAGAAAATGAAGAGTCCTACGGCGATCGCGATGATACCGAACATTCCGCCTGCTCCGATAACATCAAGTGCGTCCGGCAAAATCTCTGCAAGGATAGGTGATACTACACTTAAGATGCAGAGCGCGATTCCCAAAGGTGTAAGGATCGCTCTGGTATTGTTCATGCTGAGGTATTCCTTAACTCTGTCCATTGAGAGCATCGGCTTGTCTTCAACGGGATTCTCGGTAACTGCCTCAGAGATTCCGAGTGAATCTGCGAGCTCGTCGAGATTACCGAATTCCGAGATAACGATACCGACAGCCTCGTTCTCTGTTTTGCCTTCTGCGATAAGCTCTTCGTACTTATCTTCCATCATTTGGAGAAGCTCTGACTTGGCTCTCCTTACAGCTTCCGTGTTCGGAAGATTTCGGAACATATTGTCCAGATAATTTCTAATTGCGTTCATTTTATGTACTCCCCTCAACCTGCAATAAACTTTTCGATAACTTCTTTAGTAAGTGTCCACTCCTCACACTTAGCTTGGTAATACTCCCTGCCCGCCGGTGTGATGCGGTAGTAGGTCCTCTTCTTTCCGCCTGCCAGATCCTCATCTACGAAAGATTCGATGAACCCGTTCTTCTCCATTCTCGTGAATGCCGAGTAGAGCGTCGTTTCCTTGATGATGTACTTATCTTCGGACATTGTGCGGATCTGCTTTGAGATCTCGTATCCGTATGACGGTGAATTAAGAAGCAGGAACAGGATGATGATGTCGTTATATCCTCTAATGACATCGCTGCTGATTTCTGCCATAGTCTATCTCCTTCCGGTTTTTGTTACGTCTGTCGTTGCTACGTCTGCCGTTGCTCCGACTGTCGTACTACGTCTGTCGTGGTAACTATAACACCCTGCGAAAACGATGTCAACAGAAAATGCAATATTTTTTCGCAAGAGCTCGAAAAGCATTACAACACTTATATCCCAAATCTTTATATATTTTTCGCCCGCGCGTTGTTATATTAAATTCATAGCTCAAAAAATCCTTAGAAAAGAGGTACCGCCATGGAACTTTATGTAGACATCAGATTCCTTAACAATTCAGGTGACGGCACGAAGGAGAAGCCTTTCGGCACTATCTCCGAAGCTGCAGCAATCGCTAAACCGGGCGACACTGTTCACGTAGCACCCGGTGTATACAGAGAATATGTATCACCTGCAAATGGCGGTACCGAAGATGCTCGCATCACATATGTGAGCGACGTGCCCCTTGGTGCAACGATCTCAGGCGCCGAGCAGATCACAAACTGGAAGCCTTACGACGGCGACGTTTATGTATGTGAGGTCGAAAATTCGATCTTCGCGCCTGACTACAATCCTTACACTACTTTCTGCTATGGAGACTGGTATTTCGCAGGCAAGAACAGACATGTAGGATGCGTTTACATCAACGACAGAAGGCTCTATGAGGCAGCTTCCGTAGACGAAGTCATCAAGGCGCTGGTCTACAAGTGCTCATGGGTTCCTGAAGAATCAAAGTATAAGTGGTACGCCGAGCAAAAGGGCGATAAGACAGTCATCTACGCAAACTTCGGCGGGCTTGATCCCAACTCCGAGATGGCAGAGATCAACGTCAGAAGAATGTGCTTCTTCCCCGCTGAGACAGGCCGCAATTACATCACGGTAAGAGGCTTTAAGATCTGCAAGGCAGCTACCAACTGGGCACCTCCGGCAGCATGGCAGGAAGGCATGATCGGACCTCACTGGTCAAAGGGCTGGATCATCGAAGACAATGAAGTCTACTTCTCCAAGTGCTCCGGCATCGGCCTCGGCAAATATTTAGATCCCGAGAACAATCACTACTTCACATATGAGCACTTGAAGAGCCCCACGCAGATGGAGCGTGATGCAGTCTGCCGCGGTCAGTATCACGGCTGGCTCAAGGAGAACATCGGCAGCCACATCATCCGCCGCAACAATATCCACCACTGCGAGCAGGGCGGCATCATCGGACGTATGGGAGCAGTATTCTCCATCATTGAGGACAACCACATCCATCACATCAACAACATGATGGAATTGGGCGGCGCGGAAGTTGCCGGCATCAAGCTCCACGCAGCTATCGACGTCATCATGAGACGCAACCACATCCACCACTGCGTCATGGGCATCTGGACAGACTGGGAAGCACAGGGTACCCGCATCACACAGAATCTCCTTCACGACAACCAGCGTCCTGAATATGCAGCACCTCTCAAGGGCGGCATGGGCAGCGAAGATATCTTCGTCGAAGTCGGCCACGGTCCTACTCTTATCGACAACAATATCTTGCTCTCCGACGCTACACTCCGCATCGCAACACAGGGCGTCGCCATGGTACATAACCTCATCTGCGGCGCATTCACATCCGTAGGCGAAGGCACCGACTGGCGCTACACACCTTACCATATGCCGCACAGAACAGAAGTCATGGGCTTCATGACGATCCTCCACGGCGATGACAGATTCTATAACAACATCTTCTTCCAGAAGCATCCGAAGGAGTCCCTCATCTCCCGCTTTGACGACGGCGAAATCTGGGAGGAAGAACGCGTCGTAGGCACCCACGTCTGGGACCACTATCCCCTCTACGAGGACTGGATCAAGCAGTTCGACCTCGAAAGTGACACGCCCGACATGATGAAGATCGCAAAGGCTCACTTCGACCACCTTCCCGTCTGGATCGAAGGCAACGCTTATCTTGGAGGCGCACAGCGCTTCTGCAAAGAGAAGAACTTCCTCATGGACGATAAGACCGAAGTCTATGTCAACGTGCGCGAAGAAGGTGACAAGGTCTACCTCGACACCAACCTCGCAGATGCAATAGGCACATTCACTTCCGACCTCGTCACCACCGACGTCCTCGGCAAGGCTTTTGAGCCCCAGCAGAGATTCGAGGATAAGGACGGCAACGACATCATCTTCGATACTGACTACTTCGGCGCGAAGAGGAGCGCCATCATTCCCGGCCCGTTCGCTACGCTGGATATTAAAGGCATCAACGTAGTTCTGTAAGGCTATTATCAAATCTGAAACGAGGCTGTCTCCCCGCGAGACAGCCTTATTTATGCAATAAAAAACGTGATGGCCTTGCTTTTGATTGGGCAAAACCATCACGGTTTATTACGTAAAGAACTCAGATAAAGGAATTATTTACCGCGTCCTTGTTTTACTTTACAGGATCAAGCCTGATTATTGTCGTATGTTTCTGCATACCAGCGCTGGCCGCCTTTACTAAGATAGTGGTTGCTGGAAATGCTTATGCTCGTACAACCTGCAGGTACAGTAAACTCTACTCTTGCGCTCCTATAGTGTCCATTTCTCTTAGTCTCTGTTTTGCGTATACCATGCACATTATCATAATAAATGTATGTTGACTCCACACTTACTGTATCAGCATAACCGCCATAGGATGTGTATGCATATGCAGTGTTATACTTCACGTCAGATTTGCCCGTTACACCATATCCGCAAATTGTTGACGGGTCCGTGGTCTGAGGCGAGTAAATAGAAGCAAATACAGTTGCGCCGCCAATACTTGCAACTACTGCCAAAGCAAGACCTGCTGCCAGAATTCTCTTCTTGAATGATTTCATATTATCCTTCTCCTTTTTTCAGTTTTTTCATGCCTTAATTGGGCTTAGACTTTAACGTGCACCGGTCCGGCACGTGATTTTCTTGTGTGTTGAACACAGCTACTGAAACATCAGTAACTTAAAGAGTTGTACCTCCATTACGTGAGTAATACTTTTCGAACACCGGTGCAGTTAAAGCTGTTATCTTATTACCATGAAGACTAAGCGAAAATCAATAAAAAAAGCCAAACTCAGGGATAAAGTAAAAAATCCAGGGATAAAGTAAAATTCGCCCAAGATAATTGATACAATATTGCCAATATTTGGGTCCTGTTTTTGTGGATAATGTCAGCCTCGATCAGCAGTGTCTGCCAAGCAGGATAAGCTGTACTCTAAGCACACCTCGCAAACCCAATAAAAAGAGTTGCCTCACAGCCGGAGGCAACTCTAATTAAATCCTTATCGCTCGTTCAGCACTTTCTGTGCTCTGTCCTGGACGATTGAAGCGACGGCGGCCAGGTCTTTCTGGCCTGTAAAATACGCGGGCATCTCTTCTATCAAGATCATTTCGATGACAGAATCAGGTGAGTCCACACGGGAACAGCTCAGTATGATCTTTTCAAGATTGTCGATGTCTTCGGCGGAAAACGGCTTGCGCACGCTTACATAAGTGCCTGTTGAATAATCGAAAAGAGTCGGGTCGCCAAGAGTCTCGTTGTAGTACTTAATGGCGGAGTCGCAGCCTTTTCGAAAGGCTTCACGATTCAACACGAAGTTGTCATTCATGACCAGACCGGTCTGGATCTCGTCTGACATCAGCAGCTTAACGAATTCAACGCACGCATCGATATCAACTGCTGTGGCTGAGACGGCGACGGAAATGTTGGTTCCGAACATGGGGCCGCGACCATCCGCTGAAGGAAGGCCCAGTATAGCCGTGCCGTTTTTGATCTGCGATCTTTTCACGAGATAGCCGCTGATACCGGGACAATTGCAGTAATAAGCAGTGTTATTTCCTGCCGAAGAACCGGAACCTGATTCGACAGTATCCCACTGAAGACTTGCAGGCTGCACATTGTTTTTAACGTATTCTGCAATTACGCGAAAACCCGGATCGGTAAGATCGACTTTTCCGTTCTTGATAAACCTATCACTCAAAGCATTAAATAACTTCGTGAAATAAAGCGTCTGGCCGGATTCGACTATATCTTTTCCGTTCAGGGTATCATACAGGAATTTCTCGTATTCTTCCGTTGTGAATCCGATCCCTGACTTGCCGGCATACCCTGCATCCGTCTGAATACCTTCAATAGTAAAGCAGACCGGCAGCTGGAATAATCCGTTATCAGTTTTTGCCCCGTCGATTATATTGGTGAAGTATTTGTCCGGGTCAAGTGCAGTAATGTACGGCGAGAGGTCCACAAGATATTTGGAACTATTTAATTGGCCAAATCTGTTTGTATTTAGCAGAATGTCAGGGCCTTCGCCGTTCATGATGTCCAGAGCAAGATCATTACTGAGTCCCGCATTGGCATTGATCATGACCGTATCATAATCGTCAGCGCTGTTAACACTTTGAGCATTAATATAGCTGTCGACATTATATTTGCTCGAGTATTTGATATAGTATCCGGTGCTTGTCTCGTTATACTTCAAGATCGCATCGGAAACTATTTCGTTGACTTCCCGGCCGGGCATAAACAGCTCCAGAACTTTTTTGCCGGCATGAGGGTTTTTCGCAGCCTTGGTGAACTCAATAACTACATAGTCGGATATGATCTTTGAGGAGAACATATCAGACGAATAATATCTGCCGCCGAGGAGAAATGAATCTTCAGTACAGTCGATTATCTCCAGGCGCTCCAGATAACTGCTGTTAACGCTGCAGCATCCGTAATTGAAGACTTCTACTGTTTTCCTGTTCTTAAAATCTATCTTGGAAACACCTTGCGGAGTAGTAAAGAACGCACTGCCGTCCGGCTTGCACATAGAAGAACTCAATTCGTCTACATTGATCCAGTCATAGTCACGCGAATTCGCGGAAGTTACTTCCAATGTTTTGAGATCCAATTTGTAATAACTGTAATCTCTTTCCATCGCGGCGGTAATCAGGGCAGTTGTATCATCCAGCGGCAAGACAGCCGGGATCTCAAATATATCCCTGCCTGATTCTTTTACCTCTGTCTCTTTCAGCTCACCATCCGGAGAGATTATCCGGAGAGTGTAAAACAACTTATCGCCTCTGCTGTCACAAATGGGCTCTATCAGGTATCCGCCAACAGGGAAAGTATTTTTCTCCGTGAAATCGTAGTGATTATAGTCAAGCTCAGACTCATAAGTTTTTATGATGTTCCATGGTTCGAGTTTAATAATATAATCTCTTCTGATCAGCCTGTTTTCATCAGGAGCCTGGGTGCGGATCACAAGAATGCCGTTAGCATAAGTTACACTGTCTACACAGATTACATTCGGCAGTTCTTTTACCAGGTCGATCGTCTTTACTGTAGCCTTGGTCTCTCTGTCGATCACAGCTAAAATACTTATCGTGCAACTCTTGAGATCCTGCTCTGCATTGCTGTTGTCCGATTTGTAATAACCGTCTGTAAATATCACTATGTTTTTGTTATCGGAGCCTGCATATTGCTGCCATAGATCTTCAATCTGTCTGTCAGTATTGACGCCCAGATCAACATCGATGAATTCGCTGTTATACCACGGCGAATCAGGTGAAATGACCTTTTTGCCGTGATCTGAATTATATATGCCGCACGAAGTGATCGAAAAAACGATCGTTATCGATACTAACAGCGCGAGTATTCTATTTCCCATTACATTGTGTCCCCATTAAAAATTTATGGTAAGCGTTAAGCTTTTTTAGGGTGAACCCACTCGTAACCGCCTGATCCTTGGAGCTTGCCAGAATAACATGTAGCATATGTATATGCTCTTACTAATGTAGTAACTTTTTCCTGTGGTTTATTATTCTTCCAAACACCAACGGTTATATTGTATTTATATCCATCTGTATGAACTTTAGCGTATGCCTGATCATAATAATACGATCCGTTATATTTGTTGTAACATCCAACATCTTGAATAAAATCTGTAGGGCGAGGTGTTGGCGTTGGTGATCCAGCGAAAGAAGTTGTTGCAATAGAAGCAATTAGTGCTAATGCAACAGCGACAATGGTAATCATTTTTTTCTTCATATTTTTCTCCTTCTTCAAGTGGTCTTTTGTTTGTAAGCTTTGGCATCTCGTATACATTTATCCCGTCAACCCATTGGTCTGCACCTCCATTATCCCCAGGATGCTTATCAATACTGACTTACAAGCCGATACTGATTAGTGATTTGTTAATAACATGAATGTCATAAGCAAATCAATCGAAAAAGCCAAACTCAGGGATAAAGTAAAAAATCCGGGGATAAAGTAAAATTTGTCAAATGAAGTTAATGCATTGTTAACAACAACAGCACTTGGAATTTGTGAATAATGACAACGCCGGACAATAGCATTTTCCAAGCAGGATTTGCGGGCTTTGCAAATATCACGAGGTGTTATCGGCTAGTGCAAGACTTAAACCGGTACCTTTGCTGCCGTGGGAAAGGCTCCCTTTGGCGAAGGACTGCTTAGGACTCTTAACATTTCCCGGTTTCTCGGCAGAAATAACTGGTAATTGTAAGCGTATCACCAGCGCAGGCAATTTTGATCGCTGCTGTTATTTCTCTTCTGCGGTCTTCTCTTTCGCGTCCTTGTCCTTCATGAAGCGGTCGAGGATGCCGGAGAAGTATTTTCCGGCCGCCTTGTCGATCTCGAAAACCTTGATCACCTGAATGATGATGATCGCAAGGACAGGACCGATGAGAAAGCCTGCAGCGCCCCAGATATAGACACCTGCGGCCATTGCGATGAGCGTGATGAGCGGGTGCATCTTTAAGGACTTGCCGAGCACCGCGGGCTCAAGGAAACGGCGGATGATCGACATCAGGATGAGGCCTGCGAGCAAAATTGCTGCGGAGATATACTGGCCGTTTGCGACCTGGTAGATCATCATCGGAACCATCGTAGCGCTGACGCCTAATACAGGCAGGAAGTCGATGAGGGCGGTGATGATTGAGAGCACGATGGCATATTCGTGAAGACCTGCGCACCAGAATACGATCAGTGATTCGATGGCCGTAATGATGAACAGCACGAGATAGCCGCCTAAGACACGGAAGACCGTTACCGAGAGCTCGTTAAGGAGTGTGAAAACCCTGTTCCTGAACTTCTTGTTGGGCGTATTCTTTACGAAGAACTTCATAACAGCAGGACCGTCATTGATGAAGTAGAATCCGCTTAAGACGATGCTGATAACGAAGAAGACTGCATAAGGAAGGTTGCCGACAAGTCTGCCGACTGCAGAAAATGCGTCATTAATGAACGTAGGCGCCTTGTTCGCGATCGTCTGGCCCATGTTGGTGACACTTTCCTTAAGAGATTCGATCATGTCGGGCGTAAGGAAGCCGCCGTTGTCGGAACTGAAGCGGTCAAGTATCTGCGTATTAACCATCTCGGCAGGCTTGATCGTCCTGGTGAGCTCACCAAGCGTGACCAAAAGGCTGTTTGCCTGATAGATGAGACCTATCAAAGCGAGCACGATCAGTATGAATACGACGATATTTAAGATTACATAGACGGTTATCGATGTTTTGGTGTGAGTGGATTTTTTCTTGCCCGGCTTAATCTTCGTGGCATCCTTGTCGAAGGCTTTTGAGATAGGCTTTGCGATAAGGACTGAAGTCTTCGAGAGAAGGAATCCTATAAGGAACGGAACCAGGATCACGACAACTATCTTGCCTGCATATGCCAGACCGGCAATAATGGCCACCATGAGGATGAACTTGAGCATCGACATGACCGACGCCCTGTCTCTCTCATATCTTTCAGTATCGCTGAGGACCTTGTTTTTTGTTTTTTCTTCCATTTTTACTTTATTATCTCCCATATTATTCCCCTGTAACTTTCCCTAAGTAATTGCTATCCCTTTATAATCGTACACCCTTCGACAGCAAAATCCAGAAGACGGCCAGTATCAGGATGCCCAAAATGAACGTCAGATTAAAGCCTGAGAATACGCTTTCTGACCTCGCGCCTTCAGCTTCTTCGATCTTTTTGCTGTCACCGTATATGTCTGCACTGTACGCGAAATGGAATTCACCCAGGGTCTTCCTGAAGAATGCCATAAGTATTACAGCTACAACGATCGCCGGGATCGATGCAAAGTAGAATGTGCTCGGGATATCGCTGTAGACCCTTACCGTCGTGAGGTCAACCTCAAAAACGACATTATCTATCAGGACCCCTGTGATCCTCGCGCCGAGCAGCGTCAGGATCGGGCCGTAGATATTCTCTGTGTGATTTCTTACGATGCAGAGCCACCAGCCGATTATCAGGATCGCGAAGATATCGAGAAAATCGAATGAGAAGGCCGCAAAGAACAACGGAATGAAGAAGTATGCCCATCTCCTGTTCTGTTCGGAGAATCCCTGCCATACGGCTCCCAGGAAAAAGAGCGAGAAACCGAATCCCGGAATGATGGTGTCGATCAGGATCTCCAGGATCAAGGTCTGGCCGGATAATCCCTCGACATGATAGAAAACTGCCGGGAATACGACCGAACCGCCGAATCTGAGCCAAAGGGCAGCAGTTATATTGTGGATAGATGATTTAAGAAGAAATACCGGCGCACCTGACAGGAACGACAGTATGAGCGCGCCGATCCCCGTGTAGCGTCCGGTGATGCAGAGACCGCCTTTCTCGGCAAGCAATACGGAGGGCGCGACAAAAGCGAACATCACGATCACGATGACTATTACGGCGCAACCGATAAGTGATGTCGATGAGAACTCAAAAGCGCCCGAGAACATGAGCTTTAAGAGCAAAAGCGCCAAACCCATGCCGACAGAACCGAAGAATACAGGATATCCCCAGTTATAAGGCTTTGGGAATCTGAATGCGTTAACTATATGATTTCCCACGGACTTTAAGAAATCCATCAGAAATAAACTCCAAACAACTTAAGTGTCATGAACAGCTTTTCGAAGAAGAAAGGCTCCATGATCGTAAAAACGGCGCAGCCCAGAGCAAGGAAAGGTCCGAATGCCAGATAATCAGGGTCTTCCGCGAAGTGTATCTTTGCCTTCTCTCTCTGGATCTTAAGCTTCTCCTCACGCGGGTCGTCGGCATTCCTGATCCTGTTCTTCTCACCATTGATCCTCTTGATCTTCCTTACAAGAAGCGGGATCGCAAAGAACAGTGCCGCGAAGATCGCAACATATATAAGCACGATAAGACCGTAACATCCCGTGATAAGGCCCGTAGCGAGCAACAGCCATACATCGCCCATTCCCATGCCTTCCCTGCCGAGGAAAGTAAGTGACAGGGTTCCGATGAGCCAGATAAAGCCGGCTCCGACAAGTGATGCGATAACCTTGTTGAGGAGTATCATCCACCACTGTGCGTCAGGGCTGAACCATACGGAGCCCTCGAAAATATCGGCGAGCACTGCCAAAACGCCGCAGCCGCCGATATACATCGTGAACTGGTCGGGAATGATCCTGTTGAGCTTATCAGCCATCATTACCAGCACAAGTGCCGGAATTACAAGGAGAATGACTGCCAGATGCATGGGTTTGAAGTTATCGATATAGTCCGCGCGGCAGAAAAAGATCGCCAGGCAGTAGCTTGCAGCACAGAAAACAGCGGCAACAAGGCCTTCCGGGAAAGGTCTCATTCGCTTGGACGGCCTGTACTTAGGATCTTCCGGAGTTACACCGTAATCCTGAAGCCATTTGTCGGGGATGATCCCGAACAGATATGTACAGAGAGCGCCTGCAAGCACTCCGGCCACGACGGCCAAAACGTAGTAGATTGCTATATTCATAATCAGTAGAAGTTTAATATACCGTAAGGAAAAATACAAATGCGGAAGGCCCCCGGAGGGCATATTCACGCAATAATCATACGAAGTTCAAATCTTCTGTTAAAAATCGGTAAATTTCGGTGATTTTTGTTCATTTTCGGAGGTCTCCGTTGTCAAAAAAACACGCGTGAATACTGGTTTTCGAGCCCTTTTTGGCTAAAAACACGAACTTGTTTTAAAAAATTGCGCGCATTCCGCGATACAGTTATAATCAAACGTAATTATTTTGGAGGTAAGTAGATGTCTTTGGGGTAAGAGAGGCATCGAAGACTTGGAAAATGGCAACAGTTACAGCAAAAGCGCTTGAGCAGATGATGCAGGCCCACGTCAGAGCGGAGACAGGCTTGAGTCTCGAGCAGGCAACACCACGCGATTACTGGACAGCACTCTCTAAGAGTATCGTTGAGATCATCGCAGAGAACTGGATGGCAACAAGACACAAGTACAATCAGGGCCGTCAGGCTCACTACTTCTCAGCCGAATTCCTTGAAGGCCGTTCAATGCTCAACAATCTCGTAAACCTGGGTATTTACGATCAGGCAAAGGACGCGCTCGCTTCTTTCGGACTTGATATCACAGACATTCTCGAGCAGGAGACAGACCCCGCATTGGGTAACGGCGGCTTAGGACGTCTCGCAGCATGCTTCCTTGATTCATGCGCAACGCTCAATCTTCCTGTTACAGGTTATGGAATCCTTTACCGTTACGGTCTCTTCAGACAGGCGATCGAGAACGGTTTCCAGAATGAGTATCCTGACTCCTGGATGGAGCACGGATATCCTTTCATTCTCCCCAGATACGACCGCAAGGTTAAGGTACACTACTCCGACATCGACGTCTGGGCAGTTCCCTGCGACCTTCCTATCACAGGTTACGGCACCAAGAACGTCAATCTCTTAAGGCTCTGGAAGGCTGAGCCCGCACAGGAGTTCAACTTCAACCTCTTCAATTCACAGAGATTCGACGACGCCGTCATCGAGAGAAACCGCGTTCAGGACATCTGGAGAGTCCTCTATCCGAACGACACTTCCTACGATGGAAAGGTACTCCGTGTAAGACAGCAGTACTTCTTCGTTTCCGCATCCCTTCAGGACATCATCTACAGATACAAGAAGGTTCACGGCGACGATCTCCACGATTTTGCAAAGTACAATGCTATCCAGCTTAACGATACACACCCCGTAGTCGCTATCCCTGAGCTCATGAGACTCCTCGTTGACGAGAACGGCATCGAGTGGACAGAGGCATGGGAGATCGTTAAGGCAACATTCGCATACACCAACCACACGATCATGGCAGAGGCACTCGAGAAGTGGGATATCTCCATCTTCCGTTTCCTCTTCCCCCGTATCTACGAGATCATCGAAGGCATCAACAACCAGTTCCGTGCACAGATGTACGAAGCAGGCCTCTATTCAGAGCTCATCGACCGTATGTCTCCTCTGGGCGACGGCAAGATCCACATGGCCTGGATAGCTATCTACGGCTCACACTCCGTAAACGGCGTTGCTGCCCTCCACACAGACATCCTGAAGAACGAGACCCTCAAGGACTGGTACAACATCTATCCCGAGAAGTTCTCCAACAAGACAAACGGCGTTACACCCAGAAGATGGCTCAGAACCTGCGATCCTGACCTCGCTAACCTCATCACTGACCTCCTCGGCAGCGATAAGTGGGTAACGAACCTCGACCTCTTAAAGGATCTCGAGAAGTACAAGGACGATGACAAGATCATGAAGAAGTTCATCGCCATCAAAAAGGCCAACAAGAAGCACCTTTCCGAATATCTCGAAAAGACAAAGGGCATCAAATTGAACCCCAACTCCTGCTTCGACGTACAGATCAAGCGTCTCCACGAATACAAGAGACAGCTTCTTAACGCCCTCTATGCCCTTAACCTTTACGACAGACTCAAGGAGAACCCGAAGCTCGACATGCCTCCGGTAACGATCCTCTTCGCTGCAAAGGCTGCTCCGGGCTACTTCAGGGCAAAGGCCATCATCAAGTTCATTAACGAGATCGCCAAGCTCATCGATTCCGATCCTGCAATGAAGAACAAGCTCAAGGTCGTATTCGTTGAGAACTACAACGTTTCCGTCGGCGAGAAGATGTTCCCTGCAGCTGACGTTTCCGAGCAGATCTCCACAGCAGGCCTTGAGGCTTCCGGTACAGGCAACATGAAGTTCATGATGAACGGTGCCGTAACCCTCGGTACACTTGACGGCGCTAACGTTGAGATCGCTGAGTGCGTAGGCGATGACAACATCTACATCTTCGGCTGCCGTTCACAGGATATGGCTGCTACAAAGGCTTACTACAACCCGAAGTGGCAGTATGAGAACATCCCCGGCCTCAAGAAGTGCTTAGACCGCCTGGTTGACGGCTCCTTCAATGACGAAGGCACAGGCATGTTCAATGACCTCTTCAACGGCCTCATCTACGGCTCCAACTGGCAGCCCGGCGATCCTTACTATGTATTGGGCGACTTCGACGACTACAGAAAGCAGAGAGACCGCCTCTACAAGGATTACCAGGACAGCCTCGAATGGGCAAGAAAGTGCTGGGTCAACATCTGCAATTCCGGCAAGTTCTCCTCCGACCGTACGATCAAGGAGTACGCTTCCGGCATCTGGAAGATCAAGCCTCAGAAGATCTGATCTTTCCGGTAAATTTACTGATTCAAGGGCGCTCCGCATGTTCGGGGCGCCCTTTTTTCGCGACATTTTACTAGCTGAAAAGCTGACTTTTGCGAAAAGTCAGCTTTTTGGCCAACTTTTTGGCCGCAAATTCAAAGCTAAAAGTTGACTCGTGATAAAGGGGCACGGAAATGCGGCTTTCCGCATCAAAACCTGTCAAAACACCCAAAACAGGCCCTCAAACATCAAGTTTTCCTTAAAATATTATATATAATGACAATCCCGTCCATTTTGTTGTATAATCTCTTTTAAATCTTTTAAGGAGGAACTTAATATGCCCATTTTCCAGGACCAAAAGGGAAAGAACATTTCCAACTTCCAGAAGATGATCGACGAGAAGAAAAATACCATACGCAAGTATTACGATGAGATCGGCCATCTCTATTATGGACAGTACAAGGATGTTAACGTTGATATGACAAAGGATATCAACGCCAGATGTGAATCCATCTCCAACCTCTACATTGAGATTGAAGACCTCAATGTTAAGATCCTCCGAGAGAGAGGCCTCAAGAAGTGTGCAGTCTGCGGCACGGAGAATAACCTTTCCAACGCTTTCTGCTTCAAGTGCGGTGCAAGATTTGATGACGCTGATGCGGTTCCCGCTGACGTTATCGCTCCTCCGAACGCTTCTGCTACGCCCTCTCGTCAGGAAAAGAAGACTACAATAGAACCCGCTGCGGCACCTGAACTTGCAGCAACAGCAGCTCAGACACAGGAAGCAACAGACGAGGGCAAGGAGGAATAAGGAGCAATATGGCAAAGATTTTCGAAGAAGAGTCAAGAACATTTTCGGAGTACCTCTTGGTACCCAATCTCACAACTGAGAAGAACACACCTGATCAGGTAGACCTGTCCGCACCTATCGCAAAGTATAAGAAGGGCCAGGAAGAGTCACGCCTCAAGATCAATATCCCTATGGTATCTGCAGTCATGCAGGCTGTTTCAGACGACGGCATGGCAATCGCGCTCGCAAGATGCGGCGGTCTGTCATTTATCTTCCAGTCACAGTCCATCGAGTCACAGTGCGCCATGATCCGCCGCGTTAAGAAGTACAAGGCCGGAATCGTTGAGTCCGACTCCAACCTCTCTCCTGAGGACACACTCGAGAAGGTAATCGAGCTCCACGAGAGAACAGGCCACGGCACTGCTGCTGTTACAGAAGACGGCACAGCTGAAGGCAAGCTCTTGGGCCTCGTTACAACACGTGACTACCGTGTCAGCAGACTCTCGCTCGATACCAAGGTCAAAGAGTTCATGACTCCTATCGAAAAGCTCGTTACGGCACCTGAGGGCACATCCCTTAAGGAAGCAAACGACATCATCTGGGACAACAAGATCAACCAGCTCCCTATCGTTAATTCAGAAGGAAGACTCGTTGGTCTCGTTTTCCGTAAGGACTACGAATTCCACAAGGCTAACCCTTATGAGCTCTTAGACTCAGAAAAGAAGCTCATCGTCGGTGCCGGAATCAATACAAGAGACTATCAGGAGCGTATCCCTGCCCTTCTCGAAGCAGGCGCTGACGTTCTCTGCCTTGACTCCTCCGACGGTTTCTCCGTATGGCAGGAAAGAGCACTCAAGTGGTGCAAAGAGAATTATCCTGACGCCATCATCGGCGCAGGAAATGTTGTTGACGCTGAGGGCTTCAGGTTCCTGGCTGACTGCGGCGCAGACTTCATCAAGATCGGTATCGGCGGCGGTTCAATCTGCATCACACGTGAGCAGAAGGGTATCGGCTGCGGCCAGGCTTCCGCTGTACTTGCTGTAGCAAAGGCTCGTGACGAGTACTTCAAAGAGACAGGATATTACATTCCTCTCTGCTCTGACGGCGGTATCGTTCATGACTACCACATGGCATTGGCTCTCGCTATGGGCGCTGATTTCATGATGCTCGGACGTTATTTCGCAAGATTCGACGAATCCCCTACGAGAAAGCTCCTTGTAGGCGGTACATATGTTAAAGAATATTGGGGCGAAGGCTCCAACCGTGCGCGCAACTGGCAGCGTTACGACGACGGCGGCAAGGGCGGCAAGATGGCTTTCGAGGAAGGCGTTGACTCTTACGTTCCTTATGCCGGCAACCTCAAGGACGGCCTGGACGTATCCCTTGCAAAGGTTAAGGCAACAATGTGTTCCTGCGGCTCCTCTTCCATCGAAGAGTTCCAGCAGAAGGCACGCCTCGTAGTCGTATCCTCCACATCCATCATCGAGGGCGGCGCACACGACGTTATCCAGAAGGAAAACGACAGAACAGCGAGATAATTTTCGAAGAATAAACGATATCCAAATAAAAGGAGACATAACATGGCTGACGAAATCATCAAGAAACAGATTACCAAGGAAGGTTACGACGAATTACAGAACGAGCTTTCCGAGCGTAAGACCAAGAAGAGAAGCGAGATCGCTGCAAGAATTGAAGATGCTAAGGCACAGGGCGACCTTTCCGAGAACTCCGAGTACGATGAAGCAAGAGCCGAGCAGGCTGAGAACGAGACACGTATCGAAGAGCTCGAAGCTATCCTCAAGGCTGTTGAAGTTGTTGACGATTCCAACCTTTCCACAGATAAGGTTTCTCTGGGTTCCACAGTAACCCTTCAGAACACTGCAACAAAGCAGGAATACAAGTATAAGCTCGTCGGTGAGTCCGAGATCGACTTCAAGAAGAAGAGAATCTCCGAGAACTCCCCTGTAGGAAGAGCTATCTCCAACCAGAAGAAGGGCAAGACAGTTTCTGTCTCCACACCTTCCGGTATCATCAAGTACAAGATCATCAAGATCGAGAAGTAATCCTGTACACCGCATTTTCGAAAACTAAAAAGATTAGAGAGTAACTATGGCTAAGAAATTCGTACCTCAGACAGAACCTTTAAGTGCAGAAGAGATCCAGGAACAGACCAGATTCCGTATGGAGAAGCTCAAGGCCCTCCAGGAAGCAGGCAAGGATCCTTATGAAGAGCTTACATACGACGTTACAAACCACTCGACAGAGATCACCGGCGACTACGATTCTTTCGCTGGCAAGACAGTCAGAGTAGCAGGACGTCTGATGTCCAAGCGCGGCATGGGCAAGGTATCTTTCTGTGACCTTTACGACAGAAGGGGCAAGATCCAGATCTTCACAAAGATCGACAATCTCCCTGAGGAAGAGTACAAGGAATGGCAGAACCTCGATATAGGCGACCTGGTCGGTGTTGAGGGCGAGGTCTACATGACCGAGAAAGGCGAGGTATCCATCCTCACCAAGTCCTATAAGCTCCTTGCCAAGTGCCTCCATCCGCTCCCGAACAAGTATCAGGGATTAAAGGATACAGAGATCCGTTACCGTCAGAGATACTTGGACCTCATCGTCAATCCCCAGGTAAAGGAAACTTTCGAGAAGAGATCAAAGGTCATCAAGGAGATCCGTAACTTCTTAGCTGACAGAGACTTCATGGAAGTTGAGACTCCCCTGCTCGTAACAAACGCAGGCGGTGCAGCTGCAAGACCGTTCACAACACACTTCAACGCTCTTGATATCGACTTAAAGCTCCGTATCTCATTAGAGCTCTATCTGAAGAGACTCCTTGTAGGCGGCTTTGAGAGAGTCTTCGAGATCGGCAGAGTTTTCCGTAACGAAGGTATGGACACACGCCACAACCCTGAGTTCACGCTCATGGAGCTCTACCAGGCATACACAGACTACAACGGCATGATGGAGCTCACAGAGTCCATGTTCCGCTATGTAGCAGAGAAGGTATGCGGCACAACGCTCATCAAGTACGGCGACCTTGAGATCGACTTCGGCAAGCCTTTTGAGAGACTTACGATGAACGATGCGATCAAGAAGTATGCCGGAATCGACTTCGATACCGTTGATGGCGACGAGGCAGCGAAAAAGCTTGCTGACGAGCACCACATCGAGTATGAGACTTGGCACACCAAGGGTGATATCGTAAACCTCTTCTTCGAGGAATACTGCGAGAAGAACCTTCTCCAGCCTACATTCATCATGGATCACCCCATCGCCATCTCCCCTCTTACCAAGAAAAAGAAGGGCGAACCCGAGAAGGTCGAGAGATTCGAACTCTTCATCAATACATGGGAAATGTGCAACGCTTACTCAGAGCTTAACGATCCTATCGACCAGCGTGCGAGATTTGCTGCTCAGGACGCTACAGCTGAAGCAGGCAATGACGAAGCTGACCATACCGACGAGGACTTCCTCAACGCGTTAGAGCTCGGTATGCCCCCTACGGGCGGCATCGGCTACGGTATCGACCGTCTCGTAATGCTCCTTACAGACAGCCCGAGCATCAGAGATGTTTTGCTGTTCCCGACAATGCGACCTCTGGATAGCTAAACCCTTGATTTTATTGGGTTTGCGGCTCCAAAAACGGCATTTAGGATGCCAAAAGGGTGCCAATGGGATGCCAATCCTCCCAAACCCTTGAAAAATCGCACATTTATAAAACTGAATTATTCATGAAAGCCACGAGAATTGAGTCTCGTGGCTTTTTCTTGAAAGGTTTTGTCTGCTATCCGCCAAACTTTGAAAGGATTTGTAATAGTAAGTCACGTTTAAAAGTCAGTTTTACGGGTTTGGAATCAAACTTCTGAATCGCACACTGGATAAAAACAGCTCCTCTTCATATCCTTATGTTATGGATACAATGACTGTGATATGGGGTGGAACCCTTGCTGTTCTCCTGAGCAGGCTCAGGAAGCCTATGTTCAGAGTAGAAAAGATTAGCTGTACCTACAACGAAACTGTCAAAAGGTACGGCGTCTATTACATGTGTATCGACGATCTTCCGCTATGAGACGCAAATCGCTGGCAGAAGAAAGACCGGATCTTTTAGCTCAGTGGTCTCCTGATAACGAGTTCTCACCTTCTGATGTCTCCTGCGGCTCCCACAAGAAAGTCTTATGGATCTGCGCTAAAGGTCATACTTGGGCTGCTACTGTCAAAAACAGAGCTCTGATAGGGAGCAAGTGCCCTTATTGTGAGCATAGAGCGGTTCTAAAAGGCTATAACGACCTTCAGTCGCTCTTTCCCGAAATTGCTAAGACATGGTCTCCCAAGAACGTAAAGAAGCCTTCAGAGGTATCTTCACGTTCAAATTCAGATGTTTTCTGGCTGTGTGAAAATGGTCACGAGTGGAAATCCCGTGTTGCTGATCGAACAGAAGGCCACGGCTGCCCTTATTGTGCCGGTCAACGTGTCTGGAAAGGCTTTAATGACCTGGCAACCACTCATCCTACTCTTATTGCTGAGTGGTCCGACAAGAATAGTAGTGTACTCTCTCCTGAATCAATTACTTATAAGAATCGTTCCAATGTCTGGTGGCACTGCAGCAAGTGTGGGAACGACTATCAGGCTGTTGTTTATTCCCGAGCCAATGGTCGAATCTGTCCTTTTTGTATAGCGAATGGGATTAAACAGGCACGCGAGCAACGGTTGATAAATAAACAGATAGCCAAAGACTTCAATTACTTCCTTCCCCAACTGGCTTCAATCTACTACGCTGGAAAACATGGGATAAAAGTATTTCTGGATTCTGAAGACTTAGTTGGCTTCCCTTTATCGGCATATATTCCTGATATCGGTCTGGCAATCGATGTGTGCTGCGCTAAAAAAGTAATAACTATAAAAGAATACATATGCATGACTAAAGGAATCACTTATATAAACATTCCAGGGAAAATACCTGAGGAAGAGGTAGTTAGTATAGTCAGAAATGCCTTTTTCGATGCTCATGTGTACTCACATACAACTGTTGAGGCTGATCTTGAGCTTCTTAGAAAGAGATTTTCTTATTGGAAGAAAAAGGGATCCAACCCTTAAATTACGCTACTCTTGAGCCTGTCAAATGCGCTCTTAGCAGCTTGCCTTACATTAGGGTCATTATCCGCAAACGCAAGCTTTTTAACGTATTCTTCGCAATGTTTGGCGTGAATATCGGCTGCAGCCGTTGCCGCACTCGCTCTTACCATAGGATCTGTATCACGTAAAAGCGGAATCAAGGCCATGCCGGAATCGTAGGTAGGGATCATACCAAGAGTCATGGCTACTGTCATTCTTATATCCGGATTCGGGTGATCACTATATTTGGCGATAGCATTAATCTTTTGCTTATTTCCAAGCTTGATTATCTTATCTTTTAAAGCATCATCACGAGCCATAGTATTATTTCCTATCTTCTTCGATATTCAGATTATAGCATGCAAAAGGCCCCAGAATTACCTGAGGCCTTGGTACGTTTTATTCTGGATTTTCTTTCCTAAGCCGGAACATGCCCTTCGCAAAATCAATATTCTTCTTATAGTCTGTGACCAGATACTTCATAACATGATCTGCATCAGTATCGAGTTTTATAAATGTAACACCTCTATCCTCTATAAGCGGACGAAAAGCTTCCGATGTCAGTATCCTAAACTCATGCCCTCTCTTTATCATTTCTTCGCCAAGCTCTGCCAGGGGATTCACATCTCCTCTGGTTCCTACGGCTACTGCTGTTATTATCATTTTTCTCATCTAAATACCCTGCCATTCCAAAGATCAAAGCTCCCTCATCTTTTTTACAAACAGTTCTGGTCTCAACAGAACCAAACCGGCATGACCGAGATTCGGATATTTGCCGAACAATGTGTCTGGAAAGAACTCTTTCATATATTTTATGTCTTCTTTGCGTGCTTTCTGTTCATTTTCCGCAAACCAATAATGAATTTTTGTATTTATCTGCGGTACAGGATTCGGTAGCTGGTAATTATTACAGGAGTCAAAGGTTCTCCACAAGGTTTTTCTACTACAATGCCTCAAAACCTCCTCAATATACTTCAGATCTTCCTTTGAGTACTGATCCGTTGAAAAGGCCTTTTCCAAAAGTCCTACTCCACCGATTCTACCAAACATCATCATCAGATAATCCCTAAGAGCTATAAACCTGGTTAAAATCCAAGGTAATCTGTAAGGAGTAATGCCGCCATCCATCACACAATGGTCCACAACTAACTGTTTATGCAAAGCTGTAAGCAAAACAATTGATCCTCCCATGGAACAGCCATATACAGCATAAAGATGGCTTATATGATTTCTGCTAAGCCATCTAACCAGATCATCCGCTATCTGCTCAACGCTTGTAAAATCATTATTCTCATCAAAATCGTATCCCGGTAGCGCAGGGACAATCAGCCTATACTCCTTCTCAAGAAGCGGTATAACATACTCAAAATAATCCCACTTTACAACAGAGGGATGTATCAGAAGAATACTCTTTTCATTTCCTTTTCCAAATTCATGAATCGTCATTTTCACCTTGTCTTTGGCAGCGATTATTTATACCGCGCTTTCTATAACTGCAGTCCACTCGTATCACTTGTATGTTTTATAAATAAGTTCGGCAAAAATAAAGCAAAGAAAGCTTCCAAGCAACATGAGCCATATAGTAAGCAGATTTCTTTCTCCTATACAATATCCGTATACTAATCCGAGCATACTTACTGCCATCCCCAAAATGCCGCCGAGGACAAGTGCTCCAAAGCCTCTTAGGAGTCGCACTTTGGGGAGTCTTCTGTCGAGCTTTGCAATTCTTTCAGAAACAAGCTCTGCTATACCGACCACCATGAAAATTGCTGGTATTACTGTGATTATCATGATCACGAACAATCCCCATGAAGAAATGAAATCCGGTTTTACAACAAAGCATCTCGCAAGACATACTATGTAAATAATCCATCCAACATTTCCTGGAATGTCATAGGCCATCCATCTTACATTCGATATTTCCGTTACATAGATTCTGTCCTCGCAGGGTATCCACGGAATACAACGGTTTACTTTACTCTTATATGTCTCATATTCAGTACCATATAAATCCAAAAGCCACTTCTCTTCCGAGTTTATAAGTGTGATTGTCATAATAACCCAGTTTATCACAGGCAGGACAAGCATCCATATGTTATGCCACATAAGGGTGATACCTGCAAAGGCAATCCACCAGCCGCTGTACATTGGGTTTCTGACCCATGCATATATTCCGTTTGTCTTTAGTTTATTGCTCTCTATATGATCATCCATATCTGAACGAACTGCCCCGATAAACCATATAAATATGCCTGATATTATCAGTATGGTTCCCACGATCCTGAATATCATTATCCAAGGGGACTTTAATATACCAATCCTAAATATATATCCGAAGAGTATAATACCCATCAGATTAACAGCGCCCATTCCAAAAATCATATATGGGCCTATTCCAAACAACGGCAACCTTTGCCCTTCCTTGTTGTAATTCTTTAACACGTTTTAAGATCTCCCTTTCTGAATTTACCTGATAATTATCCTATCTAAGGGTTGCCCCTCAATAGGAATTATATCATGCCAAGTAAAGAAATATTGATTTTATTAGGGTTTCCGCCTTGAGCGGAGCCCTTTTTTGTGTGCTCATCGAAAAATGTAATATTACATTTTCAAAATTTTCGCAAAAAGCGGGGGGCCAAAACGGGGGTCAATGTCCAGTAGTAGTGAAGGGACTCATAATCTGCTCCTCCCTCAGAGGAAAAGATTACCCTTCACCGGACATTGACAACTGAATACTAAACCGTAAGGTACTTTCCTTGCACCGGCGTTAAAATACCGAGCCAAGTTGACTCCGAACCCGCAATGACCTTCCTTCAAGAAGAGAGCGATAAGGTGGATGAGTCAGAATCGGGGTTGCAACCCGAGGGAGGCGATAACAGGTGCAAAGGGATAATGATACTTCTGCGTAGTCACAGGCCGAGCGTTGAATCGGGAATCTTAGTCCTCCCGAGAGCCGTCACACCCAATGAGCGCAGCGGGATGGTACCCGGGGTGAGACTCCCATGTTCTCGCAGCCAGCAGTGCGAGAGCCTTAACGGTTTCCCTAGAGGACAACTTCGACTTCACTGGAGACGAAGTTCCCTCAGCCCGCAGGGGGTGCAGAGCAAATACTGCGGATTACATACCGTAAAGTCCAACTCCAAAGCAAACGGCTAACTGTATTACCAACGGGGAGATTATGACTTTACGGGGTGAATACTACGAAGGAGGAAAAAGCATTGGAAGACAAATGCAAAGTGATTGCCATCGCCAACCAAAAAGGCGGCGTTGGGAAAACAACCACTGCAGTCAATCTCGGTGTTGCTTTAGGGTTCTCGGGCAAAAGAGTTCTATTAATAGATACCGATCCGCAAGGAAGCCTGACCAAGAGCTGCAAGATTGATAACGCAGACGCTGATGCGCTTGACGTTACCCTTTCTGAACTCATGGCAAATGAGATGACCGGAGAAGATAAGGATTATAGTCTTATTAATAAAGCAATTAAGCAGTTTGAGAATATAGATCTTATCCCGGCCAATATCAGTCTTTCTGGTACAGAGACTGCCCTATTTAATTGTATGAGCAGAGAATCGGTCCTTAAACGAACAATCGAACCACTCAAGCAAAAATACGATTATATCCTTATTGACTGTATGCCGTCGCTTGGAATGATGACCATCAACGCTCTTGTAGCAGCTGACTCAGTCATTATTCCTTGTGAACCGTCTTTCCTTTCGGTTAAAGGTCTGGATCTCCTCTTGCACTCGATTGCAAAGGTCAAGAGACAGATCAATCCGAATCTTAAGATTGACGGCGTGCTGATGACTATGGTTGATTCCCGCACTGTCAATGCCAGGGAGATCACAGGTGCTCTGAGAGATGCAATGGGAAATAATATTAATGTATTTAATATAGAGATCCCGAGATCGGTAAGAGCGACCGAATGTCCGAACGTTGGTGAAAGCATATTTATTCACGATCCAAAAGGTAAAGTCGCAGATGCCTATGCCGTCCTTTCGAGGGAGGTGACAAATCTTGAGAGAAAAGCCCAAGTTAGATCTCGGCCTTACGGCATACGATGACCTCTTCAAGGATGATAAAGAGATCAAGGAAGGACGTCTTCCGAAGATCTACGATATCCCGATAGAGCTTATCGATGACTTCCCTGACCACCCGTTCAAGGTGAGGCTTGACGAAGATATGGATCAGCTCGTTGAGAGCATCAAGGACCGAGGGCTAATAACCCCAATTACCTTGAGACCCAAAGAAGACGGGCGATACGAGATTGTTTCCGGACACAGAAGAAAGAAGGCCTGCGAAATCGCAGGTCTTTCTTATGTAAAGGCAGATGTTCGTGAGATGAGCCGCGACGAAGCAATAATTCTTATGGTTGAGTCAAATTTGCAGCGTTCAACGATCTTACCCAGCGAGAAAGCCTTCTCTTACAAGATGCGTCTTGAGGCTATGAAAAGACTTCCTGGCCGTCCTTCAAAAAATTCGTGCCCAGTGGGCACGAATTTCGGAGAGAGGTCAAATCAACAGGTTGGTGACGAGGTTGGAGAAAGCGCCAGACAAGTCGCACGCTATGTCCGACTCACTGAGCTTATCCCTGACCTCTTGGATCTGGTCGATGAAGGAAAGATTGCCTTAAGACCTGCAGTCGAGCTCTCATATCTCTCTAAGGACGAGCAGAAGATGGTATTTGAACAAGCACAGGACTGCGATTGCACTCCATCGCATGCTCAGACCATCAGGATGCGAAAGTTCTCTGAAGAGGGGCGTCTTACTGATGCGGTCATCGAGTCCATCATGGAAGAAGAGAAACCCAACCAGAAAGAGAAGATCCACATCCCCTATGTCCAGCTTCGGAAGTTTATTCCGGAGAACGTGTCATACGATGATACCAGAGACTATATTTTGCAGGCTCTTGAGTTTTATCAGAAGTATCGCACGAAAGTTCCAACGCAAACTCAAAATCAACCAAGAAAGGTAAGGTAACACAAATGGAAAACCAGGAAATCAACAACACAGCGGTACAGGAACCCGAGCAGCAGCCGGTCGAGACACTTACGATCAAGTTCTCCCGCAAACTTGCCAGGCCCTTTACTTCAAAGAGCGGCAAGGATATGGTTGCTATCAAGATCCCTAACGCTGACCCCGAGGACAAAAACGCCTGGGAAGAGTTCGTGCTTCCTGTGAAGATGGTCCACAGCGATCACTACGGCAGCAAGACACTCTGGGCGAAGCTCCCCACAGACGGTTCCACTACTCTTACAAGATCCATCAAGCCTTCTTCTGAAGAAGACGGCTGGACCAAGGAGGAAAGAACCGTTGATAACAAGACACTGAAGTCTATGGTCGAAGCATACAAGCTCAAGCCTAAGACTCAGTCCGCGAGATGATCCTTATTCACGCAAGCGACTTTCTTAATAAGGCGTATGCGTGTTAATTAGCGCTTCCCTTCCTTCCCCCATACCCCTAACTAACCCTTTCAAGTTATTAATCTATAGCCAGCTAAAAGGAAATGCTTAAGTTAACTGCAATCAGGAAACTTAATACGACGTTCAAACAGAAAATCGCACATTTCTCTTTTTACGCTTGGTGTTTTAAGATTCAGGCAAATGGATACGGAATAGACGAACTTACAGCGTAAAGCCTTTCGTTCATCTTTTCTTTTTAGCCAAGCATTTGAAAGGGGGATGCCCATATGAAGTCACTAGTTAAGCTGATTATCAGCCTGATAGTTAAGTTAGCTTTTATTGCGCTTATTTACGCAATAGTTATGGGATTGACCGGTTGTAGCGGATGCAGCAATTCTAATGCTCTTTCTTTTAGCTCAGCCAGCACAGAAGAAACTTCGATTACGAGTGAATCTTCAAGTGAAACATTCATGAGTGAATCAAGTGAAGAGGCAACGCCAACTTCTTCTTTTAGCCAGGCAAACATTGAGCATTCGGAAGAAAGCACGGTTGTTTCGGAAACTACGAAAACCATTGAGGTTGAAGAATCAACACAACAGACAAGACAGACTGTTCGTAGTACTGACCCCGTAAGGGTTAATTCGGATCAGACGCAGCCCAAAGCTACGTCAACCCCGACACCTAAACCGTCAAAGGCTCCGACCAACACGCCGAAGCCTACCGCTACTCCTGTTCCGACCAAGGAACCAACGGCAACACCCAAACCTACAGCAACTCCGACACCTGAGCCTACGGAAACACCTGTTCCGACTAAGGCTCCGACATCAACTCCAAAACCCACACCTACACCTAAGCCGGTAAACGATCCCAAGTACACAAAGTGCATTGCGGACGTTGAATACTGGGCAGGTCAGGATAACTGCTATCACGGGTATGTTTACGGGGTTCCGTGTAAGAGAAATAAAAACGGCAAATGGGTCATAACTAACGAGGGCGAGCAAATGGTGTGGGATGCGATAGAGGCGGAACACCCGGACTATGGTGGATATACTTCCAAAATAGTATCAGGTTCACAGAGGAAATTCTCGTAAGAACAACTTAATTCAAGAGCATGAGAAGAGCTTCAGAAATGAGGCTCTTTTCTTTTGCTCAACTTAAAAGTCGAAAACACAAACAAAAATCCAACAAGGAGGAAAAACCAAATGCAGAAGAAAATTGCAAGCAAGATCTCTGCAGGAGTTCTTTCAGCCTTACTTGTGCTGCAGGGGATGTTCCCCACAGTTTCGGTAATGGCTGACGAGATATCCGAAACGAAGCCTTCTGAAACAGTGATTGAGGAAACCGTCACGGAATCTTCTGAGGAAACAAAAGCATCCGAAGAGACTACAGTTCCCGAGACTTCCGAAACAACGACTGAGACGAAGACTTCCGAGACAGAGAAAACTACTGCTTCTGAAGAAACGACGGTGCCTGAGACATCAGAGACCGGTATCACAGAAACTTCCGAAACGACCGAAGCAACAGAAACTGCTGCTCCTTCAGAGCCGACAGAGACCAGATCAACGGTCAACATCGTTAATGCTACTGATTCAAAAGCTTTCAGTGACATCGTTTCAGACCTGTCATCTGCTAACCGCCTTATCGTTCAGACAACATCTGATATAAGGAATGTTATTAAGAATGCGACCGGCGTTTCTTTCGATGGTACGTATGTTATCTCTTTTTCTGATAAGGAATCTTATAACAGCGCGATAACCTACTTCGAAGCTCATAAGATCACATATGCCGAAGACGGCGCCGTTAAGCTTTGTGCTGACAGAATCGAGCTTATCTTAAATTCAGGGATCAACCCGAATGCGAAGACAAGGATTGCTGTTATCGATACAGGCTCCAATGTTGCCAACGAGAAGTATTCCGTAATCGGCGATGATGTTGCCGACCAGCATGGACATGGCACAAACATTGCAAACTATATCCTTTCAGAGACAGACGATGCTTATATCATCTCGATCAAAGCAATCGGTGCTGACGGAACGGGCAATGTATCCGATATCTGTGCAGCCGTAACAATGGCTCAGAGTATGAACGTTGATGTTATTCTTATGGCTCTGTCCGTAAGAGATAACGGTGAATACGATGCTTTCAAGGAGCTCGTTAAGGAAGCAAAAGCAAGCGGTATCACAGTGATTGCCTCTGCCGGTAACAATAATGCAGATGCTTCTGCTTATCTTCCTGCCGGTATTGAAGGTGTCATCACTGTTGGTGCCATCACGGCTGACGGCTTCAAGTACTCTTCGTCCAACTACGGATCTTGCGTAAACTACTACGTTCCCGCAACTTCAACATCACAGGCGAGCGCGCTCTTTGCCGGTAAGTTTATCGCGAAGAACATCGGTGACGTCGCAACGAGCTGCACAATAGCACCTGACGATCCTACTGATACCGACGATTCCGACACAGATCTTGCTGAAGTCAACCTCACCAAGAAGAAGGCCGGCGTTTATATCTTCGTAACCAAGGAACAGATGATCGCTGCAGGCTATACAAGCTCTGATGCCTTCAGGAACGCTGTCGTAAATGCAGCTGACGCCATGACAGGTGCCAAGTACGCGCAGTCCGGTTCAGGAGGTTCCGGTGAGAAAGTTGACTGTATCACTTATACTCACCTGGCTTATGCTCAGGCTCTTAAGAAGATCAGCAAGCTTCGCGAATCCGGCGGTTATGTCTACTTCAGCGGAAGCTGTAAGGGAGAAAAGCCTTGGAGACTCTATACCACAACGGGTTCTACAGGTTGTACTTCCTGGCTCTCACTTCACGGTATCGGAAGCCCGAGTTCCGCAGGCGTAAAGATGTCTACTCATTCTCTCAGTGATCTTGGCGTTAAAAAGGGCGACCTTGTTTTCTTTGGAAAGAGTAGTGACGGCTATTGGCATCACGCTGCTATCTATGCAGGTTCAAGCACCTACTTCTGGCAGGCCAGAGGTTCTGCTTATACTGCAGGCAAGTCAAAGAAGTCAGGTGTAACCGTCAACGAAGACAGTTCAGGCAATGACCGTATCCTCGTTCTCCACATTGAGGATTTCGTTGAAGAGTCATCAGTAACGGTAACAAAGAGCGTTACAGACGGCTATTCCGTTCTGACAAACAGCAATTCTTGCTACAGTCTTAACGGCACAACTTATACTCTCTATAGCGCTTATTCAGAGAGTGAAGGTCTTTCCGGCTCCCTTGCAACATTTTCAATTGATGCAAGCGGCAAGACAAGCACTAAGTACAAGATCAAGGCCAACACAACCTACTACTTAAAAGAAACAGCAGCTGGCAGCGGCTTCGAGCTTGATAACGACATCTATAAGATCGTAACTGGCAGTTCTATTACTGCTGACATAACAGTAACGAATCTTTCAACGGGTGATTCCAACAAGATAAGCGTAAAGAGTAATGTATTTACAATCCCCATGACTGATACTCCTGTTGTCGACCCGTTCTCTTTCAACTTGGACAAGGTTTCCACAGAAGGTCAGCATACAACAGCTGACTTCAACAATGCAAAGTTCAGGCTTGAGTTCTATGGTCAGAGCATCGCATTCGATACTGCTGTATCGGGCACTCCCACTACGGTATTTGAGTTTGCTCTTAACGGCAAAACACAGCGTGTGTCCCTTGAGTACCTTGCCGGACTTACTGCCACAGGCGGTTCAAACAAGACCTACTTCAAGGATCTCTACGATTCTGAGATACTTGATAACGATTTTATGCTCCCTCTCGGCACATATCGTATTTATGAAATCAGTGCACCTGCAGGTTATGAGCTTAATACTCAGGTTTTCCGCGTGCGTATCTATCAGGGGTCTGATGGAAATGCTTCAAGAACATTTGGAGTCGAAGGTGCTGCTTCCAGTGGCTATAACTACTTCTCACACAAGCTGGATAAGTCCGGCTCCGACTACGATCTTCTGAAGATCACGCTCGATGAGACCACGATCAACGGCTACTATTCCCTCACAAAGGAGATGGATGACAACGAGATCGTAAAGGATATCGACGGTATCTATACTTTCGAGCTCCGCAACACAACGGATAATGCGCTCATCGCTACCGGCGTATCAGAGAAGGACGGCAGAGTCCGCTGGAGATACACTCTTGAGGGTCTCCGCATGGCTGACAATCTCGGCATTATCCTTACGGATACTCCGTCTTATGAGCTCGAGCTTGCTGTTTACAATGCAGGCAAGACAAAGATTTCCTATGAAGTCAGAGAGTTCATCCCCAAGACAGTTTTCGGAAATACTTCTATCGAGTATTCCTATACAACTCCTTCCGGATGGACAAGAAGTGCCGACGGCAAATACTTCTCCAAGAAGGTAACTCTTAACGACAACGCCACTTTCGTCGATGTCATTAAGAACAACGTTGAGTACGGTGATATCACGATCAACAAGGCAATCCCCGTTGACGACACATTCGATAGGACAAAGGTCACATTTTATCTGTACAACACAGATAAGAACGTCCTCGTCGCTTCAGGCAAGGTCGATTCCAAGGGTAATATCGAGTGGACAAAACTCGCTTCGACCGGTTACGGCGTCGATGACTGCCGTGTCGGAATCAATGAAGTAAAGCATCTTCCTCTCGGTAACTACAGGATCGAGGAAGTCTGGAACAGAGCATACCTTGAGTCTTTGGACGGCAAGAAGGTCGAGATTATCTCAACCAACAACTCCGGTTGGGCCCTTGACCAGAAGGCTGATACCACAAGGTATTACAAGGCTTTCGTTCTTAAGGAAGACGGTAAGGTTTTCGCTTTCGGTGATATCACAAACGATGAGCACGTCCAGTGGTTCAACATGACCAAGACAGTTACTGTCGCCGGCGATGTTTCCACTATCAAGGCTGATCTATTCTATGTAACTGACAACAAGGAACTCATTAGAGTTGCTGAAGGCTCTTGCACTACCAGCAAGGGCAAAGGAACATATAACTTCAATTGGGAGTATAACGGTGTATCCGAGAACCGCAACGGTCTCCAGACGCTGAAGCTCCCTGAGGGTGACTATATCGTCAGAGAGTATGTTCCCAAGACTTTCTACGCTAACGGCAAGAGCAACGTGCCTTATACCTATATGGTTCCTGAGGGCTTCACGGCCGTTAAGGACAAGAGCGGAAAGATCGTTTCTTTCGAAAAGAGCTTCCACGCTTCCAACAACGAGACAGCAGTTATCTCCCAGAGCATAACCAACACAAGGATCGAGGCATCGCTTGAGATCCGCAAGGTTGAGCAGGCTGCTACAATCGATCGTGACTTCAAGTTCGCTATCTACTACAGAGGCAACGATGCTGAAGCCAAGAATATTGGTGTGTTCACTGACAAGTATCTCCTTGATACCGTAACAGTCCGCACATCCAAGGGTTCCGGTATGGCAAGCCTTTCAAAGATCCCTGAAGGATGGTACGAGATCGTTGAGATCCAGTCCGCTGGCTGGGCAGCAGCGTGGGTCAACAGTGATTCCAATACTGCCGACGGCAAGCTCGTTCACGCCTCTTCTGAAGACGGCACCAATGCAACTCCTGTCATCCGTGATAATGTTGCACTCTTCGGTGTCGATGTGCCCGGTGTCCTCGTATACAACAAGATATCCATCGATGTCTTTGTTAAGAAATACGATGCCTGGACAAAGAAAGTAATCACCACAGCAGGCGATCACCCCGAGGATATCCATCTCACGTTCTATCTCTACAAGGATACGAACGGCAATGGTGCTCTTGATAAGGATGAGATGGGCTCTTACCAGGTAATGGTCGATACAGACGATGACGGCAATGTAGTCTTCAAGGACATCCCTGCAGGAAAGTATATCCTCAGAGAAGTTGCAACCGTCAACGGCTATTACTTAACAGCTCCTGATATCGCCTTTGAGGTAAACGATGCTATCAACTTCGAGGCACATCCTGCCAACACTCCTTATGCTGAGCCTGTAAAGGTCACAAAGGTCGACAACGAGACAAACGAGCCCCTCTCAGGTGCTGAGTTTGCAGTATTTGTTGACTCCAACGACAATGGTGTTTGGGATAAGGACGATAAGAAGGCAGACGCCTGGATCGATGCCAACAAGAACAAGCTCATTGATGACGGTGAACTTAAGGACTGCGTCATGGCCGAAACATCTAAGGGTGTTTACGAGTCCAACGGCGTGCTCCACTTCAACGATGGCAGCAAGGAATTCGGCAACAGATACTTTATCGTCGAGGTAAAGGCTCCTGCCGGATACTTCTTTGTAAAGCCTGACGGCACGTTCACGACTGAGAACACTTGTGAAGCATTCACTATCAGAGGCAAGGATACGACAGCAGCTGATTTCAAGGTCGGCATTAAGGAATTCAGGTTCCGCAACCAGACAGGCACAGTCTATGTCCATAAGGTAAACGATAAGAATGAGTTCCTCTCCGGTGCCGAGTTCACCATCTATAAGGACGAGGAATGTAAGGTGGTTGTCGGTAAACTCACGGAAAATACCGAAAAGCAGAGATATGAGTACAGAGGACTTGTTATCGGCAAGTACTATATCAAGGAAACAATCGCTCCCGAGTACTATATCGAAGATCCTAACACTTATGCCTTCGAGATCACGACATCCGCAACACACGCTACGGTCGACAACATTGACTGGAAGCCTGAAGACGGTATCCGTGGTGAGTTCCTGAACTTCAATCCTATTGTTAAGACGACTCTGACAGATACTGAGACAAAAACTCACATCGTCGCTCTCAGAAAGACGATCACACTCGTTGATACCGTTAAGTTCGAAGGACTCACTGTCGGTAAGTCTTATGTCATGGAAGGCACGCTTTATGACAAGGCAACCGGTGAAGTTATCAATAATTCCGAAGGAAAACCGATAACCAATTCAGTCATCTTTGTTCCTGAGACTACTGACGGAACTGTCGATGTTCCTTTCACAGTTGAGATCGAGCTCGTAACGGGTAAGACACTCGTTGCAGCTGAGAAGGTTAAGCCTGAAAACAGCGAAAGATATTGCGGTATCCACTACGATCTGAACGACGTCGAACAGACCGTTTACGTTCCTAAGATCGGCACTACTGCAACAATCGGCGGCAACAAGGCAATCTACCTTGGATCAAAGGAAGTACGGAATATCACCATCACCGATAAGCTCTCATACAAGGGACTTGAGCCCGGAAGAACATATCGCGCTGAGGCAGCCCTTTACAAGACAGACGGCACTCAGATCACAAGAAACGGCACACCCGTTATCGCAATGCTCGAGTTCACACCGAAGTCTTCCGAAGGATCTGTTGAAGTTAAGATCACGTTCTCCTCTGAGGGCCTTTCCGAAGGTGATAAGATCGTCGTTTTCGAGAAGGTTTTCGACGTTGAAACCGGTATCCTTATTGGTTCACACGAAGACCTTAACGATGACGGTCAGACAGTAACAATCCACTTCAGACCTTCTACAGGCGAAGTAATGCCGACTTATATGAAGTTCGGCGCAGCACTCCTTTCTTTATCAACTCTTGTAGCGTCTCTTCTTATCAGACGTAAAAAGAAACTCTCCTGCTGAAGGTAACGATTCGCGGCCCCGTGGGTATAAAGCTCACGGGGCTTTTCCATTAAAGGAGGCTTTATGAAAGACAGCAAAACTTTAAGGATCATCGTAAAAACGGTATTGGTGGTCCTCTTTTTGCTTGGCCTGGCATTTTCTTGTATCGGATGGATCAAGAATCACGCAAGACAGTCTGTTTCAAAGGAAGCAATCAAAACTGTTGAAAGCGTTATCGAGGATGGCGGAGATGAAAAAGTCTCTTTTGAGGTCCCTGTATCTGACTTCCTCGCAGTCGATGGTGAATCAGGCGAAGATGATACTTCTCTTGATGAGCTTCTTCGTGAAATGGGAGAGCTATCTTCCAAGCACGAAACAATCACTCTGATTGGAATGCTCGAGATTCCTTGTATAGATGTTAAGGAGCCCATATGGGATTCCTGCTCCGCTACTGCCCTGCGCTTCGGTGTCGGGAGATTTCCTCAGACCTGCAATATCGGTGAAGCCGGTAATTGTACGATTTTCGGTCATAGGATGAGGCAGAGCAAAACCATATTCTGGCAACTTCAGAAACTCGAAAAGCATATCGGTGAGGAAGTTATCGTCACTACTACTGATGGTATCAGACGCACCTACAAGATATACGACACCGTTTATGTCAAAGACTCAGCTATCGATCCGTACTTAAGCGCGGATCTTTTTGATTCTGAACACTTATGTCTTGCAACATGCGGCTATGGCCAAGACCCATACAACAAAAAAATCTACAGGGCGAAGAACACGGAATTCATCGTGATCTGTGTCCCTGATAACTGACAAAGGAGAATTCTTATGACTAAAGAACAGAAACTCTACGACTACCTTAAAGCAAAGCACATTGGTCAGGAAAATGCGGTTCACAGCAAAAAGCTGGAGAAGCATTTCGATATTTGTCCGAGAACAGTCCGCACATACGTAAACAACTTGCGCAAATCGGGCGTCCCTATCTGCAGTGACGATTCCGGCTACTGGATCGCCAAAACTCCTAAGGAAGCAAGCAAGACCGTTAAGCGTTTGGGCAATTATGCCGGAGAGATCAACAACGCAAGAACAGGTATTGCCTTTGGAGCAATACAGATGCGAAGCGTAACTACGATCACCGAAGAGAGCTTACACATAACCGTAAAGGTTGGCTAAGGCTTATTCAGAACCTGCTTTCCAGTGATGCGGAAATGCAGGTTTTTACATGCCCGAAAAGGGCAAATAAAAATTCAAGGAGGTATCTGATATGGCATCAGATGAAATCACAATGCTTGAGCCTGAGTTAGCTTCAAACGACGGCAAGAGCGTAAGGCTTTTCGCTTATGCGTGCGCAATGAGCAGAAAAGACAGAGGCGCTTCGTCTTCTTACGGAGGCAAAGCTGAGAGCGGTTCCGGCATCACCGGGTTAAGAAAAGAGCTTGAAAAGACAAAGCTCGACGTATAAGAAAGGACGGTACAAACATGGATTTTGAAGAATTCAAGAGCAACCTTATGGATCTCGTTACTAAAGAGGTCGAAGACAGAGAACTTGACGGCATCTCTTTGAAGTTTAATTCGATCAACTCTCCTGATGGTATGACCGACAGGCTCATGGTCTCTGTTGGAGACTCCAAGATGTCTATGGCATTCAGACTTAAGGAGATCTTCAGGGACGTTAACAACGGCGAGAGCATGGATCATGCGGTCTATAAGATCGTAAACACCATCGAAGCTAACATCGAGGTCGTAAAGACCAAGGAAGGCGATGTAAAGAACTTTATCTCCGATTATGAGCAGGTCAAGGATAACACCTACCTCAGACTCATTCCGGGTGACTCTCCTGTCCTTGCTGAGACACCGCACAGGATGATTCAGGATATGGCTCTTGTCGTAAACGTTCACCTGGATAACTTCTCTGATGAAAACGGCAGATCTTGTGTAGTGGTAACCAGACCGCTCATGGAGTTGTATGGAGTCGACGAGGCGCAGCTCTTTGCTGATGCGGAGAAGAACTCCCTCGAAAACGAACCTATCGTGTTCACTCCGCTCGGAGACATGATTAAGTCCCTCATTGAATCCGAGGAGCTTCCTTCTCCCGATGAAGTAGGCATCGTAACCTATATCGCAACCAACAAGAGCGGATTCCACGGTGCGTCTATTGCCGCATATCCCGATTTCGCTGAGAAGGCAGCTGAAACAATTGGTGGTAGCTTCTATATGCTTCCGTCTTCTGTTCACGAGTTTATTCTCATCAAGGATGACGGCAAGCCCAATGCTAAGGACCTCAATAAGATGATCAAGAACGTCAATGAGACAGTTCTTGAACCCCGCGATATCCTGGCCAGCCAGTGCTATCACTACGACGCAAAGTCCAAGGTACTTGAGACAGGTCTTAAGTACAATGCCAGGGTTCAGCAGAGGAAAGGCGGAGCAAGATGACCTACGAAAACTATATCGAAGAGACAACCAATAACTGTATGAAGGTCTTATCCGATTGCAGTGCTGGTGAGCTCTTGGAAGTCGAGCACTTAAGAACACTCCTCTGGGAAGATGACAGAGTTACGGGTGTTATCAGCGGATACTGTACTTCCGTAAATGGTACGGCTGCTGAGAACATCAAGGATGTCCTCTTTGACGAACAGTTCCTTGCCGATTTTAACGAGCGTGGAATGAATATGCAGGAGATCATGGCTTATGGTGCAGAAGCTATCGATGTAGTCGCAAGGTGCTTGGCTTTAAAGCACATCAGTATTCTCCAACTGGTTGAAAAAGAACAAAGAAGGCGTATCGAAAGAGATCGTCAGAAACGCAATAACTCCGTAAGAGCCTGATTGCGCGGGAAGAATCCGAAAGGGTTCTTCCTCTTACATGGCTTTATGCCAAAACAGACTAATAAGGGAGTGAACTGTATGAAACCTATCAACAAAGAAGATCTGGCTCGTGCCAGAGAAATGGATTTGCTCACATATCTTACCTATTACGATCCCGGGAACCTTAAACACGTTTCCGGGAATATTTATTCTACGGTGGAACACGATTCGCTCATCATAAACAACGGCAAGTGGTGTTGGTTCTCTCAAGGCATCGGTGGCAGGTCTGCCCTGGATTATCTGATAAAGGTAAAAGGCATTCCGTTCCGAGAAGCTGTCGAGAGGATCATCGGCAACATAACGGAGCCTTTACCCCAGATAAAACCACAAGCAGAACCACCCAAGGAATTCGTAATGCCGAAAGTGAACGACAATACTTCACGCGTTGCTCAATACCTTATGGAACGAGGAATCGATCCCGAGATAATTAGTTGGTGTATCGACCATAAGCTCGTATACGAGACCACAAAATACAGCAATGTCCTCTTTGTCGGCTATGACCAAAAAGGCACTCCCAAGTATGGTGCCGTCAGAGCAACTAACGGCAGTTACAAAGGTGACGTAAAAGGCAGCGACAAGCATTTCTCTTTCAAGATGATAAAGGCATCAAGTCCGAGAACGATTCATGTATTTGAATCAGCCCCGGATCTCTTGTCCTATGCCACGCTGGTCAAACTTAACGGCGGGAACTGGCGAAGAGAATCGTATCTGTCTCTTGGCGGTATTGGCGGCAAGGCGCTGCCAATGGCGCTTGAACAATTGCTTAAGGATTATCCCGATATCAGTCACATATATCTCCATCTGGATAATGATGCACCCGGCCGCAATGCAGCCAACCGCATCAAGGAAATACTTGGCGGTAATTATGTCGTCAAAGATTGTCCGCCACCTGAGGGTAAGGACTATAACGACTTCCTAAAAATACAACTTTCAAAGCTGAATTTTAGGAAGCTGTCAGTAGAAGAACGGAAGTGGCTGAAAAAGATTGCGGAAAAATCCGACTTGCTGAAGAATCCAAAACCGCAGAGAGGA
>CACWXL010000021.1 GCA_902764825.1 Oscillospiraceae bacterium
AAAAAGCCGCACGTCAGGCCAATTACTCCCCGTATTATAAGAAAAGTGCAACTGTCGGAGTTAATTACTCTCTAACAATTACACTTTCTATGGTACTAATAAAGCTGCCTCATAGCAGAGACAGCTCGAAAAGGCTTATAAATCAAGTATTCCGACAAGGAAGATGACATCAAGGATGCCGCAGAGAAGTAAGATCAGAGCACATATTATCAGGATCTTGGCACGCTTCTTCTCTACATCGTGCTCTGTTGTACCGTAGCTGGCTCTCCTGGCCGGTTTGCGTACGCGTCCCAACGACATTGCTCTCACCCCCTCTGTTAATCTCCCGTGTTGGTGATTTAGATTATAGACGGATAAAAAATTACATACCTTGCATAGATGTGACAATCCATTGACAAATTTCGAAAAACGCTTTACTCAAAATCACTTTTGCGGTAAAGGGCAAATAGGGGAATTACGGGAATAAACTTACAAAAATGCCTTTTTTTCGCCACGGGATAGCCAACATAATCGTTATGATATAATAATGTTGTAATTATGCCCTCACGCAGGGCGTCAACAAACAAGAGGAGCAAACAGGTTTTGAAGCTGGTTGGAGTAAAGGAATTCTATAATATTACGCGCGCTAAGGTCATCTCAGCCGTTAACTGCTGCATAGTCGTATCACTCTGTGCAACGGCTACGTTTGCCGTGGATTCCGCCATTGACCGTTCCGCCGAGGCTGCAAAGGCGGCTGAGACTGCTGAGGTAACAGTCACGGTGGTCTCATATCCTGAAGGCTACGATCCCGATAACCCGGACCAGACTGACACTTCCGAGACATCCGGTACTTCCGAGTCCGGCACAGCAACCTCCGGATCCGAATCCACCGAGACATCCGAGACATCAACCTCCGAAGGTTCTTCCGAGACATCGGCTTCCTCTTCCGCAAGCGAGTCCACCTCAGAATCCACAACTGCCACAACCAAGGAAACCACCAAGGAGACGACCAAAGAGACTACAAAGGCTACCACGGCTGAGACTACAAAGGAGAAGATCACCGAATCCGAAGTCTACAAGACCGTTTACGCCACAACGACCGTCAATGTCAGAAAAGGTCCCGGCACCGATTACGACAAGGTAAAGCAGGTATATTCCGGCGACGCTATCGACGTTGTCGCAGAGACATCCAACGGCTGGTACAAGACCGCTAACAGCAACTATGTAAAGAAGTCTCTTACAACCGGCGAAAAGCCCAAGGCTACGGCAACTCCAAAGCCGAAGCCGAAGGCAACAAATACACCGGTGCCCAAGCAGGCAACGGCAACACCCAAGCCTAAGGCTACCAACACTCCTGCACCCAAGCCCAACGGCGAAGGCGTAAGATGCAAGATCACATTCTACGGACCTCAGAAGCTGAAGGACGGCACTTACAGCAAGTCAACCGCATCCGGAACGACCTGCACCGAAGGCCGCACAGTAGCAGCAGACTGGTCCATCTATCCTAAGGGAACCGTTATCTACATCGAGAACGACCCTCTGGGCGGCGACGGCTATTATACTGTTGAAGATAAGGGCGGCGCGGTCAAGGGCTACATCATAGACATCTACGCTGAAGACGGTGAGACAGGCAACCACGCTACCTGCTACCGCAACGTTTACGTCAAATAATAAACAGAGCATATTCCAAATACTTTTCGTAAGACATGCGGGAAGTATTTGTATTTTATAGAAGGAACAATTATGAGCAGCAATTCGAAAAGACACAGCTACAAAGACCCCAAGTACAAGAACGTAAATCCCGTAAAGATCATACCTTTAGGCGGCATCGGCGAGATCGGCAAGAACATGACCGCCTTTGAATACAACAACGACATCATAATCGTTGACTGCGGCATGAGCTTTCCTGAAGAGAACATGCCGGGCGTCGACTGCGTGATCCCTGATTTCACATACATCAGGCGCAACCACGAAAAGCTCAGGGGCATCGTCATCACACACGGCCACGAGGACCACATCGGTGCCCTCCCCTATTTCTTAAGGGAGTTCAAGTGCCCTGTTTTCGGCGGCACGATGGCGATCGAACTCATCAAATTAAAGCTCCAGGACAAGAACGTGCCCATGGAAGGCTTAAAGCTCTCGACCTGCAAGAACGGCGACATCATCCGCTTCGGCAACTCATTCTCGGTCGAATTCATCAGAGTCAACCACTCGATCGCGGACTCCTACGCGCTCTGCATCAACACGCCTGTCGGCAGGATCGTCCATTCGGGCGACTTCAAGATCGACTACACGCCGATCAACGGCAAGACCATCAATCTCCAGCGCTTAGGCGAGCTCGGCAAGGAAGGGGTCCTCATGTTCATGTGCGAATCCACGAATGTCGAGATCGACGGTTTTTCGCCCTCCGAAAAGCATGTCGGCGAAGCATTCTCTTCTTTATTCCGCAAGGCTGAGGGCCGCATAATCGTTGCAACCTTCTCATCGCACGTCCACCGCATGCAGCAGATCATCACCGCCGCCGAGAAATACGGCCGCCACGTCTGCCTGTCCGGCCGCTCGATGGTCCAGGTATTCAACATCGCGAACCAGCTCGGCTACATCGACATCAAGCCCGACACGCTGATCGACATCGATGCGATCGACAACTATCCCGACAACAAGATCGTCGTCCTGACGACCGGCTCACAGGCTGAGCCCATGAGCGCGCTCACGCGTATGGCTTACTCCTCTCACCGCTCCGTCGACATCACAAAAGGCGACACGGTCATCATCTCCGCTGACCCTATCCCCGGCAACGAGAAGCCGATCTACAGAGTCATCAACGAGCTCTACAAGAAAGGCGCGCACGTCATATACCAATCTCTGGCAGACGTCCATGTCTCAGGCCACGCTTACCGCGACGAGCTCATGATGCTCCACACACTGATCAAGCCGCAGTTCTTCATCCCGGTTCACGGCGAATACCGCATGCTCTGCCTCCACAAGGAAATGGCTGAGAGCCTCGGCATGAACGAAGAAAACATCTGCATTCTCGAAAACGGCGCCGTCCTGGAACTCACCTCCGACGAAGCAAAGATCGCAGATCACGTTCCCGCATCGCCCGTCCTTATCGACGGCACCGGCACGGTCGACGCCGACGACAGAGTCCTGTCTGACAGGATCCACCTCTCAGAGGACGGCTGCCTCGCGATCGCTATCACGGTCGATGAAGAGACCGGCGACCTCGCCTGCTCTCCTGCTGTCAATTCCATCGGCTGCTTCGACGAAGACGAGAATCAGGATGTCCTCTACGAACTCATCTCCGACAAGGTCGACGACCTCTTAAAGCAGGCCAGCAACAAGGCCGGCAGCGTCGAAGCCTTCCTCCAGAAGCGCAACTTCAGAGAGCAGATCAAGAACTTCGTCTACTCCAAATCCGGCCGCCGCCCGATGATAATATTCAACATCAGCTACGTCGGCGGATACAGCGACGACGACACTTACTACGGGGACAGGTAATTCAGTTAACTAATCTGCCGACTAATAAACTATCGACTAATAACTTACGGACTAAAATGCGGATTAGGCTTTTTAGTCCGTAAATTTTTCAGGATGTGGCATCACTGAAGGCTGAATTTACGTACTAATTTTCAATAATCCATTTTTAGTCCGTAATTTTTTGAGGTCCTGGCCGGTCTGATACAGCTTTTTTACGTACTAGTTTTCGAAAACAATAAATCAGTCCGTAAATCGTTGCAAAGAACGCGAATTGCAGCGCACAAACTACGTACTAATCCGGGAAAATGGATTTTTAGTACGTAAAAACCAAACCGACAGGGTGCTTATTTATCAGTTTCTGATTACGTCAACAACGTCCTTGACGCGCATGATGCGATCGCAGGTGCGGTCGAGCTGCTCGCGGCCGGAGACGTTGATCGTGACGAAGATGCGCGCTTCGGGGCCGTCGACGACGGTGTTGAGCTTGACGATGTTGATCTTCTCCTCGTTGATCTTGTCGAGGACGTCGATGAGAAGGCCGTTACGGTCCATTGCAACTACGACGAGCTGGACATCGTAGCTTGAGAACTTCGCCTTTGAGAGCCACCTTACGGCGACAAGGCGCTGGTACTTCTGCTCGTCCTTCTCGGAGTTGCCGCGGTTCTTTATGATGTTAAGAATGTTCTTGCAGTTTACTTTGTGGATGCCGACGCCCTTTTCCTGGGTGACGTAGCCGATGATCTCGTCGCCGAAGACAGGATGGCAGCACTTGGAGATGTGCGTTGCGATCGTGTCGAGTCCGTTTACCACGACGGCATCGTTGCTGTGAGCTCTTCTGGCAGCGTCGGTCCTTGCATTTCTGGAAGGCTTTGCAGTGCCGGAAGCTGCGGTCTGGAGGTCGACGCCGGTCTGGTGAGGATCGACGCTCAATGCATTGATCTTTGCGACATCGTAATCGACGACCTGCTTGGAGGTCTCGGGAGCCTTTGTTTTCGCGCTCTTGGAATTACGGGTCTGGTCAGCTTTGCCGAGTTCGATCGGAAGCTCGTTCGGGCTGTATGCGACGTTGCCGTCAGCGGTTACGCGGTAGCCCAGGGCGCGGCGCTCCTCTTCAGGGATATTGCGGATATAGTCGTCACGCAGGCGCGAGAAGACCTTGCTTACGCTGATGGAGCCGTAGCCTAAAGCGGCGAACATGTCGTCGAGATTCTGGAAGTTATTGCGCTTCAGGATGATCTCGATGGACTTGTGCATCAGGAGCTTGGCGGGATCAAAGCCGTTACGTGTGATCTCGTTTGTGAGAAGTTCACGGCCTGTCGTGATATTGTCGGCGCGGGCTTCACGCTTGAACCAGGAATTGATCTTGGACTTGGCGTTGGCAGTGCGCGCAATGGCGACCCAGTCGCGCGAAGGGCCCTTGACGAGCTTTGCGGAAGACTGGATCTCAACGATGTCGCTGTTCTTCAGCTCATAGGACAGCGGGACGATTCGCCCGTTGACCTTGGCGCCGTGCATGTGATTGCCGATGCCTGAGTGGATCGCATAAGCGAAGTCGATCGGACAGGAGCCCTTGGGGAGCTTGATTACTTCGTGCTTAGGCGTGTAGACGAAGATCTCGTCCGGCGCGATGTTCATCTTGAACGCTTCCATGAACTCACCCGAGTCGGTAAGTTCGTTCTGCGAATCGATGATCTGGCGCATCTCGTTGATCTTCGTGTCGTATCTGTCAGCCTTGAATTCCTGCGAATTGCCGGCTTCCTTGTAATGCCAGTGCGCAGCAATGCCGAACTCCGCGATCTGGTGCATCGCAAACGTCCTTATCTGCACTTCGAAAGGCGTGCCCGTGTGGCTTACGACCGTCGTATGGATCGACTGGTACTTGTTCTCCTTGGGCATCGCGATATAGTCCTTGAAACGGCCCGGCACGTGCTGGTACATCTCGTGGATGATGCCCAGTACCTGATAGCACTCGATGACTTCGTCAACTATTATCCTGCACGCGAAAAGGTCATAGATCTCATCTATGGTCTTACCCTTTTCGTGCATCTTCTTGTAAATGCTGTAGAAGTGCTTCGGGCGTCCTTCAATGTCGTAATGAACAATGCCGTTCTCTTCGAGCTTTCCGCGGATCTCGGAAACAACTTCCTCCATGAAGTTTTCTCTCTGGGCACGGTTGCCGTTAACGAGCTTTACGAGCTCATAGTAATCGTCGGGATGAAGGTATCTTAAGCAGAGGTCTTCGAGTTCCCACTTGATCTTATAGATACCGAACCTGCCTGCGAAAGGAACATAGATGTCCAAGGTCTCCTGGGCCTTTTCGATCTGCTTCTCAGGGCTCATGGACTTTAATGTTCTCATGTTGTGCAGACGGTCAGCGAGCTTGATGAAGATGACTCTGATGTCGTCTGTCAGCGCGATGAACATCTTGCGGACATTGGATGCCTGGATATCGACCTTGGAATTGTAGACGACATTATCAAGGCTTAAGTTGAGCTTTGTAACTCCGTCAACGAGGCTGCATACGACAGGTCCGAATTTCTCCGTGACCATGGCGTCGTCGACGATCGTATCTTCTATGGTGTCGTGAAGGAGCGCTGCTTCGATCGTTGCGGAGTCGACCTTTAGGTCGGCAAGGATCAAGGCAACTGCGACAGGATGCGTAATGTAGGGCTCGCCCGTCTTACGCTTCTGGTTGCGGTGTGCCTTGAACGCGAAAATGAACGCCTTCTCCATCTCGGCGTTATCTTCTTCGATATCCTTCTCATCGAGATTTGCAGCTCTTGCGTACTCGTCGTAGAGCTTCAGTATTTCCTGGAATTTCTCTTCCAGGTCAGAAGGGATCTCGGGCTTTATGCTGTCGTCCTGAAGATAAGCGCGTTCGGCCTCAGCCTGCACTTCCTCTTCCGTTACGGCATTAAATTCCTTGTCATTTCTGCCCTTAGTCACCTTGTATTCTCCTATAAACCTCAGAATCACTGAGTTTTACTTTGTCACCCGTCCTCAGGATGTTGAAGCAAACCCTCATGGGCTTTATCGTTCTTAAGCGTATCAGCCTGCAGTCAGCGAAAACCTCAAGGCAGCGCTTCAGCTGGAACGGAGTTACCGATACATCATAATTGTTTGACACCAATCTTGCAAGAAGGTCGAGATCTGCCGTCGACATCGCATTTCCTCCGAAACGCTCGATAGCCTTATAGCATGCGCCATACTGCTCGGCAGTCGGTCTCATCTGGCCCGTGATATCCTCGCCCGGCGCCATCTTGGCTATCTGCTCCATCGCAAGCCCGCTCGTATAGAGCTTCTCCGCGATATCCGCCTTCTGCCACATGAATCCCGCCGCCTTCTCAGGCCTGATGTCCTCCAGATGCAGGCTCAGCGATGTCTCGCCCCTGTAGCAATATTCGTTCAATGTATAAGCGATGTCGACCTTGTCGCCCGCCCTTAGGATATTGAAATAATCACCCATTCCAAAGCCTACAGCCGAAAGGTTCGTCTTGCCCTGCGCGTCAGTCAGGTCAAGCCTTATATGCGCGCCCTGGCTCATCTGCGCGATGCCGGTGATGACAAGGCCCTTAGTTACAAATACCGGCTTCGGATTGCCGATGCCGAAAGGCCTTAACTTGCTGACCTCGTTATATGAATCAAAGTCCAGTCCTTCAGGCGCGATCTCGCACTCAGCATTGATCGCATCCTCTTCCGACTCCTCGCCGGACTGCCCCTTCTCTTCGTAGATTTTGGCAGACTCGTTTTCGAGCGCCTCCATAAAAGCACCCATCTCGGTCTTCCTTACAAGAAGTCCTGCCGCCTTCTTATGGCCGCCGAAGTTCACGAGCTTATCGGAGATCCTCTCGAGGCACTCATAAAGGTCAAAATCGCCGAACGCCCTGCCCGAACCCTTTGCGCATCCGGGCTCTGTCGAATCGTCCGTAAACACGAGCGCCGACCTGCCGTAGAACTGCGAGAGCTTGCCCGCAACGATACCGAGCACGCCCTGGTGCCAGTCCTTGCCGTAAACAACGATCGGACCGCACGTATTCGTGAGCGACCATCTGTCCGGCCTCGTCGGGCTCTCCAACTGCGCTCTGGCCTCATCGAAAACCTTGGCCTCGATCTCCTTACGCTCATCGTTCTGCCTCGTAAGATCCTGCGCGGCATTTTTCGCCTCCGTCGGATTGTTCTCAAGGAAGAGCTTCAAGGCATCAGCCGAATCGTAAAGCCTTCCCGCAGCATTGATGCGCGGCACGAAATTGAACGATATGAACGTCTCATCCAAAGTCTTGCCCGGTGCCAAGAGCATCTCGTTCATGACGCCCACGCCGACATTGGACGGATTCTTCATGCTCTTAAAAGCACGCTTGATGATGGTCCTGTTCTCGTTTGTGACAGACACGAGGTCTGCGATCGTCGCAAGGCCCGCAAGCTCAATGGCCTGACGCCAGATATTGCCCGTTACCTTGTACTTTCCTTCTTTGCCCAGCGCCTCGACGAGCTTTAACGCTACGCCCGCGCCGCAAAGATCGATAAAAGGATAAGTATTGTCCGGTCTCTTCGCGCAGATAACGCAGTCAGCCGGCGGCAGCTCGTCCTTAACATTGTGGTGGTCGGTAACGATTACCTTGATCCCGCGGTTCTTAAGCTCCTGCACCGTATCGACATTGGTAACGCCGCAGTCAACCGTGATGACGAGATCAGGGTTCTTCTCAATGACCTTGTCCATGATCTTCTCCGTAAGGCCGTAGCCGTGCTCGGACCTGTGCGGAACGATGTAACATACCTTAGCCGAATGGCTCCTGAAATACCTCACCAGGATCGACGTCGCCGTAACGCCGTCGCAGTCGTAATCGCCGTAGACAAGGATCTTGCCGTGGCGGTCCATCGTCTCATTGATGATGCCGACAGCCTTGCGCATGTCATTATAAAGGAACGGATCGTGCCAGATACCGTCATCCTCAGACAAAAATTGCTCTACGGATTGTCCCTCGGTTATACCGCGATTCTTAAGCAAAACATTAAGGAGCGTACCGGCATCCCCAACTTTTTGGGACGCCGATAAGCGCCAGTTCTTACCGGTCAATAACATAACTATAATCTCAACTTTATCTTTATTGACTTTATTATAGCCGAATTGACGCGCATTTACAAAAAGCGGCGCCTGTCGGTTTTGAGACCAGTCTCAACTTTTGCAATTTAGTCTCAATCTGCTCCGAAAGGGTTGAAATGTGCCTTGCCGCCGCACTAGGATATGAGGTGTATAGGCGTCTTCAAACTGCGCGACGTACTAATTTATTAAAAATCAGTTTTAGTCCGTAATTTTTGAGTTCCAAAATAGATATACACCAGTCTTTTACGTACTGGTTTTCGAAAACATCTAATTAGTCCGTAAGTTTTGAGGCCGCCAAACAGTCTAAAGCATGATTTCGACGTACTAATTTCTAAAAATCGCTTATTAGTCCGTAATTTCTGAGCAGTGAAGGCATATTTATCGAAAAAACTACGTACTAAAAACTGATTATCGATTTTTAGTACGTAATAAAGAAAAGCAGGAGGAACAGGATGAGGAAAACTATAACTTGGTTTGATGATCTTGAGAAAATATCGAATGAAATAGAGAAACGGATAAAAAAGATCAGCAAGCGATTGGAAAATGTGCCTGAAGGTTCTTTGCGCGTATCGAAGGCACATGGAAAAAAACAATTCTATTACAAGACGGATCAGCATCAGCAATGGAAATACATTCAGCGCAAAGACCGTCACCTTGCTGAACAGCTCGCCCAGAAAGACTACGACACCAAGCTGCTCAAGGCACTTAAGGCGCAGCAGAAAGCAATAGGAAACTTCATTGAAGACTACGACCCGGACGCGGCATATAAGGTTTACGACAATCTGAGTGAACCGAGGAAGGAGCTTGTCACGCCGGAGTACCTTAGTGACGAGGAGTTAATAAATCAGTTTTTGAGCCAGCCTTACACCAGACTGGGGTTCAACGACGATGACCCGGAATTTTATACGGCGAATGGCGAGCGCGTAAGGTCGAAGTCGGAGATCCTGATCGCTGATGCGCTGCGGCGGCATGATGTGCCGTACCTTTGTGAATACCCGGTGTATAACAATGGCGTGATATTTGCGGCGCCGGATTTCAAGTGTCTGAACAAAAGGCTTAGGAAAGTGTACTATTGGGAGCATCTGGGGATGCTGGGCGATCAGGATTACGCTGACCGGAACGTCAAAAAGATGGATAAATACATACTTGCAGATGACTTTGATGAGAACCGGCTGATACTGACATATGAGACTGACAGCCATCCGCTGAACACCAAGGTGATCGAGGCAAAGATCAGGAAGTATCTGCTGTGATCGAGGCAAAGATCAGGAAATATCTGCTGTGAACACGGCTAAAAAAAAGAGGTTGCCCGTTCGGACAACCTCTCGTTCAAGTCTTATTAATGCTTTCTCTTACGAGCTGCTTCAGACTTCTTCTTTCTCTTTACAGAAGGCTTCTCGTAATGTTCTCTCTTACGAACTTCTGCAAGAACGCCTGACTTTGCGCAAGAACGCTTAAATCTGCGAAGTGCACTGTCAAGGGACTCGCCTTCCTTAACTTTAATCTCAGACATCTTTATCCCCCCTCTCTTCGCGTGGATTTCAAACTCGGATATTATATAGGACGTCCACAAATAAGTCAAACATCCTGTATAAAACGGCCGGTGATCATTTGCGGATATATACGATATAAGGTTCTGTTTCCAGTTCGCCAAACTTAAAGATCATGTGGCTGTCAAACTTGTAGACATCATAATCCTGCCCGAATTTCTCGTAATAGCGGAATGTCACGAAGACATCAGGATATTCCTTAGTAAGCTTGTCATTAGGAACGTTATAGCTCCATATAAAGTATGCCTTGCCACAGGTATCGTTAGTATAGAGAGGTTGGTCGTAATAAGGCGATAACGCTATTGCATTAAAGCCCTCACGGTCAACAACGGCTCCTTCTCCGGCATAAGGCCTTAAGAATTCCGCGATTTCCTTGGCGGGCGAATAGGCATGCTGATGCTCATAATAAACCGAATAGACGCCGGCCGCACATTGAACTGCAAGCAGCATAACCACCATGATGTTGGCAAGAACATTGGCAGGCTTTTCAAAGGGGCGTTCCGTCTTTTTAAAATCGTCGCGGAAGATCATGAGCAAAGATACCAGGAGGAAAAACAGGTATGTCATGTGCCATTCTCTCTGGTAAACAACTGCCATGAAGATGATCAGCGGTGCCGTCATCACCAGAGCCTGAATAAGAACGCGGCGGAAGTAATAGACGAACAATGCAAGCATCAGAGCCAGGAAGATGTACCGGAGTGCTATGTTTTCGATATTGAACAACAAGGCATTCGTGGCATTTTTGGAAAGCGAATACTTGTTCAGAGCTGTTGAGCAGTCATCCGGCGGCAGTGACAGATAAGACATCACGAGGATCACTATGCCCGTTCCGAAAAACGGTAAGAGATACTTTTTATAAGCAGGACCTTCGAACCGTTTCTTCAGCATCATGATGAAGTCCCACAACATGAATGAACATGAGATCACAACGCCGAAAGAGCTGGTTAACGCCAGCAGAAACAACGCCAGATGATATCTGACCGGCACATCAAAACGCTTCCTGTAAAAAAGCACGATCAGCATCATGGCCGGGAAGACCATAGCATACTGCCTTGCAACCACGCTGTTCTGATAAACGACAAAGAATGAGAACGGCAGCATGATCTTTGACCACAGCGGCGCGTCCGTGAAGAACAGCAGAATAACGCCGATTGCAGAGAACACGAGCGGTATCACGAACATGTGGTCATAATCAAGTCCTGCCAGCTGGAACGCTTTGTTTATAAGGTGCCAGGTGGGCAATGTTCCTTCGTATTTTACGGCCTTCAGAAGGTCGATCAGATTATTGTTGTCGCGTGCGATAAGCCAGCTCTGGGCTTCATCTGCCCATGGCTCGTGATGGAGCCCCGCAAAAACTCCCATGCAGACAAAAGCCGCAAAGACTATTCCGTAGATTATCCATATTTTCCGGGGCTTTATCTTGTTCATAAAAGATCAGGAGAAAAACTTCAAAACCCTTATGGCGAAGCCCATGTCAGCTTCCCTGTTGTGCGCGGATACGTCCTTCCTGTTGTGGATCTCTTCACGGTTCTTGTGATAGAACTCGTAGGATCTTAAGAGCATGTCCTCGTTCTTCATTGTCGGCTCCCAGCCCAGTTCCCTCTTCAGTTTGCTCGTATCGAAGATGAATGTGGAAGAGATCATGTTGTACTGATATACGCCGAGAGGCGAGATCCCGAGATGATAACATGCCTTCATCATGAACTTGGCAAATCTCGGCGGGAAATGCGCGAGCTTCGACTTCGATGTGGAATGATCAACGACATACTGGTAAGTATAGTTAAAGCTCTTTACGTCATCGGATCCGATATTGAAGACATCGCTCCTGTCATGCCCCAGAGCGAGCTCACATGCACGCGCGAGGTCCTTTGCATAGATAAACTGGTAACGGTTCTCGCCGTTGCCTACGAGCCAGAGCTTCTTATTGTCATCTACGAATTCATAAAGGATCGCAAGAAGTCCCAGACGGCCCTCATCCATGATGGTGGGGCACCTGAAGATGATCGCGTTTACCTTGTCCTGCGCGGACATAAGGATCTTCTCGCCTTCAAGCTTGGATCTGCCGTAGATCTCAACGGGAGCAGGCTCCTCTTCTTCTGTTACGGGATAATCGAAATTCCTTCCCCAGAGGCAGTTGGTCGACGTGAATATGATCTTGCCGACACCGTGCTTTATGCACATGTCAAGGATGTTCTGCGTGCCGTCCACATTGGAGCTCCAGAGCTCCTTCATCATCTTGCGTTCATGCGCGAGCATTGCGGCAAGGTGGAAAACAGCGTCGAACTTATACTCGGAAAAAATCTTCTCAAGGAGCTCTTTGTCTCTGATATCGCCTTTGATGCTGATGAATCCTTCGTCCTTGTATTCGCTGTTCACAAGATCGATGTTGACGAGCTTATGCCCCTTTGATACCAGATAACGCGAAAGTATCTGACCGAAGAAACCCGAACCGCCTGTAACTAAATATGTGCCCATAAACCAAGTCCTTCTTTGAAGTTTTATACGCCTAAGAAAACAAGCAGATCTTTCACAAGAAATGCAGCGACAAAGCCGATCGAGATCGCGGGTGCAAGGGAGAGCTTTCTTTTGCGGGCTCTGCACACGATCGCGAAAATAATACCCAGCACGACTGCAACGCCCATGGCGATGACCGAGCCCTTAATGCCAAGGAAGATCAAAAGGCACATGGCAAGCTTTGCCGGGCCGTAGCTTACTTTGGTCTTCAATATCTTACCTGCAATAGCAGTGCCGATAGCGATCAGGAGTCCAGCCGACAACGATGCGATAACGCCTTCAAATGCAAATCTCTGTATGTCGGGTCTGAAGCCTGCGCTCAAGATCCAGACAACGAGGATCGCTGCAAGGAAACCGCCGGGAATGACGCCCGAATCCCAGTCAGCCAGAGACAGGCCCAAAAGGAGCATCTCAAGCGCCAGTGCTGATATGACAGCAGCATCGACGACGCCGTGAAGCGCGAGAGTTACTGCGAACAGGACTCCTAAAATTATCTCGAAGATCAGGTCTCTGGGCGGGACCTTCGAACCGCAGTATCTGCACTTTCCTTTGAGCGCGATATATGAGACGATCGGGAAAAGATCAGCCGTGGATAATTCGTGTCCGCATGTATCGCAGTGGCTGTGGCCTAACATCCAGTCCTCACCGCGGACGACACGCCATGCCGTGCAGGTTATGAAGCTTGCAAATACAGCTCCGAACAAAAAAGCCAGAAAGATCAGGTAATAGCCTACAAAAGGTATCTGAAACAACGGGTATGAAAAATCCAAGATCGGTAGTCCTCCTTATGTAGACCTCTATTTTTTAATTATAAAGTATTTTCGCGAATTGTGGCGAAAAAGTGTCAAAACTTCTTCGATAAAATTAACAGATGACATTCACAGGAAATAAAAAACGGGCCGTGTAACAATGTTACACAGCCCGCAGATATGCTGATCTATTGAATTATCAGGATCATACCTTAAAGGTGAATGCCTTCTTGCCGGTAAGTCTTTCCGTGAGGCTGTCGGGCTGACCGAAGCCTGCATAGACTGTAACATCACCTGAAGGAGCGACCTTCTCGCCCTTATCGTTAACGACTTTGAAGCTCTCGGCAGGGATATTGAATTCAAGCGTGCCTGAAGCGCCTGCTTCGAGAGTGATCCTGCCGAATGCGGCAAGTCTGGTATTCAGAACTTCGTTGGGGTCTTCAGCCTTCATGTAGATCTGGATGACTTCAGATGTACTGATGCTGCCGGAATTCGTGACAGAGACCTTTACATTAACTCCGCTGCCCTTATCGCCTGTGTGATCGACAGAAGTGATGTCCAAATTGCCATATGTAAGGCCGAAGCCGAACGGATAGAGCGGCTCTGTCTCAAGATAACGGTATGTTCTGCCCTTCATCGAGTAATCCTCAAAGTCAGGAAGATCATTCGTATCCTTGTAGAAAGTAACAGGGAGCTTGCCGGAAGGATTGACCTTACCGAAGAGAATGTCACCTATCGACTGACCGCCCCTTGCGCCCGGATACCATGCCTGAAGGATGGCAGAGGACTTGTCATTAAGAACGCTCAAATCCATTGCAGAGCCTGCCATTACAACGGTAATGAAGGGCTTGCCTGATGCGATAACGAGATCTATGAGCTTGCGCTGTGTCTTGGGGAACAGGAGATCCGGCTTGTCTCCGGACTTATACATGTTGCCCTGGTCGCCTTCTTCGCCTTCAAGATTCTCGTTAAGGCCGATGACGAGAACGACAAGATCTGATCTGTTCATGACTGCTTTTGCTTCCGCAAGCCTGTGGTACTCGCGTGACAGAACGTCCGGCTTCGGAGTACTGATGTCGCAGCCTTCGGAATAGAGGATCCTCACGTTCTCTCCTGCGGCGTTCCTGATGCCCTCTAAGGCCGTGATGTACTCTGAAGATGTTCCATAGTAGTTTCCGATAAGGCAGGCTCTGGAATCAGCGTTAGGGCCGATTACGGAGATGACCTGCTTTTTGCTGCCGTCGAGAGGAAGGATGCCGTCGTTCTTAAGGAGAACGATGCTCTCGTCGGATGCTCTTTTCGCGACCGCGAGATTATCCCTTGTCTCAACATCAAGGTAGTTAAGGCCGTCAAATTCGGTCTCGTCGAACATGCCCAGGATGAATCTTGTGGTAAAGAGCCTTACGGCCGCCCGCCTTATTGTCTCTTCGGTAATGAGGCCCTGCTTGTAAGCGCTCATAAGGTGGATATATGTGCAGCCGCAGTTAAGGTCGCACCCTTTGTTAAGGGCGAGCGCGGCGCTCTCTTCGTTGGTCTTTGTTACCTTGTGGTGCTCGTGGAAGTCCCTGATCGCCCAGCAGTCTGAAACGATATGGCCTTCGAATTCCCACTTGTCGCGGATAACGTCCTGCAGATAGGAGTGACCGCAGCAGGGTTCGCCGTTGGTCCTGTTATAAGCACCCATCACGGACTCGACCTTGGCTTCCTTTACGCATGCCTCGAAAGCGGGCATGTATGTCTCATAGAGATCCTTATCGCTGCATGTAGCGTTGAACTGGTGCCTTAAAGCCTCAGGTCCTGAGTGGACAACAAAGTGCTTTGCGCAGGCAGCGGTCTTCATGTATTCGCCGTCGCCCTGAAGTCCTTCGATAAAAGGAATCGCGAGCTTTGAGATAAGGACCGGATCTTCGCCGTATGTCTCCTGGCCTCTGCCCCACCTGGGGTCACGGAAGAGGTTAACGTTAGGTGACCAGAATGTGAGTCCCTTATAGATGTCACGGTCGCCGTTGGCCTTGTATTCGTTATATTTTGCACGGCCTTCGTTGCCGCAGACCTCACCGACTTCGCCCATGAGCTCTGTATCAAAGGTCGCACCAAGACCGATTGCCTGAGGGAAGCTCGTTGCCGTTCCTGCTCTTGCTACGCCGTGCAGTGTCTCGTTCCACCAGTTGTATTCCGGGATGCCCAAGCGGTCGATCGCAGGAGAATCGTATCTGAGCTGCGAGCATGCCTCTTCAATGGTCATCTTACTTACTAATTCTTCAGCTCTTTGCTTTGCTTTTTGTCTGTCCATAAGCGTTATTCTCCTGTCCGGAAAGTGATAAGTAAATTTTACAGTATGCAGAATTGATTATGTATCACATTCAGCTTGATATTTTACAGATTTTGCTATTTTTATACCCAAACAGGCTTGAAAATGACTAAATCAGTATATAAAATTGTAGCATTCACTTTTATTGATGGGGATTAATAATGCAGTTTAACGATAACTCCGTTCCCGGTAAGTATCAGCAGCCTATCGGCAGTTTTGCCGGCAGGATCGTCAGCAACGACGTTGAAGAAGTTGATTTCATTCCGGGCGCCAACATGCGCATCTGGTATAACAACCGTTCCGAGGACTACCCTGTCCACAAGCACAGTTGTCTGGAGATCACGATTCCGATCGAGAAATCCTATACCTACATCTTCGATGACAGAACGATAATCCTTAAGGAGAAAGAGATCCTTATGGTACCGCCGGACATGCTCCACAAGATCGCGGGAACCAGATCCGGCATCAGATTTATCTATCTGTTTAATATCGATTTTTTGCAGGGGCTCTTCGATTACGATGAGTTCAGAAAGATAATCAAGGAACCTCTTCTCATTACTCCCGAGACACATCCGGAAGTATACAGCCTCATCTTCGAGAGATTCATGGAGATCAACGATCTCTACTTCTTCTACTCGACTACTGTAAAAGAGATGTCCATTTACAGCAAGCTGATGGATGTATTCGGAATGCTCATGAAGAAGGATTATTCCGACAGCCTCGTTGTCGTCCAGAACGACAAGCAGCGCGAAGTCTACATCAAGTTCAAGTCACTTGCCGAATGGCTCGCAATGCACAGCTCAGAGAACGTCTCAATGGATGAGGCCGCTACTCACGTCGGTTATTCGAAGTTCCACTTCGCACGCCTCTTCAAGGAATATACCGGCATGACTTTCAACGACTATCAGACGACATTAAAACTTAAGGAAGTCGAAAGGCAGCTCACCGATACCGATCTTCAGATCAGTGATATCGCGATGTCCTGCGGATTCAACAACCTGACTTCATTAAGCCGCTGCTTCAAGAAGCAGTACGGGTGCTCACCCTCACAGTTCAGGAACAGGATGAGACGGTTAAAGAAGAAATAAAAGTGCTCCTTCACTTTTATCGGATAAGGGTCGGTACATCTCCTCGAGTACCGGCTCTTTTTTTTGCCTGTACCCTTTTTCGCGCGCCCGAAAAAACTGACATAAAAAACTGCGTCTTTGGGGAGGCAATGTCCAAAGACGCAGTGTGTTGTTTTGTAAATTGTTTAGCCGAGACTTAAACCTACTATATAAGCGAAGTAAGTATTAAGACTTGACACCGCCCAATGCTACACCTTCAACGATGTACTTGGAGAGGAAAGCGTAAACGACGATAAGAGGAAGGACTGTGATAAGGAGTCCTAAGTAAATAGCGCCGTACTCTTTCTTATAGATATCACCATTGAGCAAGGATACCATGACCGGGAGAGTCTTCTTGTTCTTATCCGTTAAGAGGATCATAGGTGAGAAGAGGTTGTTCCAGCTTCCTACATAAGCGAAGATAGCCTGTGTAGCGATAGCGGGCTTCATGAGCGGGATAACGATCTGGTTAAAGATCCTGAACTCGCCTGCACCGTCGATTCTTGCAGACTGTACGATCTCCATTGAGAGGGAAGCCTGCAGGTACTGACGCATGAAGAATACTACCATAGGAGCAGCGATGGAAGGGAGAATGAGAGCTGAAAGCTTATTAACCAATCCGATGCTGTACGCAAACTGGAAGAAACCGATCATAGTAACTGTACCAGGGATCATCATGACTGCCATGATCATAGCGTTGAATCCTTCTCTGAGCTTCCACTCATATGCTGTGATCGCATAAGCTGTAAGACAGGAGAAGTAAACGTTAAGGATCGTGCTCAATGTCGCAACGATAAAGGAGTTTCTGAAACCTACGCCGGGGTGGAAAGCGTCCTTACTTGTGATCTGCTTCCAGTTAAATGCGAGGTTCTTAAAAGGCGCCTTTGAATAGAGTGACAATGTGCTTGCCTGAACTTCGTATGTGCTCTTGTAAGAGTTACAGATCAACATAACGAAGGGGAACAGCGTCATGATCGAGAAAAAGATTGAGACGACATAGATTACAACCTTAAGAGCTGTCTCATTCTTTTTTATAGAATGTAATTTTACGTCATTAGCCATATCTATTCACCTCAAAAACCTTTCTTCGCTGCTTTGAGCTCCATCCTTCTAAGCTTCTTGAGCTTAGCTTCATCCTTATCTCTGAGGATGTAGAAGACGATAGCAGAGAGAACAACGATAACAAGGAACAAGATGACAGAAGCAGCTGCAGCTCTGTTATAGAGGTAACTACCGTCAAATGCCTGGTTTCTAATGTACATATTTGTTGTAAGAGCCGCACCGTTAGCTGCCTTAGGGCCAACCAACAACTGCGGAATATCGAACATATTAAGTCCGCCGATGAGTGATGTTACGAGAACGAACAACATGATCTGGCGAATACAAGGAATAGTTACCTTGAAGAATGTCTGAACTCTGTTCGCACCATCGATTTCTGCAGCTTCGAAGATCTCAGGGCTGATACCGATAACACCTGCGATGAGGTTTACCATTGTATGACCATACCACTGGAAGAACTGAACGAAAGCAACGATGAGCTTGATAGGCCAGTCATTGATCAGGAAGTTGTAGGGCTGATTAGCGTTGAAGAGCTGGTTAACAGCACCTACCGGGTAACCGAACAGCTTCTGGAACAAAATAGCCATTGAAGCTGCTGTGATGATATTAGGCATATAGAAGAGGATCTTGAATAAGCCTGTACCCTTAACCTTGGATCTCCTGTCTGTAAACCAAGCAGTAAACAAGAGAGCAAATCCAATCTGGGGGATGAAGTTCATGATCCAGATGATCCATGTGTTTTTGAATGCCTTATGGAATGTCTTTGATGTTAATACATCAGTAAAGTTGGTGAAAAGATTCTTACCAACCTTAGGGAGCCAGTGCCAATCTGTGTTGCCTGCACCCTTCAAATCTGTAAATCCGAGCACGAATGTATAGATGACCGGATAAAGTGTAAATATGCAAAATGTTACGATGAACGGAATTGAGAAAAAGTAACCGTATTTTGCATAATTGACAAGTTTTTTGTTTCTCATTACAGCCTCCTCTAAGTTTTAAAAAACGGCAGGGTAAATACCTGATCTACCCTGCCGTCACAGCATCTAAAAATTAGATCCTATTAGAAGGAGAGGTTATCCTGAACGTTCGTCTTGAACTGCTCGATAGCACCTGCTCTATCTACGTTGCCTTCTGCATACTGAGCAGCAGCATCTGTGAAGTAACCATTGATGGTCTCATCATACTGTGTCATAGCCTTAGCAGAAGCATACTGGTTACCAGCGATGAATGCAGGGAATACGTTCTGGCCGCCGCAGAAGTCGAGCTTACCATCGGACTTAGCCATAACTGTAGCAGAAGCTACTGTATCCTTAGCTGTTGCTGTTGCAGGATCGTTGTCCCAGTCTACAGATCCGTTAGCCCAGAGATACTGGAGACCTGTGTCAGAAGAGTCAAGAGTGATCCACTCGATGAGCTCTGCAACGCCTTCCTTCTTGCTTGTGTCCTTGCTACCAAGAACCCATGTGCCGCCCCAGAAGAAGCCTACCGGCGGAGCGCAAACTCTCCACTGACCGAATGTGCCTTCACCAGCCTTGTTTCCACCGGAGTTACCGATCATAACGTAGTTGATAAGCCATGCAGGTCCGAAGAATGCGAATACCTTCTGAGCGCCTTCGCCCTTCATGTCAGCATACCAAGCCTCTGACCAAGCGTTAGCGTCGTTAGACCAACCGTTGTCCTTGAGCTGCTTAGCGATGTCGAGGTACTGCTCTCTCTTAGGGTCGATGTTGAGCTGACCGTCTACGATCCAAGCCTTATCTGCGGACTTCTCGCAAGCGTTCCAAATGTCACCAGCACCGGAAACTGCTGCATAGCCCTTTTCCTTGAGCTTAGCTGCTGCTTCGAAGAACTTGTCCCACTTACCGGAACCAGCGCCTACGATCTCCTCGATCTTAGCAGGATCGTCTGTGCCGAATGTATCCTTAGCAACTTCTGCGTTGTAGATCATAGCGCAGCCTGTAGCCTGATAGCCGAGAGCTACGAGATCGCCACCGCGAGAACCTACTTCGATTGTGTACTTAGCGATGTCAGCTTCCTTGATCTTAGCATCTACATCGATGCCGAGTTCCTTGTATGTAGCTGCGAACTTAGCCATGTCACCCTGTGAATACTTGAGGATGAATGCTGCCTCTGCTGCATACATATCAGGAGCTGTGTCTCCACCTGCTACGAGAGCGTTGTCGAGAGCTGTCTGATAAGCACCACCGTCTGTAGCGATGATTGTACACTCAACTGTGTACTTCTGACCGAACTCGGGCTTCTGCTTAACATACTGACCTACCATCTTCGGGATCTCGTCTGTGAAAGACCAGAGATTGATCTTCTCAGAACCTGTACCGAATGTCATAGTACGCTTTTCTGTAGCTGTTGTGTCTGTGGGCGCCTCTGTGTCTGTAGGGGTTGCTCCACCGCCATTGTCACTAGTAGTTGTCGTAGGATCGCTGCCACCGTTGTTACCGTTACAACCTGTAGCGAGAGCTGCGACCATTGCTAATGAAAGAACACTGGCAATAACCTTTTTCATAAAGTTTCCTCCTTAATGAAATTGTTCCGGGCCTCTTGGCCCTTCTACATTGTAAATATTAGTCAAAAACGGAATATGTTTCTCCACATTTCTTGCTACAATTTGACCACAGTTATACAATTCTTGCGTTTTTTGAGTATTTTGTACAATTTTTGCTTTCGCAGAAGATAAATTGCATAAAAAGGAGTGTAAGGTGTCGCATTTTCGACAAGGCTATTAAGCCTCTATTGTGCAAATCGCTCCTAAGGTGCGCAACTTCCGTGGTTATGTGGTAGTATTTGTATATTTATTATATATAGAACAAGAGGAAATTCATATGGCAGATAAAAAGAAGGCACCTCCGGCTAGACCTTCGTTTTTCAACCCTAAAAGTGCAGCAACCAGATTCCTTACCGGTTTGGCTAATCTGATTATAGTTAACTTATTGTTTATTATTACTTGTATACCGATCTTTACCATCGGCGCTTCCCTTACAGCGCTCTACAGGATCACGATCGCAATACTCGCCGGCGATAACCCCGCCATCTTCAGGGATTATTTCAAGGCATTCCGCGACAACTTCCTTAAGGCCACCCTTCTGGAGCTCTTTTATGTTGCAGTATCCGCATTCTTCATTACCCAGATCGTGCTCTGCAACCTCATGCTCCCGCCCGAGACCGCAAGATGGGTTGTGTTCTGCCCGTACTTCTTCCTTTTCGTGATCCTGGCAAACACGTTCTATTCATTCCCGATCCTGGCATGGTTCGAAGAAACGTTCTTCCAGATCCTCAAGAACTCTCTCCTGCTCTCGATAAGCAACGTTCCCGTAACCATCATGTACGTCGTTATCTCAGCAGGTCTCGCATATGCTCTGTGGCAGTTCCCTTCCCTGACCATGAGCCTTCTGATCTTCCTCGGCATCTCGATAATCGCCGCCTTCTACTCGATATTCCTTAAGAGGATCTTCGAAAAGCTCGGCGCCGAGATCTCCTTCGCCGACAAGGAAGGCGACGGAAGACGAGGATAATAATCGGTTTTGTAATTTCCTGATATAGGGCCGTCTTACATCGATGAGACGGCCTTTTTTTAATATAGTTATGGGTGTCATGGACAGGAAGCGCATGCAAGGAGCGCAGCTTATTTTGCAAGACGCCTGACCGTACGTTTTCCGGGCTCAAAAGAGTACGATTTCACCCTTTGCACATTTTCACCACACGGGCAACATTCAGCGAAACCCGGAACCGGACGCAAAGATCAAAAAAACGGCGCCTTCGCAGTGAAGACGCCATCATTATTTTCGAATACTTCGAATAAGAAATCAGATCTTAGCCTTGATCTGGTTGTAGATACCCTCAGCGTCAAGCTGGAATTCCTTCATGAGGGCGCCTGCAGGACCGCTCTTGCCGAATCTGTCATAGACGCCGATCTTTGTAACCTTGACAGGATACTCTTCAGCGAGAACATCGCAAACTGCGCTGCCCATGCCGCCGATAACTGAGTGCTCTTCAACTGTGAATACTCTGTTTGTCTTCTTGGCGAACTCAAGGACTGTATCCTTGTCGATGGGCTTGATCGTGTGGATGTTTACGACTGCAGCACTGATGCCGTCAGCGGCTAACTTCTCAGCTGCTCCGAGAGCCTCAGCTACGCAAACGCCGCAAGCGAAGATGACCATGTCTGTGCCGTCCTTGAGGACAACTGCCTTGCCTACTTCGAACTTGTAGTCAGGATTGTCGTTGATTACCGGTACAGCGGCTCTTCCGAATCTCATGTAGAAAGGTCCCTCTGTCTCAGCAGCAGCGAAAACAGCAGCCTTGGCTTCGATGTCGTCGGAAGGAACGATAACTGTCATGCCCGGGATAGTTCTCATAAGAGCGATATCCTCTAAGCACTGGTGGGAAGCACCGTCCTCACCTACCGTGATGCCGGCATGTGTAGCGCCGATCTTAACGTTGAGGTGGGGATAACCTATAGAGTTCCTTACCTGTTCGAAGTTTCTGCCTGCTGCAAACATAGCGAAAGATGATATGAACGGGATCTTGCCGCATGTGGAAAGACCTGCAGCGATGCCTGTCATGTTTGCTTCTGCAATTCCGCAGTCGATATGACGATCCGGGAATGCCTTCTTAAATGTGGAAGTCTTTGTTGCGCCTGCGAGGTCGGCATCAAGAACTACCACGTTGGGGTTCACTTTACCGAGCTCTGCGAGTGCGTTACCATAGCTCTCACGTGTAGCGATTTTTACTATATCTCCCATGATCATACCTCTGCTTCATATTTTGCTAACTGCTCATCAAGCTCTTTCATAGCCTGCTCGTACTCTTCGTCAGAAGGAGCCTTGCCATGCCAGCCTGCCTGATTTTCCATGTAGGAAACGCCCTTGCCCTTGGTTGTCTTCATGATGATAGCCGTAGGCTTGCCCTTGCATTCCTTAGCCTTTGCGAATGCATCTCTGATCTGGTCGAAATCGTGACCGTCGATGCAGATCGTGTTGAAGTTGAATGCTTCGAGCTTCTTGTCGATCGGATAAGGTGAGCAAACGTCGTCGATCTTACCGTCGATCTGAAGTCCGTTGTTATCGATAACTACTGTAAGGTTGTCGATACCCTTTGCACCTGCGAACATGAATGCTTCCCAGATCTGGCCTTCCTGGATCTCACCGTCGCCCGTAAGAGCATAGACTCTGTAGGAATCACCGTTGAGCTTTGCAGCAAGAGCCATACCAACTGCAGCGGAAACGCCCTGACCTAAAGAACCTGTGCTCATGTCTACACCGGGAGTCTCTGTCATGCAGGGATGTCCCTGGAGGTAGGAACCGAGCTTACGGAGTGTCTTAAGGTCTTCTACGGGGAAGAATCCTCTGTTTGCAAGTGTGGAATAAAGACCCGGAGCCGTGTGACCCTTGGAGAGAACGAATCTGTCTCTGTTAGGATCTTTCGGATTCTTAGGATCAATGTTCATTTCTTCAAAATAAAGAAAAGTGAACATATCTGCAGCGGAAAGTGATCCGCCCGGATGGCCGGACTTTGCACTGTGAACTGCTTCAACGATTCCCTTGCGAACCTTGGTCGCTGTGATTTGAAGTTCTTTGTTGTTCATTTTAGGTTTTCCCTTTTCTTAATGATTTATTCTTCAAGCTTGAGACATACGGAAGGGCTTGACCCATAGATCAAGCCCCACCATACATATCCAAACTATATCAGTTGAACGGTGCGTTGAAAGGATTTTCCTTCGGATATCTGTCGCCTGCGGGCTTGTTGTAGCCGATGTCGCAAGGGCAAATGCCAAGATATGTGAAGAGGTTGTAGAGAGCCTTTCCATAGTGGCCGAATGCAACTGCGCCATGATGAGGGAAGTTCTTCTCGATAAGGAAGTATCTGTAGAATCTGCCCATCTCCTTGATAGCGAAAACGCCGATGCCGCCGAAGGACTTAGTAGCAACAGGGAGAACCTCACCCTCCGCAACATAAGCTCTGATCTGGCCGTCAGATGTGGACTGCAGTCTGTAGAATGTGATGTCGCCGGGAGCGATGTCGCCCTCGAGAGTACCGTTTGTAACCTCTACAGGAAGAGCACGAGCCATGATCATCTGGTTCTTCATCTCGCAGAAAGCAAGCTTCTTGGAGCATGTGTTGCCGCAGTGGAAGCCCATGAATGTATCTGTGAACTTGTAATCGAACTTGCCAGCGATGGACTCATCGTACATGTCGTGAGGTACGGAGTTGTTGATGTCGAGGAGAGTAACGATATCTTCAGAGATAACATATCCGAGGTACTCAGAGAGGCAGCCATAGATATCAACTTCGCAGGAAACCGGGATACCCATACCTGTGAGACGGCTATTTACATAGCAAGGAACGAACTTGAACTGTGTCTGGAATGCAGGCCAGCACTTACCGGCGATTGCAACGAACTTCTTTGAACCCTTGTGAGCCTCAACCCAGTCAAGGAGTGTGAGCTCGTACTGAGCGAGCTTTTCGAGGATCTCAGGCTTCTTGTTGCCTGCGCCGAGCTCTGCTTCCATCTCTGCAACCTTAGCAGGGATTCTCTCGTCGCCTTCATGATTCTTGAAAGCTTCGAAAAGGTCGAGCTCAGAGTTCTCTTCGATCTCAACGCCCATTCTGTACAAAGGCTCGATGGGAGCGTTGCATGCGAAGAAGTTCTGCGGACGAGGTCCGAAAGAAATGATCTTCAAATTCTTCATAGCATAGAGAGCTCTGGCTACAGGAATGAAGTCCTTGATCATGTCAGCGCACTCTTCTGCGTTTCCGACAGGATACTCAGGGATGTAAGCGTTTACGCCACGGATCTTGAGGTTGTAAGAAGCATTGAGCATACCGCAGTAAGCGTCGCCTCTGCCGCCAACCAGGTCATTCTGTGACTCTTCTGCAGCTGCGCAGAACATAACGGGGCCGCCCCACTGCTGAGCGAGCATTGTCTCGGAGATCTCAGGTCCGAAGTTGCCGAGGTATACGCAAAGAGCGTTGCATCCTGCTGCCTTGATGTCAGCCAATGCCTGCTCCATATGGATCTCGGACTCAACGATGCAGATAGGGCACTCATAGATGTCGTCTGCACCATACTTTTCGGTATAAGCCTTAACAAGAGCCTTTCTTCTGTTTACGGAAAGTGATTCCGGGAAGCAGTCACGTGAGACTGCTACGATAGCGAGCTTAACGTCGGGTGCGTTAAATAATTTCTTTGACATTATAAGCCACTTATTCTTTGCCGTAAGAAGCTTATCTTCGTCGCCTGAATCAGCCAGGCAGTCGATATGATCTGCTTCGAGATCGAAGTTTGTGCCATAAGGAAGGATTACACCTACCATAAAACCGTCGTTCTCGATGCCGCAGGGTGCATAGTGAAGAGTTGTAGCATAAAGCTCAACTGCCGTGCCCTTGCGGATATGGAATGCTTCGATCTTGGAAGTATCGTAATGGAAATCATCCGTTACATCCTGCTGTGATCCCAAAAGAAGGATGCAGTCCGTAGCAGCTACGTTTACTTCTGAAGATCTGTGATACTCAACAGCATTAAGAAGAGTATTGTGGCCTGCACAATAACCTGTCTCGAGCTTGAGTTCGCCACCGAAAAGTCTGCTTACGTCAACCTTTGCGGATGCCTCTTCGAGAGAAGCTACCGTAGGCTCATAAGCTACGCCCTCAGCGGGAAGAGCGATCTTGTTAAGCGCTTCGATAACGGGTCCGAAATCGATGTTCTTAACGATTCTTCCGTACTTCTTAAAATTGGAAGATGTTGCCTCGTAAATTACCATAAACCTGCCTCCTTCATTGCGGGATAGATCTTTGAAAACTCCTTATATCTCTCGTCATACTTAGCAACGAGCTCAGGTGTGGGAACAACGGATACGTGCTTGGAGACTGTAGCTGCGCAAGCTTCCTCAACAGAAGCATACTCGCCGCAAGCAACTGCTGCGAGAAGAGCGCCGCCCATTGCAGGACCTTCGTCGTTCTCTGTCTGGGTAAGTTCGATGCCGAGTACGTTGGATACGATCGTGCACCAGAGCTTGGACTTTGCACCGCCGCCGCAGATGGAGGAACTCTTGATGTCGAGGCCCATCTTTTTCGCGCACTCGAAAGAATCTCTTAATGCGAATGCAACGCCTTCCATAACAGCAAGTGTCATATCCTTACGTGTTGTATCCATTGACATGCCTACGAACATAGCGCGGCAGTCAGGGTTGTTGAGAGGTGATCTCTCGCCCATGAGATAAGGCAGGAAGAATACTTTGTTGGTTCCGAGAGCCTCAAGGCCTTCCTGTTCCTTGGAATAATCTGTTGTGCCGATGATCTCTTCCATCCACCACTTGTTGCAGGATGCAGCAGAGAGCATGCAGCCCATGAGATGGAATCCGCCATCTGCGTGATCGAATGCGTGGAGCGAGTTAGCTTCATCATTCTTGAATGTGCTCGATGCGATGAATATCGTTCCGGAAGTACCGAGAGAGATATTGCATCCGCCATTGCCGATGATCCCCATACCTACGGCCGCTGCCGCATTATCACCGGCGCCTGCCGCGATAACGCAGTCCTTATTGATACCGAGCTTTTCTGCAATCTCGGGAAGGATCTTGCCGATCGCCTCATAACTCTCGAACACTTCGGGAAGCCACTCAGCCTTCATGTCCAAGATCTTGAGCATCTCGTCAGACCACTTTCTGTTCTCGCAGTCGAAATAGAGCGTGCCTGATGCATCAGATACGTCTGTTGCGAAAACGCCGGAAAGTCTGTAAGCAAGATAGTCCTTAGGGAGCAGGATCTTTGCGATCTTTGCAAAATTCTCGGGTTCATTCTTATGTACCCACATTACCTTCGGTGCCGTAAAGCCCGCGAAAGCAATGTTGCCTGTATACTTTGAAAGGTTTGCCTTGCCGATCTCATTGTTGAGATAATCCGTCTCCACCTGGGATCTGCCGTCGTTCCAAAGGATAGCAGGTCTGATTACCTGACCCTCGCTGTCAAGAAGAGTAAGTCCGTGCATCTGGCCGCCGAAGCTGATACCTGCAACTTCATTGCCGTCGATGCCTTCAAGGAGCTTTGACAAGCCCTTGATAGTGCCGTCGAACCAATCTTCGGGATTCTGTTCGGACCATCCGGTCTGCGGGAAGTTAACGGGATAGCTTTCAGAAACAGTTCTGATAATCTTTCCGCCGCTCTGCATGAGCAGGAGCTTAACCGCCGATGTTCCGAGATCAATACCTATAAAATACATATGAACCTCCCGATTCGCTTAATAGTACAAGTAACATATTAAAAGGAATACCTCAAAAAGTGCACACTCCAAAGTGCAAGGAATCTTCATTTATATTTATACGCTTTCAACAAATTTGTCATTTCTTGCGATTTGGCATTTATTCCGATATTGCTAACTTTACGGAGCGTGTTTTCAGTGTTTACGGGGCTTGCGCGAAAACGGGTTATCTCGCAAAGGCCATTTTCTACAAAAATTGCTATACAAATCTTGCGAGTTGAAATAGCAAGTTTTGTCAAATCAAAATGAGGCAATAATGAGGCTAAAACAGGAGGATCCGAGGGGCCGGCATCATGTTAAGGCGATGGCGTCAGTTTGGTGCTCTTTGGAGCGGCTTGGGAGCGGCTTGGGAGCGGCTCGGGAGCGGACGGAGCGTGGCTGGCGCATCTTTGAGATTGCTTGGGGACGGATTGAAGGCTGTGTCAGGCCAAACGGACGGCAGAATGAGCGGCGCTGCCGTCGGTTTTGCCGTTCAGGCCACGAAATTCAGGCAAAAATCAAGGCGGCGCCTAGAAAAACGCCTAGAATCCACTTCAAAACTGCTAAAAATCCAGGCAAAAATCTAGGCGGCTAGAAAAATCGCCTAGATTTTCAATCCACAACAAAAAAATCACGTTCAAAACGAAATGCAGGCTAAATGCACGGCTATAGCCGGACAAACAGCCGTACTTTTCGAAGTTTGATAAAACATCAGGCGGAATGCCAGGCGGCGCCGGATGTTTTGCCGGGAGTTCAACGCCGCGGAGGAGGCCACGCCAATCACACAAACAAAACGGCCGGACTTAAGTAAAAAGCCCGGCCGCGGTAATCAGTTCAGTTTAATAAATCGACTTACTTAATGTCAGCGTGGTAGTCCTGAAGTGCCTTGACTTCGAACTGGCGCTCCTTGGCAGCCTTGATGCCCTCTGCGCAAGCCTTTGCGGCAGCCATCGTTGTGATGTAAGGGATGTGCTGGCGGATGGCATCCTTACGGATGTAAGAGTCGTCGTGTGAGGATGTCTTGCCGGCAGGAGTGTTGATGACGAGGTCGATGTCACGGTTGAGGATCATGTCGCCAATGTTGGGTCTGCCCTCGTAGAGCTTCTTGACCTTCTCGGCTGCGATGCCTGCACCGACGATCATGTCGTATGTGCCGCCTGTTGCGTAGATCTTGAATCCGAGATCAGCGAAAGCCTGAGCGACTTCGACGAGGTCGACCTTGTCGAGATCGGATACGGAAAGGAGTACGCTGCCCTCAAGAGGAAGCTCTGTCTTTGTTGCTTCCTGAGCCTTGAAGCATGCTTCGCCGAAGTGTGTTGCAAGACCTAAGACCTCACCTGTGGATCTCATTTCGGGTCCTAAGATAGGGTCGACTTCCTGGAACATGTTGAACGGGAAGACAGCTTCCTTGACTCCGTAGTGAGGGATGACCTTGTCGTGGAGTTCAGGTACGGGTGACGGTCTGCCTGTGAGCTGGCTCGTCATGATGTCGGTAGCGATCTTGACCATGTTGGTGCCTGTGACCTTGGATACGAGCGGTACCGTTCTTGATGCACGGGGGTTAGCCTCGAGCACGAATACGACGCCGTCTTCGATCGCGTACTGCATGTTCATGAGACCTACAACGTGCATCTCGACTGCGATCTTTCTTGTGTATTCCTTGATCGTCTCAACGATCTCGGGTGAGAGATTCTTTGAAGGCAGGATGCATGCGGAGTCACCGGAGTGGATTCCGGCAAGCTCGATGTGCTCCATGACTGCAGGAACGTAGCAGTTTGTGCCGTCGGAGATAGCATCTGCCTCGCACTCTGTTGCGTGGTGCAGGAAACGGTCGATGAGGATCGGTCTGTCAGGTGTAACGCCGACAGCTGCATTCATGTAGACTCTCATCATCTCGTCGTCGTGAACGACTTCCATTCCTCTTCCGCCGAGAACGTAAGAAGGACGTACCATTACAGGGTAGCCGATCTTGTTGGCGATGGAGATGGCTTCGTCAGCATTTACTGCCATGCCTGCTTCAGGCATCGGGATGCCGAGGCGGTTCATCATGGCGCGGAAGTGATCTCTGTCTTCTGCAAGGTCGATAGTCTCAGGTGTTGTACCAAGGATGTTTACGCCGTTTGCCTTGAGTGAAGCTGCGAGGTTCAGAGGTGTCTGGCCGCCGAACTGGGCGATTACGCCGATCGGCTTTTCCTTCTCGTGGATCGCGAGAACGTCTTCCAATGTCAAGGGCTCGAAATAGAGCTTGTCGGAAGTATCGTAGTCTGTTGAGACCGTCTCAGGGTTGCAGTTAACGATGATGGATTCGAAGCCGAGCTTCTTCAGTGCAAGTGCAGCGTGTACGCAGCAGTAGTCGAACTCGATTCCCTGTCCGATCCTGTTAGGGCCGCCGCCTAAGATCATGATCTTCTTGTTGTTGGAAGAAGGTGACTTGTCTTCTGCAATATGATAGGAAGAATAGTAATAAGCAGCATCCTGTGTTCCGGATACGTGAACGCCTTCCCATGCTTCCTTGATGCCGTATTCATAACGTGCGCGGCGGATAAGGTCTTCGGAAACGCCGAGGAGCTGTGAGAGGTACTTGTCGGAGAAGCCGTCAAGCTTAGCCTGGCGGAGCACGGGCTCGTCAGGGATCCTTCCTGCACCCTTGAGGAGAGCTTCCTCTTCCTCAACGAGTTCCTTCATCTGCTCGATGAACCAGTGCTTGATCTTTGTGAGCTCATAGAGTTCATCGACCGTGGCGCCCTTGCGGAGTGCCTCATACATGATGAACTGACGCTCGGATGAAGGTACAGTGAGCTTTAACATGAGCTCTTCCTTGGAGAGCTTGTTGAAGTCCTTGGCAAAACCAAGACCGTATCTGTCCTTCTCCAAAGAACGGATGGCCTTTTGGAAGGCTTCCTTGTATGTCTTGCCGATGCTCATGACTTCGCCTACGGCTCTCATCTGAGTGCCGAGCTTGTCCTGAGCGCCGTGGAACTTCTCGAAAGCCCATCTTGCGAACTTGATTACGACATAGTCGCCGTCCGGATAGTACTTGTCGAGTGTGCCGTACTTGCCGCAGGGGATCGAGGCCGCATGCGAGCATTGCGGAAACGAGAGCTATAGGGAATCCTGTTGCCTTTGAAGCGAGAGCGGAAGATCTGGATGTTCTCGGGTTGATCTCGATAACAACGATCCTTCCTGTCTTGGGATCGTGAGCGAACTGGCAGTTGCAGCCGCCGATAACTTCGATGGCCTTAACGATGCTGTAGGAATATTCCTGAAGCTTCTTCTGTACGTCTTCAGAGATCGTGAGCATCGGAGCTGAGCAGAAAGAGTCACCTGTGTGAACGCCGATAGGGTCGATGTTCTCGATGAAGCAGACTGTGATGACGTTGTTCTTTGCGTCTCTTACGACTTCGAGCTCGAGCTCTTCCCAGCCGCTGATGGACTCTTCTACGAGTACCTGGTGGATCATGGAAGCTGCAAGGCCTCTCTCGACGACTGTCTTGAGCTCATCGATGTTGTAAACGAGGCCGCCGCCTGCACCGCCCATGGTGTAAGCAGGTCTGATTACTACAGGGTAGCCTAAGTCTTCTGCGATCTTGACGGCTTCATCAACGGAGTATGCCTCGTGGGATCTGGGCATCTCGATGCCTAAAGAAGTCATTGTCTCCTTGAATTCGATTCTGTCCTCGCCTCTCTCGATGGCATCGACCTGGACGCCGATAACCTGGACGCCGTACTTTTCGAGCACGCCGGCCTTGGAAAGCTCGGAGCAGAGGTTAAGGCCTGACTGTCCGCCTAAGTTAGGGAGAAGCGCATCAGGACGCTCTTTTGCGATGATCTGCTCAAGACGCTTTACGTTGAGCGGTTCGATGTAGGTTCTGTCTGCTACATCAGGGTCAGTCATGATGGTTGCAGGGTTGGAATTGACCAGAACGATCTCATAGCCGAGCTTTCTTAAAGCCTTGCATGCCTGGGTTCCGGAATAGTCGAACTCGCAGGCCTGGCCGATGATGATAGGACCTGAACCGATGATGAGGATCTTGTTGATGTCTTCTCTCTTTGGCATAGTACTTACGCCCCCTTATTAATATATGCAAATTTACTGGATAGAATTCTAACATAGGAACCTCGTATTTGCACAACAAAAATTATGGATTAAAATACTTTCATGAAAAATGTAATAAAGTCCAGTGATCACCGCTTTTCGGAGCCCTCGAAAACCTCATTTCCGGGGCATTTAAAGCGCTTAATACCGGCCGCCGCGCTCTGCCTTACGCTCATCGCGGTGCCTCTTACGGGCTGTTTTGAGCCGAAACCGCAGCAGACGATCTATAAAGAGACCTCCGATACGATCGCATCCGTCTTCTCGGAGAACGATGCCGGCGGCACGGGGCTCCCGTTCGGAGTCACCCTCCAGATCGACCCTTCTGTGCTTATTCCCTGTGAGCTCGAAAGAGTGGTCGACGGCGATACGATCATAGTCCACGACCCTGACAACAACAGATTAAGAGTCCGCCTTACAGGCATCAACGCTCCCGAATCGGTCCTTGAGGACGAGAGCAAGAATACCGATGAAGGCCGTGACGCTTCCAAATTCCTTAAAGAACTCCTCGCTGACGTCAAGACCGTATATCTCGAATATGACGAGGGCCAGTTTGACCAGTACGGCAGGACCCTGGCTTATGTCTGGATCGACACCGGAACCACATACATTATGGTCAACGAGGTTATCCTCGCGACAGGCCATGCCAAGCCTGTATATATCAAACCGAACTTAAGATACGCAGACACATTCAGACTTTACGAGACAGACGACTGATATGGGCCGGAAAGCAGATGCCGTAAGCACAGACATCACTTCAGAGAAGACGCTGCACCTCAAAGGCATCGCGCTGCTCCTTTTGATGTGGCATCACCTCTTCGGCGTCGAGTACCTGTCCGGCTGGTCGGCGATAATCCCCGGCACCGAAGGCGCATCCTACGTAACCGGCGCTTCGGGCAAGATATGCCTTGCGATCTTTCTTTTCTGTTCCGGATACGGTCTTTACAAGTCATATGTAAGCAAGGAAACTCCAAGCAAGACCTATATCCTCAAAAGGCTCGCAAAGACTCTCATCCCCTACTGGATAGTCATGATCATCGCCATAGCCTATCTGCTCTTTGCGGGCAGGTTCGAACCTAAATATATCTTCGTCAACCTCTTTGCCCTGCTCCACTCGACCGATATCTTATATGTGACCTTCTCATGGTTCATTAAGCTCTACGTCCTTTTGCTCCTCGTGCTGCCTCTTGTAAGGCTCATCGAACGCAAGTGGAAGAAAAATGCCTTGATCGACATCCTGATCTATATCGCAGTGCCGTTCGCATCAGCATTGGGTCTTGCAAGGTTCTTTCACGAAGATACCTTTGAGAGCATCCCGTCATTTCTTATGAGCACGCTGGTGTTCCTGCTCGCATGGTTCCCGCTGTTCGCGATCGGTATGCTTTTCGCGAAATACGACACATACAAAAAGGTCAGGGGCTTTGCCGACAAGTTCCCGGGTTACCTCGTGATAATATTGGCGGTCCTCATCATCGGAAACATGATCTATCTGAGGTTCATTGTTAATAATTTCCTCGGTGATTCGATCCTGTACCACTGCTGCATGGCCGATGTGTTCTTCGGACCTGTATTCGTGTGCGCATTCCTGCTCCTGATGGACAACATGAAACACAAGAGCAGATACGTGCTCCCGTTCATCGGAAAGAATTCCGTTTTCTACTGGCTCTTGAGCGGCATGTTCTTCAAGAACACGATCGAATTATCGTTCCTTATCACATGGCCTAAGATCACGGTCCTGATCTTCATCTGGACCATGGTGTTCCTTACGCCGTTCGTATTTGCCTGCTCGTGGATATCCGGAAAGCTGATAAAGCTTATCTGCAAAGATTCCTGAACTACTCGAATCCCTGACGCTTCATGCGCTTGTAGTCTTCATCGTCGTCTTCGATATCGCTCTTTGAATCATTGAAGAAGACCGGATCGAATTCAGGCTTCTGAGAGGAAGATAACGGAACAAACGGCGACTTTACTTCAGGTGTATCCGCAGGCTTATCATCCGGATATTCAGACTTCGGATAAACTGCCTTGGGGGATTCCGTTTTCGGATAGCCGGCGGTAATCGGGTCGGTATCCTTGTTCTTTCCCTTCATGAAGAACGTCTTGACTATCGTAGAAAACAAGATTATTGTCCAGGCCGCTCCAAAAAGGATAAAGAATATTCCGTTCTCTCCGTTCGAATCATTTACTGATGTTATTCCGGCCATGATCATACCAAAACCGACTAACAAAAACGGAATCATAATAACAGCGTATAAGACCTTCAACGCTTTGGTCGGCTTTCCCGTGCCTGTTGCAGATGCAATCTGATCTGCAGGACCGGATTGCGATGAACGGTCTTCTTCATCAAGCGGAACTTGAGTGTACTCGATATTCTTATCCTTGATATATTGCTTGATCATAACGAACAGGAACAAAGCAAAGAAACCGAGAATAAGTATGAGTGGAAAGAAAGTCTTGAGTATCAATCCGAATAAAGTTAAGGCACCGCCTCCGAGCTTGCTGTCAGCATCCTTCATTGCAAATTGGAATGCATGCGTAAAAGCGTCTCCCGGATTGACGTAATCCTCCAGATCCTTCTGAAGCATTTTCCGGAAAGTTGTAAACATCTCTTCCGTCAGGATAGGATCAGTATCATCGCCCTGAACTGCTTCCCATACAAAGTCCGGAACATAGTGCTTATCACTATTACTGTTATCGTAGCATTCGGCATCATTGAAAGGTATCGAGAAGATGATCACGAAATGTTCCTCGTCTTGGAAATTGCCCGTATACACATTCATGCAGTAATCAGCCGGATCAGAATAAGTATTGATCCATTCCTCATGATATGCCGTGTAAATATGAGTACATATTCCGGTCTTCTCCTGATATTGTTTCAGGATATCTTCAAGCTGATCTTTTGCATGAATAACATTGATGTCATCATGGACTTCCGGCACATCCATATAGTGTGCAGGAAGCTTTCTCGGGAACTCTTTAATATTCGAAAATCCAAACGCTCCGAGAAAGATCACTGCTATGACAATGCCTATGATTATTGATGAGAGACCTGTCTTCTGCGGCATCCTTTCAGAATAGATATATTCGTCCGCACCTGTGACACGGTTATGTCTCAAAAATCTTTTCGAACCCGGAAAATAATGAGTCGATATATGATTGCCGCTCGAACCGTGCGAACCGCCGTGTGATCCGCCTCCGTGCGAACCGCCTCCTGATGAATGTGGCATTATCTATCCCTCCCTTATCCCTTTATTGTTTGGGTACCACTGCGTAAAAGACCAGATCTTCGCTTCCGTTGTTTATGAGCGAATGAGAGTGTCCCTCCGGGCAATAATGAACCATGCCGGGCTTAACGGCTTCTTCCGTGTCATCGAAAAGCACCTTTCCCTCGCCTTCAAGTATGAAGATCATCTCGCAGCTGCCTTCATGCTTGTGATAGCCGATCGATGAACCGGGTTCGAGCTTGCCATGCATCATCTTATTGACGCCGTCGGTAAACATCTTGTTGTAAAAAGTGCCTTCACCGCCCTTGAAACCGGGGTTGGCTTTCCATTCGATCTTGCTGTAATCAGTTGTCATATTATCCTCCGCAAAGCTTATATTTATTAAGTGTAACATTGTTACACAGGTGCTTTTATGTCTTTTTAAGCCCTTATCCGAACGTCTCCAATGCCTCATCGATATTTATGTCCGAATATTCGACCTCACAAGAAAAAACTCTGGCGACATCGGCAAGCCCGCATCCCTTAAAGACCAGGTCAGTCAGAAGATAGCATGCTTCGGCAGCGAATCTGCCGGCACCCTTATATCTGTAGAGCAGGTATGCCGCAAAGTTCGCAAACGCCTTCTCATTATCCAGGATAACCTTATCCTCGTCTTCTTCTGAGACCGGCGCTTCGATGATCTTCTCCAGAAGCCTGCTCCACTTGGGATCCATAACTTCCATCCCGTCGAAGATCTCCGCGCGGATCTTGGACCCTGCCCTTCTGCCGCCGCTTATCGCGGAAAGTCTCCCGGTAAGAGGCGCGGATGTGTCGAAAACAGCCTTCACGTAATCCGGGAGTTCCATTTTCGAACCATCGTCAGAAACAAGACAGAACGGCGCATCTGCGTCCAGGATGAGCCTGCACGCCTCTTCGCAGACAAGCCCGATGCCAGCTTCGATATGGTCTTCGAAGTCATTGTAGAATCTCGGGTGCTCCCTGCAGATGTCGCAAAGATAATCTTCGCCGTGCCTGATTATCATCTCGCAGAGATTGTCATCCCTTAAGTAAGGACATCTTCCGTCTTCTTTGAGGACAAAACACCCGTCAGAGATCGTGCCGGAGACTTCAGGATCTTTGCTGAAACGCTTAAGCGATTTCTCATCGATTCCGATGACCCAGCCGGCGCAGCATGTGTGAAGGCAGGCTCCGGCCTTGCACGCAAAGTCTTTGTAATAATTCGGCCAATAAATCGTCACGATAATAACACTCTCTTTTTTTATCAGATATCTATACTTAAGTTGTAAGACTAGGAATACTGTCCGCGCTTATTATACCCAACCGCGCGCGAAAAGAGAAAGAATCACTTAGTCGAAAGGGTGACAATATGGGCGCCTTCAGGGATAACGACAAAGATCGGAATAGAGATCCGAATAACATGAGATCCGGCAGCACGGGTTCTGATAACTCTGCGCCTGAGAATGATAATGCCGGCACTGCCAAAGGAAACGGCGGGAACGGCTTTGAATATCCCGGCCTCTCAAATCCCAACACAGGTTCAGGCACACCTGACATTTCCGGCGACGGCTCAGGCGCCTCCGATAATTTCGAATACGGTGACGATTCGGTAGCCGGCGAATATGACGTCAGGGAATCTCCGGTCTTTAATTACGGCGGCTCGATCCCTGAGACAATCGGTGCTTATTACGGCAACGAGACCCGTCAGGACAGATATGCCAGGGATTCCTTCAACGAAGGATACGGCTACGAGACAGTTCCTGAAGTCGATTATTCCGAAGTAGTAAATGAACAGTTATCCGCTGAGTTCGGTCAGGACAGTGCTTCCTCTGAGCCTCAACATCCGGAATCAGTGAGCGCACAGCAGGAAGATCCCGGCACTCAGCAGGCAGAAGGATATGAACCTGAATATCCGGGCAGTTACGGCCACCACGAATCGCAGGCGGATGAGCTTGATTCATTAAGAGCATACGGCAGTGAAGCACATAGATACGATACGGACGATGACCCCAATATCGCAGCAAACGGAATGCCATTTATCGATGAAGACGATGCGGAAAGATTGTCCGCCCTGCCCGCAGGCCACGGCCCCAATAGAATAGCGGGAAGCATAATCGTAAGCGCCATCGCACTTGCCGGCATCATCGGCATCTTTGTTTTCGCGCTCTTCTGCGACCGAAGGAAAACAAATGACAACAGTGCCGCCGGCTACGTTGCACCGACAACCAAAGAAGAGGTTACGACCACGGCAGAAGCAACACCAACGGCAACTGCTACTCCGACACCCGTTCCGACAACAACACCCACACCGGAACCCACAGCAACTCCGGTGCCCACAAATACTCCGACACCCAAACCGCAGCAGATCTACTGGCCTGTCGCAAAGAAAACAACTCCGACTCCGACACCGACGCCCACAGTTGAAGGCGGTACAGGTGAAGGTGGAAGCACAGGCGCAGGCTCAGGTGAAGGAAGCGGCACTGGCGAAGGTGGTACGACAGAAGGTGGCACAACTGAAGGCGGCTCCGGCAGTGAAGGCGGCGGCACAACTGAAGGCGGAAGCACCGGTGGTGAAGGCGGCACAACTGAAGGCGGCGGCACCGGCGGTGAAGGCGGTTCAGGCTCAGGCGAAGGCGGCGGTAGCGGCTCCGGTTCAGGCTCCGACACAACTCCCGATGTCGGCGGCGGCTCAAATAACGAACCTCAGACAGAGGCTAACCCCTGATCTGACCTTTTTTTCGAGAACTGCTCAATTTGATTTGCACACTCCCACGAGTATAATAACGCTTAGCAGAAAGAGAACGCTTATGCGCCTGTGACGGGCCAGGCATGTATCTTTACAGGCTTCGCAGGCAGCCGGTACATGTACGGTCTTGTACATTCAAGTATTTACTTGAATTTAATAATTTCTCTTTCTGCTTATTTATTTGCGCTGCTCCGGTGCAAAAACGATTTCTTTCCCTCCGGTAATCAATACGCCAACCGTTCCTTGCACGCCCGTTTCCTTGCAAGGTTTTATTGCTTCCTGATATACTGTTTTTATCTTTAATCAGCAGGGACAGATCATGAGACTTAAGTTATCAAAAAAAGAACGGGTAGCACTGGTTTTGGTCCTTGCAGTATATCTGTGCGTTGCCATTTTTACAGGACTGCACCACGAGCCCTGGGCCGATGAGGCGCAGTCATGGCTCATTTCCCGCGATAACAACATCTTTGGAATAATGCAGGCTGTTCGTTATGAAGGCACCCTGCCTTTCTGGTATTTCATCCTGAAGTTCTTCCAGATGTTCGGTCTTCCTTACGATTATGCCTTTGTTGTCCCGATGATATTTACCACTCTCGGCATCATACTGCTTTTCATGACCGATGCTCCGTTTATGTGCAAGATCCTGTTACCGTTCTCATTCTATGTAATGTATCAGGAATCGGTAATCGCGCGTCAGTACTGTCTCGTCTTCCCTGCCTTGATGCTGCTGGTGCTGACTTACAGGGAACGCCATTCAAAGCCTGTCAGATTCTTTCTTTCTGTCTTTGCCGTCAGCATTTCAAGCTCTTACGGGTTCATGATCGCGTGCTCCTTCATGCTTTGGGAGTTCATCTGCTTTATCAGGGAGCATTTAGGCCGCGCGAAGACATCTGAAGATAACGATCAATCTCACTCACGCTTCCGCATCTCTTTCTGGATCACGGCGGCACTGCTTCTTATCACCCTGATCATGTCCATTCCGCCCGACGATTGTTCTTTCGGTGTCGGCGCAGGCAAAGGGTTCATCTTCTCATTTACCGAGACCTTCCTGTTCCGTGTTGACAGCACGCTTAAAGCAGTCATCTTTATCATTACATTCCTGACCGCAACGGTGCTTTATTTCCGGAAGAATATCCTTCAGGTACTGGTCTATGCAGGCCCGCTTGTACTGTATATGGCGCTGTTTTACAGCAGGATATGGCATCTGGCATATCTGTTCTTTCTGTTCGTTGCTCTCATGCTTATCTTCAAAGCTGAGCCTGCACCTGATGCCAAGGGCTCGAAAAAGCTCCTCCGCGCCGTGCCCGGAATCTACTTTCTGATCCTTCTTATCATCCAGTGCGCAGCAGGCTTTTATGCCTCATATCTTGAATACCAAAAGCCCTACAGCCCTTCCAAAGCCGTGACAGAGTTTGTACGGCCGTATATAGAATCAGGAGCAAAAGCTGACAGCCTGAGTTACCATCCGGTATCAGTCCAGCCTTATTTTGACGGCAATATCTTTTCGAACAATCCGACAGAAAAGAGCTATTACATCTGGAAAGAAGAATACACCTACAGCGAGCTGTCCTCTCCTGAAGCAGATATCATCATTACACCGTATGATGAATTTGCAGATCCTGATGACCGGTACGACATGTACGGCTTCCACAGCTTTATTGTTTATAAATTCTGCGCGTTCGAAGACAACTGCCTGTCGGTCTATGTTAAGAAGGATCAGAACTGATCTACTTTGCCTCAGACAACAGCGTAGTCACACGGTTCTGGATAAGCTTACATACTTCATCAGAGCTTTTTTCGCCGGCAAAGAAAGCCTGTGCTTCCTCCTTAATGATCGTAAGGACAGCCTGATCAGTATGGACCGGCCTGTGGATATTTTCGACGGCATTACTGTACTGCGATGCCATTTCTTCTGATAAAGGAGACCGGTTCTTCATCATGTCCGTGTTCTTATAGATATCAGAGAATTTCTCATATTCAGCGATATTATCCGCAATGACAGCATCAGTTCCTGCACGAAGTACCGAGATTCCGGCCCGGAAAGAGAATCTGTCCTCCGAATTAAGAAGGAAAGATACGAAGTCCCACGCCTCTTCCGGACACTCCGAGAATGCCGAGATTCCAACAGATGTCTGCACCTCAGCTGCCAAACCGCACCTGCCGGAAGAAGGCCATCCGGTCATAAGCGGATCTTTGCTGCACAGCGACTTATAAACAGCAAACGACTCGAGATCGTCAGCCGAAAAGCCCGTCAGCGCACACTCTCCGGCCTGCACGATCAGAACATCCACGCCACCGTTAAAAGTTATGTCATCATATTTTTCAGATAGTCCGAAAACAGTATCTTCACCGGCTTTACCGCCATATTTTTTCGCAAACTCCAGGAGCTTTAAAAAATCCACGCTGCCAAAGTCCGCCTTGCCGCTGCTAAAGTCCACATAGTGGTCAAAGTCAACACTGATCAGTCCCTCAAGTATTTCCATAGGGGACATCATTGTCGGATATGTCTTGTCGGCTATCGATTCCAGCTTCGCGTCCATTTCATCGATCGTCCAGCCGTCAGGTCTTCCCAAAAGATCCGGATTTCCGAAAATGCCTTTCATTTTCACGTTAAGGGGCAGCTGGTAAAGCTTCCCGCCGGATTCATAGGCGCGGAAGATATTGTCGTAATATTTTGTGCGGTCGATGCCTGTCTTCCCGTCCAGATATGGATTGAGGTCTAAGAGGATATCGCCGGAATTAAACTTAGTGAACTCCGCACAGTTCAAAAGCACGTCAGGGCCGTTTCCCGACTTCATGGCAAGGAGGAGCTTATCAGCAGAATCTGCTCTGGCCTCCTCAAGACCGGGAACTTCGCTCACCTGCTCATAGACCACGATACGCGCCTTGCTCTCAGGACTCTTGTTATATTTATTGATCACAGACAGGAAAGCTTCTTCAGCACCGTCAGAGCAGTAAGCCGCATAGACGAGCCTTCTGCCGGCATAAGGATTCTTATCTTCTTTGTGAAAGCGCGTAAGATACACGCGGTCAACTGCTAACGGCCCATCGCCGCTTGTTTCTTTATAAAGGACAAGAACATCCTCACCCTCGCACCTTATGTCAAGCACTGACTCCGGTGAAGTGAAATCGGTATATTCGTATTTCAGCACCGTTTCTGTCGTGCCGGAAAGGAAATCGCACTTAACTATCTCTTCTATCCCGTTCTCCGCGAAATACAGGTCTCCCCGGCCGTAGATCTCCTCAGGTGCGATCGCAGACAATTGCGGTGAACCGGTCTTCCCTGTATTTACATCCACTTCTGAAAGCGTATATTTCTCAGTCTCCCAATATTCTGTCAGGATATAGCATTTGCCACCTGCACAGTAGAATCGGCTGCCGTGATCTTCCGCCGTTTCCTTTGACAGGATCTTTCCTGAAGGATCCATGACCAGGATCCCTGAATCACCAAGAAAAAGCAGATTACCGTTATCTGCCTCAGTGATATCGATTATATGGCCAAGATATGCAGCCGCTTCGGTAAGCAGGATCTCCTCAAGACGGCCACCGGTGCCGGAGAAAAATACCAGCTTATAGTCATCTTTCTCGATCAATTCATCCTTCTTTTCATTGATCTCGTAACTGTTGACCTCCATTACAATGCCGATCCTGCCGTCCTTTGTAACAAAAGACTCCACGGGAGCCTCCGTGCTGTCAAACAAGAAATTCCCTGTCATCTCCCCGCTCATGGAAAAGATCGCCAGGCCTCCGACAGTTGTATTATTCTGGATCTCAAAATAGCGTTTCAGTTCTTTTGCTTTATACACATCAAGACCGTTTATCTCTTTTTGGTCTTCTTCTGACAGACTGTAACCCGCTGAATATGTAACATAGATGCTGTCACCTGCAATTCCGCTACTGAATGATCGGAATCCTTCAAGTTTTCTGGTCTCATCGATCGGTATAAAGAGTTCTGCCGTAGTGTCAGTGAAATACGGATCAGTCTCCTTCACGTATTGCTGCCTTGGCGTTCCGTCCGGATTCTTAGGTCCTTTCTTACTGCAGGACATAGCAGGCAGCGCCATAGCACCGCAAAGTACAGCGGCCAGACACCGCTTAACTGCTTTGTTGATCATCCCGTCAATACCCCCATATTGTTTATCAGAATTACCCTATTATATTCGGTTCATAAAAAAGACTGCCCCATAAATATGAGGCAGTCTTACGCTATTTTTATATCTTAGCCTTTACTCGTGATCGTAAGGATAGATCTTCTCGATCGTGCCGTCCTCAGCGATGTTGAGCTTTGTGAACTTGACAGATCTCTTGTGTGAGCATCCGCCGGATCTCTTTGCATCGTGATAGAAGAGATACCACTCGCCGTCGATCTGAACGATTGAGTGGTGTGTTGTCCATCCGATAACAGGCTCCATGATCCTTCCCTTGTATGTGAAGGGGCCTTCAGGTGACGTGCCTTCTGCATAGCAGAGATAGTGTGTCGTTCCTGTGGAGTATGAGAAATAATACTTTCCGTTGAACTTGTGCATCCACGGATCTTCGAAGTAACGGCGGTCTTCGTCGCCTGCCTTGATGGGCTCACCGTTCTCGTCAAGGATCGTGATCATCTTCGGAGCTGACTTGAAAGCCGTCATGTCAGGTGTGAACTCGGCAACAAGAGCAGCGAGAGCCTTATCGTCGCCCTCAGGTCTTCTCTCATTCGGATTGAATGAACCTGACTGCCACATCTCGAGCTGGCCGCCCCAGAGTCCGCCGTTGTAGCACCAGATCCTGCCGTCATCGTCCAAGAGGACTGCGGGGTCGATGCTGTAGCTGCCCTGAATGTAATTCTCCTGCGGCTTGAAAGGTCCGACAGGTGAATCTGACTCGGCAACGCCGATCCTGAAGATGTCGTCCTTATCCTTTGCAGGGAAAACAAGATAGTACTTGCCGTTCGTGTAGACAGCATCAGGTGCCCAGAGCTGTCTTGATACCCACGGGATATCGTCTTCGCTGATAGCAACGCCGTTGTCGACGCATTCGCTGTCAAGGCTGTCCATCGAAAGGATGTGATAATCCTTCATTACGTACTGCTCGCCGTCATCATCCTCAGGGATGTCCAGGTCTTCGTCGTGTGAAGGATAGATGTAGATCTTGCCGTTAAAAACATGTGCGGAAGGATCTGCAGTGTAGATGTTGGTAACAAGGTCTTTGCGCTCGTTCTTTTTCATATGCACCTCTTGTTCACAAAAATAGTAGTCCGTACTTTGATAGTAACATTTATCGGGGTGCCATGTGAAACTTTTATTGCTAAAAGATATACCGTTCTTGCTATTTCTTCAGCAGGCGCCGTTCTTCGAATTATACTCGTTAAGCTTGTCAGTATAGACTTTCGAGCGCTTTCTCATGATCAAGAGGTCTATCAGCAAACAGCAAATATAGCAAATTGCGACAACTATGCCCAGGACGATCCACAGGGTGACGGTACCTGCGCTCGAGAATATGTTCATCCAGTAGAACATCAGTATCTCGACCGGAATGAACAGCGCGAAGAACACCGTCAGATCAAAGACGAACCCTCTCTTCTTCATGAGCTTTGTGAAGAACGCGAAAACAAAACATGCCGAACCCCACGCGCAGAGCAAAAAGATCTTGAGCAGCATATCGACTCTCATAGCCGGGAATTCGGCCACGCCGTCACTAAATGATATTCCATTAAGCAACACGCGTCCAAGCGCGTAACAGAGCACGAGCCACGAATACGAGAACGCCAGTGCGTTCCTGAAATAAACCAGCAGTTTCTTGATATCTTCCATATTATCCGTCCAATCCGATCAAAGCCTTAAGCTGTTTAACATTTCTTCTTGAGATGACCACGACCTCGCCGTTCGTCAAAGTCGCAAGGATGTTGCGCGTGACTTCGGGCTTAAGCTTTGTGATCTTGTTGAGGTTCACGATCACTGATTTCGAGCACCTGAAAAAAGTCTTGCCGTCCAGCATTTCCTCGAGCTCATAGAGCTTCTTATCCGTCTCATACACATTGCCGGGCGTATAAAGGAAGGTCTTCTTATCGACTGCTTCGATATAAAGGATCTGCTCTACGGCGATCGTATGAGCCTGTCCTTCCGACGAGCCGATGATACGCTCATCGAACCTCCTGATATAACGCTCCAGCCTCTCCGTCTCGGAAGTGATCTCACGGCAGTGGATCTCCACTGCCGTGCCTGATTCTAAGTCCTGCCTGATCGTGACCTGCATCACTGTCTCCTGTTATCCCTCAGTATTATGAATCATTATAATTCATCCTTTACTTTCTGTGCACGGTCAAGTTTCCTGCATTCGATCATAAGCAGTACACACATAACGGCCTGGCAGGCGATCATGAAGATGCCAACATAGATCTCGGGAGCAAAAATGGATATGATCATCGCGCCGAGCGTCGTAACTATCGATGTAACAAGATATGTCTTGCTCTCGTAGAGCCATGAGAACGGCAGCAAGTGTGCTCCGAATACCATCGCGAAAAGCATCAGCATCGCATCGGGCTTCTGCGAGAACGACCACATGACGATAAGCAGATACAGCATCTGATTCAATGTGTTGAGCATCCCCAGCTTATTAAACGGATTCTGCCTCTTTGTGAAGAGCTTTGCACCCGTGATAAGTGAGAAGATCACTGCGCCCGGCATCAGGAACGATGTGCAGTAGAACGTGTAAAGGTTCTTAGTCATGATGTCCACGGGAAGCGTTCTTACGATCGTAATAGCTGTCCAGATGACAACCGATGTCAGCATGAAAGGCAGTCCCTTCTTCTGAAGCATCATAGCCTCTGTCTTAAGCTCTCTGTAATCTGTGCTGAGAGAATCTCTCTTTGCGTTGATCTTTGTGTTTGTAATGTCTGTCATTTTCTTGTACCTCCTTGGTTTTGAGGTCATTCTATCGGGAGGGTTTGCGACGCTCAATGGTTCGCGGCGCAAGCGGTACAAGGAACGGAGTAAGTGGTACAAAAGGTTGTTTTTGAGTATTAGTACGTAAAAAACCAGCTTTAGGCCGCTTGGAGAACTCGGAATTACGGACTAATCTGAAGTTTTCGAGAATTAGTACGTAAAAAATCAGCTTTAGGCCGCTTGGTGAACTCGGAATTACGGACTAATCTGAAGTTATCGAGAATTAGTACGTAAAAAATCAGCTTTAGACCACTTGGTGAACTCGTAATTACGGACTAATCTGAAGTTATCGAGAATTAGTACGTAAAAAACCAGCTTTAGGCCGCTTGGAGAACTCGGAATTACGGACTAATCTGAAGTTTTCGAGAATTAGTACGTCAAAAATCAGCTTTAGACCGCTTGGTGAACTCAGAAAAGGGCCTTTTTCTGTAATTTTTGCCTTTTTTAAGGCGTTTGCGATAGTCAGCCTGCTCCGAGAACTTTAAATACACACGTTACCCCTCCCCTAGTGGTACAATTATTCGAAAAACGGGTGAGGACAGCGCACGGTGTCACTGATCGACATGCTCTTCGAGAAGAGCAGCTGGGAACGGTTCTACGAATACAAGGCGGGGCTTAGGTGTTCTAAGCGCTTCAAGAAAGAGCTGCGCGATTATATCGACAGCAAATCTTACATGGCATATGAGCAGCAGATCAGGACGCTCAGTAGTCTCCCCCTCCCTGCCAAGGCCGTCATCAGCAAGATGAGTACGCAGAAGAAGCGCACGGTCTACAAGTACCCCTATGACTTCAACATGATCTTAAAGCTCCTGACTTATCTGACGCTTCGAAAATACGATCACATCTACACCAACACCCTTTATTCATTCCGTCCGGGCGTGTGCGCGAAAGATGCGATCATGGCGCTCTGCCGCTCGAAGGACATCACTAAGAAGTATTCTTACAAGATCGACGTGAGCGACTATTTCAATTCGATCCCTGTCGAAGGGATCTGCAGGGCGCTGGATGACACGGTCACGGATGACGGTGAGCTCCTCGCCTTCATGAAGGCGCTGCTTAAGGAAGAGAGAGTCAGATCGGGCGAGGATATGATCACAGAACAGAAAGGCATCATGGCAGGCACGCCGATCGCGTCGTTCTATGCAAATCTGTACCTGAAAGATCTCGATGAGTATTTCAGCGGCCGGGGGATCACATATGCGAGATATTCGGATGACATCATCGTTTTCGCAGACAGCGAAGAGGAATTAAAAACATACAAGCAAACGATTCTTGACCACCTGAAGAGCAAGGGTCTTAAGGTCAATCCTGATAAGGAAGTCACCGCATCGCCTGAAGAAGGATTCACTTTCCTGGGCGTGGAGGTCAAAAACGGCGAGATCGACATCGCGCCCGCGTCGGTCGTCAAACTGAAGCAGAAGATGCGCAGGAAGGCCAGAGCCCTCGACCGCTGGCATCACAGAAAAGGCATCGACGGCACCAAGGCAGCGGCGGCTTTTATCCGCATTTTTAATCACAAACTGCTTGAAGTAAATGACGACTCCGACCTCACGTGGAGCCTGTGGTTCTTCCCTGTCATCACGACTACGAAAAGCCTTCACGAGATCGATCTGTACGCGCAGGAATTACTCAGATTTCTCATAAGCGGAAAGCACACCAAGGCACGCTTCAACGTCAGATACGAAGACCTGAAAGAATTAGGTTACAGAAGCCTTGTAAACGAGTACTATCAGCCGTAACCGTGATCGATGTGCTTCCAGCCGCCGTCTTCATCCCTGATAAGGATCCAGCTCCAGTTAGTATATGTGTAATTTGTATTAAGACTGCCGAAATCATAATTGCCGGTAGTAAAATCCGAAATCAGCACTATGGTCTTAACGCCTCTGTCACGCGTCTCATCAGCACAGACTTCATCGCCTGCATAGTATATGGTATTAAGAGTGCATCCGTTCCAGTCATTCTCGAAATCACGCTTGATAACTTCGATCGCACTTTCTATTTCTTCCTGTGAATATAAAGAAGATTGGCGTTCCAATACTCTGACGTTGGATGCATCACCTGACATAATACTGCTGGAGACAGGATGTGAGATCAGAATAAAAGCGGCAAAGATAAATAGCAGACCAAAGATGACTGAGGCAATAATTATCTTGATCTTCCTGTTGCGTTTGCGTCTGGCCATTTCGCGCGCCAGTTGTTCATTGATTATCGCAAGCTGCGCCGAGATCTTCTCGAGCTCTGAGGCCTGTTCAGGAGCTCCTGAGGGCTTTCCGAGAAGTTCACTTACCGGGACTTCCAATACCTCCGACAGTTTCTCCAGCATGTCGGCATCAGGTACGGAATAGCCTTTTTCCCATTTCGAAACAGTCTGTCTGACAATATTTAAAGCCTGCGCAAGGGTCTCCTGCGTGTAGCCTTTTTGTTTTCTTAAGTTCTTTATGTTGTCGCTAAGCATATTGCAAAACCTCCATTGCTTATGCCACGGTTATAGCTTTCGAAAACTCCAAACACAAGCAACGCAAATTAACATTTGGTTTTAATGATTCTAACACAAGCGATAATAAAGAAGCCGCCCAATAAGGACGGCTCCTTCAACAAACTCAATCTATTCCCTATTATTCGAAATTATTCAGCTACCAGCATGTTGTATGCTTCGATCTTCTTGATCCTTCTTGTCTGCAGGAGAGCGAGGAAGAAAGATACTATGACGAAGGATACGGCGATGATGACTACACCTGAGACAGGGATCGTGAAGTTGCACTTCACAAGACCGAACATGTGCATGAATGTTGACATGTAAGGATTTGCAAGGTAGTAGGATGCGATCGGGAAAACTACAGCCGATGCGATTACCGAAGGCATGAAGCTTAATGCTGTCTGGAGCATGAGGCTTCCTGATGTGTAGCCGACTGCCTTGTAGATTCCGTAGTCCCTGCGCTTGTGGTAAACGAGTGACTTGATGAGAAGGTAAAGGATCAAAGCAATGACCACCACTGAAATTGCGCACATAACTAGGAGCATTGTTATCGAGATACTCCTGAACGTTGTCATGCTGCCTTCCATGATCTCATAGAAATTCATCGTGTTTACAACATGTTCGCCGAACTTGTCCTTGCAGTCATCTAATACCTTATCGGTCGTGATGCGGTTATCGGATGTGCTCTCTGCTTCTTCCTTAAGGTCGAACCAGTACCATGCGGGGATGTGCTCCATATCAACCAGGTGTTCTGCGGCGTCGAATGTGAAGAAAGCCTCGCGTCCTTCGTTGTTCGTTGTCTGGATGAATCCCGTTATCAGGTATGAATAGGACTTGTCACCGAAATCGAGCTTGATCTCATCGCCGACTTCGAAGCCGTATTTTTTCGCGAAAGCACCGCTTACTGCGACTTCGTTATCGTACTGCGGGAGCCTTCCCTGATAGCACAGATCGTGGTTGTTCATTTTCGATGAATCATCAACAATGTAAGTAAGGAAGCTTTCCTCATCGTTGTAGTAGAAGTTCATGTTGATGATCTTTCGAAGGTTCGTGATATCGGATCTGGATTCGAGATATTCAAGGCCTTCTTCTGCTGTCTCGTTATCGAAAGTAACAACGCCTGAACACATCTCGGTCATGAGGATCTCGAGCTTCGGATGACGGCTGAAGTTCTCATACATCAGCAGTGCAATTACGCAGGTGAAGATCATGAAGCCGAGCACCAGGAAAGTTATCACATTCTGCTTCATGTTGCCGAAGAAAGTCTTCATTGCAAGGCTTGCATTAAGGCCTAACGAAGTCTTATCGAGAGCCACATGATTCTTCTTGAAATTATGTGATTCAACACCTTCTCTCAAAGCCACGATCGGATGGATCTTTGTTATCCTGGAAGCGCAGGCAGCCGTAACGATAAGCGTAAATACGATGATGAATGCGACCGGGATCAGTGTAGCCGGAAGATTGAATGAGACCTGATACGGCAGACCCATCTGACCGACTACTATGCCGGCGAATAACGGCATGGACAGATATGCTGACAATATTCCTGCCACGCTCGCGAAAACAGCGATCAGGAAGAACCAGAGGATAAGTGATCCCTTGATGTCTTTACCGGTATATCCGATAGCCTTAAGCGCGCCTAAAGTCTTCATGTTCTCCTTGATGTAATTGGAGATGCAGTTGGCGAGCATCATTGCGACAGCTGCAACGACCATCGTAGTGATAACAAGGAATGATACCGCGAGGATGAGGCCGATAAACGTTCTTGAGCTTAAAACGTTGTCAATGGCATAGCCGGTAACGATCGCATTGGGATTGATCTTAAGAAGTTCATTTCTGTTCCTGATCCTGAAGCCGCCGTTGCTGACGCCTTCCTTCAGATCGTAGATGATCATGATGCCTTCAGCGGTCTTTCCGTCTCTTTCGAAGATCTTATTATATGTATCATCGTCAATAACGAATGTGTACATGGCAGTGTTGTTGCAGCCGCCGTATGTAACTGCTGTAAAGCCCTTTACCGTAAAGCTGTATTTGACGCCTTCCACTGCGAATTCGAATGTGTCTTTTAACTTGATACCGCCGCCGGTATAGAACTGATAAGGAAGATAGATATAACTGCCTGTGACAGACTGATCTTCCGTAATAACTTCCATCCTGTCCAGCTTTCTGCTGAAGGCACTGCTGTCATTGAGCGCGATATCGATGGATACATTTCCTGTACCGAAAGGAAGCGGGATAGCACCGAACTGGAGATTCCTGTAGATAAAGTAATCATCAGTATCGTCCTTGATCATTTCATCGATCTTCTCATCAGTCATATCCTCAATACCGTTTCTGGCCATGATATAACCGTCGCCGGAATTAAGACGCTCTGCTTCTTTTCCCGCTGTCGGGAGCACATCGAAAAATATCATAAGCGATATTCCGATCAGAAGGCTTGCGATAAACATCAGAAAGAAAAGTCCTACTGACGTACCTCTGTTTTTCCTGAGGTTCGATTTGGTAAGTAATAATGTCTTGTTCATGATTACCACCCCATCGTAGCGAGGAAGTCATTTAACTTCTGATGACGGTCTTTGTCACCTGTCACATACTTGCCGAGGTTGCACTCGCCGGCGATCTCGCCGTCCTTTACATAAAGGATGCGGTTGCCTCTTCTTGCACTTGAGATATCGTGTGTGACCATTACGATCGACTGGCCCTTCTCATTGAACTTGGTAAGTGTATCAAGAACGGCCTTACCCGTCTGTGAATTCAAAGCTCCTGTTGGCTCGTCAGCGAAAACAAGCTTCGGATCATTGATCAATGCTCTTGCGATGCCGACTCTCTGAGCCTCACCGCCTGAGATCTGTGTGGGGAACTTGCCCCAGAGAGTCTCATCGATATTAACTGCCTTAAGAAGTTCACCGGCCTTCTTGGCGAGGACTCTCTTATCCTTATAAACGAGAAGGCCTGCTGCCATGATGTTATCTAAAACGCTCATCGAATCAACGAGATACACCTGCTGGAAAACGAATCCGCAGTTAGATCTTCTGAAGATCGCGAGCTCATCCGTATTCATCCCGGTGATATCTGTGCCGTCGAATGTTACTGTGCCCAAAGTCGGCTTGTCCATTCCGGAAAGTGAATAAAGAAGTGTGGACTTGCCGGCACCGGATGCTCCCATGATGATCGTGAAATCACCTTCATAGATCTCAAGATCTATATTCTTAAGAACGTGCTGCTGAATGCCGCCGTTTGAAAATGTCTTGCAAAGTTTCTTAGTTTCAATAATGTTTTTCATGTCTTTCGACCTCCTTATAGCACAAAGGATATTCTTTTAACCCTTAAATGCCTTTAAGGAACTCTTAAATAGTTCTTAAATCGATTTCGAAAACAAAAAGCCTTCACCGAAGTATTGTACCACGGGAAGGCTTTCAGGATTTTGATTATTGATCTGTCTAACGCTCGTCAAGAACCTTCTGACATCTGTCACTGATTATCTTGATCGTCTCGTCTATGCTTTTCTTATCAGCATAATACGGCTGCAGTTCTTCGATTATGACCTTATAAACTTGAGTGTCATATGCAGCAACACAGTCGGCCTTTTCAAGCATATGGACATATCTCTCGATATCGGATTCATCTAAAACTCTGCTTATGTGTCGTTCTTTCAAAGTGATGTTTGCCTCTTTTAAAGCTGTCTGAGCATATTCATTAAAAGCAACTCGATTTATCGGATTCTCATTTTTTAGTGCCTTCTGAGCCTCATAACATAAAGCAGCCTTTACAAACTCCCATGACACATTCAAGTCAGATGAACATGCAGTTACGGCTATTGTGTTGAAATTCGTTATCATCGGTCCACGACCGTCAAAAGAAGGTGCACCATATATATCATTAGAAGGATCAAAACAGGGTTGATCGACCAAATCAAAATATGCATCACCAAGCACAACCCATTGAGCGCCATTTACCTCAGTTTCATTTGAATATTGATTCTCAGGAATGTTATTCTTTGAATACTCAATCAGAGATCGGAACTCGGCACTGTCAACCTTTACTTTCTTTTCTGAGATGAATTGATCATGCATTGAGCAGAAAAGGAAATAGAAATAGTCTTGTCTGTCATTTCCCAGACTGATAGGATCAATACCGTTGCACGTTTCTTTTACGAATCTGCTATATTCATCAAAAGTAAAACCATTTTTCCCATAAGCTACGTTTTCTTTGTCGGTCATTATTCCCAACACATTCATCGTTAACGGAATCTGATACAATTGACCATTTGCAGCAAATGCTTCAAAAGCGTTTTCAAAATAGTCCGCTTTATTTAGACCATTCTTGCCATCTATGTAAGGATACAGATTTACAAGAAAATCCTGTGTATCCAACTGAGTAGAATCACCTAGACCGATAATAATATCCGGGCCGTTACCATTGCGGATATCAACGGCTAATTGATCCGTGATAAGGTTAACCGTATCGGCTAGTGTTGCCTCTGCCTGGTAATACTCGGGGAGGCTAAAAAATGCACAGTCATATCTGGTTGAAATATAAGCAAAATAATCCTTGCTATTTCTGTTGAATTCTTGCTGGGTTTCTCCCATCAATGTATTAATACCCCAGATAGGAGCAATTTCAAGAACCTTTTTGCCTGCATAAGGATTCTTGTCGGTTTTCTCAAGTATTGTCAGTTTGCATCTACCTGGAGTCTCATTACGCGAACTTCTTAAATCTTTAAACACTGCCCTCTTATTGTCAGCATATTGAAAATTCCCGCAAGAAAGATAATACATATTACAATCAGAATAGTTGAAATCCAAAACCACTGATTCTGTATTATCTTCCAAGGTATACTGCTTTATATCATGTCCGTCATTTTTAAGTATTTTTCCATCAAGACACACTTGTGCGCCATATTGATAGGTTTTCAGAACATCATTTGATTTAATTATTTCTTCTTTTCCTGTTTTCAAATCAACCTTAAAAAATTGATCAGTACTGCTTACGTACACAAGACTATCATTCCATATATTTGCACTTCCAGGAGTGCCTTTGTCAGGTACAGTATCCCAAATAACTTTACCGGAATGATCTATTTTTGTTATATCCGATTTTACTACACTGCCATCAATCCAATCATAAATAAGAATATAACCATCTTCTATTTCAAAAAGATTATATGGTTGGATGTCATTTCTAAAACTCTTAAGCGAAATATCAAACTGTTTATTCCAACTCAGAGTTTCATTATCAACACTATAAATGGCAGCGATTGAGTTTTCTTTATCAACCAATAAGGCATTCATTCCAAGTTTTGAATTACCAATGCAACAATCAGAATAAACTCTTCCGGTCTCAAAACTTAGCAGGTCTGTCTGTTGCTTTAATTCACCATTATAGTCATAGAAATTGATATACTCTTCATTTGAATCTGGCAAATCTTTTTCAGCACTAACATAAATGGCAAAATATTCTTCGTTATAACATTCAGGCGATACATAACTATACAAGTATTCTTTTCTGTTCATATACTCATCGGCCAGAACGAGATTATGATATTCATAAAAAGATGCTGTTTCAGGAACAGTATCCGGTGTTTTTGAATTGCTCGTTTTAACTTTACTACATGCATTCAATAACATAATGCATAGCAGTAAAAAAATAAGAAATTTAACTTTCATGTTCGACCCAGTATTCTGGCACAAAGCCGATATTTTTTGATGTAAGTTAATAAAATTGCCTCATCGGCCCATATCTCCATATCGTCGATGGATGTCAGAGCAAATAAAGTCTGTCATCTTACCGCGGTGTCCTGATGGTACAAAAAAGGGTATTTGAGCGCAATAGATTTTCGCAAACTGAGGGATAAAGTAAAAAATCCAGGGATAAAGTAAAATTTTTGGGGTTGAAAATCAAATTTTATTGCGTTTTGAGGCGCAAAAAGGTCTTCCCGCGTCACCTGCGGAAATAATAATCTTAGCATTCTTCAGAGTGATTTTTATGCGATCCTGATATAGACCGATACTTCCAAACCCTTATCCAGGTTCTTGAGACCCAACTGACCGTCCATCTTTTCCATGAAGTAATCGGTAAGATAAAGGCCGAGACCTGCGCCGTCCTTATCGCTGGCGTTGCTGCCTCTTCTGAACTTTTCCTTGAGAAGCGGAAGCTCTTCTTCCTTGACACCCGGGCCTTCGTCAGAGACTCTTATGACAAGATAATCACCTGATATCTCGGCATTTACATGCATTGCGGTGTCAGCGTATTTATATGAGTTCATGAAGATGTTATCGAAAACCTGCTGGAGCCTTAACTTGTCGAAATAGACATTGCATTCAGGTATCGTAAAAGCTCCTGCGCGGTGAAGATAATCAGCGTTCCTGATAAGCCCCGTAATGACGTCAGACGGCTGCATTCCGGGATTGACATCGATCTCTGTAATGTCCTGAACGCTTGAGGTAAAGAGGTTATCAACAAGTGACTTTATCTGGTCAGTCTTGGCATCGATGACACCGAACATCTCCCTGGTGCGGTCTTCTTTTGTGATCGCCATTCCGATCTCTGAAGTTGACTTGATCGATGCTACGGGAGTCTTGATGTCGTGCGATAATTTCGCGACCATTTCCTTCTTGTCATCACTTGCTTTTTTCTCGGCAAGACGCGCCTTCTTGAGCTCGGAACGCATAAGATCGAAGCTCTCCGTGAACGCACCGAATACATGTCCCTTATCCATCTTCAAAGGCAGATCGAGATTACCTTCAGCAACTCTTGCAGCGAAGTCGCTGAGCTTTGTAAAAGGAGTGATCATGGAACGCTTAAGATAGATATACCAGGAGATGATTATCACTAGCTGGAGAACGCCGATGATGATAAAAACGATGATGATATTCTGCTTGAATTCGGCCATCTGGATTCCGATATTGTAATCGAAGATCACCTTGCCCTTTACCTCTCCGTCTACTGTAAGATCGATTATGAGGCCGCGCGTTTTTATCGCTTCATTGACCGATTCGGAAAGGCCTTCCCTTGTCTTATAGATCAGCTTTCCGTCATTATCGATGATCACATAATCAAGCTGCTTATTGTATTTGGAAGTGTCACCGTAATTCTCTGATATGGAATATATGCACTCGTTAACTTTAACCGGATCTGTCTTTATGTCCTTGATCTTGGAAAGCATAAAATAACACGCCAATGCTTCGGCGATAAAGGTTACTACAAGCAGGATGATAAACGGTGCTTTCTTCATCTTATTCGGGTGCTATGAACTTGTAGCCTTCCTTCCATACAGTCACTATATACTTCGGGTCCTGCGGATCTTTCTCGATCGCTTCACGGATCTTTCTTACGTGAACATTAAGTGTTCCGTCAGTCGTAAATCTGTCGTTCCAGACATTATCGAAGATCTCGTTCTTCGTGACAAGCCTGTTCTTGTTTGTGGTAAGGTATTCTAAGAGCTTCCACTCGATCGAAGTGATCTTCTTTTCGACGCCTCCGACAAAAACACTCTTGTTCACGGTATCAAGTCTTAAGTATCCGTCGTCAAAACCGTCCTTCTTCGAACTATCATTATCCGCATTTGCAAAGCGCTTTAAGACGACCTTTACCTTGGCGAGCAGAACGCCCAGAGAATAAGGCTTCTCGATGTAATCGTCGCCTCCGATATTAAGCGCGATTATCTTGTCGTCATCGGTGTTTCTGGCAGAGATAAAAAGGATCGGAATGTTAAGTGTCTGCCTTATCTTCTTGCAGAGCTCAAAGCCGCTCCCGTCAGAAAGATTGATATCAAGGAGCACGAGACTTACATCGTTCCCGCGCATAAACTCTTCTGCTTCAGCGCTTGAGAAGACTGCGTAAGTCTTAACGTCGAACATGTTGAAATACTCACAAGTGTTATTTGCAAGTTCCTTCTCGTCATCTATGATCAGGCAATCGTATTTCATAAAAGCTCCCTTACTATTCTATTTCTTCGTCTCATGTTCATCCGGCGATCACATGGAGATCATGAACACTTTCTTATACTCATCACCCAAGTGATAACGCTTGATCTCAGGCATCTGGACGAGCCTTAGGTTGAAGCCGTGCATCTCGCATATCTTGACGGACAGAGGAAGTCCCAATCCCGTTCCGGCTCCCGATGCTCTTGATTCGTCACCTGTTACGAACGGCTCGAAAATATGCTCTGCGAGCTCTTCCGGAATCTCATCACCCGTGTCTGCAACAAAGACTCTTACGTCTTCGGCTGTCGTATAATTCTCGCACTTTAGCGTCACGCCTATCTTCGTTCCCTTAGGGTTATGACGTATCGCATTGGTAATGAGATTTGTTATGACGCGTGAGAGCTGAACGCTGTCAGCCGCGATAAACAAAGGCTTCTCAGGCACATTGATATCGATCTCACAGCCTGCCGATTCCACATCGGTGTAGCAGAAAGCACAGCATGAACGTACGAGCTCGCATATGTCGATCTTGCTCTTTTTGATCACAAAACCTTCGCTGTCGAGCTTAACGTAATCGAGCAGCAGCGCGATGACCTCATTGGTCCTGTTGGTCTTGTTCATTATCGCCTCTAAGTATTCCTGTCTCTTATCTTCAGGAACGATGCCGTCATTTAAGGCCTTTGCATAGCCGTAAACCGTTGTCATCGGAGTCTTTAAGTCGTGAACGATATTGGAGATCATGAGATAGCGGCGCTCTTCCTCCCTGCGGTGCTCTGTCTCCTTCTCGCGCTCGATCCTCCGGAGCTCACGGGCCACAGAAACAGCGAATATGATTCCTCCGATTATATAAGGAGTAAGAAGGATTATCGCGACCAGAAAGAATGAACCTATCAAAGAGAGCAATGACATCGGACTATTGCTTAAAGCATGGAGCGTCTCCGTTACTTCCTGGTCTGATGCGCCGACGAACCCGCGGCTTTGGAGGACCTTCTCCAGATATTCATTAACGGCAACAGGCGATGCATTGAGCATCGGGAAAATGCGGTTTACGATCCATGTCGCGACCAGAACGAACACGAGCATGAACAGACCTTCCGCACCGTCGACCTTAATTATATTGTTGTATTTCGTGATAGTAATGAGTGCGGGGATCAGATAAGTGTTCGTAAGAGCGACTACGAACAGCTCAACCACGCTTACGATGATGAGGACAAAGAAAAACCGGCTGAGCAAAAAGCCTTTGAGCTCTTTTCCGCTGCTTATGTTCTTTTTCGCCATCAAATACCCCTTTGTAACAATGTTACATTGCCAGTTTTTACAGTAATATCAGGCGTCAAGCCTGTATCCCAAGCCGCGAAGCGTCTTGATGTAACGGGACGGATCCTCGTCGAGCTTGGTCCTTAATTTGCTTATAGCAACCATTATATTATTATCGGCTACGAAATAGTCCTCTCCCCATGCATATTCATAGATCTGCTGCTTGGTGAAGACCTTGCCGGGATGCTTCATAAGAAGCTCCATTATCTTATATTCGACGGAAGTAAGCTCCATAGCCTTGCCTGCCTTTAAGAGAAGACATTTCTCCGTATCGAGCTCCAGGTCGCCGATCGTAAGCTTCTCGGCTCTGCCCTCACCGCTTCCGAGTGAGTAGAAACGCCTGAGGTTGGACTTGACTCTTGCTACAACTTCCAAAGGATTAAAGGGCTTGCAGATATAATCGTCAGCGCCGACGTTAAGGCCTAAGATCCTCTCGGCATCAGCTGTCCTTGCAGAGATGATCATTACGGGGACATTGCTCACTTCACGGATATCCTTAAGAACATGGATGCCGTCCTTGCCGGGCATCATTACGTCGAGCAATACGATATCGGGCTTGAAGCTGTCCATCGCGCCTGCTACTTCTTCGCCTGAAGCAACATCAGTGACCGTGAATCCGTCATTTTCGAGATAGAGTCTTAAGAGGTTCCTTATCTCCTTCTCATCGTCAGCGATCAATACTTTGTAATTCATAAAAACCCCCGTTATCAAAGCCGACCGGAGGAGATTGCTCTCCTCCGGCTGACAATATTATATCCTATTCCTAATCCCAATGTTTACTTTGCATCGATGCCGTACTTGATCGACTCATAGAGAGCTGCATCTGTAGAAGCCTTGTAAGGTCCTACGAAGAAGATCTCGAGGAATCCCCATGTCATAAGTGTGAGGATGTCCCAGCCGATGAAGGAAAGATCGAGTACGAATGACTTCCACTTGTTGCCCTTCATAAGTCTTGCGCTCTCTGCCTGTGCATCCCTGAAGTTAATATCAGGATTCTCGCTCATGATGTAAGGAACCAATCTGTAAGAATATGCCTTGATGATTCCCGGAACGATGAAGAGCAAGCTCCAGAGCCAGATGAAAAGATCAGTAAGGAATGCTGTCTTTACGATGTTCTTATAGTGCGAATCGAAAACATATACGATGTTCGAGAGCTTTGCCGGCTCATCAAGATTCTTTCTGAAGAACTTTCTGCATCCGTAATCGAACGGTATCATCAGGAAGTATTTGAATGCCAGAGCAAATGCCATAATGACTACATATATTACGGCGCCTACGGCAAATAATCCGATTAAGATATTGACATCTTCCTGATCAATGCTTGCCGGGTCGGTCAGATCCACATCAAATGTTACCTTGTGTGATGTACCGTCATCATCTGTATACTCTACGGTCCTATCGACATTGCGGTCGTCATCTTCCTTTTGGCTGATGATATTCGTAAAAGTTGAAGAAAACGAAGATCCGCTGCCTGCTCCATAGCTTCCTGCACCTATCGCGATGCTCAGAATGATCGCTACCAGAACGCACTTCCAGTAATTTCCCAAGAAAGCTTTCTTACCCTTCTGCTTAACACTTTTCCTTGTCCACATATTTGCGACCTCACTTCCCATATTACTATTCCTATTATTCTCTGTTCCGAATGAAACCGGCCGGTTCCTATCCCTTACGTTTATCATTCTATATATCGAACCTTAACCGCAAAAGCGCTGAACCTTAACATAAACTTAACTTCAAATGAGTTATCCTGAACCGATCTTTGCGGTCGTGGCCGTTCTGTGGCTGTTTTCGAGCCTGCGAAAATACGTCATACTCCTTGTTGCCTCAAATGTTGCTCTTTGTGTCCGCTTAGAAGGCAACATAAAACAGGCGGCACCCTTCTTAAAGGATACCGCCCGCGTTACTTCAAATATAAACTGTTATCAGGCTGTCAGAGCATTTGCAACACGCCTTGTGACATAGGATCTGGTATTCCACCAGCCGTCGTGATCGTAGTAGAAACGAAGGTAAGGAATACCCTGCGCCCTGCACTCGTTTCTCAGCTTGTAACGCTGGGTACCGTCAGACATGAGCTCTACTACAAGTTTCTTCTGTCCGTTCTGAACAAAATTAAATGCGACATCAGACCAGCCGGACTTTATCTCCTCTAACTGATAAGTGGAGAAATCCTCATTAAAGATCTTAAGAAAATAGTCCCTTGGTTTGAGACCGGAATTGAACTGGTTAGGCTCAGAAGGCATTACAGGGCCCCATGAATCGCCGCACACAGCATCTTCGGTAAAAGTTGCGCTGAAAGATCCGCTGTCTGCTGAAGCAGGAGCAGAACCGCCGTTCATTATCCTCTTCTCATCCTCATCAGCATACTTAACGCCGTCAAGGTCATCAGCAAGCTGCTTCATCTTATCGAGAACGCTGTCAGCTTCCTTGCCCTTCTCGCCGAACAAATTCGAAAATAAGCCCATATCGTACCTCCTTTTAATGTGATCGAAAAAAAATCCTACCAAATCAATTCTATTAGAAAGAGATACTTATATCAAGGCAACAAAAAAGCACCAGTCATTTGACTGGTGCTTTGGCTCCCCGAACAGGACTTGAACCTGTGACATTTCGGTTAACAGCCGAACGCTCTACCGACTGAGCTATCGAGGAATTTAATCCGGCAGCAATCTATCTTCCCGGGCCGTTGCCAGCCAAGTATTGTCGACGCCAGTGAGCTTAACTTCTGTGTTCGGAATGGGAACAGGTGTGGCC
>CACWXL010000022.1 GCA_902764825.1 Oscillospiraceae bacterium
ATACGGAGAAGTCGCCTAGCCTGGTCGAGGGCGCACGACTGGAAATCGTGTAAACCCCAAAAGGGTTTCGAGAGTTCGAATCTCTCCTTCTCCGCCAAATAAACCCTGAAACATGCGTTTCAGGGTTTTTGTTTGTATGTTCCTGTTTTATAGATGTTCGCTTATCCCAGAACTTCTTTTACGAGCTCCAGAATGAAGTCACCAAAGTCTTCAGCCAGTGTATCAGCGATCTGATACTCAAGGCCGTTATACAAAGCCAGGATGACTCTCGGCTCATTGTCGGCATTCAGATTTGAATAATCGAGATAAACCATCTCGCCGTCACCACAGTTGAAGATCGGAATCCATTCGTTGGGGAGGCCGTATTCGAATCTGTCATTAAGGGCATAAGCGACAGAATTTCCTTCCAATACATCGGAATCATCAGAAGGGTCAATACCGAATATCTCAGTCCCGTAGAAGGACAGGTATCCGTATTTCCTATAGAAATCCGTTAACTGTGCAGAGAACTTGACGCCAAGCATTTCCTCGGCATTCTTGATCTCTTCTTCAGTTCTGCCTCCGGCCGTAGTGTAGAACTTGCACTGCGGAGCTAATTCCATAGCTTTCTCATAATTTGAGTAACTCATTCTCTCCTCCTTATCCAAAAAGGTATCATGCCTACATCAAAATAATAACAAAGCTTTGGCGAAAATCAAAATTCTTTGAACGAAACGTGCAAAGAATCTTACGGCAAAAAGCTGATCTTCATCTCAAATATGGAACGGTCGCTTTCTTTGATCTTGATATATGTGCCATCCTCTTTATCAGCCTTCAGTATCTTTAAGGTCTGTCCTTCCTTGCTCTCTCCGGTGTAATGAACTTCGAGTTCGTCCGGCTCATGACTTAGCAGGTATTCCTCGGTGAAGACATTCAGCGCAAATTTAATATACTCAATGTTGTTGAGGTGGTGAGACATATCTATATTTGATGAGCGGATAACCTGCTCATAGACTTCCTCGTAGTCCTGATCAGGTATTCCGAACTTCACAAAGTCACCGGTAAAGACTTTCTCCGGGAATCCGTCCTGAGGGTAGGGAACCTTGGAAAGCGGGACCGGGCGGTGTTTTACTATGTCCAGAACACAAGCTTCCTGATTTGCCACGAGCAAAGTCTCTCCGGCCTTATCCTTGAATATGCTGTTAACGTTGGTCCTCATGCCGGAATTCTGAACGGTAAATGTTGAAGTCTCGATCACTTCACGCCATACGGGTCTTCTGAAGAACTTCAGCTTTGACTTGGTAAACACCCAGAAATATCCGAGTTCTCTGAAATAGATGCCGTCACAGTTCATCTTATTGAAGCATTCAGTCAGGTTGTCCTGAACCATGAGCACGGCCTGTGCGATCCCCAGCTTCAAGCCTGAGTCGATATATGCGGAGCAGATGCTCCTCTTTTGTGTATAGATCTTATCGTTAGTCATGAAAGGTATTATAGCAATCTTCGGCTTTCATATCATGCTATACTTTACCTGTCGGAAGGAAGTATTTAGTATGGAATTTGAACAGTTGATAAAACGTATAAATGAGTTAAGCAGGAAATCCAAAACCGAAGGCCTAACGCCTGCCGAGAAGGCTGAACAGACAGAGCTTCGCAACCAATACAGGGCGCTTGTGGTCGGCAACTTATCTTCACAGCTTGAAGGCATCAAGATCAAGCATCCTGACGGCACGATCACGGATGTGAAGAAGAAGCAGTGATCATTTGGAGAAATCGAAAATGAGAGGCAGAGAGATCAACTATACATTTTGGGGCGAACCGATAGATACTAATTGGTACGAATGGTATCTGGCCGTTAGAACGCTCTTTGAGAAATGCGGATACAAGATAACACATTACGCAATCGATAGTGAATCTTATCACCCGGATAGAGCTGTTACGGCTTTGCGCAAAGAGAAAGCTATAGAAAACATACTTAAGACCGGGGAAGTTCCAAAGAGCATTGAATGCTACTCTGTGCCCAAAGACTATATAACGCTAATAGGTGATCACAGTTTATGTTGCATTAGAACCAGGAACTTTATTTCTGTTATTGTCCGGGAAAACGCGATGCAACACCTTGATGAAAGCGCTATCCTGGAAATGAAGAAATATATAAGATTTGAATCAGGAGAGGTGTTCTCAGCCGATAAATGCAATTCTTTCTTCATTTCGTACGAAAGGACTGAAAAAATGAAAAGTTCGCACCACTATGAACTTATTAAAGCAATAGAGGGCTAAAACATAACCATGGGATTTATAAGCAACATAGCAGGAACTATTTCAGATTCAATTAACTCGGAAATTAATGACCAGTATCTTGACGCGTTCAGAACCGATTCATTAGGGCAGAACATGCTGGTAAAGCGTGCTCACCGCCTTAATTCCAACGGGCGCAACCAGGGCAGCAGCGACATCATCTCGGCAGGATCCAAAGTCCTTGTTCCTGAAGGTACCTATGCTCTCATGATCGACAACGGACAGATCGTCGATACTGTTACAACGCCCGGTCTGTACACCTGGGAAAATTCATCTTCAGCATCAGTTCTCTCCGGCGGCGTTAAGAGCGTTCTTGGTGATGCTTTCGACAGATTCAGATTCGCGGGCGAGATCACGAAAACCCAGAGGATCTACTACGTCAACGCCCTCGAGATAATGAACCAGACGAGCAGGGAATACCTCAATGTGCCTTATCCCGATCCGGTGTACGGCAACCTTTACTTCAAGTTCAGGATAATGTTCTCTTTCAGGATAGTTGATCCTATTAAGTTCTTCAGGAAGACCGGCAAAGACACTTCCGTTTACGATTACATGGGCTCTGAATACAGCCCGAAAATGCCCTTCCTCGAAGTGCAGGACCACATGGAGGAGGCGCTCAATCTCTGCGCCACGCGCGACAAAGTCCCTTTCCCGAAGCTCCTCTCTGAAAAAAGTAAACTGAAGGACGCCGTCAACGAAGCCGTATCAAGGCAGTGGCTTGAAAACCGCGGCATGGTAGTCGAGTCGATCGCACTTACCGATCTGACACTCGATGAGAAATCCAGAAAGCGTGTCGAACAGTTCGATTCGGCAAAGCTCTTCGCTGACGATCCTGCTGCACTCGGCGCACTGGTTGCTTTAGGTCTTACGGAAGCCGCGCAGCTGGCAGCCTCAAATCCGGCAGGCGCTGCCGGCGGTTTTGCAGGCCTTGGAATGGCCGGCGCAGCCGCATCATATTCAGATCCCAACAGGCCTTTGGTTACAGCAAGAGAACTGGCCGAGACTCAAAAGTGGAACGCTCTCGGGAACTGCCCTTTCTGCGGCACAACGCTGCCCACGGGAGCACCGCAGGAACATTGCCCGGCTTGCTATGCAGATCTGAAAACGTATTATTCCCGGTAATACACCGGCAGAAAAACTCTTATCTAAAAGACAATGTATAGATCAGGAATGAAGACATGACACATAAAGAAACAGCACTCGATTATTTTGGCAGGAAATTCCATTGTTCACAGTCAGTTCTGGCTGCTTTCGCGCCTGAATGCGGACTAACGGAGGAACAGGCATTAAAGCTTGGTGCCTGTTTTGGAAGCGGCATGCGTAAGGGTGAAGTGTGCGGAGCCTGCGTAGGTGCCCTGATGGTACTTGGAGCATTATACGGACAGTATGATAAAGCGGATCCTGAGAGCCGCATCAGAGCGAATACGGTTAATGATAAGATGATGGAAAGATTCGCAAAGAAAAGCGGATCTTATATCTGCAATGATCTGCTCAAGTGCGACATCTCGACACCTGAGGGAGCAAAGTTCGCCTTTGACAACAATCTCTTCACGGAGTTTTGCCCCCTCATGGTCGCCAATGCCGTGGATGTTCTTGAAGAGATCATCGCGGAAACGGATAAAGCGGATTAAGTTAACGTTTTGGGGGAATAATATGGCAGAAGAGATATTGGTATTGATGGCAGATCTTGATGAAGAATCACAGCGCATAATGGGCGGGTGGTATGGAAAACTCCATGAAAAGGGCTTTACCGGTGTGCAGACACCGAACCTTCCGTTCCACATAACCCTTGCCTGTTTTGCTTTGGATAAAGAGCAGGAAGTAGTAGAGGAGATGGAAGAACTCGCTAAACGTTTTCCTGCAATCCCTGTGCACATGAGCCACATGGGTTTATTTGCCGGCGGGAAGGTCCTTTTCGCTGCACCGGATATGAATCCTTCAGAACTCCTAAGCTTGCGTCAGGCGGTCAAAACAGAGAAGCAGGAGAGCTTTCCATGGACTCCGCATTCAACGATCCTGATAGATGACGCAGAGAAAATACAAAGAGCGCTGCCGGTCCTGGTTGAGGATTTTCATCCTTTCATGGGGAAGATCACAAGACTTAATCTGTGTGCTTTTTGGCCTACAAGAGAAGTCGCGGCAGTGTATCTGAACGGTTCGGAAGACTAAAAGGAGGACATTAGATGAAACGAAGGATTATTGCACTCTCTTTGGCGATGGTAATGCTTCTCGGTATTTTCACAGCTTGTGATGAGAAGAAAGCAAATGGCAGAAAAGATTCACAGGAGCAGTCTTCGGAAGCTGCAGATGAGAGCGATACTGATAATAACGGTGACGATACCTATGATGATCCCTTTCAGGTGAATTTGGATGTGATCAAATCAATGAAAACGGTATTAACCGGAGAGAATTACCGGATCTATAACGGGGAATTCTGTGACAGCATTGTTAATGCCAGATGGTGGGATTACGAGGACACAATGAGCAAACCGGGTGTTTACACTGAGACCACCAGAACCCTTGCTTTTTCCATACAGGTCAAACCCGAAACAGAAGCTGCTGTTTACTATGCATACTATTACAGTAAGGACGATGATTTTGATCTTGAAGATATGAAAGAACCGATATTCTCGGCCGAGATCACACCTGAAAAATACAATGACGGCTCCGCATATTATAATGTCGACTGCGGAAAAGAAATAAAGAAGGGATATTACGCTGTTGTAATAGCCAAAGATTCGAGTATTGCCGAGCCATATGCTTTAGCTTTTGCAGAGGTGAAATGATTACCGCAGAGCATCTTCTTTTATGAAGATCACCGGATTGCTGATGAACTGACTACGGCTTTATGAAGAGGATCAAAAAAGCCCGGAACCATGACGGATCCGGGCTTTGATCATATATTCCTTATTCCTCTTTAAGTATCTTCACTGGTTCGAGCTTTGTGATTCCCGTGCCGCTGAAGAATGCTGTAACGATGGCGCAGACAAGGATGATCGCTGCGGTTAAAATAATCCAGACAGGAGATGTGCTGAAACTGTTCTGTCTGATTCCGAAGGAAGAAAGTCCGAGTAGGATCAGCTGGTTAGAGAACAGGTAGTGCATTATGATTCCCAGAACGATGCCAAGCGCTATGGTCGGCATATTAGTCATGAGCGTTCTTCTCATGAGTTCGCCTGATGTGTAGCCGAGGGCCTTGGATACACCGAGGTCGGTTCTCTCGCGGATGACCTGTGCTCTGGTAAGAAGGAGCTGTGTAAGGATTACAACGAAGCATGTTGCGATGATGAAGATAACGCAGATTGCTTCCATTGCTGACTTCATTGTCTCGATTGTTGATCCGATGAGGTCCTCAACGAGTGTGAACTGGATGTCAGGATATTCCTTTTCCCACTGCTTCTTCAGATCCTTGCACTTGGATGAATCCTTAAGGAATATGATCAGCTCCTGGAATTCATAGTCAGGATTAAGGCGTTTTGCGCCTTCTTCGGTCATGACCGCTTTCTTGCCCATGTTGTTGATCTTCTGATCGATGCCGCTGACAGTATAGGCTACCGTGCCGTCATCTACCATGGACTTAACATTGACCTTATCTCCCAGTGACACACCGATGATGTCAGCTTCGACTACAGTAAGGACGATCTCGTTCTCATTCTGAGGCAGATGACCTTCGATGATGTATTCATTTCTGAGATTATTAACATCTCCGTAAACATCGATTCCGAGTGAAGTTGAATTATTAAGATAAGTAACTTCCGTTGATGTTAATGTTGTCCAGGTATTGATGCTCTCAACCTCAGGATTATTGCGCATGTCCTTTACGAACTCATAGTCGCCCGGTGCATGAGCCTGAAGGTCTGAAGATTCAAATCCGACGAGCTTAAGAAGAGCTGACTGGTCGAGTGCCCAGTTCTGGAAAAGTGTGAAGCCGAGGCATGTCGAGAACGCAAGTCCTGCAACGATGACTGTAATGAATATGCTCTTCTTGTGTGATCCGAAAATATTCTTACCGGCCATTGCGAGATTTAACGGGAGGCGGCTTGTCTCAAGAGGAAAGTGATTCTTCTTGAAGTTATGTGCTGTGATGCCGCTTCTCAAAGCTTCGAGAACAGTGAGTTTCTTATAAGATGTCGTAGCGATCATTGAGCCGATGAAGACCATGACCGGGATTCCGATAAGAGTTGCGATGAGCGCGGGAATTGAGATTCCGGAGAAGCCTGAAAGACCCATCATCATGCCTGAGAGGCTGCTCAAAGGCTTGCTTAAGAAAATGCCTGCTGCAATAGCCATAACTGTAGCGATCATGCCTATGATCAGCTGTTCCATGACGCATGCAAAGCGGAGTTCCTTTGCCGTGTAGCCGGTAGCCTGGAGCAATCCGATATTCTGTACGTTGAGCTCGATAAAATTCTTGATCGAGAAGTGCATGATGATCACAGCCATTACGATCAGCATTATCGTGAAGATAAGAACGATCGAAGTAGCGATATTTGTCATGCCTGTTGTCGCAATATTCATCGTGTCGCGGTCGACACTATCGATCTGGGCATCGCCCGGGAAAGCATTCCGGACCTTCAGATCGAATTCGTGAAGATCAGTGCCTTCTTTGGTCTTGAACAACACAACTGCAAAGGAATTCGTAGGATCAAGCTTTGCTTCCATCTCATCGAAAACCTTGTGGTTTACGAGAGAATAATAACCTGTTATGTTCATTGATGTCGCGAAATAAAGATTCTCGACAAATCCCCTGACCTTGAAAGCATAAGTCTTATCTGCAAGCTTTACATTAAAGCTGTCTCCGGCATTAACCGTATAAGACATGTAATAGGGCAGAACGATCTCGTCATCCTTTAAGTCCTTAAACTCTTCAGGGAAAGCGTTGAGATATGTCGGATGTGATGCGTCGAAAAAATAGAATTGATACGACAAAGAATCAGCTTCAGTCATGTCTTTGTAGTAATAATCTGAATTTGTGGCAAGCATGGGCACGAACTCAGCTCTTTCGATTCCTTCAACGTCTTTTAAATCTTCTTCCATATCCTCAAGTGTGATGCCGGGACCAAAGGCCATAAGATCTGCCACATGATATTTCTCATCACACTCATTGATCGTGTTTGTTGCTGACATCATGAGTGAGAGGCTTGAGAAAAGGAGCAGTGCCGAGATGAAGATCAGCGCAAAAAGGATCGCTACCTCGCCCTTGTGCTTCTTTATGTTGTTTTTTGCAATGAAGAATAATGAATTCATGTTTACCACCCCATATCTGTGAGGAATTCGCGGAGCTGCTTATGGCGTTCCTGATTCTTGCCTTCGTAAGGTGAGAGTGTGATCTCGTCGCAGATAACACCATCCCTTAAATAGAGGATGCGGTTGCCTCTCTCGGCTGCTGCAACTGTGTGAGTAACCATTACGATGCTCTGTCCTTTTCTGTTCATTTCGGTAAGGACATCCAGTACTGCCGCCGTGTTCTGTGAGTTAAGTGCGCCTGTGGGCTCATCTGCAAAGAGGATCTCCGGTTCGTTGATCACTGACCTTACGAGCGCTACTCTCTGCTTCTCACCGCCGGACAACTGGTTCGGGAACTTGCCAAAGCAGCTCTCATCAAGTCCCACCTGCTTTAAGAGTTCCTTGGCGCGTGCCGCGATGGCCTTTCTGTCACGGCTCTTAAGAAGACCGGATACGATGATGTTATCCAGAACGCTCATGGTATCGTTAAGGTAGTTCTGCTGGAATACGAATCCGCAGTGCTTTCTTCTGAAGAGTGCGAGCTTGTCGTTGCTGTAGTTTGAGATATCCTCGTTACCGAACAGGACTGCACCGAGGCTCGGACGGTCCATGCCGGAGAGCGAATAAAGGAGCGTGCTCTTGCCGGCGCCGGAGTCTCCCATGATTACCGTGAAGTCGCCTTTTCTGATCTCGAGGTTAAGATTCTTTAAAACGTGCTGCTGAACGCTCTCATTGGAGAATGTCTTGCAGAGGTCTGTAGCTTTAAGTACTGTTGTTGTCATTTTGTTTTTCCCTTTCCGTTTGGTTTTGTCAGAATTCTTACACTGCCGATTGTACGGCTCTTTCAGGAAGAATACTTTACGTAAGCCTTGCTCAATCCTTAACTGTTTCTTACATGGATTCCTGATGTGTTTCGGGTGAGGCCCGGTGTGTTATACTTCGAAATATGAATTATAACTGTTTAATAATCGATGACGAAATTGATCTTTCCCGCATGACGCAGGAATATTTTGAGATGTTCGGCGTTACATGCGCCGTCGCATCAAGCTCCGACGAGTGCCTTGCATTTCTCGAAAATAACACGGCAGACATCTTTCTTCTGGACATAAACTTAGGCAATGAGAGCGGATTTGCGCTCTGCAAGCTGCTTCGCGAGAAGTACGATACGCCTATCCTCTTTATCTCTGCACGCCAGAGTGATGATGATGTCCTTGTCGCCCTCAATATCGGCGGTGACGACTATATTAAGAAACCTTATACATTAAGTGTCCTTCTGGCCAAGGTTAAGGTCCAGCTCAAAAGGCTTGAGGCGGTAAAGCAGCTTGGCGGCGCCGCAGCATCACAGCCTGCAGATGAGAAATTTACTATCGATCCGGCTACCATGAGCTGCACCGTTGAAGGAAGGACAGTCTCCCTTAAATCAAAAGAGTTCGCGCTTTTATCGTGCCTCTACGCTCATAAGAACACTATCGTTACAAAAGATGTTCTTTTCGATGAAGTATGGGGAGATTCATTCTACTCTGACTCGACACTTAATGTTCATATCCGCCGCCTTAGAGAGAAGATCGAGAAAGATCCCAATGAACCCGGATTCATAAAGACTGTCTGGGGCACGGGATATATCCTGGAGACAGATTAATGAAGATCCGGGTAATCGCCATCATCTACACCGTGCTTATCCTGGGATGCGGTCTTTATCTTTGGAACAACATCGGAAAGAAGACTGCCTACAAGATAGACATGTTAGACCTCAACACAAAGTGCGATGAGATCTCTGACAAACTCTCTTCCGGCGCAGATATTGATTCACTTGAGAAGGAATATTCCTGTGATATAGTCCTTCTTTCAGACGATAATTATGAGTCGGTAAACAACTATTTCATTAAGGAAGATATGTCAGTTTTCGACTACATGGAAGACGGCGTGATCAAGGGCAAGATCGCGTTTAATGCGAGAACTGATGAACATGAAGCCCTGGTAAGAAATTCGCAAAGCCAGCTCATCACGATGCTTGCATTGATCTACGCTGCAGGCATGATCCTTCTTGTCATCATCTGGTATTTTTATATAAGACCGTTCAATAAGCTCTCGTCTTTTGCAGCGAACGTGTCAAAGGGCAATCTGGATACGCCACTGAATATGGATAAGCATAATTATTTCGGTGCGTTCACGGAATCATTCGACCGGATGAGGGAAGAACTGAAGTTATCTTCAGAGCGCGAAGCAGCTGCAAACAGGAGCAAGCAGGAGCTTGTCGCAGAACTCTCACACGACATTAAGACGCCTGTTGCAACGATCAAGGCCACATGCGAAGTCATGGAGATAAAATATAAGGAGCCTGATATCCGTGAGAAGGTCTCTGTGATCAAGTCGAAGGCATCTTCCGTTGAACAGCTTGTCGACAACCTGTTCCGCGCTACTCTCGATGATCTTGAGGAGCTGAAGGTGACTCCTAAAGAGGAAAGCTCTCTCATAATCGATGACATGTTCAGAGATCTGAGGTTCTACGGCACTGTCGAACGCAAGGCTTCCACGCCCGAATGTCTTATCCTTGTTGACAGATTAAGGCTGGAGCAGGTAATAGATAATATCGCAGGCAACTCATTTAAGTATGCCGGAACGCCATTGGAAGTCGATTTCAGATCCGATAAGGACAGTATCCGCGTGATCATGTCAGACAGGGGTCCCGGCGTGCCTGAAGACGAACTTGCAATGCTTACGACAAAGTTCTACAGAGGTTCTGAAGCTTCGGGATCCGGCAAGGACGGTTCCGGCCTGGGACTTTATCTTGCGTCGCTCTTTATGGAGAAGATGGGTGGCGGACTGGAATTAAGGAACCGCGAAGGCGGCGGTTTTACGGCCGAGATAATAATCAAGAAGGTTTCATAAATAAGCCAATCTTAATGTTACGTTAATGTTCGGCTATCTTCCTGTTAAGGATGGGCAGGTATTATGTACCCATACAAAACAGGAGGATAATTTGGAATGGATGACACAATCTTAAAGATCAGTAATCTCTCTAAGACCTATGGCTCGAAAACCGTACTGGACAATGTATCCTTTGAGATCAAGAGAGGAAAGATCTACGGCTTTATCGGAGAAAACGGCGCAGGCAAGACCACTGCTATCAGAGCGATCACGGGCTTAAGCCCGATCGAACACGGTTCGGTCGAACTTTTCGGAAAGTCTGATGAAACAGGCCTTGCACAGGCCAGAAGAAAGCTCGGGTGCCTCGTTGAGAAACCGATTCTGGAACTCAATAAAACCGCCAGAGCAAATCTCATGTCTGCCCAGCTCCTTTATGGAAATAATGACAGCTCCAAGATCGATAAGGTATTGGAAAGAGTCGGCCTTGGCGACGTTAAGAACAAGAAGGTCGGCAATTTCTCGCTCGGCATGAAGCAGAGATTAGGCATTGCACAGGCACTCATAAATAACCCTGAGCTCCTTATTTTGGATGAGCCGGTAAACGGTCTTGATCCGATGGGAATGGTGGATGTAAGAGAACTTCTTATTTCTTTATGCAGAGATGACGGCATCACGATCGTTGTCTCATCCCACATCCTTGCTGAGCTCTACCAGCTGGCGACAGATTACATCGTCATCTCGCACGGCAGGATCATCTCCGCATTCTCAAAGAATGATCTCGATAATCTTTGCACGACTCACATCGTCATGGAGACTGAATGCAACGACACGGCGATCGAGATCCTTGCAGCAAACGGACTCTGCGGCGTCGATAATGATGAAGGCTCGATCATGATCTTTGATAACGTTGAGACAAGGGATGTGGCAAAGCTCATGCATGATCACAATCTGCTTGTAACGCATCTGGCAAAGCATGAGAGGACACTTGAGGAATACTATATCGAACTTTTGGGGAGGGGCGCATAATGGGTAATTTATTAAAGTGGGAAATGAAGCAGACTTTCTCTTCTAAATCATTCTGGATAATAGGCGGCGCGATCATCACGCTTCCTGCGCTGATGCTTTTCGCAACGCTCGCATTAAGCAGCGGCATGACAGGTTACAACGCTTTCCTTGAAGGCCTCAGCAACTACAATGCGTTTGTTATTTTCCTGATCGGCGTTTTCGCAGGCATCCATGTAACAGGCGCATTTGAAGGACGCAAGATCCAGTCGGCAGTCATGGCAGGCAACAGCAGATTTGCCATTCTCTTGTCGAAGTTCATCTCATACTCAACGGCAGTCGCTTTGTACAGTGTTGCAGCAACCACAATTACCACAGCTATCGCTTTTGGAATGCAGGGTGTAACCGGTATCGACGGAAGCTTTACAAGAGAGATCATTGCAAGAATATTTGTCTATACTGTAGTTGAGATCGCTTATTCTGCAACATGCTTCTTCGCATCCATGTTCATAAGACACTTAGGCGGCGCGATCGGACTCAATCTCGGACTCATGCTGATGTCTAATGTCATCGCTCAGTTCCTTCTCAGCTTCGATTGGGCAGAGAGATTCGTAAGACTTACACCTGTCGGACAGTCAATGTTTATTCTCGCGGATATGAGCAACGGCAACATCGCTACGGCACTCGTAACTTCAGTAGCTGCGATCGCAGCAGTCATCGCGCTTTCTTACGTAAAGTTCAGAAGAGAAGAACTTAAGTAACAACCGGTTGTATATATATTCGGAAGACGGCTGGAATCATTCCCGCCGTCTTTTGTCATGGTTGAAGTATAATTAAATATGTTTGGGGAAAGTATTCCAAAATGTTTAAAAAAGGGCATTATAGGACATACAAAGGACACACGGACGTTGTAGATTATTCCTGTGGGAGGGAATTCTGATGGCCAGAATATTGATCGTAGAAGACAATGAAGAGCTGCTTGCGCTTGTATCTGATTTTTTCAGGAGCAAGGGTTCTTTTGATGTTGATACTGCTCCTGACGGTAACTGCGCACTGAGCTTTATCAGCGTGAACGAATACGATCTGGCGATCCTGGACATCATGCTTCCCGGTACTAACGGTTTTGACGTCTGCAAAGCCCTGCGCGGGAAAAGCAAGTGTCCGATTGTTTTCCTGACAGCGCTCGGTACTGAAGAGAACATCCTCAGAGGTTATGAGATAGGTGCTGATGAATATATGGTAAAGCCCTTCTCACTTAAGGTGCTGTATGCAAAGTGTCTGGCACTGCTTAACAGGACTGAGGCAGAACTTCAAAAAGAGCTCGTTCTCGAATGCGGAGACATAAAGCTCTATCCCTTAAGAATGGAAGTGGAAGCCGGCGGAAGTAAGGTCGTGCTTGCCCCCAAAGAATATTTTCTCCTGAAGACTCTCATGGAGAACAAGGGGATCGTCCTCGGAAGAGACAGGTTATTGGATCTTGTATGGGGACTGGGCTTTGACGGTTCGGACAGAGTCGTGGATACACATATCAAGAAATTAAGGAAAGCTCTCGGGCATTCCGGTGAGGCGGTCAGGACCGTAATCGGCGGCGGTTACAAGATAATGTGACCGGAGGGAAACTTCATGGGAGAACGTAAAAAGACAAAGCGTGTAATTACTGAGCCTAAGTTCGGGAAGATCTTTCTCGTCAGGTTTATTATTGTCCTGGTCCTCCTTTCCGGGTTTGCCGGTTATGCTTTGTATGATCTTAATGAATATGTCCAAAGCGAGAGACACAGCTTTATAGATTCCTACATGAATAATATAGTCAGCCTTACAAAAAAAATATACGAGGCGGAGCCCGGTTCAAATAAATATATTGCTGCACTTGCTAATTTAAAAGCGGAGATCGCCCTGCTTCAAGGTTTTGACTATACCGATGCGGAAGTTGATATCAACGGTCAGGACATCGAGGTAGATGATACCGCCTGTTTTACTCTTCCCAGAAAAGACGAGTGGGACATAACACAGGGCGAGGATTATTTCGATACCTTTAACTCCTATATGATCGAGGATATCTCGTATCTTGATCCTGTAAAAGAATATATGAACGGCAGGTTTGACGAGCGGAAGCAGGGGAAAATGTATTTCGATTTTGTGCGTGACCCCATATTCGAACGCAGAGAGACAGTTGGCAGTTTCGATTACTTCAGGGAATACAGATTAGTGACAGCATATATCAATTGGAAAGATCAAACGTTCATTCCCGGCATTGTCAAAGTCGTTTACTTCAATGAAGAATATGAGATCGATTGCACGCCTGCCGACACTAAAGGATATGAGAAGATTCAACTTAATCACTTCCGTTATTGTGAATCCGGAGCACGTTTGGATATCTGTTACCGGATAAATCCCGCGAAGCCTTCTGATAAGTACTATCGGTATATCGTTCCTTATAAAGAATGTGAAGCTATGCAACCGAATATGAAAGCGGGAGAACCGTATTATTTCACAGATCGCGAACACTATATGTATGAGCCGATGCTGAAGAACCTGTCCTGGCATGTCGGAATAAAGGCAAGAGAGCTTTCTGTCTTTAAACTTGCTCCGGTTTCATTTTGTCTGATCATTATCTTATATCTGTTTACAGCTGCTCTGATTGCTTTTGTCCTGGCGGTTGTTAAGTATCAGAGAGATAAGACAGTCTGGAAGATCTTCGAATACAGGATCAAGACTACTGAAGCAATGGCACACGATCTTAAAACGCCCCTGTCAGCTATCATGGCTTATGCCGAGAACATAGAATCATCTGCCGATGATCCGGATAAGGCCCGTGAATATTCAAGGAATATCAGTAACAGGGTCAGTTCGATGAACGACATGATCGAAGGCATTCTCGCGTATTCGAAAAGCGAAGCCGGAAATCAGTCTGTAAGCAAAGAAGATGTGGATGTTGTAGAGCTTGTAAAGCAGAGCTGCGCTGAGTTCCCTTATATGCTGACTGATATAAACGGAACAGGCGTTATCCTTGAAACAGACAAGAGACTCCTTAAGCAGACTATAGATAATCTTCTTTCTAACTGCGACCGGTACGGTGATGAGGAAAGCGTGGTCGACATAACGATCGATCCCAAAAAGCTTGTTATCACGAACAAGACCGACAAGACTTACGACGATGTCGATTCACTTAAAAAGCCTTTTGTTAAAGGCGAAGATTCGAGAGGAGCGAAAGGCACGGGACTTGGTTTATCCATAGCGGAAAACAACCTCAACATCCTGGGCTACAGGCTCGAACTCGTATCTGAAGAAGGAACATTTAAAGCAATAATTCACTTAGGATAATAGTGGGAATAGGAAATGGAACAAATGCCTCTGCGCTTTTAAGTGCGGAGGTTTTTGTTGTCATGGGATATAATTAGAAAAAGCATCAGGACAGGAGGCACATATGAGAAATATCACTTTAGGCCGTACAGGCATAATCGTTCCGCAGAATGCATTTGGCGCGCTTCCGATCCAGAGAGTAAGTACAGAAGATGCCGTTAAGTTATTGCGCAAGGCATATGACGGCGGCATGAGATTTTTCGATACCGCGAGAGCATATTCCGACAGTGAAGAGAAGATGGGAAAAGCTTTCGAAGGAATGCGCGAAAAGGTCTTCATCTCATCAAAGACAATGGCCACTACAAAAGATAAATTCTGGTCAGATCTTGAGAAATCCTTAAAGCTTCTCAAGACTGATTATATTGATATCTACCAGCTCCACTGTGCCGCAAGATGCTACGGTGAAGGCGACGAACTCTATGAATGCATGAAGGAAGCAAAGGCGCAGGGCAAGATACGTCACATCGGTATCACCGCTCATAAGATAGGCGTTGCGGAAGATATCATAGAAAGCGGCCTGTATGAGACACTGCAGTTCCCGTTCTCTTATCTGGCATCAGACAGGGATATAACTCTTGTGAAGAACTGCGAAAAGGCAGGCATGGGCTTCATTGCCATGAAGGGTTTATCAGGCGGCCTTCTCACCAATTCCAAAGCCTGCATGGCATTCATGAGCGAATATGAAGCGCTCCCGATCTGGGGCGTTCAGAGAGAATCTGAACTGGATGAATGGCTGAGCTTTTTCGAGAACGAGATCACGATGACTGACGAACTCAGGACCTTTATTGATAATGACCGCAAGGACCTCTTAGGCGAGTTCTGCAGAGGGTGCGGCTACTGTATGCCGTGCACGGTCGACATCACGATCAACCAGTGCGCGAGAATGAGCCAGATGATAAGACGTGCGCCGTCCGAGAACTGGCTTACGGAACACTGGCAGAATGAGATGCTGAAGATCGAAAACTGCGTTGACTGCGGCATCTGCAAGACCAGATGTCCCTATGAACTCGACATACCGAATCTCCTGAAGAAAAACCTTCAGGATTATAAAGAGATACTCGCAGGGAAAGAGATATAAACGGATTGTTGTAATACGGTGTGCCGTTTGCAGTTAAGGATTTGTTGCCTTCTGGGCGGACACAAGAAGCAACATTTTAAGCAACTTTCATAAGAGGCGGCAATAGAGCCAGATCCCGAGAGACTCACAGCACCCTTTATTTTTTCGCTTTTTATATTATCACGCGAATAGATTATAATATTTATTTGAGAGAATATTGAGAAAAAGACAAACGGGAGCATTATGCACACGACAGATAAACTGAAGACAGGCTTCTTTCAAAAGGAGATAAAGATCTCGTTCAGCAAGTTCTTCCTTGCCTGCATGATCTATCTTGTGCTGCCGATAGTTATCTTCTTCATAGGTTATCTGAAGATCTGGTGGGCAATACTTTTCTCTGTCCTCACGGTCGGAAGCGCAGCGTGGGCATATCTTGATATAGCGAAGAAAAAGCCCGGAACGGCTCTTGCGGAAGAAGAGAAGTCTGTCACCATAAAGGCTTCCTATTTTCTATGGCTTATTCCGTTTGCATTATTCTTCCTTTATCTCGGAGGCGTCGGCGAATTCGGCTGGGCAATCGGTGATCACCGCGTCCGCTACGCAACTCTCAATGACCTGATCAATTACAAGTGGCCTGTCATTTACGATTTCTCGACGCAGCAGAATCCTGTTGTTGCAGAGACTTTAGGTGAGGGCAAGGTAGCGTTTGCTTATTACTTCGTATTCTGGATGGTCCCTGCCATATTAGGCAAACTCTTCGGCCTTCTGACGGCAAGGATCGTTCTTCTCATATGGTCGGCGATAGGCTTGATCCTGGTAACTTTAGGTGCGCTGATCCTTTACGGCAAACAGTCCAGATTCCTTTTTATCGGTATCATTCTCTTTGCGGGCTTTGATGTATTCCCGTATCTGTTCAATGAATATGTGCGCGGGTTTGGCGCGACATGGGAGGACTGGACCTGGCATTTCCGTGTGGTCGGAAACTTCTACCAGATAATGAATGTGTTCCATCAGTCGATCCCCGGCTGGCTTATCACGATCCTTCTCCTGTTATGCACGAACTCGAAAAGCATCGGCCTTCTCGGCTCTCTGATCTTCTGCTATTCGCCGTGGGCAGCTATCGGTATCTTGCCGATGTGCATCTGCAAGATGATTATTACCAACAGGAAGCTCAAGGCAAAAGAAGTCCTTAAGAACCTGTTCACTATTGGCAATTTGATAGCGCCGGTCGTTTTCATAGTCTGCTTTGCGACATTCTATACCGCGAATTCCAATGCGACATACGATTACGGCTTCATATGGACATTCTACGGGTCCAAGCTCACATTGCTGATCGATTATCTGGCTTATGTTGTTTTCGAGTTTGGCTTATGGGTATTGCTCATACACAAGAAGTATAAGAAAGACTGGATGTTCTGGTGCGCTTTCATAACGATGCTGATCATTCCGATCTATAAGATGAGCGGTCCTAATGATCTGCTCATGAGAGGCTCGATGGCGCCTCTGTTTGCGATCTGTCTTTATGCCGTGATGTTCGTAACAGACAGCTTCAACGAGATGATGGAAAAGGGCAACAGGAAGGTCAAGCCGAGACTTATAGTTCTGACGCTCCTCGTTGCAGCATACACGAGCTTCAACTTTATGCTGACATCAACGCTTCTTACGTCCATGACCTATATGAAACTGGAACCTGAAGCTGACATCAAGACCGGCATCGAATCTTTCGGCAACATCAATGATGAGCAGTATATTGTTATGGTACAGGCGCAGTTCTACGTGTATGATTACGAGAACAACGTATTCTTCAAGTATCTGGCAAAGTAATTGCGTTTCACAATTTAAGGGGAATTATATATGGAAGACATTACCAATGTATTTGATTTCTATAACAGCGGCGCTGAGATCGGACGTCTCGAAAGAGGACTTGGCGTTATCGAGTTTTACAGATCCAAGGAGATCATATCAAAGTATTTGACAGGTTCAGGCCTGACCGTCTGCGACGTCGGCGGAGGTATCGGCCGTTATTCAGAATGGTTTGCTGAGCAGGGCCACAATGTGACTCTGATAGAGCTCGCACCTGTTGCTGTCGAATATGCCAACAAGGAGATGAAGACGCCTTACGTTGCCAAAGTCGGCGACGCGAGGAAGCTTGATGTTCCTTCAGATTCCTGTGACGCAGTGCTTCTCATGGGGCCTTTATACCATCTGATGAATCTGTCAGACAGGATGAAGGCCATATCAGAAGCTTACAGGATCCTAAAGCCCGGCGGAATTCTGTTTGCTGCCGGCATCTCGAAATTCAGCTCTGCGACATGGGCTTTATCCGTATATGGCAACGGCGTCGACTTTATAGATGACGATGTCTATATGGATATGTTAAAGCGCGAAATGTCTACCGGCGAGCACATCCGTCCCGCCGAGTATCCGAGGATAATCGCCGACGCATATTTCCACACACCGGAAGGACTTTGCACTGAGCTTTCTGACGGCGGATTCTCGATACTGGGCAAGCACGCCGTAGAAGGCTGCGTCTGGTTTACACCTGAGCTGAACATCAAGTGGGAAGAGCCCGACAGACGTGCGAGACTTCTTGAGATCCTGCACGCATCTGAGACTGACGATTCCATGATGGGAATCAGCCCGCATTTTTTGATCGTTGGGAAAAAGTGATTCAAAAAAGATAACGCAGCAGACTGTTTGGAGAGGATCATGGATATACAGCTAAATGCCGGTGCACAGAAAGCATTTGATTCCCGTTCGATCGAGGGTATTGTTCCTGATGATTCTTATCCGGTCTGGACGAAAAATGATCCGTTTGGAAGAACCTATTTCGGAGTTGGAAATTTCTGCGGTATAGATACGGCAATCAAAGAAGATACGGATCTCTCCTGGATGGAGTGGGAAGGAAACGAAGTGTTCCTGTCGGATGAAGACAGCCAAGTGCTTTTTGAACGTGCGGTCGGAATAATTAAGGGCTGGAGAGACCAATTAGTTAAGGACTTTCAGGAAGAAAGATTTGTTGTGTTTGCCTCTTTCGATGACGGTAGCGACATGGCAGAGGAATGCGAGAAAACTCCGTCCTTTACACTTCGCTTTTGGAAAAAACGTGACGGTCAGGGCCCTGATGAAAATACAGATTATGATCAACCTGTGATCAAGTGGAACAATTAGGCAACCGGAAACAGTCGAAAGGAATCATCATGGAAGACATTAGGAAAGAAGTAGGAGAGATAATAGACCGCCTTGCCGTTATTTACGATGAAGAGGATGTCGACAGTCCCGATATCCAAAGTGAGATCGAAAGATTAGGTGTTCGTCTTAACGAATTGACAGGTAAGACTATCGAAGAGTGCGAACCTTTCCATGCGTATTGGTCATATACTTCTCTCGATACGGTCGTTGATCTTATTCTTATGCCGAATCTGGAACTTAATGAGCCTTTTACCAGAGAACAGATCATAGAGATTGTTAAGAGGATCCGGGCGTGCAAGTATGCTTCTGAAGCAGAGGCAGACAGAGACATAATGCTCCTGGAAAAAGGTGTGCTTGATCCTTACGTCACCGATTACATCTTCTACGATGATCTGACACCCGAAGAAATAGCAGATAAAGCATTAGCATATAAGCCGATTGAATTGTAAGGATTATATTTTCGATGGGTATAATTTCGAAAAGTGATAACGGCTGGAAACTGCATACTGTTGCTAACGGAAGTCTCTCTTGTGAGAATTCAAAATTGGACAGCAACGATATAGATGTTGTCGAGAAAATGATCCAGCCGGAATACGGTGAACGAATGAAAAAGGAACATGTATTTGTTTCTTGGGATAACTGGTCCGGAGTATTTATTATGGCTCTACCGGGATTAAATACAGACAAGTCAGATAAACTGATAAAAGAGATATTTGAACGGTTAGCTGAATAATAAAAGGATTATCGTTCTATCAAAAATATACCAGGGGAAAACGGATGGAAAAGATAACAGTAGATGAAGGGAAAGCTTTTGATTTCGGGAAGACTTCAAAAGCATATGCAAAATACAGGGATATTTATCCTGAAGAAGTATTTTCAAAACTGCATGAGATCGGAGTCGGTGTACAGGGCAGCAGATGGCTGGATCTGGGCACGGGAACCGGTGTAATACCGAGAGGTCTTGCCAAATATGGTGCCGATATTATTGCGACCGATATTTCAGAGCAGCAGATAACTGAGGCAATCGCGCTCTCGAAAGATTATTCCAACATCAAATATGAAGTTCTGGCATCGGAAGATATTTCTTATCCGGAACACAGTTTTGATGCTGTTACGGCATGCCAGTGCTTCTGGTATTTTGATCCGAACGTCGTTGTGCCTGTGATCAAGTCGCTGCTGAAGCCCGGCGGTATTTTTTTGAAATTGTACATGAGCTATCTGAAAGAAGAATCGATCGCTCAGGATTCCAACAGTATAGTAAAGAGAATAAACGGCAATTGGAAAGGCGCCTCGCCGGCACTTCAGGATCTGAACACACACTATTTCGATGATCCGCATACGGACACGATGCTGGTTGATATTCCTTTTACCAGAGATTCCTGGCATGGCCGTATGATGGCAAGCCGCGGTGTTATGGCGTCAATGAATGCCGGGCAGCTAGCACAGTTTGATGCTGAACACAGAAAGATGCTTGAAGAGAAATATCCTGAGAACTTCACAATCAGGCATAAGGTGTTCTTTACGTGGTATTACATGTAATTAATGGACGAGTTGATTATAAAGGAATAACGAATGAACGCAATTGTTATTAACGGTCCGATGGGCATCGGAAAAACAACTGTAGGGACATATATCGCGGATTCTAATCCCGGTACTGCCTTTATTGACGGCGATTGGTGCATGGATCTTCATCCGTTTATCGGAAACAAAGAAACCAGGGATATGGCAGTCAACAATATCCTTCACATGATCAGCAATTACAAGGACTGTTCTGTCTGCAAAATGGTAGTTGTTGCGTGGATCATGGACGATGAACAAGTTCGCGAGAACTTAATAAACGGCATCAGAGATATGGGATTGAACGTAAAGTCTGTTACTCTGGCAAGTGATGAAGAACAGTTAAGAAAACAGTGGGAAGCGGATGTTACCTGCCCATGGCGCACAGAGGAATGGCTCAAGGTTTCAATGAAGTCGTTGGAGTTTTTTTCGAGCTTGGACAATTGTATAAATACAACCGGAATGTCAGTAGAGTCAGTTGCGGATCTGGTTATGAATAGTATTGAGTGATGCATCACAAAATAAAGACGGTGTCCTTTTGAGACACCGTCCATTTATTTATGTAGTTTTTTCACTTGGCTTTGCCGGAGGCTCACCGCCGTTACTGCCGGGACTGCCTGAAGGCGGGTCACCTGAAGGAGGATCGCCCTGAGGCTTATCGCCTGACGGAGGGTCGCCCGGGAAGTCTCCTGAGGGCTTCTCGCCGTCCGGCATACCGCCTGAAGGAGGTTCACCGGGCATGCCGTCCGGTTTTCCGGATGATTCGGTTGTTATCGTAATAGCTGTTCCTGTTGAAGATGTGCCTGCTGTGTATTCGGTGCCTCCTACGTAGAGCTTGTGTCCGTTAAGATCGACCGCATCAGCTTCGCATGTGAGGCCTGTGATATATGAATCGCCTGTGAGGACCCATTTGGAACCCTTTTCGATCTCTACATAAACTTCGCCTTCGTTGGCTGCGTTAATAGCGCCTGTGTAAGTCGTGCCTTCTGAGAGATAAAGGTTCAACGCAGAGACTTTATCTACGACGATATCGCCGGTCTGATCCTGATCTTTGAGTATGAGATTTACCTTGCCGCCGTTGGAGCCTTCCGTGCCCCAGCCTGCTGCAGCTGCCCTTAAGAAGACGCCGTCAGTGTCCTGATTTATTATCTCTGCATTTTCGAGTGTTATCGTTGCCGAAGTATTATTTACGAAGAATACGTCGCCGTTCTTGTTTGTAATCGAGCCGCCTGTCATGGTGAAAGTTGCAAGGCCGACTGATGCGTCGCCTGACATCGACTGGTAGATCATTACGGCTTTATAGTTATCTGACTTATTGCTGTTATGGGCGTTGTTATCGGCTGTAAGAGATACGTTATTGAGCGTAACGGAATTCTTGCCTTCGACGACCACGCCTTCGGATGTTGTCGATTCAAGGGTGGCGTTGCTGACAGTTATGTCTGCTGTGGAGTATATGACAGGGGAGCCCTTGCCGTCCGTCACATAAGTGCCGCCGTCGACATTTACGGTTCCGCCGCCTCTGTCTGATCTTATCGCTGCGGATGAATTACCCGTCGTGTGAATGTCGAGATTTGCCGCGTTCATCGTTCCGCCGCCTGTCGTCATGAGACCGCCGGAGCAGTTTCCTGAAGTGGTGATAACGGAATTGCTGATGTTTACTGTTGTCCCGCTTCCGTATGAGAAGACTGCATTTGCGTGTTTTCCGTTGGTGTTGACTACGATATCCTCAAGTGTTAATGTTGCGCCGTCGGTCGCGAAAACAGCGGCGTTGTCACCGTAGAAATCTGCCTCATCTCCTGAAGATGAATCACCTGTCTTGGTTACTTTTATGTTCGAATATGAGGCTTCATCTCCGCTTACTTCTATCGCGTGTCCGCCGTCTTCGGTATTGCTTATCTCTTCTGATGTCGTTATATCTTCAGTTTGAGTCTGAACTTCTGTTTCAGAAGATACTGATGCTTTATTTGAAGCGAGACAAGCAGTAACTGAGACTGACATGGCCGCTGCAGTTACGATCGCGAGTATTAACAGAACCTTTTTCCTGACCATTGCCTTATTCCTCCTTGGTGCTTTATGGCCTTATGATAAAGAGGCAACCTAAAGTCTACTTGAAATCAAGTGAGGCAAAAGAGGAGAAACGATTATTGCGGAATTAATACCCTTTTTCCTTAAGTCCCTTTACGACTTCCACGTAGAAGGGGACGATGTCGCTGACTTCATTGTCTGAAGAAGGTGTCTTCTTCGTAAAGCGTCTTCGTCTCATATCGACAACATCAGCATGGGAAATACCTCTGTGTGTAGTGGAGGTGCGGATGCCCTTAAAGTCTGCCCAGTGCATGGAATCGGTAGAGACCATGCCGTCGTTGTCGCCGTCGAATTTTCGAACGATCGGATAAGTAATGCAGAAGACGGAATCGGAGAACGAGCCTTTGCACTTGAAGCCGTAGCTCTGGCAAAGTATGTTGTCCGGTGTGGGATTATCGATATTGAACTTCTCGGCAGTCCCGGTAGTGAGGATGTCGAAGCATGCGTAGCTGTCAGGGTGCTTGTCGCCTAACATCTTATGCCAGATGTCGTTGCCTTTTGCAGCGGCCTTGACCATCCATTTTGGAGCCTTCATCAGGAAGTCCACTGTCTTTGAACCGTGATGGGGGGTGTCGATCGTGGTGATCGATGCGATCTTGTCGCTGTAACCGTGGTTAAAGAGATATCTGGACTCAAGACCGCCCTTGGAATGCGCCAGGATATTTACCTTCGGTGCGCCCGTGATCTTCAGGACCTCATCAAGGCTTTTGGCGATGATATCTGCATTTCCTTCGACGGACCCTACGGCGTCCTGGTGACCGAAGAAGACGTTCGCGCCCTGTGATTCAAGAACTTTGGGGATCCTGCCCCAATAGCACAGGTGCTTTCTGTCACGGAATCCCATCCCGTGGACCATTAACAAGGGATACTTCAAACAGCATTCGTTACTCATATAAATCTCTCCCGTCAGGCTTCCGGCCTATATGGGGAGTATAACGCGGTATTATACAATGTTCAATACTGAATTTTATTTAAGAGTGGTTTTCCTTGATATTGCCACAACTTTGAGTGCAAAGAATGCGATCACAAGACCGATTGCCGTAACTGCAAGACTTACGATGAGCATGAAGTGAGGCCCCTTTATATCAAGAAGTCTTCCGCATACCAGACTTGAGAAGACGCCGCCCAGTGTGATCGAGCAGTTGATATAAGCCTGCCCCTTAACCTGATCAAGTCTTGCCATCGTCTGATTGACGAAATAAGCGCCGGCAGGGATGAAGACCGCATATGCGAACATCTGCATTGCCTGGCTGATATATACGATGACCATGTTGGGCGCCAGGAGCATCAGGAGAGTCTTGATAAGGAACGCGGTTGCTGAGATCAGGAGAAGGTTCTTAACAGATATCTTCTTCATGATTTTATCGATCAGAGCCATCGTCGGGAGCTCCAAGAGCGCTGCGATGAAGACTGCCGTTCCCATCTGCGCCTCCGTGCCACCTAGGGGAGTTATTATCTGGATCATGTAATCGTTGATCGCATTGTGCGCGAAAAAGAAGCAGACTGCCGCGAGCACGAAGAGCATGAAGCCGGGAAATGTCTTGATAAAGCTGAAGAGATTGTTGTGCGCGACCTCATTCTTCTCTGCCTTCGGTGTCTCGACTTTGGGCTTCTTGAAGAAATAGAGCACGATAAGCGCGATCGTAAGGAAGATGATGTCCAGGATCATGAGGATGGTCACACCGAACTTTCCGATGGCTCTGCCGGTGAAGAAAGATGTGACGGCAAATCCTGCCGATCCGAGACCTCTTGCAAGCCCGTAATAGATGTGGCATCCTGCCGCCTCATATTCGAAATACATGGCCGTTATGATCGGCTGGTATACCATCTGCACCATGTATATGAGCGCGAAAATAATGAATATCACTGCGATTCCGCTCTTGATCAGGAGCAGGAGGACAGAGCCTATAAGGAGCAGGGCAGTGGATGCCATAGAGACATTGCGGTTTGTGAGCTTGCCCTGCTTATCGATGAGGCCTGCTATAAAAGGCTGGAATATAACGGAAAGGATATTGGCGAGCGCCAATGTGATGCCGATAAGGGTGTTGGAGAAACCCTTTTCGAGCAGGAAGACGGACGCATACGCATGAATGCCGCTGTATACGGCAAAGTATGTCGCGTTGATGATGATGTATCTTAAAGTCCAGAATTTTCTTGTGTTTGTCATATGATGCCGCCGTTTTTGATTTGGATAATTATACTATGCGGCGTGTTCATTTTCTTATCATTGATTAAAATGCTAAGGCTCTTTTAAACTTCATAGTTGACAAACAATCGTTCTAGTTCTATCATATAAACAGAACATTTGTTTGTTGTTTAGGGAGCCGGAAAGATTTCAGAATTGAATGAAATCATTGCTGCATATAAGAAATTATCCTTCACTGATCATATTGTGTT
>CACWXL010000023.1 GCA_902764825.1 Oscillospiraceae bacterium
GCACCATCGAGTACACGGAGTGAACGCTCAACTTCTACTGTGAAGTCAACGTGGCCGGGAGTGTCGATGATGTTGATTCTGTGGCCCTTCCAGGGAGCTGTTGTAGCTGCGGAGGTAATCGTGATACCTCTCTCCTGCTCCTGAACCATCCAGTCCATGGTAGCAGCACCTTCGTGAACCTCACCCATCTTACGGTTAACGCCGGAGTAATAAAGAATTCTCTCGGTAGTTGTTGTCTTACCGGCGTCGATGTGAGCCATAATACCGATGTTTCTGGTCTTCTCAAGCGGGTATGCTCTTGTTGTAGCCATTAGTATTAATGTCCTTTCTTAACCGGTGATTAACGATTGAAATGCGCGAAAGCCTTGTTAGCCTCAGCCATTCTGTGCATCTCTTCTTTTCTCTTGAATGCTCCGCCTGTCTCGTTTGCTGCATCCATAAGCTCAGCAGCGAGGCGCTCCTTCATGGTGCGCTCGGATCTGTTTCTCGAGTACTGAACGATCCAGCGAAGACCTAATGTCTGTCTTCTCTCAGGCTTAACATCCATAGGGATCTGATAGTTAGCACCACCAACACGGCGTGCTTTGCACTCGAGGGTGGGCATTACGTTAGCAAGAGCCTTTCTGAATACTTCGAGGGGCTCTTCATTTGTGCGCTCTTTGATGATATCGAAGGCGCCGTATGTGATTTTCTGAGCTACGCCCTTCTTACCGTCAAGCATGATGTTGTTGATAAGCTTACTTACTACAACGTCATTGTAGACCGGATCCGGAAGAACGGTTCTCTTTGGGGTATTGCCTTTTCTTGGCACTTTGCTTCCCTCCTAACATGATTATTAAAGTTTTACTGTCTAAAACTTGAAACCATAGGTACTCACGTTTCAGTTGTTCTTGTGGACCGTGTTAAGTGTCTCAGTCAGGCAATGTCCATATATGAACAATGTACTGATCACTTATGTCCAACCCCTGCGTAAATCTTACGCGGGATTACTTCTTAACCTTAGCAGCCTTCGGCTTCTTAGCGCCGTACTTAGATCTGCCCTGCTGACGATCAGCAACGCCGGCTGTATCAAGTGTGCCTCTTACGATGTGATAACGTACACCAGGGAGGTCCTTAACACGTCCGCCTCTGATAAGTACAACAGAGTGCTCCTGAAGGTTGTGTCCGATTCCCGGAATATAAGCAGTAACCTCGTAGCCATTTGTAAGACGGACTCTTGCTACCTTACGAAGAGCTGAATTAGGCTTCTTAGGTGTAGTTGTCTTAACAACTGTGCAAACGCCGCGCTTTTGAGGCGAATCAAGATTTGTCTGCTTATTTCTGATGGTATTCATCGAGAACTGAAGCGCCGGGGAAGCAGACTTGAATGTCTTGGACTGTCTGCCGGACTTAACCAATTGATTGAACGTTGGCATCAATACATCTCCTTTCTTTATTTTTACGCGCAAATATGAGCACAAAGTCCCCTTTGCGAGCAATTAAGTATACACCCGCATATTTTGAATGTAAACTGCCAATTTTCAGGGTTCTGCAGCTCACTTTGCCGTCCCTTTTTCGAGGGGTTCGAAAATAATACCAAAAAAGCATAAAAAAATGACTGTTAAACCCAAAATTTCTTATTCACTTATTTGGGCAAACCCTATATACTTACTAAGGTTATTTTTTAATTACAAGGAGTGTGACTTCAATGAAAGTAAAAATCACAGAAACCGTGCTGCGTGACTCACAGCAGTCGCTCATCGCAACACGTATGCCGTTCTCCGATTTCGAGGGCATCCTTGAGACTTTGGACAACGCCGGCTACTACTCACTCGAGTGCTGGGGCGGCGCTACATTCGACTCATGCCTCAGATATCTGGACGAGGATCCGTGGGAGAGACTTAGAAAGATCAAGGCTGTCTGCAAGAAGACTCCCCTTCAGATGCTCATCCGCGGTCAGAACATCTTAGGCTACAAGCACTATCCCGATGACGTCGTAAGACTCTTCTGCCGCAAGGCTGCAGAGAACGGTATGGATATCTTCCGTATCTTCGACGCCCTCAATGATTTCAGAAACATTGAAGTCTGCATTGACGAGGTAAAGAAGTGCGGCAAGCATGCACAGGGCTGCATCTGCTACACAACTTCACCTGTACATACAATCGAGAAGTACGTTGAAATGTGCAAGGAACTTGAGCGCATGGGCGTTGACTCCATCGCTATCAAGGACATGGCAGGCATCTGCTCACCTAAGGAAGCTTATGATCTCATCAAGGCTATCAAGGGCGCAAACATCAAAGTACCTCTCTTCTTCCACACACACCACACAACAGGCATGGGTCCTATGACTCTCCTTAAGGCTGTTGAAGCAGGTGTTGACGGAATCGACTGCGCTATCTCCACAATGGCAGGCGGCACATCACAGCCCGCTACTGAGACAATGGCTTACACACTTAAGCAGTTCGGCTATGACTCGGGTCTTGATATGGACAAGCTCAAGGAGATCGCTGATTACTTCGTACCCGTAAGAAAGAAGTTCCTTGACAACGGCACTCTCAATCCTACAGTCATGGGCATCAAGGCTGACATCCTCAAGTATCAGGTTCCGGGCGGAATGCTCTCCAACATGATCGCTAACCTCAAGGATATGCACGCTCTCGATAAGTTCGACGAAGCACTTGCCGAGATCCCTGCAGTACGTAAGGACATGGGTTATCCCCCGCTCGTTACACCTCTGTCCCAGATGGTCGGTAACCAGGCAGTCCAGAACGTTCTCTTAGGCGAGAGATATAAGAACATCTCCAAGGAGATCAAGGCTTACCTCAGAGGCGAGTACGGCAGAGCACCGGGCGAAGTCAACCAGGAACTCATCGACAGATGCTGGAAGCCTGAAGAACTCGTTAAGGGCAGATATGCTGATTCATTAGAGCCCGCTTTCGAGAAGACAAAGAAGGAACTTGGCGACAAGGCAAGATCCGACGAGGACGTCCTCTCCTACATCGCTTTCCCTCAGGTTGCAGAGAAGTTCTTCGCTGCACGTGAAGAGAAAGAATCCAACACAGTTAACTACACCATCGAGAAGAAGGAGGATTGATTATGAATCCTGTTATTCAGTTGGCTGTAGAGCGCGGTTCACACCTCACCATCGGTGAGATGATGATGAACGCCGGCATCGTTATCCTCGTGGTATTCGGTGTGCTCTTCCTGATGTACATCCTGATCTCTCTTTCAGGAAAGATCATCCAGGGCATCACAAAGCTCGGCACTAAGGAAGAACCCGCAAAGGCAGCTCCTGCCGCTGCAGCACCCGCTGCTCCTGCAGCTTCCGAAGAGGTATTCTCTTCCGGATCATTGAAGCTTAAGAACTGTGATGAGAAGACCGCTGCCATGATCATGGCAATCGTCGCTGATGACTCCGGAATCCCGCTCGAAGAGCTCGTATTCAAGTCAATCAAGTTGGTCGAAAAAGATTAAAGGAGAACATCCATGATTTATAACGTAACTATCAACGATAAAGTTTATGAGGTAGAAGTCGAGAAAGGCAAGGCCAATCTCATCAAGACAACTGCTGTAGTTGCTGCTGCACCCGCAGCTGCTCCCGCTCCTGCTGCCGCACCCGCTGCTGCTCCGGCACCCGCCGCTGCACCCGCTGCCGCTGCTGCCGCAGGCACAACACCTGTTAACTCACCTATGCCCGGTACGATCCTTGACGTTAAGGTCGCTGTCGGTCAGGCAGTTAAGGAAGGCGAGCTCGTTTGCATCCTCGAAGCTATGAAGATGGAGAACGAGATCTATGCACCTTGCTCCGGTTCAGTTGCTCAGGTTCTCGTAACAAAGGGCGCATCTGTTGACACAGGCACACCTTTGGTAACGATTTCTTGATCAGGGGGTAGCAGGTAATGTTAGAAGTATTAAAAAATCTGTGGGAGACCTCAGGTATTGCCACGATGTCGTGGCAGCAGGGCGTGATGATCCTCGTCTCGTTCATCCTGTTCTATCTCGCAATCAAGAAGCAGTATGAGCCTTTGCTCTTGCTCCCTATCGCATTCGGTATGCTCCTTACAAACCTCCCCTGGCCCGGCGGCGGAATCTTCCACCCCGAGTGGTTCCAGGGCGACATCAACTGGACAGCATTAGGCGGCGGATATCATGATCCCGCTACCGGTGCGCACATCGATCCGGGTCTTTTCGACTTCCTGTACATCGGCGTTAAGATGGATATCTTCCCCTGCCTCATCTTCATGGCAGTAGGCGCTATGACAGACTTCGGACCCCTGATCTCCAGACCTTCATCCTTCTTCATGGGTGCTGGCGCTCAGTTCGGTATCTCATTCGCATTCGTAGTAGCTTGTCTCCTTGGATTCGATCCTCAGGGCGCTGCTTCCATCGGTATCATCGGCGGTGCTGACGGCCCGACAGCTATCTACCTCACATCAAAGCTCGCACCTGAGCTCCTCGGCGCCATCGCTATCGCAGCATATTCATACATGGCCCTGATTCCTATGATCCAGCCGCCTATCATGAAGCTTCTTACAACAAAGAAGATGCGCCAGGTAAAAATGGAGCAGACAAGACCTGTCTCCAAGGCAGAAAAGATCTGCTTCCCTATCATCGTAACTGTTGTCTGCGTTCTCATCCTTCCTTCCGTTGCACCTCTTCTGGGCTGCCTCATGCTTGGTAACCTCTTCAGAGAATCCGGTGTTACAGAGCGTCTTTCCGACACAGCACAGAACGCAATGTGCAACATCGTAACGATCTTCCTCGGAACATCCGTTGGTGCCACAGCAGTCGGCGCTAACTTCCTCAAGCTCGAGACAGTTAAGATCATCATCATCGGCCTTTGCGCTTTCGCCTTCGCTACAGTCGGCGGACTCCTCATCGGTATCGTTATGTACTTCCTGTCCGGCAAGAAGATCAATCCGCTCATCGGCGCAGCAGGCGTTTCCGCAGTTCCTATGGCAGCACGTGTTGCTTCCAAGGTCGGCCAGAAGGAGAACCCTTCCAACTTCCTGCTCATGCATGCCATGGGTCCGAACGTTGCAGGCGTTATCGGTTCAGCAGTTGCTGCAGGTATCCTGCTCACACTCTTCGGCTGATAAAGCCAACTTAAGAGTTGTAATTAAATAACCTATAGAGGCTGTCCAATGCGGGCAGCCTCTTTTAGTTGTATGGCGACTTCTTTTCGCAATGTTGATGTAGTATTTTATTTGTTTTATCTTTAACCTGATATGAGGCCGTTTTTGCGCTTTTTGGCTTGCCCGGCTTTGTCGTATTTTGTCGGATTTGTTTACACAAAAACGACAAAGCAAGGGGCTATAATCGCGGCATGGAGATCATTGATAAATACATTTCAAGAGAATATCTTGCACTTAAGATCAATTACTGCCGCCGCCTTCTTGATCAGCTGCCGAAGGTTAAGATCCATGAACGCATGGTGGACAGAACGCTGAGAAAGAGGCTCATCGTTGGTATGCAAAGATACAGTCCGGATTCCCAAGTCGGAATAGATCTGTATGCAAAAATGGAATTAAGAGAAGATATTGAAAGAGAGCTTGCTGTCTATGAAGCGATGTGGAACTTATATTTCAGAGAATCAATTCCGGAAATCGAACCAATGAAAATTGTCAGAACGCTTTATACCGGTTCAAATACACCTGTCATCATGAATAAAGACTATTTCGTTTTTCGCCCTCTTCAAAGCACCACCGCAAGCCTGTGATCACCCCAAATAAGTGAAACCCCTCCGGAAGGGAATCTTCCGAAGGGGCGGTATGTATAGGTTTTGTTAATCAGTTCACAGCTTAAAGCCGGGCTTATGTCGTCGGCGTTGTGGGTGCAGCAGGTGCTGCAGGAGCGCCGCTTACTGACTCTGCTTCACCGGTTGAGACGTTCAGTGTCTGGACATTCTCAAGACCGGAAACTGTGATGTTCTTGTTGACCTTAGCGTCATAAGTATTGGCTCTCATGATCTCTCTGATGTCGATTCCCGTTGTTTCCTTAACAGACTCGATTGTCTGTGCAAGGACGGAAGGAACATAGGATCCCATTGAGCTTACGCCTGTACCGTCTGCGCTGTTGCCTGAATCGATGATCGTAACCTTGTCGATCGTGGACAGAGGCTTTGCGATCTCAGCTGCCATCTCAGGAAGTGCCTTAACGATCATTTCCATCATAGCTGCCTGACCGTACTTCTTCATGGCTTCAGCCTTCTTCTCGAGTGCCTCAGCCTCAGCTAAACCCTTAGCTGCGATAGCTGCAGCCTCAGCTTCACCGACCTTACGGATACCTTCAGCTTCCTGAGCCTTGGCATAGAGATCTGCCTCAGCCTGTACCTTACGTGCTTCAGCCTGCTTCTCGAGTTCGAACTTCTCAGCTTCTGCCTTTCTCTGTCTCTCATAGAGAGATGCGTCTGCAGCCTGCTGTTTAGCGAACTTCTCGGCTTCTGCCTTCTTCTTGACTTCAGCGTCGAGGGCCTGCTCTTTAACTTCAGCTTCTTTCCTCTTGAGGTCGACTTCCTTCTCCTGACGTGCGATGTCGGCGTTGGTCTTTGTGACCTCGATGGTCTTTCTCTGATTCTCTTTCTGAATCTCGTAAGCTGCGTCAGCCTCAGCCTGCTTGGAGTCTTCGACTGTCTTGAGCTCTGCTCTCTTGATAGCGAGTTCGTTCTGCTTTACGGCGATCTCAGTATCTGCTGCGACCTTAGCGTCGTTAGCTTCCTTCTGAGCCTGTGCCTGAGCGATAGCTACGTCTCTGTCTGCCTGAGCCTTAGCGATGGAAGCATCCTTCTGGATCTTAGCCATGTTGTCCTGACCCAAAGCGTTGATGAGATCCTTCTCATCCGTTACGTGCTGAACGTTGCAGGAGATGATCTCGATACCGAGACGCTTCATGTCTTCCTGAGCCTTCTGCTGAACCTCGTCACCGAACTTCTTTCTGTCGTTGCAGAGTCGTCACCGAACTTCTTTCTGTCGTTGCAGAGATCCTTTAAGGTGATCGTACCGATGATCTCTCTCATGTTACCCTGGAGGGAATCAACGAGGGAATCTGCTATCTGCTGTTCCTTCATATTGAGGAAGTTCTTCATGGCGAGCTTAACGCCTTCACCTTCGCTCATGACCCTTACCTTTGCGACGGCGTCGATGTTTACACCGATGAAGTCTGCTGTAGGTACATAGCCGTCGGTCTTGATGTCGATCGAGATCTGCTTGATCAGGAGCTCGTCCTTTCTCTCGAAGAAGGGCATCTTGAGGCCTGCTCTACCGATAAGGATCTTAGGGTTCCTGCGGAGACCCGAGATGATGTAGGCCTTGTCCGGCGGTGCCTTAACATAGCTGCAGATAATGATGATGATCACAATGATCGCAATGATTATTGCTGCAATGATCGGGCCTGTTAAAAATTCTGGCATTTTCTTATCCTCCTTATTTCTTAAAAAACCCCACACCGGATAATCTACGGCACGGGGAAGCATTAGATATTGCTAAAGATATTTTACAATACGGGTACCCCCGGTCAAGAAAAATCGTATTTGGACAAATCCGATTTGTACACTTGAATAATTTGGAATATCCCCGGTTGTGCGGGTTTAATATTTTTCTACAATTTCAAGCCCCAAAAAGTCTGTGATGCAACTATACAAGGCATCAGAGCGGACCAAAAGAAAAGCCCGCCTCTTTCAAACGGAGGTCGGGCTCATTAATCTTAAATTAATATCAGATCATTTGAAGAAATATACAAATCCCAGAACGTGGAGGACGACGCCTGCAATGCAGAAGAAGTGCCAGACCATGTGGGAGAACTTGAATCTTCTCTTGGAGGGCGCGAAAAAAATACCTACCGTATATACGATCGCACCGGACATGAGGAGCCAGAACGTAACTGTTGATGTGTTCTTGTAGAACTCGATGATCCTGAAGATGATTCCCCAACCCATCAATGCATAGATGAAATAAGTGAATCCCTTGCCGACCTTTGTGTGATAAGCAAGTGCGGTAACGAGGACGCCTGCGACTGCACAAGCTGCTTCCAGAGCCCAGAGGACTGCGCCTGAGATGGGGCCAAGCACGTTGATGCAGATAGGAGTGTATGCGCCGAGGATCGCAAAGTATGCAACGCTTCTGTTGACCTTGTTCATTACTCTCTTGTGAGGAGTACCGTGCTTCATGAGGTGATATACCGTGGACATGAGGAGCGCTAAGATCAAGGTGATGATGAAAGCGGAGATAGCTATGACAGACATGATGACATGTGCCTGTGAAGCACTGTTCTCTGCTGATACTCTTAAGTATGTGTTTATTGCAGCGAAAGGAAGGAGACCTAAAAGATAAAGGACAGCGACGCCGGAAGTTACAGAGTTGCCGACTTCCTCACCGAAAGTCTCATATGTCTTGTTGATGCCTCTTCTTACGGCCTGCTTGGAACTCTCAAACCATGTAAGCTGCTTGAGACCTTCTTCGAGCGGGTCTTCACCGGTCTGCGCGGCATGCTTCTTGTCGGAGCTGCTTGCGAGCAACGTCTTCCAGTATTTTTTGTTCTTAGCCATCGTTCCTATTCTCCATACTTTTAGTCAACTGATACATTTTACAAGGTGTCAGGTAGGTTTTCAACCTCGCGGGAAACGCTTAACGCTCATTATCTCCGCCGTCCCGGAAAGGCTGTCCCGGAATTACCGGATCACTTCCGCTGCCGCCGGGCGCTCCAAGCTGTATGACATCGTCTGCTTTAGGCTTCGGAGGAGGCATCGGTATGGCCTCATCTGCCTTCGGCTTGGGAGCTCCGAGCACTATCGGTTCTTCACTCTTCTTATCTTCCACAGGTGCTCCGGCACCTAACGCTTCAACTGGCTTCTTCTCGGGCGCGCCGATATGAACAGGCCTTACGGGAGCTCTTACTCCGGCACGCGGCTTCGTCTTAATGCCGTCCTTCAATGCGGGCTTCTCTTCTGCAGTGGGAGCCTTGATGGAAGATATGTCTTCACCGTTAAAGGAAGGCAGGTGCTTTCTTGTGATGTCGGCAGGTGTCTGAGCCGTAACGGGCGCTGAGATGACCGTGCCCAGTACTTCGGGCTTGCCGGATATTACGGGCTTTCTGGCAGCCTTGGGAGATGCCTGGTCAGGCGTCATGGGGTTAAGCTGCTCTGAAAGATATGCGAGTCTGTAGAATCTTATGACCCTTAAAAGGATGGGCCAGAATATCGCGATCGGCAAGAGCCAGTAAACGACCTTCGATGCGGCAGCGTCGCCAATGAGCTTGGACAAAGCCGCAAAAGGCGCCTGCATTACGTTATAGATCGTTCTTAATACGAGTGCGCCGAGCTTCGTGGTGATGCCGGCATCCTCCATCGCGAGCTTCTCTGCAGGATAGAACCACAAAGGCAGATAGATCAGGAACCCGTATGCCGCAAGTCCCCAGTTGATCCATTCCTTTTTCTTGAAAGCAGCGAAAAAAGGAAGGAAGAATACAAAGAACAGCGCATAGAGCAGGCTCATGAAGCGCTCTAATATCGGGAAGTCTCTGGGGACTATGCCGTCAAAGGTAAAATAGAGCGGCGAGAAGAAGACGAATGCCAGAGCACCCGCTATAAGTCCCAAGAATACACATGTGAAGTAATCTCTTCTCATATATCCCCTTACTATTTAATAGGCCGGCTCAAAAAGAGCCGACCCTATTTTAATACAAAATACTTTGTTTATAAAACATCTGCTGTATTTTTGCCTTAATCCAGCGGTCTTAAGTATTTGATCTTAAGCGACTTGATCGTTACGCCGCCTGATGCGAAATGCACGCGGAAGACGCAGTTCTTTGCATACATCATGCACTCGGCTTCCTTTGTGACGAGTTCACCGTTCGTACCGTTCCATGTGACGACGGCAAAAGGAATGCTCGTGATATAGCAGGTCATGGGGATCTGCGCGAGTTCGCCTAAGTTGGAATAGCCCGTGAATTCAAGCGAATAGTAGCCCTGCTTCTCGCATGTGATGCCGAAGACAAAATCCTTTCCTCTTGAAGTCTTTGTCTTGCACTCTATCGTGATCTCATCCGTCATCTCATAGTAAACATCGGTATCGACTTCAACGTCATCGTCGGAGAAAGGGCTGTCTATATGGCAGATCTTGACCTCATTGCCTTCGACCCTGTCCATGGCAGGAGTGTTCATGGCAAAGTTCAGGATGTTCCTTGCATTTCTCTGGAGCTCTGCACGCGTGATCTGTGAGCCGTCACCTTCGGTAAGCTCCTTGTAGGTGTCAGCTTCTAAGAGGTTCTCCTTTTCGACGCAGGTGCAGACCATATAAACATCATTCTGGGATCTTGCCATGACCGAATGATCTTCGAGATTGTACTTCTCGGCAAGCGTGACTTCCTTGTTGATATAAGCCCACCAGTCGGTCATTACAAGGCCAGTAAAGCCCCACTGCTCGCGGAGGATCATGGTGTTCTGGTCGTAGTGGTTGGCGCTATACGTGTCGTTGATGCGGTTGTAGCTCGTCATGACGCATCTTGCGCCGCCTTCCCTGATCGCGATCTCGAAAGCGGGCAGGTAGATCTCTCGGAGCGCGCGTGATGAGACGCGGGAGCTCATCTCGCGTCTGTTGGTCTCACGATTGTTTGCGCAGAAGTGCTTGATAACAGGTGTTACGCCGGATTTCTCCAAAGCCTTGACCTGAGCTGCAGCCATGAGGCCCGTAAGGAGCGGATCTTCGGAGAAATATTCGAAGTTACGTCCGTTAAGCGGATGCCTGTGGATGTTGATGCCGGGGCCTAAGAGAGCGTCGATCTTATTGGAGAGCATCTCGATGCCGAGATATGAATAAAGCTCTTCGACAAGCTCAACATTGAATGTAGATGCAAGGCATGTTCCGTTAGGAAGAGAGAAGGCCTTCTTGCCTGAATCAAGTCTCATTCCCGAAGGACCGTCAGTGCAGCAGAGCGTAGGAACGCCCAGAGCCTTGAGTTCCCTGGTTACGCCTCCGAACGCAGCGGCTGTGCCAATGGTAACCTTGGGGCTGCCCATGCCCTCGCCTCTGATCATGAGGCAAAGATCCTCATCGGTAAGCTGTGCGATGAATTCATCCATCGTATTCTTGCCGTGCTTAACGTCAGTGAGCCTTATGCCCTTATCGCCGGTCTGAGGGATCTCCGGAGCGACTCTGTCCATTCTTGTCGCAAGGAAATCAACAGTCTTAAGAGGAGTATCCTCCTCGCCCTTTGAATATGTGCCGTCACCGTTGGGGATAGCCGTAAGACGCTTATAGGGCTTGAGCGGAAGGAGGGCATTCTCGAGAGCTTCAAGAAGCTTTCCTTCAGCAAGCTCGAAAGAACCGGCAGGTTCAGCGCTGATGAAATCGCTTCCGAGGAAGAATTCATAAGTGCCCTTCTCGAGAACGAATCCTGTTGTTCCGAAGCCCGTTCTTCCGTCGTCGTCAAATGAAGCGAATCTTCTGAAAGGAGCTGTAATGGTGATGCGCTCTTCGCAGCCTGAAGGAATGTTGCCGGTCTTTGTAAATCCCGCCAGTACTCTGGAAGGCTTGGAAAGCTTGCCGTCAGGAGCTTTGCAGTAGAGCATGACAGCCTTCTTGCCTGACACGCTGCCTGTGTTCTTAACAGTTGCGCTTACCGTTACTTTTTCGCTGTCATAGTCGAAAGATATGCCGGAAAGCTCGAAAGATGTATAGGACAGGCCGAATCCGAAGGGATAGAGAACGTCCTTTGTGTCGAATGTGGAGAAGTATCTGTAGCCGACGAAGATGTCTTCCTGATAGATGTCTTCCTTGATGTCCTTAAGGAAATTGGCATCTGAAGGATAGTCTTCGAGCTTTTTCGCGATCGTATCGGGAAGCGCACCGGAAGGATTTTCCTTGCCTGTAAGGACTCTTGCGGCGCTGATGCCGCCGATCATACCGGCCTGCCATACATAGAGAACGCTCTTGATGCCGTACTTTTCGACGAATGACATGTCGATGATGTTGCCGACATTAAGAAGGACAATAGTCTTATCGAATGCCCTGGTTACATTCGCGAGCATCTCTTCTTCGCTGTCGCTTAAGAAGTATGCACCCTTCTCGGCGGAATTATCCCTGTCTTCGCCTGCAGTCCTTGCGATGATGATGACCGCGTAGTCATTGCGGGAAGCGAGCTTTTCAGCGAGATCAAGGGACACAGGCATCTCGGCCTGGGACCATGCCTCCTTGCCCCAGCCGAGTCCTGCGTCGATGGGATTTTGTTCATCCCATTTGTCGTATATGTCCATGAGCTCAGCATCAAGAGTGACGCTTTCGCAGTCATTGAGACCTTCTCTGATGTCCGTTACATGGTGAACGTTTACCATGCCGCCGGAACCTGTTCCGGACTTGTAGTAATGGATCTGCATTCTTCCGAAGAGAGCGACACGGGCGCCGGTCTTTAACGGAAGAACATTATCTTTGTTCTCGATCATGACGATGCCTTCTGCAGCCGTCTTGATCGCTGCCTCTGTATATTCATTCCAGTTAAGGGTTATCTCATTCATAGACAGATCCTCCTGATTATTCCCGTAAAATATCGATGTGAGTTGAATATACAGCATTTCAAAGCCGTATGATTGTATTTTACCCGCATTTATTATTCATTTCTTGCTCTTGCTGGCAACGTGTGTAAACAAGCCGTGAATTAAGGGGTTTTGCCGTTGATTAAATTATAAATAAGCAATCTATTTGATATGAAACGGAATAACTGAAGACCTATAATGTGTAGACTTCAAAATCAAAAGGATCCATATGGCAAGAACTGATCTGGACATGACAAAGGGCAATCCGATGTCGATCATATTCAAGTTCACACTGATGCTCCTGCTTGGAAATATCGCCCAGCAGCTCTATAACATCGTGGACACAATAATCGTCGGCAGAAATGTCGACGCGCTGGCTCTTGCTGCCGTCGGATCTACCGGAACCATCATGTTCCTCATGTTCGGAACGTCAAACGGAATGGTATCGGGCTTTACGATCGTTACGAGCCAGAGATACGGCGCGGGCGATACCAAGGGCGTAAAGGCTTCCGTCACGAACGGTCTTTATCTGTCACTGATAATCGCAGCAATCATAACGGCTGCCGGCCTTTTATTCATGCGTCCTCTTCTCGTTCTCATGAACACGCCCGAAGAGATCTTCGATTATGCACTGACATATATTTCGACGATCTGCGCAGGCATCGTCTGCGTGATCCTCTATAACTACTGCGCATCACTTATGAGGGCGGTCGGAAACAGCCTTATGCCCTTGATCTTCCTTATATGCTCGGCTGCGACCAACGTCGGCTTAGACCTCTGGTTCATAGTCGGATTTAAGATGGGCACATTCGGCGCGGCACTTGCGACAGTAATAGCACAGGGCCTTGCGGTAATTCCGTGCATCATATTCATCTATGCTGCAATGCCTGCATTAAGGCCTTCCAAAGAGGACTGGAAATGGAATCCCGCTATCATCAAGGAGCAGCTCAGGTACGGCATTCCGATGTCCATCCAGTACGGCATCACCGCATCCGGCACGGTCATAATGCAGAGCGCATTCAATACTTTCGACTACATCGCCGTCGGCGCCATCACCGCAGCAAGCAAGTTCCAGGGCATCATCACGATGGGTATGTTCTCCGTAGGCCAGACGATGGCAGCTTACGCCGGCCAGAACTACGGCGCGAAGAACATGAAGAGGATCAGACAGGGCGTAAACAGCGCCTTAAAGCTCTATATCTTCTATTCTGCCGCAGCTGCATTGATATCTATCCTGTCCGTGCCAAAGATCCTCTGGATCTTCTTCGATTCGGAGGTCGACATCTCGCTTTATATTCCGTGGGCAATGCCTTATATCATTGAGTGTGCGGTATGCTATTTCTTCCTCGCGATGATCTTCATCTACAGGCACACGATCCAGTCGGTAGGCTATGCGCAGCTCGCAATGATATTGGGCTTCGTGGAGCTTGGCGCAAGGATCCTCACATCCTTTTATTCCATACAGATACATAACTACTATGTCGCAGTCGCATCAGACCCGCTTGCATGGGTCCTCGCCGGATTATGCGGCATGATAATAGCCCGCGTTATCTTCAGGAAGATCGAGAAAAGATGGGCCTCTGAAGAGCCTTCACGCTCTCTAGAGACAGCTGAAACAAAGGATTAAAGGATTACGTCGTCTCGGCGGTGCTCTCCGTAGTGCCTGTTACGGCATCCGGAGGAGTGTTCTTTACGTCAAATTCCATTCCGACCAGCTGCTTTATAGACTGGTCATAGATGAAGAAACAATAAAATCCGTCCTTGAAATTCTCTTCCTGCGTGTATGTGATCTTGATCTCCGTAGGATTCTCATCGATAACGGTCTTGGAAATATGGATGTATGTCCACTCCGGCTGTGTCTCAAGAGCCACCGCATAGATATAAGTCCAGACATACTCAGGTGCGCGGTCATCGAGCTCAAAGACGATGGTAAATGTGTTCGTATCCTTATATGTCTCAGTCTTCGGATCCCATCCTTCGCCTGTCATATAGCACTTCTTTACCATGTCAAAGAGCTTGAAGTACTTAACGTCACTGACGTTGTAGTCGTAAACGGAGACAAGGACATCCGGATTGGCAAGGACATAGTGCTTGCCGGATTCGGCCTTTACGAACTCGAGCGTATATTTCTTATCTACAGTGTCATCGATATCTCTGAGCAGAGTATTGAACTCTGCAGGACCCATGAACTCCTTCTTCTGCATCTTTACTTTTCTGTAGTCCTTATAAGAGAACGTAACGTCAACAGAGCACTTGCTTCCCCAGATTCCGCCCTTAAAGCTGTACTCGTCGATCTTATATGTGATCGTTGTGGCGATCAGGTTCATGAGACGCCATTCATTGGTGATCTTTGGCTTTTTAAAATCCGTATCATCGTCATCTGAAACGACCGGCATCTTGCGTTCCATCTCGCGCGACGGCGCGACGCAGTTGTCCGTAAATTTCTCCAGATTACAATCGGCTAAGGCAACTCCGATCCTCTCAATGGTGTCAAAGACTTCCTCTTTTGCACCTGAGATCTTTGTTTCCCTGGTCTCTTTGCTGCCGGCCGGTGTATCAAACAAGCTGCATGAAGCCAATGAAATGACATTAGCCAGCACCAGGATAATCGATATCAGTCTTTTTCTCATCTTTCCCTCGTCCTCCGAACACAGAATATTATATCTCAAATACAAATTTACTGAAGAAATTGTGGCAATTTGTCTTCCGGGGACTCGAAAACCTCACGCCGCAGTTTACAAAAAAAAGCAGTGCCCTTACGGACACTGCCTTCATTGGTTTTAAGTTAAAGGTCTTAAGATCAAGCCTTACCGTCTGAACCGAGAACGTACTTAATCTTGTGAGCAACCATGTCCTTAACAGCCTGACGAGCGGGCTTAAGGTACTGACGGGGATCGAAGTGATCAGGGTGCTCAACGAAGTACTTACGGATGTTAGCTGTCATAGCAAGACGGATATCGGAGTCGATGTTGATCTTGCATACAGCGAGTGTAGCTGCCTTACGGAGCTGCTCTTCAGGGATACCAACTGCATCAGGCATATTTCCGCCGTACTGGTTAACCATCTTAACGAATTCCTGAGGTACGGAAGAAGAACCGTGGAGAACGATAGGGAAGCCGGGAAGTCTCTTGATGCACTCTTCGAGAACGTCGAAGCGGAGCGGAGGAGGTACAAGGATGCCATCTGCATTTCTTGTGCACTGAGCTGCTGTGAACTTGTAAGCACCGTGAGAAGTACCGATAGCGATAGCGAGTGAGTCGCATCCTGTTCTGGAAACGAATTCCTCAACCTCTTCAGGTCTTGTGTAGCTCTCGTGGCCTGACTCTACGACAACCTCATCCTCGATACCGGCGAGTGTTCCGAGCTCAGCCTCAACAACTACGCCGTGGTCGTGAGCATACTCAACAACCTGCTTTGTGAGAGCGATGTTGTCCTCGAAAGACTTGGAAGAAGCGTCGATCATTACGGATGTGAAGCCGCCGTCGATGCATGACTTACAAAGCTCGAATGTATCACCGTGGTCAAGGTGAAGAGCGATCGGGATCTCAGGATTCTCGATGACAGCTGCCTCAACGAGCTTTACAAGGTATGTGTGGTTAGCGTAAGCTCTTGCGCCCTTGGAAACCTGAAGGATAACAGGGCTCTTGAGCTCGCCTGCTGCTTCTGTGATTCCCTGAACGATTTCCATGTTGTTTACGTTGAAAGCACCAACAGCATAACCGCCGTCATAAGCCTTCTTGAACATCTCAGTCGTTGTTACTAAAGACATATATATATCCTCCTAACGAATTTTGTCTTGACGCTCTTATATTACAATCTTTTTGTCAAAACTCAACCGCAAAATGGAGGAAAGTGTCCCATATTAACAGAAGATTTCCATATAAAAGGGGCCTTTTTTGCCAAATGATTTTCGCTATGCCCGAAAACGGGTTAATTGCGGCTAACTTTTGACAATATAAAAGCAGGCCGCGAAATTGCAGCCTGCCGTTTTGCCTGATCTTTAATAAAGACTTATTTTGCGAGCTTTGCGCCGCACTTAAGGCAGAAGACCGCCTCAGGATCGGTGATCTCGGCGCCGCAGTTGGGGCAGATCACCGTATTTGCAGCCTTCTCTTCCCTGGCCTTCTCTACCTCAGCCTCTTTCCTGGCTGCCTCTTTGGCATCGTCTCTCTCGGCCCAGTCATTTGCCTTGTTTACAACGACCGCACCGGACTTGACGATAGACTTGCCGAGCTGCTTGAAAGCGCCGCCCAGGTCCTTGCCGGTCTCTTTCCAATCATCCTTCAGACTTCCCATTGCTTATTCCTCCATATGGTTTTCGATGTTACATACAAAAGGATATTCGCAAGCCCCTTTAAAATCAACCACCGGCGCGTGAACAGTTTATTACCGGAGTGTAATCGGCGGACATTGTTGCCAGTCACATCCAAAAAAGGTAGACTCTTGAACGTGCTGACATTTTTGCCGGGAGGGTATTTGCAATGGAGAATCAGGCTCAGACAGGCGACAACATGGTCACCGTTACTTATGACAAGGACAGAAAGACCGTAACTTTCTACGACACATTCGTCGACATCAACGGAGATGTCATCAAGTACGACGACATAGCGGTCATCCAGTCGGGTGCCATGGACCATTCCTTTATGTACTACATCGTCTTCGGCAACTCATTTACCTATAATTTTGACTTCACGACCTACGACGGAAACAAGCATAAGTTCAAGCGCTACGGCCTTTCCGTCTACGGTATCGGCATCTATAAGCGCGTAAAGAAAGAATTTGAGACCGTATCTCCGCCGTTCTACGGGATCGTGGTAAGGAAGGTCGGCGAGCGCCTGATCGACAGGATCGCAAACGGCGCAACGGCCAACATCTGCGGCCTTGAGATCACCAAGGACAAGATCACTTATGTCAAGAACAAGAAAAAGACATATGTCATCGACAGGAGTAACTTCGACCGTGCCGTCAACAACAGCTCCTATGCGGCAAGTTATGCCGAGATCTACATAAGAGACGAGAAAAAGCCCGTCTTCAGGGTATCCCTCAACGAACCCAACGCAAGGCTCATCGTCCCCATCGTCAACACATTTTTCGAATTCAGGATAAATGAAGCTGCTGCGGGCACGCAGGGCTGATCTGACTCAAATTAAAAAGGGCGTCTCACCGACAGGAGACGCCCTTTTCTATTGAATAAACTGATTATCTCGGCAGATATTCCTCTTCAGGGTTGAGCTTCTTTTTCTTCTCTTTGGCTGCATTGACGAAATAAGTGACGAAGCCGAAGACGGGGATCAGCATGACGCCGCCGACAAGAAGGATCGTGCTTGCTCTTGAGCTCGTGCAGTCGAGAAGGACATGTCTTATCACCCAGCCTTCCTTCTCGCTGATCTTGAGGTAATCGAGACCTTCCTTATAGTATTTCTCGGCATCGGCCTTCTGGGCCTTTACTGTTCCGATGAATTCTCTCGGAGGAACCGAGATGGTCTTCGTGACGCCGTCGAAATAATCGTATGTCGCATCTGTCAGGGCATCCAGATACTCCCTGTCAGCCTTCTTGGAGACGGTCATCGGCATGACGGAGCCGTCCTCCATCATGATGATGTAATAATACTCGTGGCCGGTCGGGATGAATGAGTAGGACTCGGTCTCTTCGGCATAGTTTCCGAGGCAGGCAACGACCTCATATGAGATCCACTGCTCTGAATAAGCATTATAGTTATCCACCACTTCCTCATAAGTTCCCTTAACGCCTCCGAACAAAAGATCCCTCAAAAAGAAGGCACATGCTCCGAACAGAACAAAGGCAATGATGGAGACGACAAGAAGGCCCGTTTTTTTCATAATAATTCCCCCGCTTTGATTGACTGTCCGATATTGTATCACAAGGACAGGTCAGCTTGCTGCGGGGGAGTTTTAAAGATCATTTCCCGGCGGGCTTTTTGGTTATCAATGCCTCGAAAACACCGTCTTTGAGCTGCGTCTTAAGATAGAGCCTGTGCTGCTCTAAGATCCTTCCGGCGATCGCAAGGCCGGTGCCGGGCGTATATTTCGCTGCGTCCGTCTTATTCGTGATCTTAATGCCCTTTCCGGTGATGTCGGCTTCGATCTTTGAATCAGCGGTCTTATATTTCGATGCATTGTCGATAAGACAGAACAGCGCTGTCTTGAAATATTCACGGTCCATCTTAGTGTCAGTGTCACCTTTGATGACGACCTCTGCACCGGCCTTTTCCGCAGCTTCCGCAAGGGCGGTGCGGACGGAAGCCTTGATGAACTTGCGGTCCGACTTCTCGGCGGTCTTAAGGATGGCTTCGATGTCCTTGTTCATCTCGGAGGTCTTGGCGAGGATCTGATCTGCATAACGGTCCTTATCTTCGCCTGTCTCTACATCCTTCAGGTTCTCTGCATAGCCGCCCAGGATCTGCAGCGGCGTCTTCATGTTGTGCGCGAGGGAATCGATGAGGTTATTCTTGAAGTTGTTGTTCTCGTATGCCTTCTTGTACTGGCTGTACGGCCTGACCGCCAGAATAAGAGCTATTGCAAGGCAGAGCACCAGAAGAATGATGCCGAAGGCGATCAGGAACGGGCTGTAAAATTCCTCGAACGATGCACATGATATAACGAATTCGGCCAGGTATTTTTGACCGTCGATGCTGAATACTGCTACGACACCTTTGGTATTCGGAATGCCTTTCTTAAATATCACGTACTGGTGTTCGTTACCTTTGTAGTTATCGTAACTGTAAACAGTATATTCACTGTCTTCTTTTTCACTGGCGGCGTCAGCTTCACGGATAAGGCTGTCCAGATCAGCAGCCGATAAGATGCCGGCATTAGCATTCAAAAATGCTTCGGGCTTCTTTAGAGTCGGGAAGATAGTAAGGCTTGGCACAATTCCCTCTTCATCGCAGATCTTATAAAGATCTGCCTTGGAAGGATCCGTAAAATCCCATTTAGCGGGAAAAGCTTTCCCGAATAAATAGTCAACGCCGGATTCTCTGACCTTTCCTATATGCAGTCCGGCCTCATCAAAGTAATACGATTTGACGTCCGGCTGAGCATACCTTAAAGCACCGCAGAGCTCTGATGAAACACACACCAGCTTGTCTGCATAGTAACTATCGGTCATGGCGCTAAGGTCCCAGCCATTGGTCAATCGCCTGTCCCAGCTGCTTTCATCTGAGATCTTCCGGATTTCATCGCACTTTATATATTCGATCACCCAGTCTTCGTTTGCCGGTTTGATCGTTTCGATTCTCTTTCCCTCAGCAAGCAGCTCCGGATCGTCAGTAACGTAGTACCAATGATGCATTCTTTCTTCAACAGGAATAACGTTGTAATCTGTCTCGAAAAAAGTATCTATGCTTCCGTCTTCACCGATCCTGGCAAGCTTTATGTAGTCGGCAGAATAGAAATTGGTAATGATGCTCATAAAAACGCTGCCGTATCTGCCTTCATCATAGTTGGTGATTATCTTTTTATACAGCTCCACCCTGTCATTAAAACCTGTTTCAAGAGACGACTGATACACGCTCGATAAATGCATCGTAACAGCAGTATAGAGCACAGCCCCTATGAGCAGGCTTGTGATCACTCTTCCGGCTGCAAAATGGAAATACTTCTTTCTTTTCATTATGTAACTCCTCCCCGTATTTGCGGCCGTCCTTTGTGCCCGCCTCTTCAGCGGAAAGCTTTTTAAGGACGCTCCTTAATCGAACCTGTATCCGACGCCTATAAGTGTCTTTATGCGGGCTCCTTCTTTTCGAAGTTTCTTACGGAGATTCTTCACGCGGTTATCGATAACGCGCTCGGAGATGTAATCATCCCCGCCCCAGGCAACCGCGAGCAAGAGCTTTCTCGTGACTGCGACACCCGGGTGCTCCATCATGTACTTCAAGATCTGGTATTCCTTCGGCGGAAGATCGACCACGTCCCCTGCCACGCGCACTTCGAATCTCAGGGGATCGAGCTCTATCTGCCCGCTTCTCAAGATCTTGCGTTCCACATGTTCCGTGCCTGCGCGCTCAAGGATCGCCAGGAGCTTTTTATACAGGACCGCTATCGAAAAAGGCTTCACGATATAATCGTCCGCACCAAGTTCGTAGCCGTAAAGAACGTCTTCCTCCCTGACTTTTCCGGTGAGGAAAACGACCGGCTTATCCGACCTCTTCCTTATGATCCTGCAGAGCTCAAAGCCGTCAAGGCCCGGCATCATTATGTCGAGAAGGAAGAGATCGTACTCTTCGTTGAGGATCTTACTAAGGCCCAGATTTCCGTCCTCGGCAAAATCCAGCGCGATCCGGTCGCGCCTCCCGAAATAATCACCGATGACCTGCCTTATCTGGCTGTCATCCTCAACGAGCAAGACTCTGTACATGAGAACCTCCGTCAAGAGTATGTTACAGGTCTAGTGTATCGTTAGTGTATTGTTTTGCAAATGGGGCGGGGGACAGACCCCGACTGTAATACAGGGGGGTAAAAACATGCCGACAATTATATAAAACGGCTTTTTTATATAATTGTTGCCCCTACAAAAAGGGCGTGTATTACAGTGGCGCTGCAAAAATGCCGGCAAGACGAATTCAAGCGGCATTCATTTGTTGAAACTGATAATCAATTTCATATTGACACTCCCAGCACGCGCTCCTATAATACTTTTCCGTACCCTATAAATAAGAAGAGGCATCAATGGAGCAGCTGATCTGCAAAAACTTAAAACTCGGATACGAGAATATCACCCTCGCTGAGGACTTGAGCTTCAGCGTCGAAGCGGGTGATTACCTTTGCATCGTCGGCGAAAACGGCGCGGGCAAGTCCACGCTCATGAGAACGCTCCTCCGACTCCAGAAGCCTTTGGGCGGCACTATCGAATACCATGACGATCTGACCGCATCTTCGATCGGTTATCTTCCGCAGCAGACGTTAGTCCAGAAGGATTTCCCGGCTTCAGTTTATGAGGTCGTCCTCTCCGGCTGCCAGAACAGCCTGGGCTTCCGCCTTTTCTATTCTAAGGCTGCGAAAGAAAGAGCCCGCAAGAACATGGAGCGCTTAGGGATCACTGACCTCGCCAAGCGTTGCTACAGGGAACTTTCCGGCGGCCAGCAGCAGAGAGTCCTTCTCGCAAGAGCCCTTTGCGCCACAGAGAAGATGCTCCTTCTTGACGAGCCTGTAGCAGGCCTCGATCCCCTCGTTACGAGCGAGATGTATTCCCTCATAGAGAAGCTCAACGACGAAGGCATCACGGTCATCATGATCTCACACGACATCGCTTGCTCGGTCAAATACGCCAAGCACGTTCTTCATATCGGCAACGAATTCTTCTTCGGAACTGTAGAGGACTATAAGAAGTCGCCTGCCGGAAGCAAGTATCTCGGGGAAGGAGGGCACCATCATCACCATGTTTGATATCCTGATCGAATCCCTCGCTTATCCCTTCGTAAGATACGCCCTGATCGTCGGCGTTCTGATCGCGCTGTGCTCATCGCTTCTCGGCGTCATCCTTGTACTCAAGAGATTCTCATATATCGGCGACGGCCTGTCACACGTCGCATTCGGCGCGATGGCGATCGCAGCCGTTGTTGGACTTGCAGACCAGATGGTCCTTACGCTCCCCATCACGATCCTTTGTGCGATCTTGCTCCTGTGGTCAGGCCAGAACGCAAAGATAAAGGGCGATGCGGCAATAGCCATGATCTCCGTCGGCGCCCTTGCATTCGGTTATCTCCTGATGAATATCTTCCCGACATCATCAAATGTCGCAGGCGATGTATGCTCTTCACTCTTCGGATCCATGAAGATATTGACGCTCACCAAATCGGAGGTCGTCCTCTGTATCGTTCTGTCGATCGTTGTGGTAATAGCTTTTGTGCTTTTGTATAACAGGTTTTTCGCGGTCACATTCGATGAGAGCTTTGCAAAGGCCGTCGGCACGAAGACCAGACTTCTTAACTTTGTGATCGCAACGGTTATCGCGGTCATCATCGTTCTTGCAATGAACCTCGTAGGATCCCTTCTCGTATCCGCGCTCGTTATCTTCCCCGCGCTCTCCGCGATGAGGATCTTCAAGAGCTTTAAGTCTGTTACGGTCTTCTCTGCAATACTTTCCGTCTTCTGCGCATTTGCAGGGATCATCCTCTCGATCCTCTTCAACACGCCCGTCGGAGCAACGATCGTAATTACGGACATCGTTGCATTCGTGATCTGCTCAGTAATAGGAAAGATCAGGGGCTGATCACTTCATATATTTCGACATCGTCTCGCCCCAGAGACCGATACGTTCATAGGTAATGAGCTTGCAGAGCGCGTCAGTCAGCTTGCCGAATTTCCTGTAGAAAAGATTGAACATCAGATATGCAGCGCGCTGATCCTTCTTCTCCGGAATGCGCCTGATTATGTTCCTGAACGAATAGATCTTCTTATACATCCCGAGATAGCCTTTATAGAGGTCTTCCGGAGATATGTCCGAAGGCTTGTAGACAACGTTCGCCGTGTTGTAAAGGGACAGATCGTCAGTTATTATCCTGCCCTCTTCCTTCATCCTGTCATAGAGCTTTGTGCCGGGATAAGGCGTTAAGATGTGTGAGGTAACGGTCTCGATCTTATTCTTTACGATCCAGTCGAGCGTATCCTTAAAGGTGTCTTTTGTATCTCCATCGAGCCCGAAAACAAAACTTGCGTTGATCATGATGCCCCTGTCATGGATATTCCTGATCGCGCGCTCATATGTGTCCGTGTGATTCTGGACTTTATGCACATTGGATACGGCATTCTGGTTGATGCTCTCAAAGCCTATGAACAGGCCCTGGCAGCCGCTCTCCTTCATGAGATCTAAAAGCTCTTCATCGTATGCGGCATTGATCGATACCGCGGCATTCCACCTGATATGAAGGTCCTTGAGCCTTGTAAGGAATTCGCGTGTCCACTTTGGGTTCCCGCAGAAGTTGTCATCTATTATCATGATGTGCTTCTTATTGAGCATCCTTATCTCGTCCAAGACCACATCGATATCACGGTTGATGAACTGCTGGTCATTGCCGCTGTTGTAGCAGAAATCGCACCTGAAAGGACATCCTCTGCTCGTGTGGATTATGTTGCAGTAAAGGTAATCCCTGTGATCGACCAGGTCATAGGCAGGACTTACGATGTCACCGGTGGTAAGCTTCCTGCAGCGGTAGATCTTCTTAAGACAGCCGTTCTCAAGATCCTCCATGATCTGAGGCCAGGTGCCTTCTGCCGCGCCTACGCACAAAACGTCGAAAAGCCCGTCCTCTATTGTATTGAGCGCCGTTGTGATATGGATCCCGCCGGCTACGACAGGAATGCCTTTTGCACGGTAAACCTTTGCGATCTCAATGGCTCTCGGAAGAGCATCTACCGTTATGGAGATACCTACGATATCAGGAGAATCCGTAAGATCGATATCCCTGATGTTCTCGTTCTCGATCCTGATCTCATGCCTGTCACGGATAATGTTGGCGATCGTAAGAAGTCCTAAAGGAGGCGACATGTGAAGCTTAAGATCCGTGTCGACGGGTCTTTTATGCATCCTTGGCATTATGAGTTTAACGTAAGCCATATAACACCCCGTAAGAGCCTAGTGCATAGCGTTAATGAAGGTTGCTATCGATATGTAACCGTACAGGAGCACAACAGCCGTATCGAGGATATAAAGGACCATCAGGACCTTGCCGAAGAGACAATCCTTCTTATGCAGCCTGACACCGATCATCAAACCCCATGACGCAAAATAGGGAGCAAACACCATTAAATGCATCAGCAACATGATTGCCATGCTGTTAAACATAGATCCATAAAGACGAGCATAAGTACCGATATATAACAAGATCCAGAACAAGGCCGGTACGCCGTATCTTAAAACAAGTGAGATTATGCAGTGTGCCTTTGCGCGCTCAGGCGTCATTTCGACGCCTGCTGTGGCTAACTGTTCGCTGTCATAAATTGGCCGCGTCATACCCGGTACCTCCGTGCTGCTATATTGCCTTATGGCAGTATAGTAACACGGCACACCGCGAATTTCAATAGATTTTTATCGTTATTCGATATTTTTATGTTGAATAGCAACAATGCCTTTGTTCAGGCTCTGCCCTCTTTGAACATCTTCATCATCTCGTTCGTAAGGCTGTAATCGTCGGGCTGGAGCTCAATATCTTCTCTGGTCCGCCACTCGGCGATCTTAAGCTCGCCCTCGTCCATATTGATCGTATCGTCACCGTCGACATCGCAGTAGAAGCCTACCAGGATATCGTCAACGATGCCCCACGGCTGCGACTTGTAATAGCGGATGTTCCTGACCTTAAGACCGGTCTCCTCCATCGCTTCACGCGCGACGGTCTCTTCCAAAGTCTCACCGATCTCAGTAAATCCCGCAACGAGCGCGAAATGCGCAAACCCCGTCTTGTACTTTGTCACAAGGATCTTGTCGCCGTTCGTGATTCCAACGATAACTGCGGGTACGATCCTGGGATAGATCACGTTGCCGCAGTCGCAGCGGAGTGCGCGTTCCTTATCGTCTATGTGCGTTTCCTTACCGCAGATGCCGCAATACTTATTGCCGCGGTACCAGTTGGCAAGCTGCAGAGCAGTAAATGCGAGGAACACGTTCTTCTTCTCTGCTATCCCTGAGCGCCTGAAAGACCTGACATTAACGAATTCATAGTCTTCGGGAAGCGCCATTGTCTCATCACGGGCGTCAAGGAAGAAATAGTAATCTTTGTCGACTGCGAAAAGATAGATAAGCTTTTCGCGGCAATCGTCAGAAAAACTGCTTACACGCGGGAATTCCTCGCCCTTAACCAAAATGTCCTGATGCCTGAAGGCCATTACATAACTGTTGGCGTCAGGCTTTCTGGCCGGATAAAAATGATTATCCAGCTTGTGCGGAAATATATCTTGAATCATAAGATCTTAGAACTTGATCGTCTCCTGAGGACCTGCAAAAGAGCTGAATGTAGCTTCTGCATTCTTAAAGTATAGGACCTGTGTGTTGTCGTCATCCGGATCGTACATGGACTTAAGCTGCGGGAGCTTCTCTAACATAGCGACCTTAACATCACGGTTGTCATCGTTGATGAGTTCGCCTGCAACGCGGAGCCATGCACCTGTGCTGCCGTCAAATGCGCAGATCTCAGCCTTAGGATTAATAGCGAGCTGCTTTGAAACGGGCTTAACCTTGCCTGTCTGGATGTAGAGCTTGCCGTCGTAAATGAGAGCCGTGCCAAAAGGTCTTACTCTCGGCTGATCGCCCTCAACTGTTGCGAGATAATAAGTCTGTGTCTTGTCCAAAAATTCGAGAACTTTTTCTAATCCTTCCATAACCCTGTTTCCTTTCCTGGAATTTGCAATAATTATACCAAATAATCGAAGCTGCTCCTGACCTTAACGAACGGTCTGACCTTAGTATTAGCGACCTCAATGTGGAGCGGATTTGATGAATATCCTTTCAAGGCTTCCTCGCTCTCGAAAAGTGAATCGAGCATCGCATCGCCTGAAGAACTTGCGAGTTTATCGGTATTTACCTTTATCTCAACAAGGCCGGGGATCTTACCGGCAAGTCCTTCCAGACCAGCCTTGATGCCGGCCTTGATCTCTTCTTTTTCGCTGTCGGAAAATTCGTCCTTGAGCGTCCATACTATTACGTGTCTGACCATGATATGTTCCTCCATTAGGGAAAACTACCGTAATTATATCATTGAGGCATCCCGGCTTTGGGGACAAAACACAAGGGCTGCCGGAAACTATAAGTTCCGACAGCCCCTGCTTATATATGATGCACTTTCTCCAAAGTGTTTGGCGTCAGTGGCATTGGATCGAAGAAACAGCAGAGCTTGCCCGCGGCAGATAACCGAACCAGAAGATACCTGCAACGGCAAGGACAAAGAGCAGAGCGGCGCATCCGAAGACGATCGCCGTGACCTTATGCTTCCTGGCCTTATCGTCTTCGCCGGCATCCCTGTATGACTTGGTCTTATAGATGCTGGCTGCAAGGCCGATAATGAGAATATCCGGGATTACCATAGTGACTGCAAATTCAGCAAGGCCTGCGGGAAGAGCCTTTTTCACTTCGTCCAGCTTGTCCTCTTTGATGCCCAATACGCGGTCGATCTCAACATTAACAGCCTCAACATAGTGAGGGTCGTTCCTTCTTTGATATGAAGGCATCTCGGCGCGCACTGCATAGACTAAGACGAAGATATTGAGGGCGAGGATTATCGTAACTGCCAGAAAAATGTAGATCTTCTTCCACAAAGCCATAGGTGTTTTCATGTGCCGGTCTCCTTTTGGTTTCTTCAAAATTGTTCCTTTGCCCTTATATACAAATAGTGGGAGCGAAATGTTGCACAGAAAAATGAAGCGTGGTAATATCATTATTGAACGCGTACAATAATTGAGGTCAAACCATGCAAAAAGACATAAAACTGGGCATTACAAAGGATAAACTGATCGACGCTACTTTCGAGCTGATGGAAGAAGCAGACGATCCTTTAAACGTGACATCGCGCCAGATCGCGGAGCGCGCCGGCACGAAGCCTTCCATGATCAATTACTGCTTCGGTTCACGCGAGAACCTTATTTATCAGACCTTCCAGAAACAGTATCTGGATTTCCTGAAGGAGGAGCCTATCGCCGAACTGATCGCGTCGGACATCTCTCCCAAGGAGCTTTTGAAGAAGCTCCATTTCATCGTCGCAAAGTGCCTTGTGGAGAACCCCAAGTTCACAAAGGCGATCTCGCCGTTCGTGCTTTTCGAGCGCGACCTGTCAAAAGAATCCTTCAGCTTCCCTTACGTAAAGAAGCACTACGCGGGCAGGAAGACTGACCGCGAGTGCCGCCTGATCGCATATGAACTGTCTTCCATGATGCAGCTCATGATCTGCCGCAAAGATGACCTCAAGCGCGACTTCGGAATCGATCTGGATAATGACAAAGAACTTAAGAAATATATCGATATGAGGGTCGACCTCCTGCTGGCATGAAATACATTTTTGATTTAAGATCCATACCTTCTTCAGAGCTCGAAAAGTGCGGCGGCAAAGCAACGTCGCTGTCTTTGATGATGCAGAACCTGAAGATGAACATACCCTCCGGATACGTTATCACCGCAGATGCTTTCAGGGACGGAAAGATAACAGAAGAGGCAAACGCTGAACTTAATGCGGTGATCGCGAAGCTGGACCGCCTTAAGACTTATGCGGTAAGGTCTTCCGCAATCGGAGAAGACGGTGCGGGCAATTCATTTGCAGGACAGTATGAGACATTGACCGATCTGATGGTCCCCGGAATCAGAGACGCTGTTAACACAGTCGCCGCATCTGCCAAAAATGCGCGCGTCGAGAACTATAAGGCGCAGAACGATATCTCAAGCGAAGGCATCGGCGTCGTGATCCAGGAGTTCATTAAGGCTGACTATGCGGGCGTCATATTCACCTCCGATGCCCTGACCGGAAAAGACGATTACATTATCGGCAACTACGTCCATGGCGAGGGCGAGAAGCTCGTGTCCGGCACGGAGAACGCCGAAGAATTCAGGATCGGCGCGCTCGAATATTCCTACGAAGGCAATCCCGAACTTTCCCCTTACGCAAAAACTCTGCGGAAATACAGCCTCGCGATACGCTTTTTCTACGGCGTTCCAATGGACATCGAATGGGCCGTAAAGGGGCGCAAAGTCTATATACTTCAAGCGCGCCCCATCACGACGCTGACAAGGCTCAATGTTAAGAACTACGACGTAAACGGCACCCGTTCGGGCTCAAAGCTCCTTACCAAGACCAACGTCGGCGAGATCTTCATGAATCCCGTAAGCCCCATGACCTTCAGCGTACTCGAGAAGATCAACGAATTCCTGGGGCTTCCCTGCTGGATCGAGAACGTCTGCGGCCAGGCATACATGAACATATCGGTCATGTGCTCACTGATGGTGAGCTTCGGAAGATCCCGCGAGAAGGCCTATGAGACCGTAAAAGACCTGGTCGGCGTCATTCCCGAAGGCTGTGAGATCCCCATATCGCCCTTCGACAAAAAAGCTTTCATGAGGAACCTCCGAAAACTCCTGTTCCCCAAGGACAGATCGAAGCTGACAAAGAAGCAGAAACACGAGATGGTGGCTGATCTCCACGGCATTTCAGAAGGGCTCATGGAACAGATCAAGGCGATCGGCTCAAACGCCGAACTGATGGCTTTCTGGGACGATGTGCTTCAGCCTAAGTTAAATGACGGCCTCGCTTCGATCCTCGCAGAGAGCGGAACGTCGCTGGTGCCTCTCTTCTCGCTGCGCAAAAAGATCTCTGAGATCGCCGGCGAAGACATGGCAAACCGCCTTCTTGGCGGCTCACTCGGCATTATCGAATGCATGAAGCCGACACTGCTCCTTGAAGACGTCGCTTCAGGCAGGATGTCCCGCGAAGAATACATCCGCGAGTGCGGCCACAGGTCCGCCGATGAGATGGAGCTCATGTCACCAAGGCCCTATGAAGATCCGTCGTTCATCGACGCTCTGCTGAAAGACCGCGAAGCCGCCACATCAAGCCTGCATGAGATGCTCGAGCGCCAGAAAGCCTCCTACGAAGAGTCTCTCGCAGAATTCAAGGAGAAATACCCTTCCAGGCGCAAGTGGATCGACAAAGAGCTCGCGAAGTTCGTCCGTGCGAATGATTTTCGAGAGGACATAAGGAGCAAAGGCGTAAGGATCTTCTGCGTCTTCAGGCAGTACTGCCTTAAGGCAGGCGAATTAAACGGCATCGGCGAAGACATCTTCATGCTGGGCTACAAGGAAATGTTCGCGCTCCTGAAGGGCGATAAGACCGCCGTCTCCTACATCCCTGCCCGCAAAAAGACTTTTGCCGGGTATCTCTCCTACCCGGGCTTCCCGGGCGTCATCATAGGCAGGTTCGACCCTGAGAAATGGCTGGCAGACCCTGACAGAAGATACGATTATTACGTAAGCGGCCGCCCCTCCGGTTGTGACCGCACCTCCGATTCGGCCTCAGCCTCCGACGTCAAAGGCTTTGCGGGCGCTGCAGGCGTCGTCACCGGCAAGGTCCGCGTGATCAATGACGTCTCCCGCATAGACGAGCTTAACGATGGCGAGATCCTCGTTACCCGCGCCACCAATATCGGCTGGACCGTCGCGTTCCACAAGGTCTCCGCGATCGTCACGGACATCGGCGCGCCCCTGTCCCACGCTGCGATCGTCGCCCGCGAATTCGGCATTCCGGCCGTTGTCGGCTGCTCTAATGCAACCACGGTCCTTAAGACCGGCGATGTCGTTACCGTCGACGGCGGAGAAGGTACTGTGACTATCGTTGACCCGGCGTGATCTTCCGGTTTGTTTGATTTTTATTCCGGCCCTGAGGTTCACTTCAGGGCCGTTTTTTATGGGCGGGGTGGGGTGAGTACGTACTAATTTTAGATTATTGGTTTTTAGTACGTAAATCTTGAGGCTTGTGAAGGCGTGGAACACGTTATTTGACCGTAATTATTTGGGAAACACCGGCTTGGGAGGGTTGATTTTACGTACTAATCCTCGAAAACTCGTTATTAGACCGTAATTATTTGAGAAACACCCGCCAGGACTGGCTAATTTTACGTACTAATCCTCGAAAATGATTTTTTTAGTACGTCGAATTGGTCATTGAACGGCGATTTTCTATCGCAAACGGCATTTTTTCGAGCAATTGCGATAGAAACAGGGCCGCTCGATATAAAATGCGATAGAGACTGGGCCATGTGACATCAAATACGATAGTGACTGGGCCGTATTTGAAGCGCCGCCGGAACAGCGCACCCGCCCCCACTGCAACATTCTCCCGCCAAAGACTGTTTTAATGGCATAAAGACATGTAAAAGCTTTTTGTGATACTATTACTTGAAGGAATAAATAAGGGAGAAGCGCTTCATGATAGATTTCTATAACGCATTTATCTCGTACAAACACGCCCCGCTGGACATCAAGATCGCCGAGCACGTTCAAAGGCAGCTCGAGCATTTCCACGTGCCGCACAATCTTAAGGGCAAGATACAGCATGAGAAGATCACGAGGATCTTCAGAGACAAGGATGAGCTCCCGATCACGAGCGACCTTACGGAGACCCTTACCAATGCGCTCGAAAAGTCCGAGTACCTGATCGTTATCTGCTCGACCAACACCAAGGAGTCCATGTGGGTCAAAAGAGAGATCCAGACATTCCTTAAGACACATACAAAAGACAAGATCTTTACCGTTCTCTGCGACGGTGAGCCGCAGGATGTAATCCCTGAAGAGCTCACGACCGGAGAGAAGGAGATCATCGACTCTAACGGATTCTCCCATATGATAAATGTTCCCGTAGAGCCGCTCTCCTGCGACTACAGGCTTCCGAGAGCAAGGGCAGACAGAGAAGAGCTTCCGAGGCTTGCAGCAGGACTTCTCGGCTGTTCTTACGATGAGCTCCAGAGAAGGAGAAGACAGTACAGATTAAGACGCGCGGGAATGATCGTGGCAGCTGCTTTTGCAGGCGTGCTTGCTTTCGGCGGTTACATGCTCTACAGCAGAATGCAGATCAATAAGGCTTATATGGAATCCTTAAGGACCAGATCCGTATACCTTGCCAACGAATCACGTCAGCTGCTCGATAACGGCAAGAGGGCCGATGCGATCCAGCTGGCCCTGGCCGCCCTTCCTGCCGACAAGAAAGATAAGACACCCGTAACAGCGCCTGCGATCCGTGCGATCTCAGATGCGACCGGAGCATATACATCCAACCGCGGACTGGAATTCACGCCGGCATGGAACTATAAGTGCAAATACGCAGTTAAGACCAGCATCGTGTCTGAAGACCTGTCCTATCTGGGTGCTCTTGATGATGCAGGCAATATCTACTGCTGGGATACCGAGACAAGGAATCTTGTTTTCGAGAAAGCCTGCTTTGAAGAACCTGTAAGGATCGATCTCCCGAACAAAGAGACGTTTGTCATCACTTACAGCCACAAGGTCGAGGCATATAACATTCCTTCCGGAAAGCACATGTGGACATATACGCCGGAATCTTCCTCAGCGATCTTAACGCATTATATCCATTTCACCATAAGCGATGTCTTCCTTTATGTCGGCGGCTGCGAGGTCGTAAAGTTCTCCTTAAGGGACGGTGCCGTCAAGGAATCTTACCAGCTGAAAGAAAAGACACTCCTTAACAGCGTCTACAATCCCGCAGTATCTCCTGATGGCAAGAAGATCGCTTATTCCGACGACACTCTGACCACAGAAGACAGCATAAAGATCCACATCTATGACGTTGAGACCAAGAAGGACCAGTCCTACGATATCAAGGCCAAGTATCTTGAGAAGCTGACGTTTGTAGATAACAACACCCTTTGTGCCATCTCAACCATGGACTTCGTCAACACATCTGTTTCTTTCAGCCTGGATTACCGTATTCTCAAGCCCGCGACGAAGACATTCAGTTTCTTCGGTACAAACTCGAACAAGAGCTGGTCACAAGACCTGGTCTATACCGACGTCTCCATGGGTTCTGACATACGCGCTCTTCCTTCACGCAATGCAGTGCTCTGTTATGTAGGCAATGCAGTCGGGATCTTTGATCTGGAGACCGGAAATGAACTCAACAGATACATAACCAGCAGTTCCGTCGTCACCTCAGGTGACTTTAACGATGACGGTTATCCGGAATTCATCTTAAGGCACGGCGAATATATCTATGCTGCAAATTCAAAGAACAATGACCTGGCATCTTACAACGTGCTCTGCAATAACATTACTTCAGGCGCGATCGGAAACATCGTCTATGCTGTCTCCCAGTATGATACGGACATCATAAGCTATAACCGCAGCATTCAGGATGACGAGTGGAAGGCCGTAAAGGTTCCTTCAGAGTATTCGATGGGCTCAACCTCACAGACATTCGATTCGAATGAGGAATATCTCGTCTCCGCCGCTCTGGTCGCAGACGATGACAAGACCTATGTCAGAGTCAGCATAATCGACCTCAACACCGGCAAGCTGTCCTATACTGAAGATCTTACTGATGTCGATGTCAGCGCAACCAACTTTAACGTTGAATATCTGGACGGCGAGTTCTACCTGTTGCTCGAAAAGTCGGTCTTCCGGATCGATCCGGACAAAGACAAAATAACCGAGATCAACTCGGAACTGGATTTCGGAACGGTAAGATCTGCCGGCAAGCTGTTTGCCACCGAGAAGGACTACAGTTCGGACAAATTACTGGTTAAGATCAGCAATTACGACGGTTCAGACAAGGACGAATTTGACGTTCCGGGAACCTGGGACGATTTTGTAGGATACAACAATTTCAATGCTGTCTACTGCAAGAGCCTTAATAAGGCATTCATCTTCGTTGTCGACACGTTATTTGCCGTTGATATGAAGTCCATGGATTACGACGAGGTCGATCTCCCGGACAACTGGGACTTCACCAAGATCCGTGGTTACTATATAACAGTAAATGACGACAGCTCCCGTGTGCTTATATCTGACGGCAACACTGTCCTTGTTACGGATGCATCCCTCAAGGAGCAGTTTACGATCAGCCGCAACGGAACCTCCGTTGACTGTGCCGCCTTCAAGGGCGACCGCATCTATATCGTCGGAGACGGTTATATCTCCGTTTACGACAATAAGAAGGGCGAGCTCATAACCAAGAACGAGATGAAGTATTTCACGGAAGGCTTCAGATCAAAGGCATGGTTCGACGATAAAGCAAACCAGCTGTACATTCAGTCTGATTACATAATCTTCATCTACGATCTGGACACTATGTATGAGGTCGCATGCATCGAGAGTGTCTACTGCTATCACAAGGCTACAGACAGGTTCTATGTATTCTCTTACCGCGGATCCAGAAATGTGTTTCCGGGATACATAAAGCACTACAGCGTTGAAGATCTTGTCGAGAAGGCCAAGAGGATCCTCGGCGACACACCTCTTGACGAGGCAACCAAGTCCAAGTACGGACTCTGATGTCACTGTAATACAGGCCCTGTTTTTGGGGGCAACAATTATATAAAAACGCCAATTTATATAATTGCCGGCCCTTTTTAGGGGGCATGTATTATAGCGGCCGGTTTAGAAACGTGCTTTCTTAGGCCTCCATTTGCAAAACGTACGATTCTACCCTTTGCAATTTTCCCGGCAGGATTATAGTCAGGAAGATCAGAACGGCTTGTAGGACTTATCCATGATATCTCTGTTGATGATGTAGATATCATGCTCGTCATCGGCTCTGACGGCTATGTAGTCGCCGACTCTGCCTGAATAGTACTTATCCTCTGTCCAGGCTGTGAAGAGCTTTACGGGCTGCTCTAAAGGCTTGGCAAAGATAATGGAGCTTCCGAGTGATCTTACGGTCTTGGCAAAGGGAAGAACGTACTTGATCTCGCCTGTGCCGGAATTCCTGATCCTCGGCTCGTATTCGAAATCTCTCGTATAGACGAAATTGGTAAATTCATAGCTGCTCTTTACCTTCTGCTCGGAGATGGGATATATCTCGCCTTCGACGCCGATCATGAGATAAGCTTCCTCGTCGATAACGGTGTCGACATCTCCTTCGAGAGTTCTGATGTTAATATGCGTTCCGACAGGGAAAACATCGGCAAGCCTTACGGTGCCAAGAGTCTGCTGGATCTTGGAGTAGCGCCTCATTCTGGATGTATCGAGCGTCGTATCCTTTGCATAGATAACGAGATATGTGTCGTAATAAAGAGCGAGTCTTTCCCTGATGAGATCCTTTGCAGGCTTGGTCAGGAGTTCGGGCTTGATCGTACCGCCGGCCTTCAGGATGTGACCGCCGCCGCCGCCCATTCCGTCAGCTAAGAATGCCGCGAGCTCGTTCGCATAGACTTCCTTGGAGCAGCTTCTTACAGAGAACTTTACTTCGTATGCGTTTACGTAAAATGCGACGCATACGTCTACACCTTCGGTCTCGAGCGCGAAATCACTGATGACACCCAGGATGGAAGGATCGCAGGGCTCAGCCTCGATTACCAGGTATTTGTTGCTGTCGTAGTATTCATAATTAAGGATCGCTTTTCCCGTGATCTGCAGCTCGTTCAAAGAGATGTTGGAGTTGCTCATCTCGGTTACGATAGCCTTGTTGAAATTCAGGGAATCAAGCATATCCCTGTCTATAGGGTGCGATACTTCCGAGAGCCTGTTGGTGTCGGTATAAAGACCGTAATAAAGCGCCGTTGCGACAAACTTATTCTCGTTCGGATCGTATCCTTCTTCCTTCAGCATCTTCCATACGACCGTAGCGCAGCTGCCAAGTTCGTTGTTGATATTCGAGAGAATATTGTCCGTCTCGACCAGCTTTCTGTGGTGGTCGATGATCGCAACCTTTTTCGCTTCGGTCTTGGTAACGTTCTTCTCGCCATACTGGCAGTCGACCGTGATCAGCAGGTCCGGCTGCTCTTCGGTACTGATAAATGGCACATACTCGATCGGGATCTCAAGCTTCTTGACCATGATCGTAAGATTGCTCTTCTTGATCTCGTTGCGGCCTCTGTAGATGAATCTGACATCTTTGCCGTTTTTCTCGAAAAACCACTTCAACGCATAACCTGATGCAAGTGCATCCGCATCCGGATTGTCGTGACACTGAATTACAATGTTTTTAAATCTTAATAAGTCTTTTAATCTCATGCGCCCACCGCTGTAAGTTTCTTGATTAAGCATTTTATCAGAATTCTTGGTCAACTTCATTACAAGAATAAGACTTATTGAGGCAATTTCCTACCGGTACTGTGGTATAATAGATTTGTTGCAGGGTAATTAGTTATTCGCGCTCTGCGGCCGCGACGCCTTTAAGGCGGGGTTACTAATGATAAGAACCTTAGAATCTCATCATGAATGACAACGAAGGACGGGCATATGCCCGTATGGTTTGCTGTTCGTGAAAGGAGGTTCTTTTTTTATGTTACACGACAGTGATTTTGAATATTACGAGAACATAGCTCATTGGAGTTTCGATGAGTATGGTATTCATGAGGAATGCCTGACGGATTGGGATCTTTACGGGCTTCTCAAAGGTCTTGCGAGGCCGGATTCGCGCATACTCGATCTCGGCACCGCAGGCGGCGAGAAGATCCTGGAATTCTTCCCCGGCTGCGCGGAGATCCTTGGCACTGACTACTCCCCTGCCATGATAGAAACTGCCCGCGCAAATCTCGCGGCAAGCGGCCGGAAAAACATCTCGTTCAAGGTCATGGACAACCTCAGAATGGATGTGCCGGATGAATATTTCGACATCGTAGTAGCACGCCACACATGCACCGATCCGGTCCAGATATTGAAGTGCCTAAAGCCCGGCGGACACCTTCTCATCAGAGGCGTCGACAAGTATGACTGCTGGAACTTAAAGCTCATCATGGGCGGCGGCCAGGGCTATGACGACCCGGTGCCTGTCAGCATCGTTGATTATGAGAATGTCTTAAGAGCGGGGTTTAGGGACGTCGAACTCGTGCCGATCCACACGCGCGAATATTTCAAGGACAGGGATTCGTTCAAGAGCTTTTTGGAGGCTGTTCCGATATTGGACGGCGTGGCAATCGAAGGTGCGCCTTTGGATGAGACCCTGCTCGACAGATACATTGCGGAGAACACAACCGGCGGGCGGATAATCCTATACCGCGCGTACTACGGATTAAGCGCAAGAAAGCCCGGGTGAAGCTCCCCCTTTACATTTCGCGACAGCAAAAGTGCCTCTCACGACACTTACGTATTTGACGCCTTTTCGCTTGGTAGTATTACGTTGTCAAAAGCAAAACCCAAATCGAAAAGCGAGGAAAACAGTTATGGAATACGTAAGAGGCACAGACATCTACACACTTTCAAGATTCTCTTTGAAGAGAATTGCAGCAGGAAAGTTAGAGGTCCACGAGAGCTTAAGAAGCGTTCTCTCATATGAGATCTTAAGCGGCTTGCTTGAAGAAGCAAAGACGGATTTTGTCGACGCTTACGGCAAGACTATCAAGGATATGCCTTCGGCTCAGATCTTTGTCATGACAAAGAAGATCGATAAGAAAAAGTACATCATCGGTCTTACGGAGATCAAGAGGATCGCAGGAACACCTTCAGATAAGACGGGGATTGAGCGCTGGCTCGAAGATTCAAGAGACAGCCTTGTTGAAGGCAGGAGATTTTTCGCAGACGGCTTCGAGAAGGAAATGGCTTATTTCGACCATTCAATGATAGACCACTTAAGAAATTCTGTCGGCTCAGGCCAGGCACATGAGGCTGAGTATCAGGATAAGCTCATCTCCAGAGTTAAGTATAAGAAGATACTCGGAATCAACATCACGAGATTTGCACTGTTCATCGCAATGCTCATCCTCTGGAGCGTCGTATTTAAGAATGTCGGCTTAGGACTCTGCTTTGCGATCTGCTTTATAGGAAGCTTTACGATTGTCACTAACAAGAGCCAGGCTGAAGAAAAGGACCTCGCTAAGGAGTAATCGATAATAAGGACAGACACCTTTTGACAATATAAGTGCCGGCAAGGAGCTTTACGATTTACTGTTTTCCGCAAAGCAATTGCCGGCACTGATCTGTTTAAGTTTTAAGATCCGTCAGTTTCCTTCGGTCTCTTTCGCAACGGTTCCTCTCGGCTTGTTATCTGTCGGGATATGAACATCACCGCCGCTCTTTCTGCTTCTGAGCACCTTGATGATGGCCTGGTTATCGATGGGCGCGTCTTTCTCTTCCTTCAAAGGCTTCTTGCCTTCGAAAACGCTGCCCGGCACCTTAGCGCAGTAATTTGTGATGCAGACCTTGTACTTGGTCTTCTGATCTTTGACATCGACCTTTGTACCGTCGCTCAAAGTAATGCTTACGACTTCGATAACAGGCTCTTCCTCTGTTCCGTTATTCTTGTATTCGAAGGTCAGACCTGACATCTGGTCACCGTAGTCACCGTTGGCAAAACCGTTTGCGATCTGCTTTGCGAGCTCTTCACCTGTCAGTTCATAGACCAGGAGGGCGTAATCCTGTGATGCGACCGCATAGATATCGCCTGCCGATACCTGATAAAGACCGCCGTCTGGTGTGATTAAGTCCTTATTCATTCCGCCGCAGTTATGGAAGGCTGCGACAACGCCCTGTCCCTTCATGCTCTCGAGGATGAGACCCGTAAGGAAGTTGCCGGCTGTTGTGGTGTGTCCGCTGATAATGCCTGATCTCTCAACGTTGGTATCGATATAGCCCAAAGCTTCGTTCATGGCATCGCTTGTGGAATCAACAGCCGCGCGGGAGATCGCAAGTATGTCAGGATCGAAAAAATCGGCATTTGCGGAAGTGTCATAGAGGGCCTGCTCGGAATCCATGATGGATACATATGTCATGTATTCGATCTTTACCGTTCCGTCGCTCTTAAGCACGATTGTTGCGTGGGCATAGCCCTTTGCATCGCTTTCGGCCTGCATATAAGCTACGCCGTTCTCCGTATTGCCGTAAACTCCGCCGCCTGTATGGCCTCCGACTACGAGATCAACATCGGCAGGATCCATGGCAGCAGCTACCGTATCTGCAGCGCAGTGTGCAACTACGACCGTTATTAATGGCTGCTCGGCTGCTTTGATCTCCTTGACGCGCTTTGCAAATTCAGCGAGATCCTCATGGACCTCAAACTGATCCATGTTATCGGATACGACCTCAGACGAGACATCAGCGACATATCCGATCAGGGCGATGCGTGCGCCTGCCTTCTCGACGATGACGTAGTCTTTTGTAAAGAGCGATCTGCTCTTGTTATTCGTGTTGTAAAGATTTGAAGCAAGTACGGGGATCGTGGGGTTTCCGGAAAATTCACCGAGCTCATATGACGGGATCGTAGCAGAACCGTCTGTCGCAAATCTTGTTGCATCCCACTCGAAATCTCCGGTTCCGAGAGTTACGGCATCGTAACCCATCTTGTCGAATGCAGCCCTGAGAGCCGCACCTTCGGAGAGGTTGGAGATCGGATCTCCCTTATAGATATCCCCTGCGTCAACGAGAAGAACATCGTCATAATCGCCCGAAGTCCTGGCATCGCTGAAGGTCTTTGCCATATAAGCAAGTCTGTACTGGTATGTCATCTTGTCTCCGGAGGAAGAATCGATGATCTTTCCCTGGATATCGCTTGTGCCGTAGACCGATATTCTCTTCTCACGGACAGCCTTCGTCTCTGCCGTCGTCTCGACTGTCTGTTCCGGTGCCACGGTCTCTGATATGACCGGGTCCTTATAGACATAGAATATGGTGCCTGCGATTAGCATTACCATGACAGACAGTAATGTTACCGTGAATATGATTGCTTTGGTATTGTTTGCTTTAGACATCTAATTACTCCTGAAAAATTATCCAGGATATAATAATTTATATTTTTAGAGTGTTCAACCTTAAAACCGTGACAATCAGAATACACTCTGCAATCTACAGCCCGAAATATCTCTCCTTAAATTCATCTGTGAAGGGAACGATCTTATTGTCATGGATGCAGTAGATAACGTCACAGAGCTTCTCCAGGTATTCATGCTGATGGCTTGTCAGAAGGATCGTTTTGCCCTCTTGCTTCAGCCGTTCCAAGATCTCCGTGATCTCACGGTTTGTCTTATAGTCCAGCGCATTATAAGGCTCATCGAGGATTATGACCGTCTGATTCTCCATCATCGCCTGCGCTATGCCGAGCTTCTGCTTCATGCCCATCGAATACTTCTTAACGGGCGTTCTGTCTCCGGGATCAAGACCGACCATCTTCATGGATTCCTTGATCTCTTTCTCGCCGATCCTGTTATTGATCTCGGCTAAAAGCTTCAGATTGCGGAAGCCTGAGATATATTCGATGTAACCGGGTTCATTGATCAATATTCCGACATCAGCGGGAAAATCGGCCTGATCGCCGAGAGTATCGCCGTTCACCGTTACCTTGCCCGAATCGCAGGGCAGAAGGCCCGTCAGGAGCTGGAACAGCACTGATTTGCCGCTGCCGTTCTCACCAACAAAACCGACGGTCATGCCTTTGCCGATCTCCAATGAGACATCCTTATATATGGTCTTGTCACCAAAAGCCTTAGATACATTTTCTAATCTGATTGCTGTTTCCATGTAAACATTTCTCCTTCTTAAAAAGTTTATTCGTGCAGAAAAGTGCGGTTATCAATATAATTTCCGTCATGACCATGAAGGCTATGCTCAATACGCCTTTGCCGCCTATCTCCAGCAGCTGGCAGAGCGACCCTTTGCCTACCGGATTTTCAGCCGGCAATATAAAGCCGGTAAAGATGAATGCCATTGTTGCAAGATATGAGGCAATAGTGCTGTTTGTCAGTTTGAAGACTGTTTTATCTATGACATAGAACAAGACCCACTCCATGCCTCTGAACAGAATGCTTAAGATGCCGCAGACAATGATCTTCCTTATGTTCAGGTCATAAAAAGCCGCAAGTTCCAGGATCGTGCTGTCGAAATCATCTGAAGAAAAAGCGACTGATATGAACGATACCGCCACGACTGTCAGGACGTTTACTGCAATGAACCGGAGTTCGCTTACAGCCTTTTCCTTCTCCCATTTTTCGCGCCTGCCGTACCTGATCAGAGCAAACAGATTCCTGTTCTTTGTCTCGTTCTCCCATTCCATGTTCACAAAGAACAAAGAGAACATTACCGGTGCGATATAGAACAGTAATTCGACAACATTGAACTGACGATATGAAAAGCCCTTCAGCAATTGCCATGTAAAGGCTTCGCTTCCGTTGATGCTTATTGTGAATGCCAGACCTATGTATACGAGATAAAATGCTCCCGTTATCACAGGATGGAAATACAGGTTCCTCGTATATCTCCTGCGTTCTGCGGAACGGTTGGAGTTGTGCCTTAATGCCGACTTATACAGTGCCGCTATGACGATCGCCATTACCAGTCTATATGCCGGAAGAGACCACAGATTGCCGTCGATCATGCCGTGATGGAATATGAAATAATCATTGAGGAAGAGGTATTTGAACACGCCCTCATCCAGATGGGTGACAAAGCCGGTAAATGTATTCAGCAGGATAAATCCTTCACATACCGCAAAGCCTTTCCGTCCCATGATCTCGAAAACCAGGGCAGCAGCAATGCAGATAAATGAGATGCCGGCATAAAGATATGCCGTTACCATTATTATTGCCGGAACAGAATTCGGAATGATGCCGGCCAAGGCGTAAATAACTTCGAAATTGCTGTAGAACGGGCCTTCTGATGATATCAGGTTATAACCGGTGCCGGGTGCCAGTCTCATAATGCCTGCGGCCAGCGGTATCACAAGGTGTGCTGCAGCAAGGATAAACATGCTGATAAGTCTCGTTGAGATGAGAGATCCGTAGTACCGGCCCAAAGTCTTGTATCTTATCTTCGCCAGGTCCGAAGTGCCCCTGACCCTTATCGCCGAATCTATGATCAGATAGAACAAAAGCGCATACATCAGGTAATAGTGATCCGTAATGCAGCAGAGCAGATATTCGGACAGATTAAGTCCCATGCCCGCTGCTTCAACCAGGTGTGTACCGCACATGTATGCATATACACATAAGAGGACGACAGCCGCAATCCTGCTGTTCTTTGGAAAAAGACTGTTTCTAATTCCTGACATTAACATTTTCTTTCCTTCTCCTGATAATGAGAATGATCCCTAAGGTAATGAGAATATATGTAAAACAGCCGATCACGTAATTGTGCACGTGCATGCAGGAAGGAGATAACCTGTTCAGTACATAAGTCGTCATGATGCTGTACATCGGCAAGTTGAGAAGCGACGTTATAAGGTTCTCGGCCATGCAATAAACAAAGGGGCCTAAGACTGAAACAAACAGATTGTCCGTATAAAGAGCCAGAAGATTTCCGAACAATACGAAAAGTGTTGCTACAACGCCCTTGTAAAAACACCATGCCAAACCGAAAAGATAAGGGTGATTGACCTCATATTCGCCAAACACATAATCGAATAAGCGGTTTTCCGTAACCAGCGTCTCAGGCGTCATGCGTAGAGAAATACACAATGTTGCGTAATAGGAAACCATCACGACCAGAACGGTACAGACCGCTGTCGCAAGAAAATGAGTCAGAAGATAACGCCTTTTTCCTGCTCTAACAGAAGCATACTTGATAAAGCCTTTTCTGTTTATGAAATAGAAGAAAGGCGTGAATGCCAGGCATACAGCCAGAGGCAGGAAGAAATCCACATAATCACAAGCTTCGATCCAGATCTCTATCCTGTTGCAGACCGCCGTACTTTTAACTGTTACAAAGCAAAAGACCGTAATGGCTGTTGTCAATAACAGTACTAAGATCAAGGCCGGGATTATAAATTTTCTAATTGAACGAATCAGGTAACTCATAGATTTCCCCCTTTTTTTGAATTTTGTAGAATTCAGCCATTCGGGAAAATCATAATATTGCAGGTTTATCGCCAAATAAAATCTGCCTTAAATCTAACTTAAATCGTCTGCTTTTTTAGGCTTATCGTGAATTCCGTTCCTTTGCCGGAAACACTCCTTACATCTATCCTGCCGCCATGAAGCAAAACTATCTCCTTGGCAATAGCAAGGCCAAGGCCTGTTCCTTCCGTCTTGCCGGAACCGGTGCCGCGGTAGTATCTGTCAAATATGTGCGGCATGTCTTTTGCCGGCATTCCCTTGCCGTTGTCAGAGATCCGGATGATGATATTACCGTCCTCTTCCGCAACTGATATCTTTACTTCAACATCTTTATCGTTATGTACGAAAGCATTGCATATGATATTCGTAATGCAGCGCTCCATCAGTTTTACGTCGATCCCGCATCTTGCTTTGCAGTCTTTATCCAACTGTATCTGCTTGTCGTGCACATAATATGTTGAAGCATTGCTGATGCACTTTTCGATAAAGTCAACGATATCAACGCTCTCAAGAACGGGCGTTACCTTGCCTTCAATTAAAGAGTTGCTCGTCTTAAGATCGTCGACCAGTTCCTTGATCCTTTCTTCAGACTTGAGCATCTGTCCGGCATATGTCCTGATCTCCTCAGAAGAGTATTCATAATCCTGATCATAGAGAAGCTCTGAATAGCCCTTGATCGTCGACAACGGTGTCTTTATGTCGTGTGAGATATTCACTATCCATTCCGCTCTTAACGCATCGTTTTGTTTCAGGATGGCTTCCAGATTCTCAACGCTGTCGAACACGTTCTCGAAAAGCTTGTTGTTAGCACTGCTGCGGCGGGTTATCTTCTCCCCTTTCCGGATCTTATCGATATCCTCAATAATGTCTCCGACAGGGTTGGTGATCTTTTTCGAGAACACGATGGCAGAGAACAAAACCGCCAATCCGCTGACGACAGATATAACAAGAATGCATCCGATGATGATCAAAGCGATCTCGCCTGTGGCATTATATGTGTACTTGGTAACAAGCCGGCTGTCACATCCCAATAAGACTGCATATCCGTCTGCTTCAGGAATATCGGACATATAAACCGTATAATTCCCCAGCCTGTTTGAATTCAGGACTGCGTTTGTTATTTCGATCAGACTGTATTTTGAAGGAAGATCCCCCTTGGTGTTTTCCTCAAATACAACGTTGCCAGACCCGTCTATTACCTGCAGCCAGACATCGTGATGCTGCAAGCGCTCTTTGCCTTCGGCGTTAAGCTCTATTCCTGCTCCCGTAAAGCTGATGTGCGGCTTTATGTTGTAGACCAGATACTGCGGCATATCAGTATCTGCCGAACGTCCCAGGAAGAATAAGACAAAACACAAAAAACCCGAAATAACGATCGATGCCGTTACCGCGATAATGATGATCTTTACATACTCTTTGATTATCTGTTTCTTCATGATCAGATATCTTTCATCCGGCAAAAATATAGCCCCTGCCCTTGACCGTTCTGATGAACCTGGGATCGGACGGATCTTCCTCGATCTTCTCGCGCAGATTGTGGATATGGACCATTACGGTATTGTCATAACCCTGATAATCCATATTCCATACACTGCTCAGGAGCTTGTCCTTGCTGAGCGTAATATTCCTGTTGATTATCAGATACTCTAAAAGTGAATATTCCTTTGCTGTCAGGATGACTTCCTTGCCGTCTTTAAAGAGGAGCTTCTTCTCAAAATCCAATACAAAACTGCCGAAGGAATAACGGTTATCGTTGGCGCCCTTATCGTCATAATAAGACTGGCGCTTTAACATTGCCGTTATCTTGGCCAAAAGCTCCTTCGGGCTGAAGGGCTTTGTAATGTACTCATCCCCGCCCATCGCATAGGATATGAGCTTATCCGACTCATCAGATCTCGCAGACAGAAAGATAATGGGAACCATCGATCTCTCCCTTATCCTCTTGCAGATCTCATAGCCGTCAAAATCAGGAAGCATTACATCCAGGACGATAAGGTCAGGTTCTGTCTCGCTTACCTTAAAGATCGCCTCATTGCCTGAACCTGCCTTAAAGACCTTGCTGTAGCCTTCCTTATTAAGGACAGTCTCTATCAGAGAGATGATGCTCTCATCGTCATCAACTAACAATATCTTCTTGTTTAAATAGCCGTTTGGTGTCATAAACCCCCTAGAAATACAGAGATTTCCCAAGCCATAACAACCGTCCAAATCCCCATTCGAACAGCACCATTATAACATTAGTTTCAGGAAGATTTATCAGGCTTTCCTGGCAAGCTCCAGATCCATCGTGTCCGTGATCGTTATGGTGCCGCCGGCTTCATTTATCGCATTTTCGATCTTTGCGAAAAACTCGTTCCGGATAGACTCTTCAATTGCAATGTGATCGGAATAAGTGCCGAGCAGCTCTAAGTATTCCTTTGCAGTAAACACGCGCTCACGGTAGAACATCGCGTGCTTAATGTCTGTAAAGCCGTATTTTCCAGCGATGTTTGCGAGTTCTATAGCCTTATTCTCGGTAAATTCGATCCTCGGTTTGCTCTCTTTCTTATGGAACTTGTTATAGTATTCGACATAATAAGAGTCGATCTTTGCCGCCAGCTCAGGCTCGTTCTTGCATGTGTAAGGACGGTTTGCAAAGCGCGCGAAAACGCCTCCGCTCTTAAGTATCTCGTAAACCTTCGGGTATCCGATCTCTTCCGGAACCCAGTGAAAAGCAGTCGCGGAGAAGACCAGATCAAAGCTGTTCCTCGGAAGCTCTGCATCTTCGAACTTTCCCGTGATCACGGAGAACTTCGGATAGTCCTTAAACTTCTCTCTCAAAGCCTTAGAGAAGTTCTCTCCATACTCGACACTTACAAGTTCGCAGCCTTTCTGCAAGACCGGCAAAGTAGCCTGACCGCTGCCGCTTCCTACTTCAACGACTCTCGAATCTTCGCCAATCGGTGCATAATCGAATATCGTCTGATACAGTTCAGGCGCATATCCGGGGCGCATCTTCTCATACTTCGATACGACGGTATCGAAAGTTCCTTCCAAACCTTTAATGTGAACCATACATATTCCTCCTATATCCCCGAATTCAAAAGGGAGACTATCTTATCACATGATCAGGTTTTATCAATAACAAAATATAATCCGTTTTGCTTTATCTGCATCCGCTTTCCAATACCGTGATCGTCTTATTATCACAATCGATCTCGGTCAGAGCGCCCGTCGGCAGCACCGTCATCGGAACGCGGTGAATGAAGTCGACATTCTCGATTATCACCATGTCAGTTCTGCCGATCTCCGTGTTTATGACCTTAAGCAGGATTTCTTCCATCTTATCGTTCAAAGGTCCCGTAAGTATTGCCTTTGCCTTGTCAAAAGCACCCGACGCTGCATAGGAACTGAGCTGGTGGTATGCGGTAAAATCGCTCTCGGAATTAAATGCCATTCCGTGCTCGATCGCAATTATCGAATCTTCCCACATCTCTTTGGACGGATAGTATCTGGTGCCCATTATCTGCCATAAAGGACCGCCGCATACGGATATCAGCCTTCCCTGCACTTTGCCTTCGCCCTGGAGGACCTTATAACCTGTGTTCTCAGTCCATTCGATCTCATCGCCTGATGTTGCCGTCCAATTGGTATTTGTATATCTCTCACACGGCTTTATCTCGCCTATTACATCACCAGTGAAGAGCGTCTTGCGGATCGCTTCTTCCGTATATTTATCAAGACTTCCGGGCTGCGCGATGGGATTCAGGACATTAGGTCCGTAGTATGCTCTGACACCTGCATACATGAAGACAGCAAGCCATGAGGCGATATCGGAATAACCCATGAAGACCTTCGGATTATCATGGATCACCTGAGGATCGATATAGGGCAGGACCCTGTAGGATTCGTTGCCGCCCATAATGCAGATGATGCCTTTTACCTCATCGTTTTCGAGCGCCCACATAAGGTCTTCAGCGCGCTTCTCGGGATGTTCATAAATGAATTGGGACCCCATCAGAGCATGAGGGGTCTCAATCACTTTAACGCTAAATATTTCTTCTAAACGGGACTTGCCTGTCTTATATCTTGCGAGCATATCCGGATCGCCGGCACGGCCGCCGGAGATCGAGATCAATGCAATGGTATCGCCGGCGCAAAGCCTTTTTGGTACGATCAGGTCTCTCACAGTTTTTTACGGAAGCATCAGTCATCTTTCTTTTTTCTGTTCCTAATTAAGATTACAGCAACCGAGCCTGCTCCTGCAAGCATTACCAATACCGTTCCGGCAATTGCAAAGACAACCGGCGGGATCTGTGTATCCTTCACTTCAGTTTTCGCTTCCTCGGCAACTTCGACAGGCTTCTCAGCCTTGGAGAAGACTGCTGTATATATGGCGTCTTCCATAACGGCCGGGAGCTCATCTTCTGCGCCATATGTATTCGTGCCGTCGGTCCAGCCATCGAAAGTAAATGTGTACTGCTCTGTCTCATCCTTGACCGGAGTCATGCCTGTGTATGAAGGAACATCACCGAAGGGGACCTGAATTGACTTAAGTTCGGCACCGTCGTCATTCTTGAACGTAACACCATATTTCTTGTATTCCGGTGCGGCCGTATTCTTTCCTTCAGGAAGCGTATCCATGGGATCGTTCATGGTTATGTGATGCATCGCGAAGCACTTTTCCGGGCACTTCGAAAAGTCACCGTTTGCAGGCCAGTCGTTCGGATCATCGACCTTGGTGGGTCTCATGTAGAAAGGTGACCATATTTGTTCCTTATATTTCGCGGTCGTCGGATCAGTGTCATCGTTATCGATCCACATAGGCTCTATGCCGTACCATTCGCCGTCCGCATAAACTTCTATCCAGGCGTGAGGTCCCGGAGGCGTACCGTAATAATCCGTGGCATAACCGCGTATAAGATATGCATCAACGCCGACACACTTCAGAAGCGTATATGAGAGAGTCGAATAATCGTGACATACGCCGGCCTTGAAATATAAGCATGCATCAAGAGAGGTGCCGGTATATTGAGAGACATCCGTCATCTCACACTTCATGTTGAGCAATACACATTCGGTTACCTTCTCGATCTTTTCCTTGTCGGTTGCATTATCAGGAATGTTCATGGAAGCGACGAGGCTGTCGATCTTCCCGCGTGTTTCTTTATCATATTTGGTGTAGTCGATATTGTTATCTTTCCAGAACTGTTCCAGCTTATCGTCCACGAAGAGCTCCGTATAGCAATCGAAAGAAACGCATTCCAGGTCCTTTAATTCATAAAGAACATCCAGCTTATCGACACCTGTAGGAAGGCCGATATAACTCAGATACGGAAGGTCTTTTAAGAATGTGATGTCCTCTACGTATGTGCCGTAGAGATTAATGTTCTCAAGATCCTTCATATATGCTGTTATGTATCTGGTATCGCTGTCTCTTAAGTTGCAGCATTCGAGACTGAGCTCATCAACATGAGAGCACTCCTTGCAGAAATCCTGATAGTCATCAATTCGCTGTCCGATAAGCATCAGACATTCCAGATCTTTAAGCTTGCTGTACTCAGCGCGGCAAAAACCTGTTATGCCGTCAAGTGACAGTGTCTTAAGACTCTCGAGATTTACGATCTCCTCATAGTGTTCGACTTTATTCAGCGAGAAATAAAGAGTGTCTATGTCCTTATTATTTACGCCTGAAAAGTCTACTTCACACCAGCCAAGGCTCATGTAGATATATCTTGAACTGGAAAGATTATTGAAGAACTCCTTATCCAGTTTAAGGCCGTTCGCGTAGATGTAGATATGCTCGATATTAGGGCACTTCGTCATCAGCATGATCGCATCTTCGAGCTTCTTATTGCTCGAATAAGCCGTTACACTGACGCCGTGCACATAAGCGAGTTCATCGGGATCGTCCTTCATTGCGGAAAGCTGCTCGAGAGTTACGTTCGAGTAATCGATATCGTCCGCCCTGACCTTTATTCCATTCAGTACAAAACCTGAGATTATAGTAACGATCAATAAGACCGATAATATTTTTCTTCCCATAGACCCTCCTTAACAAACGCATTGTTCACTGCGGTTTATTGTTGTAAACCAATGTTAGTTTACTCCAGTAAACCAAACATGTCAAGGATAATTTATCAGACACGTTTTTGGAGTTGAAAACACCGTAAGAAATGCTTTCAACGCTTAAATAAGGGCTCCGTTGTTTATCCGGTTTGGCTATTTACCAGCTTGTGACTGATATTTTTAAATCTCCGAAAGGAATAGTATCATATCGGCTCTTTAATGGCACTAGCCTGATGCCTCTACCTGATCTAATTCAGGCTGCTTTTATCTTGATTATCTGTTCTCCTGTCTTGATGGGAATTGCTCTTGTACTGCCCACTTTAATCATCTGATATGCCGCATTTATATCTGCGTTTATCAGTATTCCGTTGTTGCTCCTGAATAGACCGCGCTTAACTCTTCGTGATTTGTCGTAATAATCTTTCGTAGGTTTTTCCCCGTCAAGAAAACTTGTGCCGCTTGTATAATTCTCGCTTACAATCCTGACCTCTATCCCTTCAAGCTTTGCCTTGTATTCAATCATGTTGATAAGAGTCTTATATGGTATGGATACAAAGTTTTGGTTTGTTATGTTTCCCATGTGTACTTCCTGTTTCCATCCGTGATTGGCTCCAATCACTATGAGTC
>CACWXL010000024.1 GCA_902764825.1 Oscillospiraceae bacterium
GGCCACACCTGTTCCCATTCCGAACACAGAAGTTAAGCTCACTGGCGTCGACAATACTTGGCTGGCAACGGCCCGGGAAGATAGATTGCTGCCGGATTATATAAGTCCCTTCGCGCTAAACGCGGAGGGACTTTTCTTTTGGATTTTTCTATTATTTCGCTGCCGTAAAAAAACCGATAAAAAAATGTAATATTACAATTTACATAAAATCGATTATTGGTAAAATACAAATGTATCTATTGAATTTCCTAGTCCTAATGTGAGGTGTGAATATGGCAAAAATCCTGATCATTGATGATGATAGAGCGGTTGTTGATTCTACGGCTGATATGCTCAAGTCCTTTGAATTCAACGTTATTACCGCCACTGACGGCAAGAAGGGATTTGAGCTCGCAGACTTGGAGCGCCCGGATGTCATTATCCTTGACTGGATGATGCCCGGATATTCCGGAATGCAGTTCATCAAGGACTATAGAGATCAGGGTTATAAGACACCCGTATTGTTCCTTACCGGTAAGGGCGATCTGTCTCAGTATCAGGTAGAGGCTCTTCGTGCCGGCGCGGATGACTATGTAAGCAAGCCCTATGAACCGATGATCCTGGTAGAGAAGCTCAGAGCCATGATCAGACGTACCGAATACAGCAATAAGTCTCATGGTGCTGAGGGCAACAGGCACGAATATTGCGGCGGTGAGCTCATCATTGACGGTGATGTCATGCAGGCATTCAAGCATGAAGAATCCTGCGATCTTACAAACAGAGAATTCCAGTTATTGCAGTATCTTGAGCAGAACATGGGCAGAGTTTGCTCCAGATCAGAGCTCTTGAAGCAGGTTTGGAAGTTCGATTTCTTAGGTGACGAGAGAACGGTCGATGTAACCATCAAGCGTACACGTCAGAAGATCGAACCCGATCAGAAGAATTTCAAATATATCCTTACAAGAAGAGGCTTCGGTTATTTCTTCCCCAACGATTTGGATCAGTAATTGGGATTTGTTTTGAGTAAACTATTTTCTTTCTCGGCATTAGAACAGGCATTCCAGAACCCGGTTGTTATCGTGGTCCTCGGTTTAATATTGATGCTTATCGGCATACTTTTAGGCTACCTCATCGGTAATACGACACTCAGGTCCAAAGTATCGGGAGACATGGACAATCTCGAGCGCGATAAGATCATACAGAAAGCCGTACTTGATACGGTTGGTCTGGGCATTGCCGTTTACGATTCGAAGGGCGCGCTGTTCTGCAATGAGACGATCTTCAGGCTTCCGGATTTCCTGAAGGGCGGACTTCCCAAGACTCTGAATAATTTCCTTGAGACGTTTGATAACGGCAACCAGCTTAAATCGAATTATATCCTGAGCCTCGAAAACGGAGTTAACCTCATAAGAGTCAACTACATCAACAACCGCAGGATATATGAGATCAAGATAATAAGAAGGCCGGCGCAGCCCGATTCGAAGTTCTTCGGCAATGAGGAGCTTACGATAGTAATAGTTGATGACATTACCCAGATCAAGGATGACGAGAGACGTCAGAAGGATCTCGCGGCAAATGTTTCACACGAGCTTAAGACCCCGCTTACATCGATCAAGAGTTCAGTATTCTCAATAAGAAGAGCGTGTCAGGACGGCAACGGTCCTTCGATGGAAGAACTTATTACATGGAGCGGAAGAATAGAAGAAAATACAGTCAGGATGCAGGATATCGTAAACGACTTCCTCGTTCTGTCGCAGTGCTCGCATACGAGCCGTATGGAGATCTTCGATATCAGGGACGCAGTATCTGCGGCATATGCAAATATCCAGGATTATCCGGGTGCGAACAATGTCATTTTCACGCTTCCTGAAGACGGAGTCTATCCGCTTCTCTACGGTAATTCCAAGCTTATCGTAAGGACAATAGTCAATCTTCTTACGAATGCTATCAAGTATATTAATTTCGAAGGCAAGACTGTGCCTAACCAGGTACATATAAGCATTTCGGTAATCGATGACCGCGTGGCAGTACAGGTCGACGATAACGGAAGGGGAATACCTGCAAAGGACATCGAGCATCTTTTCGAGAGATTCTACAGAGTGGATAACTCAGGCAACCGTGAAGTCGGCGGTTCAGGAATAGGTCTAGCCATAGCAAAAGAGATTGCCGACATGCATGACGGCGTAATAAGTGTCACTTCAACTTACGGTCAGGGCGCCACATTCATCCTGAGCCTTCCTACGGGAAAGACGGTTTTCGACGGTGCATACAGTGACGCAAAGGCAGGCATAATTTCTGATAAGCCTCTCCACAGAGCTGCCGCATATTTTCTGGGACTTCAGGAGTGTGAGGCTGTAAGATCTCTTGGGTACAATGATCTGGTAAGTGTTGTAGACGAGTATGAGATAATTCCGGAGCCTGAAGTGGCTGCAAGGGATAAGGCTCTCGCAAAGCTCCTCTCATCATTCGGAGACAGCAGGTTTGAAGAACTTAAGGAAGAACTCTTATATGTAGAGGATTTTGAAGACGAAGCTGACGGACCTGTAACGGGTCTTGAGACAGAGAGCGCCAGGGAGACGACGATAGGTGAAGTCCCTGCGGCAAATCCCGCGATGCCTCCGATGGCAGAGCAGCTGACGGTGCCGCTTGAGAAGATAATCCCTGAAGTTCCTGCTATGCAGGCAGTGGAAGCCACATATGAACAGGTGCCTCAGGTCATGCAGGAACCCATCGTTCAGCCAGTGGTACAGATCCATCCGGCATCCCTGACAGAGCCTTCGCCTGTCGTAAATGAGATGCCCCCGGTACAGCCGGTAATAGATCCTGAGGCGCTTGCCAGAGAAGAAGCAAGACTGCAGGCCAAAGAAGAAGCAAGGAAACTCTTGACACAGCCTGTTGTTCAGATAAGTGCCGAACAAAGGAAGACAGTATCGCAAATAAATCGTGAATCTCGCGAAAAACGCGTAATTCACCCAATTGACGCTCAGAAAAGGTATAATAGTAAGCGTGCTGTTTCGAAAGACACGGATGAGCGAACAGATCCGGTGTCGGATAAGAGTGATGTTGCGGTTAAGTCGTCATTGAAGAAGATCCTTGACGAGTCAGATCCGCACAAGTGATTTGATGGAGTATAGATGGAGCAAACAGATACAAGCGTAGGGAAATCCTATGCTTATGAGATAAAGGGCGGAGTTCCGCTCAAAGGCAATATTGATATCAGCGGCAGCAAGAATGCCGCTCTTGGTGTCATAGCTGCTTCCATTATGGTAGACGGTGTCTGCACATTGGAGAACGTACCGGATATCCTGGACGTTCATGTTATGTTTGACCTCTTGAGATCACTCGGCGCAACCGTTGATGCCATTGATAATCACACATATAAGATCGACCCTACTACGATTAATACATATAAGGCATCAGGACCGCTCGTATCGAGGATCCGTGCCTCTTATTATCTTATGGGAGCCCTTCTGGGCAGATGCGGCAAGGCATCGATAAGGCTTCCGGGAGGCTGTAACTTCGGTCAGCGTCCTATCGATCTGCACCTCAAGGCTTTCCAGCTCATGGGTGCGAAAGGCGCAAGGCCTTCCGATATCAACAGCGGTATCGTTAATCTCGAGGCAGAACCGTTGCATGGTGCGAGGATCTATCTGGATATAGTAAGCGTAGGCGCGACGATCAACGCAATGCTCGCAGCATGCAAAGCACAGGGCCAGACCGAGATCATCAATGCAGCCAAGGAACCACACATCGTTGACGTTGCAAACTTCTTAAACTCAATGGGTGCGAGGATCAAGGGCGCAGGTACTGACATAATAAAGATCACAGGTGTTCCGGTCCTTCCGGGCAACTTCACATATTCCATCATTCCCGATCAGATCGAAGCAGGCACATACATGATCGCAGCAGCCGTTACAGACGGCGACGTTACGATACACAATCTCATCCCTACGCATATGGAACCTTTGTCGGCAAAGATGCGTGAGATGGGTTATGTAATCGAAGAAGGCGACGAATCCATCAGAGTTTACAGACCCGACTACAACGAGGAAGTCTATCCGACAAGTGTCAAGACTTCTCCTTATCCGGGATTCCCTACGGACCTGCAGCCTCAGACTGTAGTACTTCTCTGTTCTGCCGACGGCCAGAGCCGTATGCATGAGAATGTCTGGCAGAACAGGTTCCAGTATGTTCCGGAGCTTGCGAAAATGGGTGCCAACATCAACGTTTATGAACGAATTGCCTGGGTTAACGGCAAGACTTCCTTCAGAGGCGCGACCGTTGAGGCAACAGACCTCAGAGCAGGAGCAGCATTGGTCTGCGCTGCCTTGGAGGCTTCCGGCACGACTTATATCATGAATGCGCAGAGGATCGACAGAGGTTATGAGCATATCGTTCAGAAACTGACCGATCTCGGCGCTACCATCTGCCGCGTCAACCATACTCCCGAGTACGGCGAAGAGGATACCGAAGCATGACGGGACCAGACAGAATCGTCCCACTCTATTCTTCCAGCAGCGGCAACTCGACTCTTATCAAATCCCGTGGCACATATATCCTTGTTGACTGCGGAATGTCCTGCAAGATGATGACCAAAGCTCTTGTCGAGAGCGGTGTCTATCCTGACGACATAAGCGCGGTCTTTCTTACGCACAGGCATACGGATCATATTGGCGGAGTAGCTGTCTTTTCGAGAAAATATCACACACCGATCTATGGCACCAGGGCTACGCTGGCAGTGTTGGATGGCCTTAATTCGCCTGTTTACGAGATCGAGGAAAACGGCATAGTGAATCTGGAAAACGGTCCTGAAGTAAGGGCATATCCCACGCCTCACGATGTTCCGGGCTCAGTTTGCTACCGCGTGATCAATCCCGATTCCGGTGCTTCCTTTGCGGTAATGACCGACCTTGGAAGAGTAAATGACGGCATGAAGGGCTTTGCCAGGGCATGCGACGTTATCCTGCTCGAATCCAACTACGATCCTTATATGCTTGAGCACGGACCTTATCCCTGGCCGCTGAAGAAGAGGATCTCAGGCGGTCACGGCCACATAAGCAATCCCGAATCGGCAGAGACGGCAGAATATTTCATAAACAACGGAACAAAGAAGTTTATCTTAGGGCACTTGTCGCCCCATAACAATACACCGCTCCTTGCAAGGGAGACATTCGTGAATTCCTTAAGCGACAGAGGTTTTGTCGAAGGCATCGACTATGAAGTCAGGATCGCGAAAAAGGACTGTCCGACTGAGGGCTATGTCTTATGAAGATAATCGTGGTATGCCCCGGAAAGCTTAAGGACAAGTGGCTCAAAGACGGTATCGACGAATATAAGAAAAGGCTGTCGAGATTTGCCACCCTGGACTTTATCGAAGTTCCCGACTGCCCGGATTCCGTTCCGGTAAATGAAGCTTTGAAGCGCGAAGGCGAGCTTATACTGTCGCATATCAAGCCAGGCGAATTAGTCTGGGCAATGGATCTTGGCGGCGAGAATGTTACTTCGGAAAAGCTCTCCCAATACCTTACTGCCGATATCGAAAAGGGCGGCGGAACATTAAAGATCATGATAGGCGGAAGCAACGGGATAAGCCCCGAAGTCCGCGCACGCGCCGACAGAAGGATATGCTTCGGCAACATTACGTTCACCCATCTTATGACGAGACTCGTTCTTGCAGAACAGCTCTACCGCGGGTTCAAGATCTCCAAAGGCGAGAAATACCACAAGTAAGTTTCAGCATAAAACAGTCAGAAAAGGTTATTAAATAAGGCACTCTTTATTCGGATAAAGAAAATGCTTGACATATGTTTTATGCACAATTATAATCCTTTAGTCGACTAAAGAAATGGCTAAATTGACACGCTATCGTCATTTGCCCTTGCAAAGTCACACAAGTAAAATATGAGCATAATAGAATTGGAGAAACTATATGGGAAATAAGTATTACACACCGGACGGCTTTAATGACCAGTTTCCGGGCATATGCGGATTTAAAAGAGAGCTCGAGAGCAGGCTCCGCAATCTCTTCCTCTTAAACGGATATGAAGAGATTGAGACTCCCGGAGTCGAATATTTCGATGTTTACAAGGAATTCGTTCCGGAAGAGAGCCTCTTTAAGTTCACTGACAGCAAGGGAAGCCTTCTTTGCAACCGTTACGACGGAACTATACCTACTGTAAGATTCTGCGCAGGAAGAAATGAGACTCTGCCTGCACGCTATTCTTATATCGAGAACATGTACAGAGCGGGAAAACAGGGCGGCGGCAAGCTCTCCGGTTTTACCCAGGGCGGCATTGAGCTTTTGGGTGCAAGCGGCGCGAAGTCAGATGCGGAAGTCCTTGCTATCGCAATCAAGTCTGCTTTAGAGATCGGAATTACGGATCTTCAGGTATCCATCGGCCAGGTCAAGTTCTATAAGGGACTTATGAAGCAGCTCGGGATTGGTGTTGAAGAGCAGGCCAAGATCAAGACAGCGATCGCAAACAGAGATACCGTAACACTCGAGAAACTCGACATCAGCAAGGAAGACAAAGAGACACTGCAGATGCTCACAGAGGCCGGCGGAACATATGATGCAATAGAACAGATCGCTCCGAGGATTACTGATGAAGGTGCAAAGGAAGCGCTTAACAACCTTAAGGAGATCTTAGACATCATGGGAAGATACGGATTCCTTAAGTATGTCTCAGTTGACTTGGGTCTTATCGAGAGCAGCGATTACTATACCGGCATGGTATTTAAGGGCTACACATATGAGGTCGGCTTCCCGATCCTCGCTGGCGGCAGATATGATGATGTCGCAAAGTCATTCGGCAAGGAGATCGAAGCAGTCGGCTTCTCGATCTCTCTTACACTTTCCATTACGGCTCTCATGAGACAGGAAAAGTACGCTCCTGCCAAGGGCGCTGCGGTAATAGTCGGAGGAGACTTCGAAGCTGCTGCAGTAACGGCTGAAACTTTAAGAGCGGAAGGCACTGCCGTCATCATAGATACGACAGGCATGGATGAGGAAGCTCTCGAGAACTATGCGAAGGAAAAAGGTATCGAGACAGTTATGTTTATGAACGGAGGTAATGCCTGATGCTTACTATTGCTTTACCCAAGGGCAGGCTTGCCGACCAGACATTGGATCTTATGGAAAAGGCAGGATACGATGTATCCGCAGCTAGGGACAAGTCCAGAAAGCTCATTCTTGAAGATAAGGATGCTGGATTAAGATTCATCCTTTCGAAGCCTTCCGATGTTCCCACTTACGTTGAATACGGCGCAGCCGATATCGGCGTTGTCGGTAAGGACACATTGCTTGAAGAAGGCAGACAGCTCTATGAAGTTTTAGATCTCGGCCTCGGCAAGTGCAGGATGTGCGTTGCAGGTCCTGCAGAGCTTAAGGATAAGCTCGATGAGATCCCGAATAAAAGAGTCGGAACAAAATATCCGAATATCACGAGGAGTTATTTCGAGGGCGTTAAGGGAGAGAGCGTCGAGATAATCAAGCTCAACGGTTCTGTCGAGCTTGCTCCTCTTACGGGTCTTGCGGAAGTGATCGTTGATATCGTTGAATCCGGAAGAACGCTTTATGAGAACGGTCTGGACGTGCTTGAGACCGTTGCCCATATCAGCGCGAGACTCGTGGTCAACAGAGTCTCGATGAAGATGAAGGAAGACGAGATCAAACCGATGATCGCAAAGATGAAGAAGATCCTGGCAGAAGAACAGGAAGAAGCGTAAAGGGGGATATAACATGCGCTGCAAATTAGTTGAAGGTACAAAAGAGAACCTTAAAGCAACGGTTCAGAGCCTGGGCGTAAGAGGCAAGATGGATTTAAAGCCCGTCATCGCAACGGTTCAGGACGTAATCGATAACATCAGGGAAAACGGTGATAAGGCCCTTCTGGCTTACACCGAGAAGTTCGACGGAGTAAAGCTTACTTCAGAGCAGTTAAGAGTTACGGACAAAGAGATCGAGGAAGCGATCGCAGGTCTTGATCCGGAGCTCCTTACCGTAATGAAGAAAGCCGCTTCCAATATCAGAAGATTCCACGAGGAGCAGAAGGAACACGGCTTCATGATGGATGTAGGCAAGGGTGCCAAGATCGGCGTCAGAGTAAGACCTATCTCCATTGCCGGAGTTTATGTTCCGGGCGGTACGGCACCTTTGCCGTCAACGGTATTGATGGACGTTATCCCTGCATCTGTTGCAGGCGTTGAGAGGATTGTTTTCGCGACACCTCCCAGAAAAGACGGAACCATAGCGCCCGTAATCCTCGCAGCCGCTTCAATCGCAGGCGCTACGGAGATCTACAGGATGGGCGGCTCACAGGCTATCGCAGCAATGGCTTACGGTACTGAGACGGTACCGAGAGTAGATAAGATCTGCGGTCCGGGCAACATCTACGTTAATACGGCTAAGCGCCTTGTTTACGGACAGGTCGACATAGACATGTTTGCAGGTCCTTCCGAGATCCTGATCATTGCAGACAAGACTGCAAATCCGGACTTCGTTGCCGCAGACATGCTCTCACAGGCAGAACACGACAAGATGGCATCCGCGATCGTTCTTACGGATTCAAGAGAACTCGCAGAGAAGGTCTTAGAGCTTGCTGACAAGCGCTCCGAGAAGGCAGAGAGGAAAGATATCCTTGCTAAATCCATGGAGGATTACTGTGCCATCATCGTATGCGACAGTATTGATACGGCGGTAAGCTTCTCCGAAGAGATCGCTCCCGAGCACTTGGAACTCTGCGTAGAGAACCCCGAGCTCCTCTCCAACAAGATCAAGAACTGCGGTGCAATGTTCCTCGGAAGTTATTCACCCGAGCCCTTGGGAGATTATTTCGCAGGACCGAACCACACGCTTCCCACATCAGGAACTGCAAGGTTCTTCTCACCTCTTAACACAGGTGATTTCTATAAGAAGATGAGCGTCATCAACTACAATGAGGAAACGCTCAAGGATGTTTATAAAGACGTAGCGGCATTTGCCGACAGCGAGGGTCTCGGCTGTCACGCAGCTGCAGTCAGAGCCAGATTCGAGGACTGATAAATTGAGTAAATATTGGAACAAACTGATCAATGACATAGAGCCTTACGTCGCAGGCGAGCAGCCGAAACCGGGGCAGAAGGTGATAAAGCTCAACACCAATGAGAATCCTTATCCGCCTTCACCGAAGGTCAAGGAAGCTCTGGACAGATTCAACCTTGCAGACTTAAGGCTCTATCCTGATACTAATTCGACTATCGTAATGAAGGCTGCCGCCAAGTTTGACGGCGTCAGCGAAAAGAATATCTTCTGCGGCAACGGATCTGACGAAGTCCTTGCGATCGCATTCCAGACATTCTTCGAGAAGAAGGCACTTACGGGACTCCCTGTCCTTATGCCTGATTACAGTTACAGTTTTTACCCGGTCTTCTCCGAATTCTACGATATCAGGAGAAAGACGATAGCATTAAAGGAAGACTTCCGTCTTGATCCTGACGATTACATCGGAGTACCGAACTGCGGTATCGTTTTCGCGAACCCCAATGCGCCGACTTCAAGAGCCATTGCGGTATCCGATATCGAGAGGATCGCTGCTGCAAACCCTGATTCGGTCGTTATCGTCGATGAGGCTTATGTCGCATTTGAAGAAAACTACGAATCGGCAGTATCCCTTATCGGAAAGTACGATAACATCTGTGTCATAAGGACCCTGTCAAAGGCTTTCTCCCTCGCGGGAATAAGGCTCGGATACGCTGTCGGTTCGGAGGAGCTTATCGAAGGACTTAAGAGAGCAAGGGATTCATTCAACTCTTATCCCGTTGACCGCCTCGCGCAGACTGTTGCAGAGGCAGCGCTTCTTGATGTTGATTACTACAATGAGACTCGCGCGAAGATCATAGCCACCAGGGAGCGTGCCGCAAAAGAACTTAAGGAATCAGGCTTTACGATGCCGCCTTCTTCTGCAAATTTCCTGTATGCAAAACCGCCCGTAGATTGCGGAACACTGTATCAAAATCTCCGCAATAAAGGTATACTTGTAAGATATTTCAATAAGCCCGTGCTTAACGAATATCTGAGAATAACGATAGGTACTGATGAAGAGATGGCAGAGCTTATCAAAGCCATCAAAGAGGAGGTCCAAAATGCCGAGAACAGCTGAGATAGCAAGACAGACAAAAGAGACTGACATCAAGGTTTCCATTAATCTTGACGGCAAGGGCGAGAACAACATCGATACAGGTATCGGTTTCTTCGACCACATGCTCACGGCTCTTTCCAAGCACTCAGGCATCGACATGGATATCTCCTGCAAGGGCGACCTTCAGGTGGATGCTCATCACTCTGTAGAGGATGTCGGCATTGTCCTTGGCAAGGCTTTGAACCAGGCATTGGGCGACAAGATCGGCATCAGACGCTACGGCTCGGCTTCCATCCCGATGGATGAGGCACTGGGCACATGCTCACTTGATATCTCGGGCAGGGCATTTCTTGTTTTCGACTGCAAGTTCGCAGATGAGTTCTGCGGAACCATGGATACACAGCTTTTCGAGGAGTTCTTCAGAAGCTTCGCTTTCAATGCGGGGATCACACTGCACATCGCATGCCCGTATGGTGCCAACGATCACCACAAGGCAGAGGCTATGTTCAAGGCGTTGGCAAGGGCTTTGAGGGAAGCAACGGAGACGGACCCGAGATTTGCAGGTCAGGTCATCTCGACCAAAGGCGCATTATAATTTTTGGAGGATACATAAATGCTTATTAAGGATACTGATTTTATCGATCAGCCGATGCTCTCAAAGGGCAAGGTAAGGAACATCTACGATCTCGGCGATTCACTTCTTCTTGTCGTAACAGACAGGATCTCCGCTTTCGACGTCATCTTCGACGAGCTGATCCCTGACAAGGGAAGAGTTCTCTCTTCCATCTCCGAGTTCTGGTTCGATTTCACAAAGGACATCATCCCGAACCATGTAATCACTACCGATGTTTCCAAGTATCCTATGGGCTTCGACAAATATAAGGAAGAGCTCCAGGGAAGATCTATGCTCGTTAAGAAGGCACAGATGCTTCCTGCAGAGTGCATCGTAAGAGGCTATCTCGAAGGTTCTGCTCTTAAGGAATACAAGAAGTCCGGCACAGTCGGCGGCATCAAGATGCCTGAAGGCATGCTCCAGGGTGACAAGCTCCCTGAGCCTTTGTTCACACCTTCCACCAAGGCTGACGAGGGTCACGACATCAATATCACATACGAGCAGTTAGTTGACCTGATCGGTGAGGCTGACGCATCTGCATTAAGAGATGCATCACTTGCTCTCTATAAGAAGGTATCCGAGTTCGCACTCACAAAGGGCCTTATCCTTGCCGATACAAAGTTCGAGTTCGGTAAGATCGACGGCGTCCTCACAGTATGCGATGAGATGTTCACACCTGACTCTTCAAGATTCTGGGATGCAGCAGAGTATGAGCCCGGCCACGCACAGAAGAGCTTCGACAAGCAGTTCTTAAGAGAGTGGCTCGAGACACTCGACTGGGATAAGACATATCCCGCACCGCACCTCCCTCAGGAGATCATCGACAAGACTGCTGAAAAGTACCGCGAGTGCTATTCACGCATAACAGGAAAGGAAATCTGATCCTTTGATAGCAATAGTAGATTACGGAATGGGCAACCTGGGCTCTGTCGAGAAGGCTTTAAAGCATATCGGCAGTGACTGTGTCATAACTTCTGATGCTTCCGATCTTTATGACGCATCGGGCGTGATCCTTCCCGGCGTTGGCAGCTTTGCTCCTGCAATGGACGAGCTGATCTCACGCGATCTTGTCATGCCTCTCATAGAGATTGCGAATTCAGGCAAGCCTTTCTTAGGCATCTGCCTCGGCATGCAGCTCATGCTCGAAGGTTCGGAAGAGAACAGCCTCGAAAGAAGAGAGACAAAAGGCGTCGTATCGGGCCTTGGGATCATTCCCGGTTTTGTAAGAAGATTTCCCGACACCGGACTTAAGGTTCCCCAGATGGGCTGGAATCAGCTCGTCGACGTAAAGGGAAGACTCCTTACCGAAGGCGACTACGTCTACTTCGTTCACTCTTATTACTGCCAGCCTGATAATGCGGCTGATATTGCTGCCCAGACTGAATACGGCATCAAGTACTGTGCATCTTTCGAGCGCGGCAACATCTTCGGCATGCAGTTCCATCCCGAGAAGAGCGGCGAGGCAGGCCTCAATATCCTTAGAAAATTCGTTTCGGAGACAAAAGCATGATCATATTACCCGCGATCGATCTTATCGGCGGCAAATGCGTAAGGCTCAAGCAGGGCAGATACGACGACGTAACCATCTACAATGATTCACCTTTGGACCAGGCTTTCATGTTCAAGGAAGCAGGCGCCACATGGATCCATGTCGTTGATCTGGATGCTGCGAAAAGCGGTGTCCCGGAAAATCACGAGATAATCAAAGAGATCTCCGTAAAGACAGGTCTTAAGGTCGATACAGGCGGCGGTATCCGCAACATGGATACTCTTGCCAAGTGGATCGAAGAATACGGCGTATCAAGAGCAGTACTCGGTACTGCCGCCGTTAAGGATCCTGAATTTACGAGAAAAGCCATAGAGCGCTTCGGCGACAAGGTAGCTATAGGGATCGATGCTCATTCGGGCTTCGTTTCCGTAGACGGATGGACTTCAGATTCAGAGCTTAAGGCCGTGGATTTTGCTCTCAAGTGCAAAGAGATCGGCGCAAAGACAGTTGTATTTACCGATATCGCAAGAGACGGCATGCTTACCGGACCTGCAGTCGAGGCTACAAAAGAGATGGTCGAGGCGACAGGACTTGATGTCATCGCATCCGGCGGGATCGGCTCTGATGAGGACGTTGATCTAATAAAGACATCAGGCTGTGCCGGAGTCATCATCGGCAAGGCAATATACGAAGGAAAGGTGGACCTGGCAAGATGCTTACAAAACGTATAATCCCGTGCCTGGACGTCAAAGACGGCAGAGTCGTCAAGGGCGTTAACTTCGTATCCTTAAGAGATGCCGGAGATCCTGTCGAATGCGCCAAGACATATAATGCATCCGGCGCGGATGAGCTGGTCTTCCTTGATATCACGGCTACCATCGAATCAAGAGGCACGACCGTTGAGATGGCAAGAAGAGTTGCAAATGAGGTCTTCATTCCGTTTACGATCGGAGGCGGGATCAGGACCGTAGAAGATATAAGAGAACTTCTTAACGCAGGCGCAGACAAGGTATCCCTTAATTCCGCGGCTGTTAAGAATCCTGGCTTCATCAAGGAAGCTTCCGATATGTTCGGTTCGCAGTGCATCGTATGCGCCATCGACGTAAAGGCCAGGGAGGAAGGATTTCCTTCAGGCTACGAAGTAGTCATCGCAGGCGGCACAAAGCCCACAGGCATCGATGCCCTTGAATGGGCAAAGAAGGCCGTATCACTTGGTGCAGGCGAGATCCTCTTAACATCGATGGACAAGGACGGAACAAAGTCCGGTTACGACAACAAGATAACTTCAATGATCTCCGAGAATGTCGGAGTGCCCGTAATAGCTTCAGGCGGAGCAGGCTCCATGAAGGACTTTGCCGATGCCGTAAATATCGGCAAGGCTGATGCAGTGCTCGCGGCAAGCCTTTTCCACTTCGGCGAGATCAAGATCTCAGACCTCAAGGATTATCTTGAAGGTGAAGGGATCCCCGTAAGGAGAGTCTTATGAGCGATATGAGATTTGATCCACATGATATGTGGGCTAAGATGAAGAAGAATTCCGACGGCCTTGTACCTGCCATTACACAGGATTTTGAGAACAACGATGTCCTCATGATGGCTTACATGAACGAGGAAGCCTTCTGCCTTACCTGTGAGACAGGCTACATGCACTATTACTCAAGGTCTAGAGATACCCTCTGGAAAAAGGGCGAGACTTCAGGCCATGTCCAGAAAGTCATCGAAGCTTATATCGACTGCGACAGGGATACGCTCCTTTATAAGATCGACCAGACGGGAGCTGCCTGCCATACAGGCAACAGGACATGTTTTTATACAGAACTAAAGAACTGGGACATTACCGTGAACGAGGAGGAATAACAGATGGATATCTTAAGAGAACTTTACAGCGTAATTCAGGACCGTAAGGAACACCCCGTAGAGGGTTCTTATACAAATTATCTTTTCGACAAGGGTACGGATAAGATCTCGAAAAAGCTCGGTGAAGAGGCAGTAGAGGTCGTTATCGCAGCTTCCCAGAGAGACAGAAAAGCAACGATCCAGGAGATCGCGGATCTTGAATATCATCTTTTGGTCCTCATGGCTGACAGAGGCATCACATTGGATGATGTTGAGACCGAATTGAGGTCTCGCAGAAGCTAAGGTCTAAATTGCCCTAAAAATCAATATTTTCGTTGACTTTATCCCACGGTCTGTGATACAATCTTCGCGCTAGACCGTTCAGGTCTTGTTTTTAGTTGCGCGGAAATTAGCGCTCGGGGACCCTGAAAAGCCCTGAAACACTACGTTTGGAGGTATTTGTACCATGGCAAAGGCCGGAGCTCGCGATAAGCTTACTCTCGCATGCACAGAGTGCAAGCAGAGAAACTATCAGACATACAAGAACAAGAAGAACAATACAGAGAGATTAGAGCTCAAGAAGTATTGCCCCTTCTGCCGTAAGCACACAATTCACAGGGAATCCAAGTAATTCTTAAAAGGTACGTAAGATGGCTGATAACAAAGGTAATATTTTCAAGCGCTTTGGCAAGAAGGTCTCTGACGTTTTTGCTGAGCTGAAGCGCGTTACGTGGCCTACAGGTGAGAAGCTTGCTAAGACCGCGGCAGTTGTTTTGCTCGTAATCGTATTCTTCGCTGTTTACCTTACACTGATCGGTAACGGCGGCCGCTGGATCCTCGATAAGGTAGGCTTCTACGATATCGTTGAGACAACAGCAACAACGACAGAGGCAGCAGAGACAACAACAGCTGCTGAGACATCTGCGAGCGCTACGGAGACTGAGTCTTCAGCAGAAGGCTGAGCTTGATTTAGGAGTATTTAAATGCCGGATAATAATGAAGCCAAGTGGTATATAATTCATACCTTCGGCGGATATGAGAAGAAAGTTAAGACTTCCATAGAGAATTATGCTAAGGCCCAGGATATGGAGAACATTATCCAGGAGGTCTATCTGCCGACGGATGTAGTCGTTGAGACTAAGAACGGCAAGCGTAAGGAAGTTGAGAAGCTGAGATTCCCCAACTATATCTTCTTGAAGCTCGTTTACGGCAACAACGATAAGGTTGATAAGGATCTCTGGTACAAGATCCGTAATACTAACGGTGTTACGGGCTTTGTAGCACCTGACCCGAACAAGCCCACTCCGATGACGGAAGAAGACTTGGTCAAGATGGGTCTTATCATTCCGTCAACAGTTGAAGTTGATTATCGCATCGGCGATCTTATCATCATCACAGACGGACCCTTCAAGGATAGCAAGGCTATCGTTAAGGACATCAATGAAGAGAAGCAGCAGGTTACTGTTACGGTATCCATGTTCGGCCGTGAGACACCTGTAACGCTCGACTTCATTAAGGTAAGGAAAGTTTAATTAACGTTTATTAAAGACCGTTAGGTCTCTGATAATAAAAAAAATATTTGGGAGGTGGCCAGAATGGCTAAAAAAGTCACAGGTTATGTAAAGCTTCAGATACCTGCAGGCAAAGCAACACCCGCGCCGCCGGTCGGACCAGCTCTTGGACAGCACGGTATTAATATCGCCGGCTTCGTCAAAGAGTTCAACGAGAGAACAGCTAAGGACGCAGGTCTCATCATTCCTGTAATCATTACAGTATATGCAGACCGTTCTTTCACGTTCATCACGAAGACTCCGCCGGTACCGGTTCTTCTTAAGAAGACTGCAAAGATCGAGAAGGCTTCGGGCAGACCTAACACAGAGAAGGTTGCAACAGTTACATGGGAAGATTGCTTGAAGATCGCTGAGATCAAGATGCCTGACGTTAATGCAGCAGACGTTGAAGCTTGCGCAAGAATGGTTGCAGGTACAGCACGTTCCATGGGAATCGTTGTAAAGAAAGACTAAGAAAGGAGAATAGAGCATGAAGACAGGTAAAAGATATGCTGAGCTCGTAAAGCTCGTTGATAAGTCAACACTCTATGATCCTTCCGATGCAGCTAAGCTTGTCTGCGAGACAGGTAAGGCTAAGTTCGATGAGACTGTAGAGCTTCATGTAAGACTCGGTGTTGACTCCAGACACGCTGACCAGCAGGTCAGAGGTGCTGTAGTTCTTCCTCACGGTACAGGCCGTACAAAGAGAGTTTTGGTACTCGCTAAGGGTCCTAAGGCTGATGAGGCTAAGGAAGCAGGCGCAGAGTTCGTTGGTGATGACGATATGATCGATAAGATCCAGAAAGAGAACTGGTTCGATTTCGATGTAATCATCGCTACACCTGACATGATGGGTAAGCTTGGTAGATTAGGTAAGGTATTGGGTCCTAAGGGATTGATGCCTAACCCTAAGGCAGGCACAGTTACAATGGACGTTACAAAGGCTGTTAACGAAGTTAAGGCCGGTAAGATCGAGTACAGACTCGACAAGTCCAACATCATTCACTGCCCCGTCGGCAAGGTTTCTTTCGGTCCCGAGAAGATCGAAGAGAACGTTAAGGCATTGATGGAAGCTATCATCAAGGCTAAGCCGGCAGCAGCTAAGGGCCAGTACATCAAGAGCTGCTCACTCGCAGCTACAATGGGCCCCGGAATCAAGGTTAACGCTACAAAGTTCTCCTGATTCTGATCACTTAACAATTAAATACCTTTCCTGCCAAAGACAGCAGGTGAGATCGTTGCAATATGATCTCTGAAATGTCCGTTGAACGGGCGGCCGGCCGAGGAAGGAACACTTAATTCATTTAGGATTAATTCGTCCCCCTTGGTTTCCCTGTCAGGTGACCCAGGGGGGTTTTTAATGAAAATATAACAAGGAGGAAAAAACCAATATGCCCAGTGAAAAGATTCTGGCAGCTAAGCAGCAGCGTGTTGAAGATCTTACTTCAGAGCTCAAGGGCGCTACAACATATGTATTCGTAGCTACCCGCGGACTTACTGTTGCTCAGGACACAGAGATGCGTTCAGAGCTCCGTAAGAACGGCGTAAAGTTCGAGGTTATCAAGAACACTGTTCTTAGACGCGTTTTCGCAGAGCTCGGTTTTGAAGGACTTGATGATGTATTCAAGGGACCTACTGCAGTAGGTTATTCCAACGATATCATCGCTCCTGCAAAGATTCTTGCTAAGTACAGCAAGGACATCGAGCCCATGGAGATCAAGGGCGGAATCATCGACGGCAAGGTAGCTTCACTTGATGAGGTTATGGCTTTGTCTCAGGTACCGGATCCGACAACACTCCAGACACAGGTTGCATATTCTTTGCTCTTCCCTTTCACGAAGCTTGCTATGCTCGTAAAGGCTGTTGCAGAGAAGAAGCAGGAAGAAGGCGGTGAAGCAGCACCCGTTGCAGCACCCGCAGCAGAAGAAGTAAAGGCTGAAGCAGAAGCTCCCGCAGCAGAAGCTGAAGCACCCGCGGAAACACCCGCAGAGTAATTAGCTAAATTTTCATAGGAGGAAACTTAAAATGGCTAGTGAGAAAGTTACAAGCATTCTTGAAGAAATTAAGGGTCTCTCAGTTATCGAGCTTTTCGATCTTGAGAAGGCTATAGAAGAGGAATTCGGCGTATCCGCAGCAGCAGTAGCAGTATCCGCTGGTGCTGGCGCTGGTGCAGGTGCAGCAGCTGCAGAGCAGACAGAGTTCACAGTTATGCTCAAGAGCTTCGGCGATTCCAAGATGGGCGTTATCAAGGCAGTTAAGGATGTTCTTGGTATGGGTCTTAAGGAAGCTAAGGAACTCGTTGAGAAGGCACCTGTTGCCCTCAAGGAGAACGTTTCTAAGGATGAGGCTGATGACCTCATGAAGAAGCTTGATGGTTGCGGCGCTGAGCTCGATCAAAGGGTTGTCTTAAATAAGGCAACCCTTTTCTTTACTGTTTTTTTACTCGAAATCAAATAACGGTTTTGTTATCATTCAATTATGAGAACAGATGAAAACACATTTGAATTTCTATATTATGAGGAGCTCAGACTGATCCCAAGGATATTCAGATGCACTAAGGCAGGATTCGTGTCAGCACTTATCTTAATGGCCGGCGCATTGATCTCAGGGCTTTATTTTCACGCGCAATATATTGAGATCTCGAACAATGTTCCGCTCGATGATTCCGTGCTGATCCAGGGCGGATTTATCTATTATGACCACATATACCTCACCCTTACGTTTGTCTGCTTCCTGATACTCGCTTTGACGGCCGGCTGGCTTATGATATGCAGGTATTTCGAGAACACTGCATATAAGAAAGCGTCAAGACTTGCGGGGATGGTCTTACTTGATGAACATCACAAAATGCTGGTAACATGGAAGGAACGGAAGTCAGGTTTGGGGGATAATTGATCTATGGAGAACGATAAGAATTTTAATTTTCTGTTCAATGAAGCATTCGAAAAGATCCCGTGGCTGTTCAGGTTCTCAAGAAGGCGTTATAAAGCGGCGATTATAGTCATGATCGTGTCTTTCGTAATAATGCTGATCATGACGACGGTATTTTATAACTCTGTCCAAACTGAAATGGTGCCATCCGCTTTGCCTTCAACGACTGTCGGGTCTTATACTGCCGTAAACACATACGAATACAGATGGCTTATACCGGTATTCGTTTTTGCTGGTATTGCTGTTGTCATCAGCGGATGGATACTCATCTCCAGGGAATTGGAGAAGAGAGCTTTCAGAAAAGCAGCAGATCTCAGCAACAGGATCTTCCTTTCCGAACGTCACAGAATGGAAGTCGAGTGGCAGAACTGGAAAATGGAAAACAGAGATTATTGATCATGCTCGCTAAAGTCCTCCGCGCTGCGCTTGTGCGGAAGCGCTCGCACGATCAATAATCGCTTTATCACGGTGTATAAACCTGAGTAATCGGTTATATCTGAAAATAAGTAAAATCTATAACTCCTTTTCTTCTTATTTCTATTGACTTTGAAACCATGCGTGGTTATAATTTCAAAGCAACTTTTATGGCGGCATAGCTCAGTTGGCCAGAGCGTCCGGTTCATACCCGGCAGGTCGTAGGTTCGAATCCCACTGCCGCTACCATAAAAGGCCCGTTGGTCAACCGGCTAAGACGTCGCCCTTTCACGGCGGAGTAACGAGTTCAACTCTCGTACGGGTCACCAATGGTACCATAGCCAAGTGGTAAGGCATGGGTCTGCAAAACCCTGATCCCCAGTTCAAATCTGGGTGGTACCTCCAAAGCGTCGCTTTTCTTACAAAGCGACGCTTTTTTTACACAAATAATCAGAGTAGAATATTCGGGATAAGATCAATAGGATTAACCCGGAAGATGAGGTTTACATGAGAGACGATATTAAGGAATTACTTAAAAGATATGATGAGATCGGTGCTTTGATCCTTGAGCAGAAGTTAGACGAGTTCGGCGACCAGCTGGACCAGAAGCCTGAAGGCGTCGACGATGCGACTTACGAAGAATATATCCAGCGTCTGGCAAAGGAAGAGACAGACATGGCTACGGCCAAGCTCGAGAATGAGCCTGATGAGAAACTGGGCGGAAAGTCGATGAGAGATCTCTTCGACGAGCTTAGCTTTGAAGAGAAGACTGAAGCACTGGAATATGCCGCGCTTAATCTTGACAGAGGCGCGCCCCAGTCCCTTGTTGCAAGCATCGCAACAGAGCCTGCCGACATGGTAAGGGATTACTGCGGAAAGATAATCGGCGAATGCGCATGGACAGAAGAGGAACTGACAGATGAGAACGTTCTTTTCGAGATGCAGTTCCAGAAGGCGATAGCATGCTTTGACGTTCTTACGGTAATGAAGGAACCCTGCTTCATACAGGCAGTCCTGGATCGTTACTTGAGCTACGGCAAGACACGTGAATTTGTTGCTGAGTCAATTGCCGGATATGTCGAAGCATTCCCTGAAGTATCAGAGCCGTTCCTCATCAGCATACTCGAGAGCAATGTCGAAGACGGCTTGGAAGGTCCCTATGAAGATGTTGTCATAATGCTCACCGAGATCGGCAAAGAGCATAAGACAGAAGAGATCTACCAGACCTTAAGACACGCGTTCAGATACATGACAAATAAGATCTATGCGGTCATCTGCCTCGCTGATTACGGTGATGACAGGGCTGTGGCGATGTTTAAGAATTACATCAACAGAAACCAGAAGACTATCGAGAGAGACTTGTTCTACGAAATGATGTCAGCGATCCAGCATCTGGGCGGCGACATCTCGGATATCCAGGATCCGTTCGGCGATTTTCAGAAGAAACAGGGCAAGAATTAAATGAAGACAAAATATAGAAGATCAGATAAGCTCGAGAGTCTCTTGGGCATATTAAGAGACTTCTCGGATAGTGACAAGATAATGTTCGGCCAGCAGAACTGCGGCCACATCGGCGTGTCCATAAATGCAACGGACGGCACGGAATCTGACTGCAAGAACCTTACGGGCAGCCATCCGGCGGTTGCAGGCATCGATACGCTCAGTTTTTTAGGTTATGAAGGGAAGATGACAGACCTCGTTACTGTCGTTAAGAACTTAAGGCGCCAGGGCCTCATCATCACATTGTCTTCGCATATGCCAAACTTTACCTTGGGCGGCGATGAGTTCTACGATTACTCACCTAATTACACCGATGGTGACTGCGGCAGAAGGATAATGCCCGGCGGAGACCTTAATGCCAAGTACAGAAGATTCCTCGACATGATCGCCGAGTTCGCTTCACTGTGCATAGACGTCGAAGGCGAGAAGATCCCCATGATCTTCCGTCCCTTCCATGAGTGCAACGGCGACTGGTTCTGGTGGGGCAAGAGCTTCATGACAGATAAAGAGTTTATTGACCTGTTCAGGTATACCGTTGATTATCTCCTTGGTGAGAAGGGCGTCGACAACCTGGCAGTCTGCTATTCGCCCAACGGCTTCATCAGCAGTGAAGATGAGTATCTGGCAAGATATCCCGGCGACGAATATATCGACATCATGGGCCTCGACCTCTATAACGACAAGCCTCACAAGGGTGACGGATTCTTCCATAAGCTGTCCTCATCTATTGATGTGGTCTACAAGATCTCACAAGAGAGAGGCAAGATCATCGCGCTCACCGAGATCGGCTACCGATCCCTTGAGACCGAGAACGGATATTTCGAGGGCCTTGCGCCAATGGATAATACTATCCCGGACTGGTTTACGGAACTTCTTGATGCCGTTACCTCCACAGAGGGCGGAAGGCGCCTTTCATATATGCTTACATGGGCGAACTTCTCGGATACCCAGTTCTGGATACCGTTCGTCACGGAAGACTTCAGGCACGAGATGGCTGACGACTTCATAAAGTTTGCCGGAGATGACAGGATAAAGATGGCTCCGGTGTTTGATTTCAACTTATAGGTCTGATAAGATTTCTTTGTTTTAAGACCTTTGCGGGTTTAACTCAGTTGGTAGAGTGTCAGCTTCCCAAGCTGAATGTCGCGAGTTCGAGCCTCGTAACCCGCTCCAGGATAAAAGATCCCTTTCCTGCGTAACGGCCGGAGAGGGATCTTTCTTTTTCTTCGTTCAGGCAGAAGTTTTATATTTTCGCGAGCAAGAAAATAAGACCCTGAAACTGATATGAATACAGACAAAAAAACTGTAAAATCAATTTATAACCTAATCCAAGGAGGATAAATTTATGCAGAAGTATGTTTGCGCATTATGCGGATACGAATATGACCCCGAGATCGGTGATCCCGACAGCGGAATTGCACCCGGCACAGCGTTCGAGGATATCCCTGAGGATTGGGTATGCCCTGTTTGCGGTGTAGGCAAGGAGAATTTCCAGCCCGCATAATCGATCAAGAACATCTGCGGGTCCGTGTAAGGCTTAAGATAAGAAGCTGCAGCGCGGACCCGCATAATTTTGGAAGCAGGACAAGCCATGGCAGAGCAGACTAAAACGATCAGCAGAGAAAAAACGATAGTAAGGACGGGGATCATTGGGATAATAGCAAATATACTGCTTGCATCCTTCAAAGCCCTTATTGGCGTTGCCGTTCATTCGACGGCGATGGTACTTGATGCCGTCAACAACTTCAGTGACGTCTTATCTTCCGTGGTAGCGATCATAGGTACCAAGATAGCTTCAAAGAAGCCGGATTATAAGCATCCTTTGGGACACGGCCGTGTCGAATATCTGGCTCAGATGATCATTGCGGCATTGATCCTTTATGCAGGTATTACCGCTCTCTGGGAATCTGTCCAGAAGATAATCCATCCTGTTGAAGCAGAACACAGTGCACTCTCACTTACGGTCATCTCTGTTGCGATAGCGGTTAAGATCTTTCTCGGAGTATTTGTTAAGGGGCAGGGAAAGAAAGTCAAATCGGATCTTCTTATCTCATCCGGAACGGATGCTCTTTTCGATGCAATACTTTCCACGGCAGTCCTCATTTCCGCGGTAATCCTCTTGATATTCAAGTTCAATATCGAGGCTTATGTCAGTGTCATCATCTCATTGTTTATCCTTAAAGCCGGCTTCGAGATCATAAAGGAAGCCGTCGATGACATGGTCGGACACAGGGTTGAAACCGAATACACGAAGAAGGTAAAAGAGAGCGTGCTGTCCTTTGACGAAGTATACGGAGCTTACGATCTTGTCCTTCACAATTACGGTCCTGACAAATATCTCGGCTCGCTTCATATAGAAGTCGATGACACTATGACCGCTGATAAGATAGATGCGCTTACAAGATGCATCACTGCCAAGGTCTATCAGGATACCGGGATCTTTATCACAGCGATAGGTCTTTATTCCAGGAATTCCTCTAACGAGAAGCTTATGCACATGAGAGATGAGATCGAGAAGCTTGTCGTAGATCACAAGCACATCAAGCAGATCCACGGCTTCTATGTCGATGAGGAGAATAAAAGGATCACGTTCGACGTTGTCGTTGATTTCGATGAGAAAGACAGGGCGGGACTTGTTGCTCATATCACTGATGATGTTAAGAATGCACTGCCTGAATATGAGATCGTTGTCGCGCTCGACAGCGATATAAGCGACCAGTAAAAGGAAGAGCCTCTTCCGGACACCCATAATCTTTATTCAAATTAAGGCTTTTCCCGTGCAAATAGTACGATTGCTTGATTATGCCAAGTCGTATGATATTATCTTTTTGTTCAATAAATAAGAAACAGCATTCAGCAGGAGATAATCGGAACTTTGGATACTTCAGTGAAATTAAAGAAGAATAATGGTCTGCTTAAATGCACCATTATCGGTTTTATTACCGCTTGTCTTACTTTCTGTATCTTTGTCATCAGGAACGGCGGGATCCTTACGATCTGCGATGACTTTAATTCACAGCAGCTGACATTTGCCCAGGCTGCATGGAATGCCGTTCATTACGGCAACGGCGGCGAGTGGACCTGGAATCTCGATCTCGGTTCATCAGTGTTGAACGGATTTGCTTTCTATAATCTGGGAAGCCCGTTCTTTTGGATATTCCTGGCTCTCCCCAAGGGAACTTTCCCTTATCTGGTAGCTCCTTTATATATCCTGAAATACACCGTTGCGACTTTAACGGCATATATTTATCTGCGTCTGTTCACTAAAAAAGAAGAGGGGAAGAAGGATAACTTCGCCATCATAGGTGCGCTCCTTTATGCATTCTCCGGTTTCCAGGCAGTGAACCTCATGTTCTTCCACTTCCACGATGTAGTTGCATTCTTCCCGCTTCTGCTCTGGGGTGTCGAGACGATAGACGACAAAAAGAAGAGACCGCTCTTTATCCTCGCGATCTTCATCAACTGCACCGTCAATTACTTCTTCTTTATCCAGGAAGTAATCTTCATGGTGATCTATTTCCTTTTCAGATACTGGAAAGAGCCCGTAAAGGAAACATTGAAGAAGATGCTGAGCTGCATCATCTGCGGTGTCTTCGGTGTCGGCATGGCTGCATCCATCTTTGTCCCGAGCGCCCTTTACATCAAGGGCAATTCCAGAAGTGAGATGGCGCTTTACTTAAGGAATTTCGTATTTGATTCAAAGTCCCTTCTGCACCTGATCAAGGGCACTCTCCTTCCGGGTGACGTTATGCCCGCCAACAGTGCGGTCATCTTCCAGAACTGGGATTCGCCGTCATGCTACCTTCCTTTGTTCGGCATCTCTCTTGTTATCGCATTTATCGGCAAGGACAGAAGCTGGCTCCAGAAGCTCCTGTTATTCCTCTTTGCCGTATCCATATTCCCGTTCATGACATCAGGCTTCCTGCTCTTTACGGCCGTATACCAGCGCTGGTGGTACATGTTCGTGCTCGTAATGGCTCTTGCTACGGTGAAGGTCCTGGAAGAACCAAAGGAATACTTCGTATCCAAAGGCCTGATGCTCTACGTGCTTGCCACGACCGTATTCTTCCTTGCGATCAAGTATGTGGACTGGAGCGCCAATAAAGAGCAGATCGTATTTTATGAAGACAGATTCACGTATTTCTATATCATTGCGGTTGCAGGACCTGTTCTCCTTGATATCCTTCACAGGACAGGAAAACTCAAGTACAGCGTTGTGCTCGTAATGACGATGGTCTTCTGTGCCTTCACGACGGGCCTTACGCTCTACTATTACAAGGACGATGATACATCTGAATACATCTCGAAATACGAAGCCTCCATTAATCTCAAGACATTGAATGACCAGTACAGATACCATACGAGAGATAATGTCTTCGCATTGGTCGGAGGCGGAAGCAGTATAGGGTGCTTTAGTTCGACCATCGAAAACTCCGCGCATGAGTTTAATATGCTTCTTGAGGTCGATACCAACAATTCCAGCCAGGGCAGGATCAATGTTCCGGGTCTGGGTCAGCTTTTGGGCGGCAGATACATGGTAACTGGTGACGCCGGTGCTGAGAACATCGTTGATACCGTAAGCTACAAGAACAAGACTTTGTATGTGACTGAGCAGGAGGCATTCCCGATAGGCTTTGCCATGGACAAGTATATGTATGCAAACGAACTTGCCAAGCTTCCGTTTGAGAAGCGCGGCATCGCACTGATGAATGCTGCAGTCATCATGCCCGGCGAAGAAGCAAATGTTACATCCTGCATGACACACATCGATGTAAGCAGCATCGACTATAACATCCCTGTAGATGATATGGCCAGGGCCGCACAGCAGAATTCAGTCAGCGATTTCTCCAGAGACTATCACGGCTTTAAGTGCACAACGGATTACGATAAAGAGACGATGATCTATTTCTCCGTTCCGAACGACAAGGGCTGGACGGTAACCATAGACGGACAAAAGACCTCCGTTATCGATTCCTGCGGAATGATGCTCCTCAAGGTCCCTTCAGGACATCACGCCGTTGAATTTACATACCACACTGTCGGATTTAAGGCAGGTGCCGCTCTTGCCATAGTCTCCTGGGCAGCCTTTGCAGGTCTTTGTATTTACCTGAAGGTAAATGACAAAAAGTCCGGAAAGGGGGCAAAAGCATGAGCAGTAAGCTTTTCGCGAAAAAGAACATAAAGAACCTTGTTATTGCCCTTGAGATCGTCTTCCTGGCAGCACTTGCTGCGCTGGCCGTCATTACTTACAGGAACAGCAGACCGGTCGCTTTCAAAACTTCCGGGATGAAGGTCGTCTCCCAAGATCAGGGCATAGATTTTAAGATCGACAGCATCGAGAGATCGACTGACGGCGGTAAAGACTATATAACCGTCAAAGGCTGGGTGCTGGAAAGAGGCGTCGAATCCAAGGCGTCTGATCCGTTAAAGGTCGTTCTCATGGATATCAATACCGGAAGATGCTACAGCATTCCGACGGTCAGAATGTCCAAGAAGAGCCTTACCAGGCAGTATTATGACGGAGTCAAATATGACGATTCCTGCTTTGAGGCTAAGATCGGCCTTTGCAAAGAGATTAATGACTCAAGCGAATACCAGGTGCTCATCTATCTGAAGAATTCAGAGGGGAAGAAACTGGTAGATACCCAGACGGGAGTGTTCAGCTGGATCGGTTCACAAAGCTGAAAAAGCGGCACTTTTTAAACCGGATTATTATATTGAAAAAAACTTGTTGACAAAAACAAGGCTCGACCATATAATAATCAGGCACGCGGGATTAACTCAGTGGTAGAGTGTCACCTTGCCAAGGTGAAAGTCGCGCTTAAGCCTTCTTCTTTCCCTTAAACAGGAGCCTTTGCAAAAGCTCTGTAAGCTTTTGCTCGGCAACACCGAGCAAAACGGACAGGATGATTACACCCAGGGCATAGACGAGGAGATTGATCTTTCCGGCCTTGAGAGTCTTATCAGTCTGGAGCATGCGGAGCGCAGTAAGAGCTGCCAGGTTCATGAGATATGTGTGGAGCGAATATTTGCCGAAGAAACGCGATACCGGATTGCTTACGTGGTATTTCATCATGAAGATAATGACTGCAAGGCCAAGGAACAGGAACAAGGGCACCTGGCAGAAATATGTCTTGATCTTCTCTTCGATGCCGGGACCCTTGCCCATCCATTCCGTCCAGTACTGGAACTTCATCTGGCCGAATGAAGACAGCTTGAAGCAGATTGCCGTGATAACGAGGAGCAAAGAGAGCTTGAGGACATAGAGCTTTTTGAAGAAAGCCGTGATCTCTTTTTCGAAGTTGGCAAAGATAAGGCCCGTGAAGAATGCGGGAGCCGAGTTGACCCACCATTCACCGCTGAACCAGAGGGCCTTCTGAGCCTGCCACCAGAGAGCTTTTTTGGCGAGGGCGGGGTTGACCCACCAGTTTTTAGCGCCATACCACCAGGCGAAGTGTCCGTTATAGCAGAAGCCGATGCCAAGGCCGATTATAACGGCAAGTATGACCGCAAAGCAGACCGGACGGATCTTTATAAAGCGGAAGCAAAGGAAGAATACGAGATAAAGAATAGCGAGGACAATGGGGAACCAGGCATATTCGTTCATCATGGTAAGGCCCAGGAAGTTGAATATCCAGCGCTCTTTCGGGAGCTTGACGCCCGTTGCCGCCATAAGGATGCCGTAGACCAGAACGTTTACATAGAAGGGGAGAACGATGGCCTTAACGATCCTGTTCCGTATAAAGCCTTTAAGGTAATCCTTCTTGGTATCAAGGCTCTTGATAAGGCCGTAGCCTGAGCAGAAAAAGAAGATCGCAACAAAATAAGCGCCTGCATTTACGAAGGGTGACAGGACCTTCATGTTCTGAAAGAGCTCTTCCTGGGAAATATGGTGCAGCAAAACGCCTATTGCGGCAAAGCCCCTAAGTGACTTCATCGCATCAAGGCTCGTGAAATCGTCGTTGAACTCAAGCTTTCTGCCGAACTTGTTGGTTCCTCCCCAGATAAAAAGGATCACACAGGCATAGAGCACGATCTGATCTAAGTCCGGAATGCTGATCAGGCTTTTGAAAAACTCACTCATAATGCACCTCTCCCAAGATTCATAACAATGCGTTTATTATCGCATTACGGATAAAGCGATTAAACCTGACAAATTGCATCTCTTTAAATGAAAAAATAAATGGTATCTCAAAATGGAATGAATTGTCCGGAGTATTTGGACTTCAGCGGATTAACCGTATAGCAAATGCGGTGGTTAAGGATTTGTTGCCTTCCGGGAGGACAAAAAGAGCAACATAGAGAGCAACAATGCCAATGTTGCCTTCTAAGCGGGCACAAAGAGCAACATTTGAAGCAACAATTCTTAACCTGCGGTATAAGAGCGTAAAAAGACACAAGGCATTGAAGAACACTCGCCTCAGTGAAAAAACAAGGGCTGCCTTTGATGAAGACAGCCCTTTGCGTTATCAGTTATTTCTTGTTTTTCTTCTTTTTCTTTGGCTTTTCTCTTAAGGAGGTTTCCTCGACCGTCTCGTAGTCTGATACGGCTTCGGCCTTGGCAAGCCCTAATTCCTCTTTCCTGAACATCGACATCTTTCTGGCGAAGGCATCGTCTTCATTGTCGAGCAGAGAGACTCTCGTGGCAGGCTCTGCTGCAGGCTTCGGACTGCCGAAGATCTTTTCCTGTACCCAGGAAGTTATCTTGTATTCGCAGACACCTAACGCAACAGTCAGGAGGATGACGCCTATCGCAAAGGCGAAGAGGTTGTTGTATCTGTCTCCCATGTAGAACGGTGATCCTTCATCGTTGTACTGAAGGAATCTGAGCAGCATAATGGCTGCAAGGTTCATGAGATATGTATGGAGCGAATACTTGCCGAAGAAACGGCTGATGGGGTTGCTTACGTGATACTTCATGAGGAAGATGAAGATCGTAACGGGCAGGATCAGGAACAGCGGAAGCTGGCAGAAGTAAGTTGCGATCTTATTGCCGATCTCGGGTCCCTTCAGATTGAATTCCGTCCAGTAGCCGAACTTAGACTGGCCGATGTCGGATATAGCGAAGCAGACTTCAGTAATGATGACGAGGATAAAGAAACGCTTCCAGTAGTTTTCCTTGAAGAAGTCGACGATCTTTTTCTCGTAGTTCGCGAAAACAAGACCTGTCAGGAATGCGGGAGCGGAGTTGACCCACCATTCGCCATGGAACCAGAATACCTTCTCCTTCATCCACCATGTAGCTTCGTTCATATAGTAGTATTCGCTGCACCACCAGTTGTCGGGACCTGTCCACCATGCGTAGTGGCCTTCGATCATGGTGCCTATTCCCATAAGGATTATGAATGCGAAGATGATCTTAAAGCATGTCTTGCGGTTGCTGAACAGACGGAAGGTGACGAAGAACAGGAGATAAAGGATAGCGAGGACTATGGGAAACCATGCAAACTGGTTCATCATGGTAACACCCAGGAGATTGAAGACCCACTGTTCATTGTCCATAGGAAGTCTTACGAGCGCTATAAGTGCGCCGTAGATCAGGATGTCAACATAGTAGGGGATGATGATCGACTTAACGATCCTTTTCTTTATGAAGCCTTTAAGATAACCGGGCTTTGAATCGAAGCTCTTAAGGAGTCCGTAACCTGATGCGAAGAAGAAGATCGCTACGAAATAAGCGCCTGCATTAACGAACGGCGACAGGATCCCTTCCTGCTGGAAAACGGGTTCCTGGGAAATGTGGTGGAGGATTACGCCGATGGCTGCAAAGCCTCTTAAGGACTTCATCGTGTCCAGACTTAAGAAGTCTTCATTGAATTCGTTTTTCTTGAAAAGTTTGTTGGATCTGCCCCATACGAGTATGTAAACAAACGCGATCGCAACAATGAAATCTGCTATATTCCACCAGTGGATCGTGTCCGTATGGCCTAGAATGAAACTGAGCATGCTTAACCTTTACCCCCAAATATCAATGTTCATATTGTCGCATAACGCAGGAATATTGTATATTTATATTATCAACAGTTTTTTAATAACTTGGGGGTGCAATATGAAAGGAATCATTTTAGCGGCAGGCAAGGGCACACGTCTTTATCCTATTACAAAGCCTGTATGCAAGCCGCTGCTTCCCGTATACGATAAACCGATGATCTACTATCCGCTTTCCGTGCTTATGGAAGCAGGGATCAAGGATATTCTCGTTATTACTCCGCCGGATGACACAAAGCCGTTCGTAGACCTTCTGGGTGACGGCTCACATCTCGGCATCTCGATCAAGTACATGGAGCAGAAGGTTCAGAGAGGTATCGCTGACGCCTTCATCATCGCTAAGGATTTTATCGGCTCAGACTCTGTCTGCCTCGCATTGGGCGACAATATCTTCTATGGTCCTTTCTTCAGAAGGAAGCTCAGAACAGCAGGAAGAAATGAAGAGGGCGCGGTAATCTTCGGTTACTATGTTGCAGACCCCAGAGCTTTCGGCGTCGTAGAGTTTGATGCTGACGGCAAGGCTGTATCCATTGAAGAGAAGCCCAGACACCCGAAGTCAAATTACATCGTTCCGGGCCTTTATTTCTACGATAACCAGGTCGTTGACATCGCAAGCAAGATCCAGCCTTCCGCAAGAGGCGAGCTCGAGATCACTTCCGTTAACGAGGAATATCTTAAGAGAGGCCAGCTCCACGTAATTCCTTTGGGCAAGGAGTTCTCATGGTTTGACGCAGGCAACCCGGACAGCCTTTACGAAGCAGCAGGCCAGATCAGGGCAGCACAGAGATCAGGAAGAATGATCGGCTGTCTTGAAGAGATCGCATGGCACAACAGATGGATCGAGAAAGAGCAGTTCATCGAGATCGCTCATTCCATGTCCAAGACAAATTACGGCCAGTATCTCGAGTCTTTGGGTGAGGAGATCTGATTTAGGTTTCACCTATTCGATTTTCCCGGAATAGAATGCTATAATTGACATATGTCGTTTTCACGGCATATGTCTTTTTATTAGGAGTTGCTGAAAATGCCAAGGCCGGTAAGAGTCAGAAGAGTTTGTGAGGAGCCTAAATACACGAGATTTGTGCCTACGGGCGCGGATAAGATCGATGCTCAGGTCTTAACCATCGAAGAGTATGAAGTGATCCGTCACGTGGATTATCAGAAAATGACGCACGAGGAGTGCGCACGGCAGATGGCCATCTCCAGAACGACAGTGACAGAGATCTATGAGACGGCAAGATTCAAGATCGCCGATTCCCTGATCAACGGAAAGACATTGTGTATCGAAGGCGGCAATTACAGAGTTTGCGAAGGTCATGAGTGCTGTAACGCAAAGGGCAACCCGTGCAGTAATGAAGACTGTAGACATGATGAATAAAGGAGAGAATTTATGGCTGAGATTATCTTAGATGACAACAATTTCGAGACAGAGGTATTGGCAAGCGACATTCCTGTACTTGTTGATTTCTGGGCTCCCTGGTGCGGCCCCTGCAAGATGCTGGGACCTGTCATTGCTGCCATTGCAGAGAAGTATGACGGTAAGATCAAGGTTGGCAAGTACAATGTTGATGATTCGACAGAATACGCAGAGAAGTACTTTGTTGAGAGCATTCCTGCCGTTAAGATCTTCAAGGGCGGCGAGATCGTAAACGAATCAATGGGATTTGTTCCCCAGCCCAAGATCGAGGCTCTTATCGAAGAGATACTCTGATAAACAGACAGAAATGAAAAACCAAGATCCCGGCTTCAGCTATTGAAGTCCGGGATCATTTCATTTCCGGATGATTCATATTCCTGGATAAAGGCGTTTGTCTGCCCCTTGGATGCGAGGTAGTCTGCTAAGGTATCGCATGTTCTTTTCGAAGGCCTGCCGGCAAGCTTTCCGGTGCAGGAAGGCATCGGCGTATACTGGCTCATGAGGCTTATGTAGATCTTATTTCCGTATCTGGATGTCAGATAATCTATTACGTGCTTGGAGTCGAAAAGACCTCCCGGCAGTATCAGGTGCCTTACGATAACGCCTTTTTTGAGCAGTCCGTCTGAGCCCATAACGATGTCTCCGGTCTGTCTTACCATCTCATCTATCGCACTGCAGCAGACGCTGAAGTAATCCTGCGCGTGCGAGTATTCCGAAGAGAATTTGGATGAGAAGTACTTCATGTCAGGCATGTAGATGTCCACGAGGCCGTCGAAAAGCCTGAGGGTTGAGACGAGGTCATATCCGGAGCAGTTTACCGCCACCGGGATATTCAGGCCGGATGACCTGGCGATCGCGACAGATTCGGCGACGGCAGGTGCGAAATGCATCGGAGTCACGAGATTTATATTGTTTGCGCCCTGTTCCTGAAGATCGAGATAAGCATCAGAAAGGCTTTGGGGATCCATCTTTTTGCCAAAGCCCGTGGGACCTCTTGAGATCGAATAATTCTGGCAGAAGATACAGCCTAAGCTGCATCCTTCGAAGAAAACGGTGCCGCTTCCTTTGTCTCCTGATATTACCGGTTCTTCGCCATAGTGGAGCTTTATGAGATTGACCAGGGGATATCCGGGCATTCTGCAGAATCCGGTCTTGCCGGAGGTTCTGTCGGCGCCGCAGCGCCTCGGGCACAGGTTGCAGTTCTCAAACAGGTTTTCCATAACGGTAATATTCTACTACCAATCTAAAGATTTCCGTTGTTGTTATAGCCAACTAAAGACACGAACATGTCACTAAAATACAGACATTTTACCGCATATCTGTATACACGTCTGATGATAAAATCTATGCATGGCCATACATGAAGAATGCGGAATATTCGGAATTCACGGGAGTAAGTACTCCGCCAGTGATGTTTATTACGGACTTTTCAGTCTCCAGCACAGGGGACAGGAGAGTTGTGGTATTGCTACAAATGATGATGCCTCTATAGAGTGTGTCAAGGGAATGGGACTTGTCAGTGATGTATTGAGCAGCGACAAGATCAGTAATCTCAAAGGCGATATCGCGATCGGTCACGTAAGGTATTCCACAGCAGGCGGAAGCGTTCCGGAGAACGCACAGCCTATCGTTACCCAGTATTCAAAGGGAACACTTTCCATCGCACATAACGGAAATCTTACCAATGCGAACGAGCTTAAAAGAGAGCTTGAGGACAGAGGTGCAATCTTCCATACGACCACCGATTCGGAGGTCATCGCATATCTCATTGCACAGAAGAGATCTTCAAATCCTTCGGTTGAAGAAGCCGTCAAGGAAGTAATGGGTATCATCAAAGGCGGATATGCTCTTCTTGTCATGAGCCCCAGAAAGCTCATCGCGGCAAGAGATCCCTTCGGCTTAAAACCTCTCGTTATGGGTAAATTGGATGACGCGGTCATCTTCTGTTCCGAGACATGCGCATTAGAAGCCGTCGGTGCGAGATTCATAAGAGACATTGAACCCGGTGAGATCGTCATCGTGGAGAACGGTGAAGTCAGATCCGTTGATTCCGGATTAAAGCGTCCAATGAAGAAATGTGTTTTCGAGTATATCTATTTCGCCAGACCGGATTCTGTAATTGACGGTATCTCTGTTGCAGCGGCAAGAAGAGAAGCGGGCAGGATCCTTGCAAGAAAACATCCTTGCGAGTGCGACATAGTAATCGGTGTGCCTGAATCGGGGATCGATGCCGCATTAGGTTTTGCGGCAGAGTCGGGCATTACCTATGAGAAGGGATTCGTTAAGAATTCCTATGTAGGAAGAACGTTCATCAAGCCATCACAGGAACAGCGTAAACAGGCGGTTAAGATCAAGCTTAACCCTATCTCTGCTGTTGTTAACGGCAAGAGAGTAGTGATAATAGACGATTCCATCGTAAGAGGAAATACGATCGCTAACCAGGTCAATATGTTAAGAAATGCGGGAGCCACAGAGGTTCACGTAAGGATCAGTTCACCGCCGTTTATGCATCCCTGTTATTACGGCACGGATGTTCCGGATGAAGACTATCTCATTGCGTGCCAGCACACGATTCCTGAGATCTGTGAGATAATAGGCGCTGATTCTTTGGGCTATCTTGAGCCGAAGGATCTGGACGACATGCTTGGCGGTGACGGTTTCAGATATTGTGACGCATGCTTCACAGGGGATTATCCGGAGAGATAAGAGGGCTTAATAATGCCAGATAACAGGGGACAAAGACATCCGAATGTCAGATCAGCTGATTCTGCAGTCGTTAAGGCTGTAGAGCATCAGGCTGCCCTGGAGCGCCAGGCTCAACAGAGGCAGGAACAGGCCCGTCTTGCCAGAAACCAGGCTATGCCTCAGCGCATGCCCAGGCCTGCGAATGTAACAAGACCCACATATCAGCGTCCGGCACAGGCAATGCCCCAGAGACAGGGACAGCCTGTGAATATGAGGCAGCAGATGCCACAGCAGCGTCCGGTTCAGGCAATGCCTCAGAGACAGCCGCAGCCCGCATATCAGCGTCCGGCTCAGCCCGTTAACGCAAGACAGCAGGTACCTTCTTCTCAGAATCAGGCAGTCTTACGCCGCGATGCGCAGCCCTATGCACAGCCTGTCATGCAGCCCGTGCCTCAGCGTCTTCAGATCCCTCAGCAGCCAAGACCTGTAAATCAGGCAATGCCTGTTCTTCATACATCAACACAGCAGCTTAATACAAGGATGCCTGTGCCGCATCGTCCGGCTCAGTCTCCGAATGCCAATATGCCGGTAGTGCGTTCTGTTCCCCAGACCATTGCCATGCCCCGTCATGTTTCTAATCCGGGTGAAGAAAGAAGAGAACTCGAATCCTTGATGGAAGAGGAACAGTATGACGAGCTTCAGGAAGACGGCATCGTTGAAGCAGATTCCGAATTTGAGGAATTTGACGACGATGAAGAAGAGGAAGTTGTTGAGAAAAAGCACCGCAGATCACGTGAGCGCAAGCAGAGAAAGCACAGGTATCTGCCTTATCTCATTGTGCTTTTGCTCGAGATCCTGATTGCCGGTGCGGCAGTATGGGCCATTACGGTATTTAACGAGGATACAGATCTCATCGTTACTCAGAATACGATCGAAGCAGGATCTTCAGCAGACCTCTCGATGTTCCTTACAGGCAATGCGAGGTTCCCTGAATATGTATCCTGCAATCTTGATTTTTCCACGGTGAATTACGTTCTCCCACAGACGATCAGATTTACTATCAGAATGTACGGCGTCAATTTCCCGTGCGTTCTTGAGATCGTTGATACGACACCTCCTACGGCAGAAGCCGTACCTCACGAGATGTTCTCTATTGATGCTATTCCGCCTGTGGAAGAATGCGTTAAGAATGTCTATGACCTTAACGACGTAACGGTAAAGTGGAAGGAAGTCCCTGACATTTCCGGCGGCGGAAACATTATTGCCAAAGCATCAGTTACGGATTCATCCGGCAACGAGACCATTGTTGATGTTCCTTTCCAGGTAACAAAGGACTCCATTGCGCCGGTTATCGAAGGCACGAAGGATATCGAAGCATTTGTCGGTGACTCGATAAGATATAGAACAGACGTAACTGTTACGGATGACCTTGATCCGAATCCTACGCTTGACATCGATACAAGCGGAGTCAACTTAAATGAAGCCGGTACTTACGATGTTGTCTACAGAGCCAAGGACTTCTCCGGCAACACTACCGAAGTTACCATTAAGCTCACGCTCACGAAAAAGCCGAAGACTTATGTCGATCCTTCGACGGTGGAAACAGAGGCTAAAAAGGTCTTGAACAAGATCACCAAGTCCGGCATGAGCGACATGGAAAAGGCCCTCCAGATAACATGGTGGGTAAGATACAACATTAACTACGTAGCCAAGGCCGACAACTCATCCTGGACGAGAGCCGCTTATGACGGACTCGTTAAGAGACAGGGCAACTGCTATAACTTCGCTATGACCGCGAAGGCTCTTTTCGACGCCGCGGGAATCGAGAACATGATCATCACGAGAGAGCCGTTTATCTATCACGGACATTACTGGAATTACATCAATATAGACGGTGAGTGGTATCACTGTGATTCTACGCCCAGAAAGAAGTACAACAGCTACTTCTTCATGTATACGACCAAGGAATTGAAAAACTTTTGGCATAACGGCTGGAACGGGTATAATTTTAAAGAGGAGAAGTACCCGAAGTCGGCTACCAAGTCGGTACAAAACAAGATCAATTACGGGGCGCATAAACTGAAATAGCAGCATGAAGAAGACAGGTGACGGCAATAATCAGAAGCCAGTTAAGCGGGATCAGGATCATTCCGCGGCAAGGCGCTCCGTCAGCCCGGTCAGCAATTCGGCAAAAGCCCCCTCAAATGCCTCAAAACCTCAGATAAAAAGACAGCCGGTACAAAGGCCGGTTCAAGGTCAGGTACAAAGACCTGCACAGAGAACATCACAAGCGGCTGGTCAGAGAACACCTCAGAAACCTGTTCAGCGTCCCGTTCAAAAGCCGGTTCAGCAGCCTTTGCCGGATCAGATCCGAAGACCGGTTAAGAAACCTGCCAAGACTGATGCGAAAAAGCTCAATCTCGTGCCTTTATTCATCATCGCTGCCGCTGCCGTACTGCTCATTACAGGATATTTTGCCATAAGGAAATTCCTCGAAAAGGAATATGCCCTTGTCGGTCAGGAGAATACGATCGAAGCAGGTTCTGTTAAGCCCGAACTTGGCATGTATCTGAAGGGCGAACCTGCTCTGCCGAAGTTTGTCTCATGCAATCTCAACTTTGATGAAGTCAATATTAATCTCCCGCAGACCATCAGATTTACGATAACGATGTACGGAAAGCATTTCCCGTGCATTCTTAATATCGTGGATACAGTCGCGCCGACAGGCGAGGGCGTGCCGCAGAAGATCTTTGCGGGTCAGGAAATGCCTGACGCATTCAGCTGCGTTACGAATATTCAGGATGTGACGGATGTCACTGCCTCCTGGTATGAAGTGCCTGATATGTCCAGGGGCGGAAGGTATAACACTTACGTCATGCTTACCGACGCTTCGGGTAATCAGAATTATGTGGGCGTACCTTTCGACGTTACATTGGATTCGACACCTCCGGTGATCAAGGGCTATCAGGACCTTCAGGTCTATGTCGGTGAGCCGATAGCTTACAAGAAGGATCTTGTAGTAACAGATGATTATGATTCCGCTCCCATAATTGATGTGGATACATCGAAAGTGGATCTTTTGACGCCCGGCAAATACGACGTCACTTATACCGCCAGAGATTTTTCCGGCAACGAGTCATCGGTATCTGTAAAACTTAAGGTCTCTAAAAAGCCCAAGAATTACGTCGAACCCGACGTGGTCTATGCGGAAGCTAAAAAGATCCTGGACGAGATAACCGAACCCGGAATGAGCGAAGAAGAGGTTGCGCTCCAGATCGTATGGTGGTGCAGATATAACATCAGATTCGTCTTAAGGACTCAGAGCAGTTCGTGGACAGAAGCAGCATATAACGCCTATACGAAGAGGGTCGGAAACTGTTATTCGACCGTGTATGCCGTCAAGGTCCTGCTGGACGTGGCCGGCATAAAGAACATGATAATAGAGCGCTATCCGTATCAGACCGCGACACACTACTGGAACTACGTCTATCTTAACGGCCAGTGGTATCACTGCGATTCGACGTGGAGGAAAGACTATGACAGTTATTTCTTCATGTATACGACAAAAGAACTCCTGAATTTCTGGCAGGGAGGATGGAACGGATTCCAGTTCAAGCAGAAGGCATTTCCGGAGAGCGCGACCGAATCTGTCCAGAAGAAGATCGATTATAAGAACCACAAGATTATAGCGGACTGATTTATGCTATAATTCTTCAAAGAATAAGAACCCGGGAGAGTAGGATGACGCCGATACTGTATTTAGTAATTCCGTGCTATAACGAGGAGCAAGTCCTTCCGCTTACGAGCGGCAAGTTCAAGGCCAAGCTTGAAGAACTCATAGATGCAGGCAAGATAAGCAGTGACAGCCGTGTCATGTTCGTAAATGACGGCAGTAAGGATACAACATGGGATATCCTTACATCACTTTGCGAAGAAGATAAGAAATATGCCGCAATCTCGCTGGCACACAACAGAGGCCACCAGAATGCATTGATCGCCGGACTCATGGAAGCAAAGAAGTATGCTGACATCACCATCTCGATGGACTGCGACGGTCAGGACGACATCAATGCGATCACTCAGATGGTCGATGAATATGCCAAGGGAAATGAGATCGTATTCGGCGTAAGAAATGACAGATCCACTGACTCCTGGTTCAAGAGAACGACTGCACAGTCTTACTATAAGTTCCTCCGCGGCATGGGCGTGGACATCATTCCGGATCATGCGGATTACAGACTCATGAGTTCCAGGGTCCTTAATGCTCTTGAAGGCTACGGAGAAGTAAATCTCTTCTTAAGAGGCATAATTCCCCAGCTCGGATTTAAGCAGTCCGTTGTTTATTATTCCAGAGCCGAGCGCGAAGCGGGAACCACACATTATCCTCTGTCCAAGATGATGTCTCTTGCCATAGACGGCGTTACCTCATTTTCGATAAGACCGTTGAGACTTATCACTGTATTAGGAATTATCGTTGCTCTTTTGAGCTTTATCGGTATCATATATGTTCTGGTATCGGTTATCTCAGGCTATTACGTTGACGGCTGGGCTTCCACCACCTGTATCCTCTGCTTTGTATCGGGAATACAGATGATAAGCCTTGGCGTTATCGGAGAATATATCGGCAGGATCTATCTCGAGACGAAGCAGCGCCCGCGCTACTTTGTCGCTGAGAGAAAGAATTTAACGGAGGAGTAATACATGGATATTCTGTATGTTGTAATGCCCGCATATAACGAAGAGGACAATATCCTCGACGTAGTTACATCATGGTATCCGGTGCTTGAAGGTAAGGATCCGGCATCGAGGCTCGTTATCGCTGACAGCGGAAGCCAGGACCGTACGCATGAACTCCTTGAGAACTTCCAGAAGGATCATCCCCAGCTCGTTATCCTGTCCGATACGGGCAAGCAGCATGGCCCCAAGGTCATTGCTCTTTACGATTATTCAATCAAGCAGGGTGCTGATTTTATTTTCCAGACTGACTCAGACGGACAGACTCTTCCTTCAGAATTCGATGCTTTCTGGCAGATGCGCCATGGCTATAAGGGAATCTTCGGCCACAGAGTCGTAAGAGGAGACGGTAAGGACAGAGCCTTCGTTGAGAAGGTCGTATGCTTCCTTTTAAAGCTCTACTTCAAGGTAAAGGTACCGGATGCGAATGCTCCTTTCCGTCTTATGGATGCGAAAACAGTAGCCAAGTATCTTCCCAAGCTCGATAAGGATTACAACCTTCCTAACATCATGATGACGACTTATTTTGTCCACTATGGTGAGGAGCATACTTTCCGCGAAGTTACGTTCAGACCCCGTCAGGGCGGTACTAACTCCATCAATATCAAGAAGATCGTTAAGATCGGCTGGAAGGCTTTAGGAGACTTCCACCGCCTTAAGAAGGCTATGTAATGGCGAAGAAAGAATCCGGAAAGCTTAAAAAGATAATCACGGCGCTGGTCCTGCTGGCGCTGTCTTTTGGAATCTTATGGTTTGTACAAAGACTCCTGATGCCAAAGTACCAGGTCGGTGTAGTCGAAGGTTCGTTTACCGAGGAATACTATAAGGAAAAGGTTCCTCACGATATTCTCATCTTCGGCGACTGTGATGCTTATGAGAACTTTTCGCCGATCAAGATGTACGAAGATTACGGGATCTCATCCTATATCAGAGGTTCAGGCGAGCAGTACATGTGGCAGTCCTACTATCTGCTCAGGGATTCTCTTAGGATCGAGACTCCGAAGATCGTCGTACTGTCCATTCACAACATGCAGAATGAGTATCCGAAGCGCAAGGATAACTATAACAGGTTGACCCTTGACGGCATGAAGTGGTCCAAGGATAAGATCGACGCCATCAATGTTTCCATGACTGAAGAAGAGACTTTTGCCTCTTACGTATTCCCGATCCTGAGATATCACGACAGATGGAATCAGCTTACAATGACTGATTTCCGTCATTTATTCTCGAAAGATAAAATCTCCCACAACGGATACTACATGCGCTGTGACATAAGAGGTGTGAATACCGAATGGAGAACCCCGGGCAGGCTCACATATAAATTCGATGAGACCTCAATGTATTACCTCGACCAGATCAGACAGCTCTGCGCCGAGAAGGGCATTGAGCTTATCCTCGTGCGCGCTCCTATCGAACACGGATGGCACGAAGAATGGGATGAGAACATCGAGAAATATGCTGCTCAGTACGGGCTTAAATATATTAATTTCTGCAATTACGCAGATGAGATGGGCATTGATATGACCCATGACACTTATGACGCGGGCCTTCATCTTAATATCTACGGTGCGGAGAAACTCAGCGTGTTTTTTGGCAGATACCTGACGGAGAATTATGACCTGACCGATTACAGGACCGTTCCGGCCGTAGCAAAAGAATACGAGAAAGACATTGAGTTCTATAATTTCATGAGGGACGATCAGTTAAGCGAACTCGAGAAATACGGCGAACTCATGAGCTACGGCGCAAACGCGATCGAGAATTAACAAGTTTTATTTACAATTGGGCATTTTACCGTAAAAAATCCCACGGTTTTCCCTTATTTTTGGCATTTGAATGTAATTCCCATAGTGTATTATTAGTGGAGTGTTTACAAAGAACCAATATGGGAGGATTTTTTGAAATGAAATTAGTTAAAGCAGCAGCTCTTATCATGAGCCTCAGCTTAGCAGGAGCCGCACTTTGCGCATGTAACAACCAGCCTGAGCCGGTATCTTCTGACATCAACGTTATCGCTACACAGAGCCAGAATGACGGTTTTACAGGCGGCTCCAAGGAGAGCGAAGGCCACGTTGATCCGAACGCAGCAAGCACAAACTACAAGTTCTCTTACCAGGGTGTTGATTTCGTAATCGACGCAGTTATCGATCTCTCTAAGTTCACAGAGGGTACAGATTATGAGGCAAGAGAAGTTCAGTCCTGCGCATATCAGGGCTTCGGCATGGAGTACAACTTCAAGGGCGGCGCTCTTCAGATTGAGACATATCCTGATGGCGACAAGGAATTCGTAACACGTATTTCCATTTTCGATGACACAGTATCCACACCTGAGGGAATCTGCGTTGGCAGCACTGTTGACCAGGTAAAGACTGCTTACGGTGAGCCTACGGATTCTACTGACGCAGCTCTGATCTATGAAAAGGGCGGTTCTGTTATCCAGTTCCTGATCAAGAATGATGCTGTTTCACAGATCCAGTATCTTGGTAATTAATCAGTTATAGATGACTCGTCAGGCTAAGACAAAGAAAAAATTCAGTATCACAAGGCTGTTGGGATTGGGGATCCTTCCTCCGATCGCAGGAGCCTTGTTGGGCGTTGCAGGCTGTTATTATTACTACACAAAAACCATTGAAAACATTGATAACAGCGTTCTTCAGGAAGTAAGCATCGAGTATGGCCATCCGGTCACATTAGACAGCTTCTTCACTGAGATCCCGCCGAATACAAAATTCATTACTGCAGTAGACCAGATCGATACAGGTCTTTTGCAGAGCTATGACATTGCCATCGACTGCGGCGGTCACGTCGTTCATTCGGTACTTAATGTAGTTGACCGTACGGCACCTACCGGCAAGGCTGTTCCTTTTAAGATGTATGCCGGCAAGGCACCTGATCCGGAACTGCTTATCGACGATATCTTTGATCTGACTTCCGTATCACTCTCATATGACAAGGGCGAGCCCGATCTTACAAAGGGCGGCGACTTCATGATCGGTGTAAGGCTTACGGATTCCAACGGAAATTATTCTGTTGTTGACGTTCCTTTCCGTGTCATCAAGGATGTTCAGGCTCCTAAGATCCTGGGTACTCATGATTTTGACGTGGTAGTCGGAAAAGGCGACGGCATCGATTACGCAGAGAGTCTTATCGTTACAGACGACTATGCCGTTAAACCTAAATTGGAGATCGATGATTCAAAGGTAGATCTCACACAGGTCGGCGATTACGATCTTGTCTACAGAGCTACAGATGATGTCGGCAACGTTTCCGAGATTACCGTACAGGTCCATGTCGTAATCACAGGCAGAGGCGGTCTGTCATCTGCCGAGATCCGTGCCTACGAAGATAAGGCTTACAGCATGGCAAAGGATATCAACAAGAAGATCCTGAGTTCGAGCGATACAGATGTCGTTAAGGCTATGAAGATCTTCTACTGGGTACACAATAACATCAGGTTCGTATTGCGTACTCCCCAGTACGATAACTGGGCTGTTGCAGCTATCAATACATTCTCCAAGAAGTATTCTTCCTGCTACGGCACCTGGGCAGTATGCAAGGCCATGCTCGATGTTGAAGGAATCGAGAACCTCTGCGTCGTAAGAAAAGTCTCGAGGGCACATCCGAATTACCATTACTGGGCATTGGTAAAGCTCAATGGCGAATGGTACCACTGTGATGCCCAGAAGTATTTCGACGGAACGTCCAAGAAGTACTTTACCTTCATGATGACTGATAAGGAGATATATGCTGCTCCTTCTGACCATACTTTCGATAAGTCCAAGTATCCGGAAAGATCGACCAAGTCGGTTCAGAAGTATGTAGATGTTTATAACGGGAAGATCAAATCAGGTTTCCCGTATAAATAAATGAGACGGTAAAGCCCGTCCAATGGGGATTTAAATTTATTAATGGGAATTGGTAATGGGAATGAAGAGAAGAGTTTTAAGCATAGCGGCTTGCTTACTGGCAGTTTTCTCGATTGCCTTGCTTGCTGCATGTGACACCCTTAACGATCTCAAGACTGATGTAACTATCGAGGTAGGTTCGCCTATCTCGATAGATGCATTTTTCGAGAAAGTACCTGAAGGTGCGGAATTCATGACTGATGTGTCGGGAATCAGCACCAGTGAGCCTGGAGTCTATCAGCTGAAGATCCGCTGCGGCAAAAAGAGTGCAGATGTCATCTTAAGGATCGAAGATCACACTCCTCCGACGGGAGAAGCGATTCCGCAGACGGTATATCTCAACTGGAAGATGCCCGAGGCAAAAGACTGTATCGCCAATCTTTCCGACTTCTCGGGAGTAGCTCTGGTCGAGTACCAGAACGGCGTTCCGAGCTTTACGGAAGGCGGAGAATATCAGGTGCCGGTAGTTGTTACCGACGTGTACGGCAACAGTGCCGTCATTAATGTTCCGTTTACGGTGATCAATGACACCACACCGCCTGTGATCAGCGGCATTCGTGAGCTCGAGCTCGAGGGCAACCCCGACCAGCTTGATTATTTGGAAGGCGTTACGGTTACGGATGATTATGATCCTGAGCCGATGCTCACCTTTGATGATTCCAAGGTCGATTATACAAAGACTGGAACTTATGAGCTCATATACAGGGCAAGTGACAAGGCCGGCAATATCGGAACTGCCACAACGACCATAAAGATCAAGGTAGCTTCCGAAACGGCAAAGAATAAGACAAGCAGCGGAGACAACGGAACCTATCATGTCGGTGATGGTGATCCGTATGCCCTCGCCAGAAAAGTTATGTCCGGCCTCTGGGGCAAGGATGATGTCGCCACAGCCAGAAATATCTTCAACTGGGTTCATAACAAGTTTTCTTTCAGACTTCTCCACGGCACTCGTAATTATGAACATGCAGCATACAGAGGATTTACGATGCACAGTGGTGACTGCTATGTCTATTATTCATGCTGCAAGATGCTGCTGGACATTGCAGGAATTGAGAATATGAGGGTTGACCGTTATCCGAAGCTCAACGGAAAGATTCATTTCTGGCTCCTCGTAAAGCTCAATGGTGAGTGGTACCACTGCGATGCCACAGAAGGTTACAATGATCATCCGGGTGTCTGGTTCATGTGCACGGATGCCCAGATCAATGACAGATATCACAAGTTCAACGGAGCTTTATATCCTCCGAGAGCAGGCGGATCCAAGGAATTTGCATCTCCTACACCGGTTCCTTCCGTAGAACCCTCGGTAACGCCGTCTCCTTCTGTATCACCGTCGGTAACTCCTTCTGCCACGCCTACGGTACAGCCGTCCGCAGATCCGACAACAGCACCTGCAACGGATACACCTACGCCGACACCGGAAGGTAACTCACCTACGCCTGTTCAGCCTGCCGATCCGACGCCTTCATCGACGCCGGTCCCTGTTGCTACGGATACTCCGACACCTACTACGAAACCGACAGATGCAACAAGCAGTGAGTCGGCTGACGGGGAATAAGTTGTTATAAATATTTCTTGATATTTTTCTCATAATTTTAAATAATTAAGTTATGTATAAGACCATTGGTAAAATTGGAGCCTTTTTATATTGCGCCGCCATAATCGCGGTTACTGTTGTATTCACGATCCGTGATGCGAACAGAAACCTCAAGCGCGACGTAGTTGTAGAAGCAGGCTCCCATATTAAGATCGAAGATTTTTTCGAGAAATGCCCTGACGATGCCAGGTTCGTTACCGATGTGTCAACGATCAATACCGATGAGCCTGCGGTATATAAGCTGAAGGTCTTCTATGACGAAGCGTTCGAAAAGGAAGTCGTCTTAAGAATAGAAGATCATACGGCTCCGAGAGGCGTGGCACTTCCGCAGTCGCTTTACACGACATGGAAAGCTCCTGAGGCAGCAGACTGCGTAGGTTATCTTTATGACCTGTCGGGCATATCGAAGATCGAATACGAGGAAGAGCCTCTTTTCAAGGACGGCGGAGATTATAACGTGCCGGTCCTTGTTACTGATGTTTACGGCAACACGGCTTCCATCGACGTTCCTTTCACGGTAATAGATGACCGCACGGGTCCTGTCTTAACGGGTGTACATGCTCTTGAGACGGAAGCAAACAGCGAGCCTGACTTCTTTGAAGGCGTAACTGTCAACGATGATTACGACGAGGATCCGGTAATAAGGATCGACGATTCGAAGGTCGATTACGAGACACCCGGAACATATGAGGTCAAGTACATAGCCGTTGATAAGGCTAATAATTTCACCACAAAGACTGTAGAGATAAAGGTTAAGGAGTCTACAAACAGCGTTCCTGCCGGCAGTGACAGCGAGTATGATGTCAGCGGCTCCGGTTCAGGAGGCGGCGGAGGAGGCGGCGGAAGCGGAAAGCTGTCCGACGCTAAGAGAATGGCTTCCAGAGTTTTGTCCGGCCTCTGGGGCAAGGATAATGTCGCAACCGCGAGAAATATCTTTAACTGGGTTCACAACCACATATCTTATGCTCACTGCGGAAGCCTGAGTTATGCTTCTGCTGCATACAGAGGTTTTTCGAGACGTTCCGGAGACTGTTATGTCTTTTATTCTTGTAGCAAGATGCTTCTTGACCTTGCAGGAATTCCCAACATGATGGTCAAAAGATATCCGGTATATGGAAGCAACCATTACTGGAATCTCGTAAAGCTCAACGGTCAGTGGTATCACTGCGATTCAACGCGCTTCAAGCATAGAAGCTCTATCTATTTCATGTGCACAGATGAGCAGATAAATGATAAATACCACCAGTTTAACGGAAGGCTTTATCCTGCACGTGCAGGCGGGTCGAAGGAATTCATGCCTTCTGATACTCCGACACCTACGGAAACTCCGACGCCGGAGGTAACAGAGACACCTACGCCTACACCTACACCAACACCGACACCTGAAATCTCGGTTCCCGTCACACCTACTCCGACAGGTTCTGCCGAACCTACGGTAACGGGCGCGGATACACCGACGCCTACACCGGAGACTACTCAGAACGTGACGGTCACGCCTACGCCGAAAGAGCCGGAACCGTCGAATCCTACGGATACTCCGCCTCCGACGAGCACACCGACTAATACGCCGGTGCCACCGCCGCCGACGAAAATACCGGAGCCGAATCCGACTGAAACGTCTGATTCTGAATAATAAATGGGGAAATAGGAATTCGGGAATCAGGGAGCAGATCAGGTAAGTAAAGTTATGTATAAGCTTGTTGCAAGAATAGGATCAATAGCATATGTCACCGCAATAATAGTGGTGTCTGTTGTCTGTACCATAAGGGATGCCAACAGGAATCTTTTAAGGGAGGTCATGATCGAAGCAGGTTCCGAGATAAAGATAGAAGATTTCTTCAGGACCTGTCCCGATGATGCCGAGTTTGTAACGGATGTTTCATCGATCGATACCAAAGTTCCTTCCGTATATAAGCTCACGGTCCGCTATGATGAAGTCTTTGTCAAAGAAGTCACTTTAAAGATAGAAGACCATACCGCACCTAAAGGCATTGCGCTTCCGCATGATCAGTATGCAAGCGTAAGTTGGCCTAATGCATCTGAATGTGTGGGATTTCTTTACGACCTGTCGGGTATAGCAAAGATAGAATACAGGGACGGCACACCCACATATCAGTTTACCGGTGATTATATTATCCCCGTTGTCGTTACCGACTGGTACGACAATTCGACTGTTATAGATGTTCCTTTCCATGTTACGGATGACCATAATGCGCCTCTGTTCTACGGTATCCACGATATCTATATAGATGACTCGAAAGACACAGATATAGATTATTTTGAAGGTGTTACTTATGTTGACGATTACGACGAAGCACCCGGAGTCCTTGTGGATGATTCCAAGGTCGTTATCGGTCAGGAAGGCACATACGAGATAACTTACAAAGCCAAGGATGATGCCGGCAATCTGAGGATCCAGAAAGCCAATGTCCATGTTGTTAAGCAGCACGCGACCAACGGTACATCCGGAGCGGGCGGCGGATGGGATACAAGCCATCACAATGACGTTTACAGGATGGCCAGGGATATCGTTAAAAAGCTCAAGGGCAGGAACTCCACTGAAACGGCAAAGAATATCGTCTCTTACGTTCATAAACACGTGTGGTATACGACCGTCAGAGGCAACCAGACCTTTGAGGATGCGGTATACCAGGCATTTACCAAACATAGTGCAGATTGCTATGGATATTACGCTACAACCAAAATTCTTTTAGACGTTGCCGGTATCCCCAATGTCATGGTAAAGAGGTATCCTGTAAAGGATGTCGGCCACTACTGGAATCTCGTAAAGCTGGGTGACTCGTGGTATCATTGTGACTCGACGGTGTACCGTTATCATCACAGCAGTTTCTTCAAGCTGACTGATAAAAAGATAGGCGACAGTCACCACCGGTTTGACGGCTCGATACTTCCGGTAAGATCCGGCGGAACACCTGAATATGTTAAAGATCTTGAAAAAGAATCGAAATAAAAAAGATAATAGGAGAAAAGACAAATGAAGAAAAACAAGTTAGTCGCATTAGTGCTCGGTTTGTGTTTTGCAGTATCCCTTTTATCAGGCTGCAACAACGCAACAGATGAGTCAGCAGAAGTGTCCCGCATCGGCGGTGGACAAACAAAGATCAATGTCGATAACGGCGGCAGTAAAAAACCGGCTGTTGGAGATTACAAGTTTTCTTACAAGGGATATGAAATAACTCTAGGTGAAAGACTTGGGAAGTATTTAGAGATCTTAGGTGAGCCTGAAGACAGGAAAGATGGCGCTTCATGTGCACATCAGGGTTTTGATCTGGAGTACTATTATCCGGGATTCACAATAGTGTGCGCATTGGAAAACGAAGCTGATCCCGATGAGGAAGCTATTATAGATCAGATTATCATTATTGATGCTCTTGTTGAATGTAATGGTATTCATATAGGTCAGACAATTAACGATGCCAAAACGATTTTGGGAACACCTGACGAGGAATACGATCGTGGCATAGTCTATCGTTCAGGTGAAACCAATCTTTTCGTCCTCCACAATGAAGTCGGTGAAATCTATCAGATTGAATACAGAACGGCAAATGATTAATCGCGAAAAAAGGCGATTTTCGACGAATTTAAGAGAATTCTTGAAGTTTTTTGAAGAAAATTGTTGACATAACGATCACAGGCGGTTATTATATGCAGGCTTGCTCAAAGAGCAGGCCTGTATTTTTTGCTTATATTAGGCATTGGAAATATAAGAAGACTCAATGAATTTAAGGAGAAAGACACATGGCTACATATGTTGCAACCAAGGATTCAATAGAAAGGAAATGGCTCGTAATCGACGCTG
>CACWXL010000025.1 GCA_902764825.1 Oscillospiraceae bacterium
AACACAATATGATCAGTGAAGGATAATTTCTTATATGCAGCAATGATTTCATTCAATTCTGAAATCTTTCCGGCTCCCTAAACAACAAACAAATGTTCTATTTATATGATAGAACTAGAACGATTGTTTGTCAACTATGAAGTTAAAAAGAGCCATCCGGTTTTATGCGTGCTTCTTTTTCCTGACAGTGAAAACAACGGTGACTAATGCAGCTGTAACGATTGCAGAACTTATTCCGATCAGGAGATTCCTGTCTGCTGTCTTATACTTCGAGATTGTGATGTCGAGCGTCACGATGTTGCTTGCCAGGTCCGTCTTAAAATCGCCGTTACACTGTTCGGAAAATATCTTAAGCGTGTAGTTTCCGGGCGTCAGTTCTGCCGGAACAATGATTGCGGCTTTGCCTGAATCTTTTGCGTCAGCAGAGGTGCTGCCGGCGATATTTCCGTAGTAAAGAATGTTGCCGTCAGTATCTTCGATCACCGCCGAGATATATTCATTCTCGCCTGTAGAAGCGCCCTTGTATCTGAGCTTTACCGCGCCGTCTTTGAGGATCGTTTTAGGGCCTGAGACGGAAGCTTCGAAAACAGGTCTTGTATCATCTTTTATGGTGAGCTTCCAGTCGCTGCCGGTATAGGATCCGACTTCTTTCATTGCGTCCGGCCCGGGCGCTCCTGAAGTCTTGCCGCCCTCTGCAGGTGATGTGAAAAGCACTTTTGAAGTGTCGATATTCATCGCAGGACGCACTGCGAAAATGAAGTTATTAACGTTGCCGCCTCTTACGAAAACGTTGCCGTCATTAAAAACATTCGCCGCATTTTTGGCGTCGCCGGGGGTCCTCAGCCACCACGCACCCGACATGTCGGAGCTCGTCATGGCACGCTTGCTCCTGGTGTATTCGGTGTTAAGCGCGACGCGCGTGCCGCCCTTGGCCTTCCAGTCAGTAGGGAATCCCAGTTCCGGATCGATCACTTCATAGATGGATAAAAGGTAGACCTTGTCGTAGGTATCGGCACCTGCTTCAGAACCCTTCGCGCCGTCCTCATTTACAACGAGGGACTCAAGGACAGCGCCCTGCTCCTGCGTGGTGAATGCCTTATCAAGGAATTTGCCGTTGAGCCACTTTCTCAGGGAACAGTTCTCCCAGGTGACAGTTTCAGCTGATGAATTATATTCGATGCAGTCAAGGTTCTTATCTGACACGACGAAAAGGCTGCCGTCGTTTGCAAGAACTCTCCACTTTACGGGCTCCTTGTTGCTCTCTGTAGCATCTTCACTCTTGACGGACTGCCAGTAGTTTCCGAAATAGATATTGCTCTCCATCGCGCCCGTAATATGGGCCGTTCCGCTCCTGATCTCTTTGCCGGAATTGTCATTATTGCCGGACTCTGCGCGGAGAGTATTTTGAAATGCCGAAAACGACAGTGATCCTGCCATCAAGACTGCAGCCATTCTCACTAATGCTTTGCGCATGCGCTTTCTCCGTTAATCCCCGCAAGGTATTCCAAACTTTCTGAACCATTATAACACCTGCGCGGCTTCCCTTAAGCACGCCAAGTAAAAAGACCTTTGCAACTAGTTAATTTGCCGCAGGCAAATTACTGTTCGTACGTTGCAAAGGACTTTTGAACTTGGCGCTCCAAGCAGGAGTCGAACCCGCATCAACGGTACCGGAAACCGCTATTCTATCCGTTAGACTATTGGAGCATTTTTCGCGCTTATTATACTTTATCTTCTCCTGTATTGTCAGCCACAGAACGGTTGTCGCTAAGGATCTTAAGAAGTGCCACGATCTCTGATACCGTCTTGTCCTGCTTTACCGATGAAGGCTTGAAGAGCATGTATGGCATCGAACCCGTGGCATTGATGTTGACCCGGGCGCCGTAGAACTTGTCCCGCATCAGGGCACCGAATGCCTGCATGTCTATCTGAAGATTCTGGTTCAGATAAAGCCTTACGCCGGTATTCTTGATCGATGCTTTAGTAAAGCCGAGAGCACCTGCTGTAGAACGTATCAGGGAGATGCCGGAGAGGATATATACTTCGGACGGAGCGTCGCCGTAACGGTCCGTGACTTCGTCTATGAAGTCGCTGTAGGAATCGTAACCGGAGATGTCTCCGATACGCCTGTAGCAGCTCATTCTCGCTGCCTCATCCTGGATGTAGGAAGCAGGAATATAGGCATCGTAATCGACTTCGACGGAGAAGCCGTCAGTCGAAGAATCAGAGTGTCCCGTGATGAGGTCCGTATCAAGGACTTCGTCTTTGCCGGACTTGAGAAGGCGTACTTCCTCATCAAGCAGTCTGCAGTAAAGCTCGTAACCGATGACGTCCATCTGGCCGTGCTGTTCGGCGCCTAAGAGACTGCCTGCGCCGCGGACTTCGAGATCGCGCATGGCGATACGGACACCGGAACCAAGTTCGGTGAATTCACGCAGCGCGTTAAGTCTTTTCGAGGCCTCCTCATTAAGAGGCGCATCAGCATTGTATGTGATGTATGCGTATGCCTGTCTGTCGGATCTGCCGACACGGCCCTTGATCTGATAGAGCTGTGAGAGGCCAAAGCGGTCGGCATTCTCGACGATAAGGGTGTTGACGTTAGGCATGTCGACGCCGTTCTCGATGATGGTCGTGCAGACGAGGATGTCGTACTTGCCTTCGATGAAGTCTGTGACCACTGCTTCAAGGCCGTTCTCGGGCATCTGGCCGTGCGCGTATGTGACACGGACACCGGGCATAGATCTTGCAAGCAGGTCAGCGACTTTATCAATGTCAGAAGTGCGGTTGTAAAGATAGAAGATCTGGCCGCCTCTGGCGATCTCACGCATGCACGCCTGGATTATTATCTGATCGTCATAGCCCAGAACATAGGTCTGGACGGCGCGTCTGTTGAACGGTGCTTCCTCCAGAACGGAGATGTCGCGGATACCGGAAAGCGACATGTGGAGCGTTCTGGGGATCGGCGTTGCGGACAGCGAGAGCACGTCGACATCTGTCTTCATGGACTTGATCTTCTCTTTGTGGTTGACGCCGAAACGCTGCTCCTCGTCGACGACAAGAAGGCCTAAATGAGGCGGTTTGACATCGTTGGAGAGAACTCTGTGCGTGCCGATTATGACATCGATCTTGCCGCTCTTTATATCCATGAGATTCTGCTTTATCTGCGCCGGCGAGACAAATCTTGAGAGCATGCAGACATTTACCGGGAAGTCCTTTACCCTTGCGGAGAAATTCTCGTAATGCTGCTGCGCGAGAAGTGTCGTGGGCGCGAGCATTATGACCTGTCTGCCGTTCATGACGGCTTTGAACATCGCCCTGAAAGCGACTTCTGTCTTGCCGAATCCGACGTCGCCGCAAAGGAGCCTGTCCATCGGTTTCTCGGATTCCATGTCTGCCTTTATCTCCTGCACTGCACGGAGCTGGTCATCAGTCTCAACGTACGGAAATCTGTCTTCAAAGAGCTTCTGCTGCTCATCGTCCGGAGCGCATGCGAAGCCCTTGTTTACGCTTCTTGCAGCGTATATCTTAAGAAGGTCGTAAGCAACTTTCTTGATGGCTTCCCTGGCGCGCGAAACGGACTTCTTCCACTCGTCACCGCCAAGCCTTGAGAGCTTCGGCTCTTTCTCGCCCGGGCCGACGTATTTCTGCAGTGAATCAAGGTTCTCAGGCAGGATGTAAAGCGTCTCGCCCTTTGCATATGTAAGCTTAAGGTAGTCTTTGCGGATCTCGCCGACCTTCATGTTGATAAGGCCTTCGTAGCGGCCGACACCGTGCTTGTCGTGAACGACATAGTCTCCGGGGTTGATCTCGCTGAAGAAATTGATGCGGTTGCCGCCCTTCTTCTTCGGCGCCTGCTTCTGCTCAGAGCCGTAGAGCTCCTGCTCGCCCAGGATCGTGATACCTAAACCCGGATAAGTAAAACCTGCCGGAAGCGGCGAATCTATTATGACAGGAAAGCACTCGTATTCGGTAAGACGCTCTTTTAACTGTTCATAGCGCCTGCCGTGATGTGCAACAAGATATACGTCAGGGTTCTTCTTAAGAAGGAGCGCTAAGTCTTCCGCCCTTCCTGAGAAGTTATCAGCCGGAAAGCCCGACACCGTATGCGTTATGCCGCCCGGCAGACCGTTGCCCGAAGACTGGAACATGGACAATGTAACAATGTTATCGAGGCTGTCTAAGGCCACCATGACCTTGCTGATGTTGGGCATGGCAGAAGGCGAGCATGTCGGAGCGATGCCAATCTCAAACGAGTCCCTGCACCTCTGTGCATATTCGCCCGCATAAGCATTCATCCTGGCATCGACATCCACCATCTCGTCGACGAAGAACACGACATCGCCGCCGTTAATGTAATCTATGACCGTATTAAAGTCCTTAAGGATAAGGCCGATCCACCTTGCGATGCCGGAGGGCTCAATGCCGTTCCTGATTTTCTCGGCATCACCTGTCGCTGTCCTGGACAGGAGCTCGGCTGCGCGCCTTACTTCCCTTGTCGCGGTGTTCATTTTCGCGAGATCTTCCTGAACCTTTGCAAGGATCATGTCTGCGATCTCATCTCTCTTGTCTTCCGGGAAAGCGTAAGTTGACGCAGGCACGGCCTCTGTCTCTTCGAGCTGGCCCGTCGATCTCTGTGTCTCCCTGTCGAAAGTCTTGATCTGGTCTATCTCGGTATCGAAAAAGCTGATCCTCACAGGCTCCGTGTACGAAGGCGAATAGATATCAACGATGTCGCCTCTTACCGAGAACTCGCCCTTCTCCATTACCTGCGGAACATTCTCGTATCCGTTTAAAGTGAGCGCGGCAACAAGCTCGTCACGCTCCATCTCCGCGCCGACCTTAAGCTTTATGATCCTTTTTGCGAAGACATTCTTAGGTTCAAGTTTATTAAGCAGCGCGCCTGACGTTATTACGGCAGCCCCGTAAGCGCCTCTGACGAGCTCTGAGAGCGCCGCTGATCTCGTCAGCTCTAATTCTCTTGAAGAAGCCTCAGCGCTCACGAGAGACAATTCTGAGGGCGTAAGAAGGGTAACCGGGCCGTCAGTGAATGCCGCACAGTACGAAGCCGTGCTTCTGGCCCTTGCTGCGTCCGGCTCGATGAAGACTGCCTTTCTGCCGCAAAGGCGCGATAAAGCCATCGCAACATAGACCTTCTGCTCATTGCAGAGGCCTGTGATGTTAAGATGCTTCCCTGTTTTAAGACTTGAGGAAAAGTCCGATACGAGCTCTTTGTCGGATCCTATCTTTGCTAAGAGCTCAATTAGGCTCTTATCCATTAGCGATGATCTCCTCGATAGCCCCGCACGCCTTTACGAATGCGTCGTTCATCATCTGCCGCTCATCAGCAGGTACTTCGGAAAGAACGTAATTTACGAGCTCCCAATGCTCAGGAACGGGACCCGTGCCGATCCTTACGCGCGGAAACTCTTCCGTACCAAGGAGCTGTATGACGGATCTCATGCCGTTATGCGTGCCGGCGCTGCCCTTCGGCCTTACTCTTATAGTGCCCTTGGCAATGTCTATATCATCGTAGACCGTGATGATGTTCTTCGGCGGGACCTTGTAGAACTTTGAGATCTCGACAAGGCACTCGCCGGAATTGTTCATGTAAGTCAGGGGCTTGATGATTATGACATCCTGGCCGCCTATCTTGCCCTTGCCCCAGAGGCCCTTGTATTTCTCTTTACCCAGAAAAATGCCGTGCTTATCCGCGAGCATATCCACTGCGAGATAGCCCATGTTGTGCCAGGTGTACATATACTGTTTTCCCGGATTACCAAGCCCGGCGATTATCCACATATCAAACCTTCCGAATAAGATCAGACCTCAGAACGTCTGTCGTCAAGTCTGATATAGTTCTCGCCTCTCATACGGCTCTTGTTCGCAACCCAGTTATCCTTGTTGAGCTGCTTGGATCTGCCGATACCGAGTGACAGAGCGGGAACGTCGGATGTGATCGTGGAGCCTGCTGCGATGTAGCAGTCCTTGCCCAGGACAACGGAAGATACGATATTGGAGTTGCCTCCGATAAATACGTTGTCTTCGATCGTACAGCCGATCTTGTCCTGACCGTCGAAGTTACATGTAACGGTACCGCATCCGAAGTTGACGTTGCGGCCGACCTTGGAGTCACCGATGTATGTAAGGTGACGCGCTCTGGTGTATTCACCGATGTCTGAGCCTTTGACCTCAACGTATGCGCCGAGCGTAACGTGATCGTCGATCTTCGACTCAGGTCTGATGTGCGTATAAGGTCCGATACGGCAGTCCTTGCCGATCGTGCTTGAAGAAACTATTGAGTTATCTACAACCGTACCGTCGCCGATATCAGAGCAGTCGATTCTCGTATTCTCACCGATGATGCAGTCTTCACCGATGTTCGTGTTGCCGAGGAGTGTCGTGCCGGGAAGGATTACCGTATCCTGTCCGATCTCAACCGCATAGTGGATCCATGTGGCATTGGGATCAACGATCTCAACACCGTTAGCCATGTGACGGTCTAAGATCCTGTGATTCATGATGTCTCTTACCTGTGCAAGCTGCTTTCTGTCGTTAACTCCCCTTGTATCGTCAAAATCGCATACAACGGCGCCTACCGTAAAGCCGTCGTTGATAAGGATACCGATCGTATCTGTGAGGTAGTACTCCTTCTGAGCGTTGTTGGCGCCGATCCTGCCCAAAGCGGAGAGGAGCAGCGGAGTCTTGAAGACATACATGGAAGAGTTGATCTCTTTGACCTTGAGCTCTTCAGGTGTGCAGTCCTTGTGCTCAACGATCTTCGTAACGTTGCCGTCCTTGCCTCTGATGATGCGGCCGTATCCTGTCGGATCGTCAGCCTCAGCCGTGATGAGGATGGCTGCACAGTTGGATGTTGCTGATTCAAAGGCATCCAATGCCTTCTTGATAGTATCTGCGGATACCATCGGGCAGTCACCCGGAAGAACGATCGTAAGGCCGTCTCTGCCTTCGAGGAAAGGAGCTGCCTGCATAACTGCGTGGCCTGTTCCTCTCTGCTCTTCCTGAAGCACATAAGCGACATTCTCGCCCAATACGCTTCTGATCTCTGCCTGCTGTTCGCCTACAATATATACCTGATCCTGGCAGCCTGACTCGAAAAGAGCATCAGCTACCCATTGGATAATCGGTTTGCCCGACACCTGAAACACGACCTTAGAGTGCTTGGACTTCATTCTCGTGCTCTTACCTGCCGCCATAACAACCGCACTGATTTCCATATTAGAACCTCTTATTTATTTAAAAATTGGGATTACCCTTGTCATTATAGCAAATCTCAAACCCTTATTAAATAAGAAGCCCTGCACTTTATGGGACAAAGTGCAGGGACTTGGGATTTTTTGTTTTCGAGCTCGAAAAGCCTGACAAACGGGCTTTTAAGTTATCAGAGACCCTCTACGGAAGCGATAGCCTCACGCATATTTGCCTCAGATTTCTTGAGGAGCTGGTACTCTTCGTCTGTAAGGCGCATGTCGATGATCTTGTCAACGCCGTTAGCACCGATGAGTGCAGGAACGTCGAGTGTTACGCCGGAGATGCCGTATTCACCGTTAAGTCTTGTGGATACTGTTCTGATCGTGTGCTCGTCTTCCGTGATGGATCTGAGGAGCGTTGCAGCACTTACGGCGATACCGTTGAATGTAGCACCCTTGAGCTTGATGATCTCTGCGCCGGAAGACTTTGTCTTCTGTGCGATCTCATCCTTAACGTCCTGACCGAAAGGTACGCCGATTGCTTCTGCGTACTCATCGATACCCATACCTGCTACGTGAGTGTGGCTCCATGCAGGGAACTGTGTCTCGCCGTGCTCGCCAAGGATATAACCGTGAACGTTTCTTACGTCAACGCCGAGCTTTCTGGAGATGAGGACTCTGAAACGTGCAGAGTCAAGGTTCGTACCGGAACCGATGATCTTATTTGAAGGAAGTCCGGACCACTCTGCAACCTTATATGTAACGAGGTCGCAAGGGTTGGAGATTACCATGATGACACCCTTGTTGTAGTGCTCCATGATGCTGTCTGTGATAGTGTGAGCGAGCTTGACGTTCTTCTTGGCAAGGTCAAGTCTTGTCTCGCCTTCTTTTCTCGGGATACCTGCCGTGATGATGATGCAGTCTGCGTCCTTAACATCACTGTAGTCGCCTGCGTGAATGTACATATCGCCGATGAACGGAAGTCCGTGGCTGATATCAAGAGCTTCACCGAGAGCCTTTTCCTTATTGACATCAATAAGTACGAGCTCAGAGCAGAGCTGCTGCATTGCGATTGCGAAAGCGGTTGTTGATCCTACCGCACCTGCGCCGATGATGGCGACTTTGGTTCCTTCTTGTTTATACATAGCATTACGCCCCCTTTAATAGCAATACGAATGATATCAAGAACCCACTTTCAAATAAAGTCATTATTCGTTAGGATTTTTACCTAAAATTTGCACTCGGAATCACCCCCGAAAGTGTAATTTGATAATTTGATAATCAAAGTTTTTCCTTGATTTTGCTGGGTTTTACGGGCTTTTTGGTCCTTTTAATCGAATTGACGGTATGTACAAGACTGGCTATAATTAATTTATAGATGAGGCACTACCATATAGGCGGTTGTCCTCGAGAATTTGGTTTGAAAGCCGCCCCAGTTCTCAGGCTACGGGCGGCTTATTTCTTTGTTTTAGAACAAAGAGCAATAATTGAAACTATTAAAAACGGCACAAGACCTTTTGGTCCTGCGCCGCCTTATCTTATAATTTATTACCGTTTAAGAGGATCAGATCTCCTGAGGGAGCTCCAATGTTCTCTCAGCATTGAGCTTTGCACAAAGTTCAACGAACTTGTCGAGTGCTACGCCCTGAAGCTGCTTGTTAGAGCCTCTTACGTTGACAGATACTGTGTTCTCGGCAGCTTCCTTATCGCCTACAACGAGGATATAAGGATCCTTCATCTGCTTGAATCTCTTGATCTTGTCTCTCATGTTAACGTCTGTTAAGTCGGACTCGACTCTTACGCCGGCCTTTGTGAGAGCGTCAGCAACCTTCTGTGCATACTCGTTGTGCTCAGGTCTGATCGGTACTACTGCTACCTGGTAAGGATTGAGCCAGAACGGGAATGCGCCCTTGAAGTGCTCTGTGATGATGCCGATGAAGCGCTCGAAAGAACCAAAGATGGCTCTGTGGATAACGATAGGCATCTTCTGAGCGCCGTCCTTGTCAACGAATGTGAGCTCAAAGTTATGAGGGAGCTGGAAGTCGAGCTGGACTGTACCGCACTGCCACTCACGTCCAAGAGCATCCTTGATCTGAAGGTCGATCTTCGGGCCGTAGAACGCGCCGTCGCCTTCGTTGATCTCGTAATTGCCCTCACCATACTTCTCGTCGAGAATGGCCTTCAGAGAGGCTTCTGCAGCGTTCCAGGACTCGATATCGCCCATGAAGTCGTCAGGTCTTGTGGAGAACTCTGCTCTGTATGTGATGCCGAATGTCTTGTAGATCTCGTCTGCAATAGCGATAACGTCCTTGATCTCGTCCTTGATCTGGTCAGGTGTAACGAATGTATGGTCGTCGTCCTGACGGAACTCCTGAACTCTGAAGAGACCGTTCATCTGGCCGGACTTCTCCTTACGGTGGAGAACGTCATACTCGCTGTAACGGATAGGAAGTTCCTTATATGAGTGCATCGTGCGCTTGTAGGACATCATGGCGTTAGGGCAGTTCATCGGCTTTGCTGCCATTGTGTCTTCTGCCTCTACGGAATACTTCTCGGGAGCTTCTTCGCCGTTAACTGCGTCTGTAGCATTTACGCCCTTTGTGATACCGGGAACGATGAACATGTTGTTCTGATAGTGTGCCCAGTGTCCGGAAATGAGCCATAGCTTCTTATTGTTGATAAGAGGTGCTGAGATCTCTGTGTATCCGTGCTTGCCCTGGATCTCGCGGGAGTACTTCATGAGTTCCTGATAGAGGATCCAGCCCCTGGGGAGCCAGTAAGCCATACCGGGTGCTGTCTCACGGAACATAAAGAGGTCAAGAGCTGTACCGATCTTCTTGTGGTCTCTCTCCTGAGCTTCCTTGAGCCATGCAAGGTGAGCCTTGAGCTCGTCCTTTGAAGGGAATGCGAAAAGATAGATCCTCTGGAGCTGATCTCTCTTCTCATCGCCTCTCCAGTAAGCACCGGAAACATTCTTGATCTTGAATGCGGCGCTCATGAGCTCCTGTGAATTATCTACGTGAGGACCACGGCAAAGATCGACGTAGTCATCACCTGTGTAATATATCGAAATAGTCTCGTCTGCAGGCAGATCGATGATAAGTTCTGTCTTGAACTTCTGATCCTTGAAGAGCTCCAATGCCTCATCCTTGGAGATGACCTTACGTGTCCAGTCTTCTCTCCTCTTGATGATCTCGTGCATCTTTTCTTCAATTGCAGGGAAATCCTCTTCTGTGACCGTTCTCGGAAGGACGAAATCATAGTAGCATCCGTCTTCGATCTCAGGTCCGATCGCGTACTGTACCTCTTTACCGTAGAGCTCGATAACAGCCTTAGCCATTATGTGCGCAAGAGAGTGACGGTACACCTTCAATACTTCTTCTTTTTCCATTGTTAAAAATCCTCCTCTAGAGTTTTATGCACAGAACCGCTGTGCAGAATTTAAAGATTGTACCACAAATAAAAGAAAAATGTTGATTTAGAGGGCTTCTCCGGTCAGGAAGGCTTTTTTCGTGCATTTTAGAACATTTGTTTGCACAAAAAAGTATAAGAAAGGGGCGCTTGGGAAGCACCCCTCTCATAACAGTCTTTTCAAATATCAGTTCGTGTAGTTATCGAAATAACCCTGAACGAGTACGACAGGTGTTCCCTTGTCGCCTGAACCTGATGTAAGGTCGCACAAAGAACCGATGAGGTCCGTGAGCTGTCTGGGTGTTGTACCCTCACTTGCCATCTTGCCTACAAGGTTGGCATCCTTAGCCTTGATGCTCTCTGAAATAGCCTTCTTCAGTGCTTCGCCGGAAAGGTCAGCAAAATCGTTATCGGCAAGGTACTTAAGCTTGAGCTCATTAGGTGTACCGATAAGTCCGTCAGTAAAAGCAGGAGAAACGACCGGGTCAGCAAGTTCCCAGATCTTGCCCTGAGGATCCTTGAAAGCACCGTCTCCGTAGACCATTACTTCAACACACTTTCCTGTCTTATCCAGGATCTTCTTCTGAATGTCGAGAACCAAGTCCTTGCACTCTCTGGGGAAGAGCTTTACCTGATCTTCGGTAGCCTTATTGGAGCCCAAAAGACCGTATGTCTCGTTGCAGCCGCTGCCGTTAACGGGAGCATTCATTATCTCGTCGAGGCTTACGACCTTATCTGCGCCTGCAGCAAGAAGGATCCTCTTTGTTCTCTTCCTTGTATGGATGTCACAGTTGATAACTGACTTTGTATAGTCAAGGACAGCCTTTGCCTGGTTAGCAAATACGATCTCTACTTCACATCCGCAAGCCTTGATGAGGTCGCCGTAATAAGCAACATAATCAACACCTGTGAACTCGTGCTTGTTCTCTCCGAAGAGCTCACGGTATTTCTCAAGTGAAAGAACGTCGCTGTAAGGGTTAATGCCTGCCTCATCGATCTTATCGAGGCTTACCAGGCAGTTGCCGACCTCGTCAGAAGGATAAGAGAGCATGAGAACGATCTTCTTGCAGCCCATTGCGATGCCGCGGAGGCAGATAGCAAATCTGTTGCGTGAAAGGATGGGGAAAATAACGCCTACCGTTCCGCCGCCGAGCTTTGCCTTAACATCCTCTGCAATATCCTGAACAGAGCAGTAATTGCCCTGTGCTCTTGCTACGATGGACTCTGTGATGGAGATGACATCCCTGTCCCTGATCTCAAAACCCTCTGCTTCAGCAGCACCGAGGACTGAATCAGTTACGATCTCTGACAAGTCATCGCCTTTGCGGATGATGGGGCATCTGATGCCTCTTGATACTGTACCAACTCTTCTGTCTGACATAGAGCGTTCCTCCAATATTAATATTCCGCCGAATATTATATAGGAAATTTATTTTGAATTAAAGAATGATTACTTATATACAAATAAAACGACGACCGGTATTTCCGATCGTCGTTGTAGGTTTCTGGCGGAGCCGCAGGGATTCGAACCCTGGTGCCCGTGAAGGCAAACGGTTTTCAAGACCGCCTCGTTATGACCGCTTCGATACAGCTCCATTTAAAGGCACTTAATTATACATACATCAGAACCAGTTTGCAAGTATAACCTTGAAATGTCCTGATCTTATGCTTTTCAATGCCTTTAGCAAACAGTCTTACTGACCGCACAGGATCTCGATAAGTCTGTCTAAGTCTTCGTTGTTCTTATAGTCGATGACGATACGGCCGCGGCCTGTAGCGTTGTCCAGCACCTTGATCTTGGTCTTGGCGCCGAGTTCCTTCTTAAGCTTCGTCTCAACTTCCTTGAGGCTCAGAGTGAAACGGATATCAGGCTGCTCAATTACCTGCTTCTTTGAAGGGCTGTCCTGGGCTTCGAGATACTTCTTAACAAGCGCTTCAGCCTGACGGACGTTGAGGTCACGGGTCATGATGACATCAGCAACCTTGCGCTGGTCTTCCTTTTCCTTAAGGCCGAGGATGACCTTTGCATGACCTTCCGAGAGATCTCCTCTGCTGACGAATTCCTGAAGTGATTCATCAAGGTTAAGGATACGGATGGTATTTGCAATGGTTGCTCTCGGCTTACCGAGCTTCTTGGCAAGCTGGTCCTGTGTGAGCTTATGAGCCTTGAGGAGATTCTGCATTGCAGCAGCTTCTTCAATGGGATTTAAGTCTTCTCTCTGGATATTCTCGATAAGTGCCTGCTCCATTGTCTCTCTGTCTGTAAGGTCTCTTACGATGGCAGGGATAACTGAAAGACCTGCAATGCGTGCAGCTCTCCAGCGGCGCTCACCGGCTACGATCCTGTAACCGTCGCCCTTGCGCTGAACGATGATGGGCTGGATAACGCCGTTCTCCTGAATTGAGTTTGCGAGTTCATTCAATGATTCATCATTAAAGATCTTTCTGGGCTGGCCGTTGTTAGGGGAGATATCATTGATCTTAAGCTCAACAACTGAATCTCTCTTGTTCTCCGGAATACCGTCAGCTGAAAGGAGTGCGCCGAGGCCTCTGCCCATAGCAGTCTTGCTCTCTGATACTGCCTTGATATTAGCGATAGGACGTGCAGCCTTGGGAGCGGGAGCAGCTTTCTTTACGGGAGCCTTAACAGCAGGCTTCATAGGGGCCTTCTTTGCAACGACCTTTGCAGCTGCCTTCTTGGGAGCAGCCTTTGCGGGAGCTTTCTTTGCAGCAGTCTTAGCTGCAGGCTTCTTTGCAGTTGTCTTCTTTGCTGCAACCTTTGCTGTTGCCTTTTTCTTTGTATTAGCCATATTAATCTCCTTATACTCGCTTGATTACTTCTTTGACCAAAGCTTCATAAGCCTTGGCGCCCTTGGAATTCTTATCATAGTCGCAGATGGCAAGACCGTGGCTCGGAGCCTCAGCAAGCCTAACGTTTCTGGGGATCACAGTCTTGAAGACTTTTGTGCCGAAGTATTTATCCGTCTCTTCCTTAACCTGTCTGGAGAGCTGTGTTCTCATGTTGAACATGGTAAGGACAACACCCAGGATCTCAAGATCGGGATTGAGCTTCTTCTTAACGATATTGATCGTATCCATGAGCTGCGAAAGGCCCTCTAAGGCATAGTATTCGCCCTGGATCGGGATGACCAGTCTGTCCGCAGCAGTAAGAGCATTGATAGTCAGCAGGCCCAATGACGGCGGGCTGTCCAGGATTATGAAGTCATAGGAATCAAGCACGGGCTTGATAGCATTTTTGAGTATCTGTTCTCTTGAAATGACCGTTACGAGTTCGACCTCAGCTCCTGCCAGATTGATGTTGGTAGGGCAGATGTCTACATTCTCCGCATTTGTCTCATAAATAACTTCTGTGAGAGGTGTCTCATTGATCAGGACGTCGTAAACTGTCAGTTCAAGTTCACGCTTGTCGATGCCAAGGCCGCTTGTTGCATTGGCCTGAGGATCCATGTCGATCAGGAGGACCTTTTTCTTTTTCTTACCAAGGAAAGCGGCAAGATTGACAGCGGTTGTGGTCTTTCCGACTCCGCCTTTTTGGTTTACAAGTGCAATTACTGTCGCCATATTTAACTCCTTTTATAAGTATTCCTATTCAGATACGCTAATTCTAACATTATAAATAAGAATAATATATGTCATCTTTAATACAATTTATTCCAAATGTTCCACGTGGAACATTTTCATATTCGTCACGTTGGAGAAAATGTTCATATCATGTAGATTGTTCCACGTGGAACAATATCACCTTGCCCATATCCTTCTTCGGATTGTTCCACGTGGAACAATTAATGCAAAACGGGTGCCGGAACTGTGCCGAACACCCGTTTTAAAGGATTTGACCCGATTAGTATATCAGTTATCGATATTCGCGAGCTTTGCATTCTCCTGAATGAATTCCTTACGGGGTTCTACCTGGTCGCCCATGAGAAGGTTGAATGTCTCGTCTGCTTCCTGCGCGTCCTTAAGAGTAACTCTCAGCAGCTTTCTCGTAACAGGATTCATTGTTGTATCCCAGAGCTGTTCGGAACTCATCTCACCAAGACCTTTGAATCGCTGGATAAGAGGATTGTCCCACTTATGCTCGGCCTTGATCTGCTCGATCTCCTTATCGTCATAAGCGTAATATGCTTCATCGCCCTTATAGACCTTGTAGAGCGGAGGGCATGCGATATAGACATATCCGCCTTCAACGAGGGGCTTTAGGTATCTGAAGAAGAATGTGAGAAGGAGTGTTCTGATGTGTGAACCGTCGACGTCGGCATCGGCCATGATGATTACCTTGTGGTATCTGAGCTTTGTCTCATCGAATTCATCACCGATTCCGGCACCCAAAGCCATAACGACAGGCTGGAGCTTCTCGTTGGAATATACCTTGTCGATCCTGGCCTTCTCAACGTTGAGCATCTTACCCCAGAGAGGGAGGATAGCCTGATACTTACGCTCTCTGCCCTGCTTTGCAGATCCGCCTGCGGAGTCACCCTCTACGATGAAGATCTCGCAGAACTCTGCTTCATCGCTCTGGCAGTCGGCGAGTTTTCCGGGCAATGCATTATTCTCAAATACCGTCTTCCTTCTTGTGAGTTCTCTTGCTCTCTTTGCAGCATCTCTTGCTCTTGAAGCTGAGAGGCACTTATCCATGATGAGCTTCGCAATATCAGGATGCTCTTCAAGATAGATCTCGAGCTTCTCATATACGGCGCTGTCTACCATCGGTCTGATCTCAGCATTACCGAGCTTACTCTTTGTCTGTCCTTCGAACTGAGGATCAGGAAGCTTAACGGAAATGATCGCTGCAAGACCTTCTCTTGTATCCTCACCCTGGAGCTTAACGTCGCCGTCCTTAATGAACTTATACTTCTTGGCGTAATCATTGATTGCTCTTGTCATGGCAGCACGGAATCCTACAAGGTGTGTACCGCCTTCAGGTGTGGCAATGTTATTAGCGTATGTATAAACGGTCTCCTGATATGAATCATTGTACTGGAGAGCGATCTCAACGAAGTTGTCTCCCTGCTTGGTAGCAAAGTAGATAGGAGGATTGTTGATAGCTTCCTTATGTCTGTTCAGATACTCAACGAATGAGATGATACCGCCCTCATAATGGAGGTGCTTCTTAATAGGCTCAGCACCTCTGTCATCCGTAAGATCGATCGTAACTTCCTTGTTAAGGAAAGCCATTTCACGGTAACGGGTGATCATGGAATCGAAGTCAAATACGATATCAGGGAAGATGGAATTATCAGGGATAAAGTTGGTCTTTGTACCTGTATCGTCTTTATCACAGGTGCCTACGATATGAAGCGGAACGGTAGTCTTACCCTTCTCAAATTCGATCTCATAGATGTTGCCGTCACGGCGTACCTGGACCTTCATATGATCAGCAAGAGCATTAACTACTGACGCGCCTACGCCGTGCAGACCGCCTGAGATACTGTATGCTCCGCCGCCGAATTTACCGCCTGCGTGAAGCACTGTATGAACGACTTCTACAGTAGGGATTCCAAGCTTGGGATGGTTTCCGACAGGGATTCCTGAACCGTTATCGGTAACCGTAACAGAACCGTCTTTCTCAAGTACGACATCGATAGTATCGCAGCGTCCTGCAAGAGCTTCGTCAACTGAGTTTGCGACGATCTCATAAATAAGGTGATGAAGACCTCTTAATGTCGTATCACCGATATACATACCCGGACGCTTTCTTACGGCTTCCAATCCTTCAAGGACCTGAATATCGTCTTCGCTGTATTCACTGCTGTTGGATGTATCGAAGCTGTCCTGATCTCCTTCTGCAGCTAATACATCAGCCATGGATTCTTCCTTAAAATCCTCAGTCAATGCTCTGGGATTCTCGGCAAGATTCTTAAGCTCGTCATCGTCACCCTCTTCAACAGGCTGGAAGTAAAGATCGACAGCACCGGAAGGGCGGGAATTAGCCTCCGGAGCGGGCTGTGTCTCCTCAAAATTGAAATTCTTCTCGTCGTTTTCCTTCATAAATGTAAAAACTCCTATTCTTGACGGCAGATCCGGCAGAATGCCTGATATTGCTGTATTTGTAACACCGTTAATGGGCTGTTGTCAGAAACTTCCGGATGACATGAGTCTGTTTAATATCAGACTTGCGGAGAGAGAACAAACATATGTTTTGTCATCTGTGATCACCAATGACTTTGGTATCTCTTCAGTCACATACTGGAGCCTTCCTTGCTCGTCCTCACGGTTGATGAATTCAGTCACGTCCTTCTGTGAAGGGGAGACTGTCTCAAGGTTGACTACACAGGTAACCGAAGATCTGAGCACTGAAAGATCATTGCCGATATGAATGAACATCTCATAGCCTCCAAATCGTCCGGAATCCTCTTCTAACCTATAAATTATATCATAAAAGGGAAGAATAATATGTTTATTATAATATAAGAATAGGGCAAAATAGGGCGTTTTTTAGCGTAATTTGTCCTAAAATCAGGCCTCTTTTGTGATAATGCCGCCGTCGACCTTATAGAATTCGGTCTTGTTTGCGCCCTCGATCGCATCGATCTCTTCGCCGATCATATTCTTATCCGTGCACGTGATGAAGATCTGGGCGCCCTTCATGGCCTGTACAAGGCTCAGTCTCCTGGTCTTATCAAGTTCAGAGAATACGTCGTCGAGAATGAGGATAGGTGTAGAGGAGACGAACATCTTTATGATCTCCAGTTCGGAGAGCTTCAATGCAAGAGCAGCAGTCCTCTGCTGGCCCTGTGAAGAGAACTTCTTCATCTCCAGATCATCCAATTTGATCAGGATGTCATCCCTGTGGATACCGATGGATGAGATGTGCTTCTCAATGTCATAATTACGGACGGATTTCAGCTTGGCAAGGACCAGATCAGAGATAATGCCCTTTATACACCCATAATCGCCCTCTGAGAGGCCCTTACCCATATAGTCGTCATATTTACTGTTTTTTGTAAGAAACGTTTCCAGGGCCCCTACAACGCCAAATACGGTGTTGTACTCGATAGAGAGGTTTTCTTTGCCCCCTGAAATGCTCCCGTGATGCTTTGAAGCAGTATCTGATATCAGCTTTGCAAACCTGTATCGCTTTAATATGATCTCTGCCGATGATTCAGCAAGTGAGAAATCCCAGAAATCCAGCTGCTGGTCCGTAAGATCGGACTTTGAATTCGGTTTTATGCTCTTGAGGAGAGCATTCTTCTGTGCCAGAAGTCTGCTGTAATTGGTCAGAAGATTGAAATAAGAAGGGGAGACCTTCGATATCAGCGTATTTAAGAACTTACGCCTGAAAGCCGGCGCGTTTTTAACGATATTGAGGTCTTCGGGAGCAAAGATAACAATGTTACATATGCCGATATAATCAGAGATCTTATCTACCGGAGCATTATCCGCGATAAGTATCCTTCCTGGTCTTCCCGATCTGCTCATAGAAGACTTTTCGCTGTAATAACCGGATACAAGATGAACATCGGATCCGTCATCGTCAGTAAGATCCAGGCCTGCTTTATATTCGTTCTCGCCGAACTTTATAAGGTCCGAATCCTTGCTTGTCCTGTGTGATGTAATGCTCGAAGCTACATATATTCCTTCAACGAGATTTGTCTTTCCCTGGGCGTTATTACCGTAAAAGATATTAACAGAAGGCCCGACATCCAAATCGAGCCTTCCGTAATTTCTGAAGTTTTCTAAATGTATGCTTCTTATGAACATTATCTTCTGATAGGAAGAATAAGGTAAATGTACTTCTCACCCTCAACAGGCTTGATGATGCAGGGTCCCTGACCGCCGTTGACTTCAACCTTGATCTCTTCATCATCGATATTCTTAAGTACATCAAGAACATATCTGGAGTTGAAATCAACATCGATAAGATCACCTTCAAGGCTTATGGAGATATTCTCCTGGAGATTACCTCTTGCTGAAGTAGCCTGGACAGTAAGCTCTGAAGGATTATTGGAAAGGAATCTTACAGGGCACTTGCGGTCATCTGTCATGATGATAAGCGAAGCTCTGTCGACAGCATCGAGGAACTGCTTGCGGTTGATCGTGATGACTGTCTTAGGATTCTTAGTAATGATGGAATCGAAATTAATGAACTGTCCTTCGATAAGGCGTGAGACCATTCTTACGTTGCCGATATCGAATAAGAGATTCTGCATTGATGTGTAGATATTGATCTCGGAATCTTCATCGTCACTTAAGATCTTGCTCATCTCGGTAAGAGCCTTACCGGGAACGATATAGTTGATCTTAGGGAAGTCATTGCCCATCTCTTCGCGGTTGATAGCCATTCTGAAACCGTCGATCGATACAACGGAAAGAACCGAACCGTCAGATACGATGTTGGAACCTGTAAGAACAGGACGTGAATTATCACGTGATACTGCGAAGATAGTGTGATTGATCATATTCTTAAGGATCTTCTGACCCATAACGATCTTCTCAGCGCTTGTCTCATCGATCTCAGGGATCTTCGGGAACGGCTCGGGATCAAGACCAGCGATCTTGAACTCAGCCTGTCCGCACTTAATGGTTGTCTGGAAATTACTGTCGGAAATGATATCGACTTCAGGCTCAGGGAGCTTTCTGATGATATCACCGAAGAACTTTGAATCGATAACAACAGCGCCCTTCTCAGTAACACTTGCTTCTACATCAGCCTCAATACCTGTCTGAAGATCGTAGCCCGTAAGCTTGATCTTATCATCGTCTGACGCTTCAATGAGAATACCGTTAAGGATATTTACTGTACTGTTAGTAGTAACAGCCCTCTGAACTATGGATACATTATTAACCAAGTCATCTCTGCTGCATGTGAACTTCATATGAAGGGAGCCACCTTTCATTATTAATAAAATATTTCAAACATTATACACTGAAATATATTAAAAATGTATAGTTTAACGGTGTTACAAAACTCGATTTTTAGGACATTTTCGAAAATCCGGAAATCATGCTCTGTAGTATTTAAAGATAGCTCGTATTAGCCGTATTATGTTCTGTTCAAATGTTCAAAACCTGCCAAAAGTCCGTCTGTTCATAGCATTTTTCGAAACATTTCGATGTATAAAAGTCATTTGATAAGTGTTCACAAAAATACCCTTTTGAACACTGTTACATTTATAAACAAACCGTCTACAGGAAATCTACAGCAAGTTATGAACAAAAGAACAATTAATGTTCAAATCAGGTAATGAGCTTATATATCTCTTCAGCCTGCTTTTTGAGATCGGAATCCTCATCCACGTTGTCGCAGCCGTGCATGACCGTAGTGTGTTTACGTCCGCCGAAGAGCTGTCCGATCTTCTCGTATTTGAGTTCCAGATAGTCTCTGCAGATGAACATGGCAACATTACGTGCCGTGGATATCTCGGCACTTCTGAGCTTTGAAGTAAGCTTATCAGGCGTCAGATCGTAGTATTTTGCAACTGCATTGATGACTATGTCAGGTGTCAGATACTTCTTATTGCCGCTTACCAGAGGATCGATGATCTTCCTTATGTCGTCCAATGTAAGTTCTCCGTTTGCGAGAGTTACATAAGAGGAAATAGTATTAAAAGCACCGTTGAGCTGTCTGATATTTGTGGTTACGTTCTCGCAGACATAGTCGATTATCTCGTCTGAGAGATTGAAAGACTCATTCTCGAGCTTGCTTAAGAAGATAGCCTTACGCGTCTCGAAATCCGGCGGCTGGACATCGAACATGATGCCGTCCTGGAATCTTGAGGTAAGCCTGCTGTTAAGCTCCGTGAGATTTGCAGGAGCCTTGTCGCATGTGATTACGATCTGCTTTCCTGATTCGATCAGAGCCTCGAAAGTATTGAAGAACTCTGTCTGGACACTGTCCTTGCCGATAAGAAACTGTATGTCGTCGATGAGGAGGACATCTACAGTCCTGTATTTATTGCGGAATTCCGTGTAATTCTTGTTCTGGATGCAGGCGATAAAAGCATTCGTGAAGGCTTCGCATGTAGTGTAGATGACCTTCTTCTCGGGATGCTGTTCGATTATCGCATTACCGATTGCCTTCATGAGGTGGGTCTTGCCGAGACCGGAGTTGCCCCAGAGAAAGAAGGGGTTTCTCTGCTTCTGTCCGGGTTTTGCAGCAACGGATACGGCAGAAGCATGTGCAAAACGGTTGCAGTCGCCGACTACGAAGTTCGCAAAAGTAAATTCGCCGTTAAGTCCGGAAGGCGTAACGACTTCAGTCTTTGCCTGGCTTGCGGCCTTCTTCTCGGAGATTATCGAAGCATTAAGAGCCTTCTCGTCTCCCTGAAGGATAAACTTGACTGCGCAGGATTTACCGTCATTTGCTGTCTTTATGGCGGATTCTATGGTCTTATTGAGCTTCTGTCCCTTAAGAAGATCTAAAGAATACTCGTCTCTTGCAGCGAGAACCAGGACGTCCTTATCGCAGTGAGCAACGCTCATCTTGCAGAGGATGGATTCATAGGTTATGGAATTGATATTTGAATCATACTTAAGAAGATTGAGCGCATTGTCCCAAATAGAACTCTCCATGTAACCCCTCCGTAACAAAAATGACGTGCGTTTAACATAATAGCACGGTCAAAGAGTATAATGAATATGCAATTTATATTAAAAATCGGTGATAAAAAATCCAGAAATACGGCAGTCAATACCGTCTTGATAGCAGTAATAGCCGTACTCCTTATAGCCGGCGTGGTCCTTATCATGATAGAGCCCATAAAACGCTATAACAGAAAGAAGATCTCGGAAGAAGCCCTTACGGCGATATCAGAGAAGATCGAGGCTACAGAAGAGGTCGAAATGACCTATACGGTCCCTGCAACGGGCAATGAAGTATCCGGAGAAGAAGAAGGATACGACATAATCGGCGGCACCGAGGAGACTTCTGAAGAGGCGGATGTTATTTTCGAGGAAGAGCCTGAAGTAAATTCCGGTTCAAATGAGATGGTCTCATTAAAGTCCATAGGGATCCTCTCGATCGGAAAGATCAAGATCAGCTATTCCGTATGGGATGAAGCCACAAAACTGTCCTTAAGATACGGCCTGGGGCACTATCCTGACTCTGTTATGCCGGGAGAGATCGGAAATGCGACCATTTTGGGACATAACTACAAAGACGGCACCATGTTCCACAATCTGGGCAAGCTCAAGAAAGGCGACAAGGTGGTCTTTAAGTCCAAAGAAGGCAAGGAAATGACCTTTGTAGTGGAAGAATCGAAGATCATCAATGCCAACGACCTTGGCAAATATGTTACAGGCAACATAACCGAAGACAAGCAGCTGACGCTTGTAACATGCACTTACGAGTATGGAAGAAAAGGCTGGAGAAGGGTAGTAATCTGCAAGTTGCAGTAATGCCTTTTTAAAATCCAACACATTTTAAATATTTCTGCTATAATTTGCGCGGGTTTTTATTAAACCTATTAAAGCAATACTGTTTTTGGGAGGACCATATATGGTTACGGCAATCGTTGGCGCTAACTGGGGAGATGAAGGAAAGGGCAAGATCACTGACCTTCTTGCAAGCGAGTCTGACATCGTAATAAGATTCCAGGGCGGAGCTAATGCAGGACACACCATCATCAACGATCACGGAAGATTCGCTCTTCACCTTATGCCTTCGGGTGTTTGTTACGACAACATCGTAAACATCATCGGCAACGGTGTTGCACTTGATATCCGTAAATTCGTCAACGAATATAACTCATTGAAGGAACAGGGCTTAAATCCCCACCTTCTGGTATCTGACAGGGTTCAGGTCGTAATGCCTTACCATGTTGATTTCGATAAATTCGAAGAAGAGAGATTAGGCGGCAAGGCTTTCGGTTCCACCAAGTCCGGTATCGCACCGTTCTTCTCCGACAAATATGCGAAGATCGGCTTCCAGGTTTCCGAACTTTTCGATGAAGCAACATTAAAGGAAAAGATCGAGAGAGTCCTTGAGATCAAGAACGCCCTCCTCGTAAACCTCTATCACAAAGATCCCATCAAGGCAGATGAGCTCCTGGCCGAGATGCTCGAGCAGGGAAGACTCATCAAGCCTTTTGTTACTAATACTAACGCATATATCTACGACGCTTTGAAGGAAGGCAAGAACATCCTCCTCGAAGGCCAGCTCGGAACCATGAAGGACCCTGACATGGGCATCTATCCTATGGTTACGTCCTCTTCCACATTGGCAGGCTACGGCTGCGTCGGTGCAGGCATCCCGCCTTATGAGATCAAGAAGATCGTCGTTGTTACCAAGGCTTACTCTTCATCAGTAGGCGGCGGTGCTTTCGTATCTGAGATCCTTGACGAAGCAGTTGCTAAAGAGCTCAGAGACAGAGGCGGCGATAAGGGTGAGTACGGCGCTACAACAGGGCGCCCCAGAAGAGTCGGCTGGTTTGACTGCGTAGCTACACGTTACGGCGTAAGGCTCCAGGGCGGTACGGACGTTGCCCTCACGAACCTTGACGTATTAGGTTACCTGGATAAGATCCCTGTCTGCACGGCTTATGAGATCGACGGCGTTATCACAAAGGATTTCCCGAATCCCACACAGCTCGACAGATGCAAGCCTGTTATCGAATATCTGCCTTCATGGAAGGGCAAGGGTGATATCAGAGGCCTCACAGAATACGACAAGCTCCCCAAGGAAGCTCAGGACTATGTCGAATTCATCGAAAAGGAGATCGGAGTACACATCTCCATCGTATCGACAGGACCCGTAAGAGAAGAGATCATCAGAAGATAATTTTCCTTCCTCAATAGGAGGTAATTCACGATGAAGACCTTAAAGCATAAAGCTGTAGTAACGATCCTTACTGCAGCCATGTTGATGACTTCGCTTTTGCCTGCAGGCTGTGCCGGCAGGAAAAACAAAGACATGGTGGAGATTCAGCGTAAAGCCGAAGAATTCATTTATCGGTTCGCCACAGGTGACGCTGATACTGTAAAAGATCTTGTTGACGGCAGATTCGACTATCAGATCTCATATGCAAAGCAGCACGAGATCATGCTTAAGATCGCATCGAAAACAGAGATCGATGAGATAGAGACAGTTGAAGTTGATCGTAAAGCCGGCAAGGCAAGGCTCAGGACGAAGATCTCATATATCAGCATAAGGGAATTCGGCAGGGATAAGGATAATCAGAACCTGACTAAGGAAGAGTGCCTTGAGAAGGCCGATTCATATGAGAAAAGAGCCACGGCAAATTTCTCGTTTGCTTTCGTGCTTGACGATGAAGGTGAGTGGAAGATAAAGAATTCCACGGCCGACAGATACGAAGATCTCTTCAATCATCAGTATTACCTGTCAGTCGTAGCATTGAGCAAAGACCAGGCAAAGCAGGAATGCAAAAGTGTCTTTGAAAAGCTTGCCAGAGGCGAATTCAACCAGCAGATGTTTAAATTCGACCTCTTTGAAATGGGAGCTTTCAATACTTGGGGCAGAAGCGAACCGAATATAAAGGATGCCATGACCGAATTTGCGAAAGCGTATTTCTCATTCGTTGTGGAACACGGCATTACGGTCGAAGAGACCGATACGCCGCTTCAGTTTAAGGTTACTGGTTATGTTCCTTCGAAGGAAGCTTTGCTCAGCTACTATGCGGGCGACGAGTATGCACAGGAAAGCTGCATGGCAGAAATAAGAGCAGAGATCGCCGGGAATGACAGCAAGAGACAGGCAGTATGGGATGATTTTATTGCCGGGATCTACTACGATCTTGCAAAGCAGATACCGAACCTGATGGGCGAGGAATTCAGCGTTATCCTTAAGGTCAAAGCAAAAGGCGACGCTGTTGATATCGTATCAGAATCACCGCTTTTCGGAATTACGACAGACGATATCTTTGCTTGTCCCAAATACGATTTCAATCAGGAGAAGGCGGCCCGCAAGAAGGCCATACAGGCGCTCTTTGATGCCGGCGAACTTACCCGGGCACAATACGACAGGTACATGTCCGAATTCAGAAATGACGGAGGGAATTATCCCGGCAGGAATACCAATAACAATAATGCATCTAACGGCACCACATCCTGGCAGGGCACTTCCAAATATCCGAACCAGGCCGTAAACGTCAAGGAGGAGACACCTGACTGGTCAGACGGAAATCTTATCTACGGTACATCAGATCCTGATAAGAACGGTATCAAAATGCATTACAGCAAGGAGCCCGGCTGGCTTAATACGGCCGGATACAATGTTTCCGGTAACGGCATTACAGTCCTGGTCAAATTCGACAGGAAGTTTTCTAAGGGAACAGAACTTGAATTCGACTGGGACATTAACGGCAGCACACAAAAGTATGGCGTTCCTTTCGTCGTACCTGAGGACGGAATGGACGAGTTCGAATTCTCCATTCCTTCAAAGCTCGTATCTGCAGGAAACACTGCCGAGTTCAGATTATGGGAAACGGGTCATACGCACGTCATCGCGTATGTAAAACTTACCAAAACATAAAACTTCAGAAGGCTTATGTTTTTCGCTATTAGGCAAGAGATTTTTTGTTTTCGCGCGCCTTAAGCAAGAATATAATTAACCAATAAGATTTATATGATTCCGGAGGAATTCCCATGTCCAAGGAAATGATCCTCGTCCTCGACTTCGGAGGGCAGTATAACCAGCTCATTGCAAGACGTGTCAGAGAGCAGAATGTCTACAGTGAAGTAAGACCCCACACCACGAGCATTGAAGAGATCAAGGCGCTGAATCCAAAGGGAATCATCCTCACGGGCGGCCCTTCCACTGTTTACGAAGACGACGCTCCCAAGTGCTCACCCGAGCTCTTTAAGCTCGGCATCCCGGTGCTCGGTATCTGCTACGGCGCCCAGCTCATGAACTACCTGCTTGGCGGCGAAGTTAAGTCAGCACCCGTCAGAGAATACGGCCACACCGACGTTAATATCGATACAGAAGCTAAGCTCTTCAAAGGCGTTCTTCCCAAGACTGTCTGCTGGATGAGCCATACCGTATATATCGCAAAACCCGCTCCCGGCTTCAAGATCACCGCACATACTGAGGTCTGCCCTGTAGCAGCTGCAGAGAATGTGGAAGAGAACCTCTACTGCGTACAGTTCCACCCGGAAGTTGTTCACACAGTCGAAGGCACGACGATGCTTGCAAACTTCGTTAAGGATATCTGCAAGTGCAAGTGCGACTGGAAGATGGATTCATTCGTTGAGACATCCATTAAGGAGATCCGCGAAAAGGTCGGCTCAGGCAGAGTCCTCTGCGCCCTTTCAGGCGGCGTCGATTCATCCGTTGCCGCAGTACTTCTTTCTAAAGCAGTCGGCAAGCAGCTCACATGCGTATTCGTCGACCACGGACTTCTTAGAAAGAACGAAGGCGACGAGGTGGAAGCAGTATTCGGACCTGAAGGACCTTACGATCTTAACTTCATCAGAGTCAATGCCCAGGAGCGCTTCTATTCAAAGCTCGCAGGCGTAACTGATCCTGAGACAAAGCGTAAGATAATCGGTGAGGAATTCATCAGAGTATTCGAAGAAGAAGCAAAGAAAGTAGGCGCTGTCGACTTCCTCGTACAGGGCACCATCTATCCTGACGTTATCGAATCCGGCCTCGGAAAGAGCGCCGTAATCAAGTCACACCACAACGTAGGCGGACTTCCCGACTATGTTGACTTCAAGGAGATCATCGAACCCTTAAGACTCCTGTTCAAGGACGAAGTAAGAAAGGCAGGCCTGGAGCTCGGCATCCCCGAAAACCTTGTATTCCGTCAGCCGTTCCCCGGCCCCGGACTTGCTATCCGCATCATCGGTGAAGTTACAGCAGAGAAGGTAAAACTTGTTCAGGATGCAGACGCGATCTTCAGAAGAGAGATGCAGCTTGCAGGCTTCGACAAGTACGCTAACCAGTACTTCGTAGCACTCACAAATATGCGTTCCGTAGGCTGCATGGGCGACGAGAGAACATACGATTACGCATGCCTCCTCCGTGCAGTTACCACCACAGACTTCATGACTGCCGAAGCAGCAGAGCTTCCCTGGTCACTCATCAACAAGGTCACGAACAGGATCGTAAACGAAGTCAAAGGCATCAGCCGCGTCTTCTACGACTGCACGGGCAAACCGCCGTCAACGATAGAGCTTGAATAG
>CACWXL010000026.1 GCA_902764825.1 Oscillospiraceae bacterium
CTTTGACGGTGAATGGGCTAATCCCTGAATTCTTTTTCGCTAAAGCAGTTTACACAAAACGTTTATGACCTCTCCGACCAAGCCGGGGAGGTCTTTTTCGAGAACTTGGACTGTTTATACCCACCTTTAATGTCAGTTAAGGATTGTTGCTGAAATGTTGCTTCTTCTGTCCGCTTAGAAGGCAACATATAAGGCAACATTGGCATTGTTGCTCTCTATGTTGCTCTTTCTGTCCGCCCGGAAGGCAACAAATCCTTAACCGGGGATTCACGCAGCCCGAGCCCTGTAATAGGACATTTTCGTGAGATATTAATCAAATCTTAATTATTTTTGCTAAGATGTGTGTTAGAATGAAAACACCGAATATTACTTCGTTTGGAGGTTTCTGTGGACAGCAACACAGCAAAATTCGATTTATCCGGTGACAGAACGGCTGATGTACACGCACTCATGTCGTATGTTTTGAGCGCGCTTAAGGAGAAGGGCTATAACCCGATCAATCAGCTCGTCGGATACTTTATTTCCGGCGATCCTACGTATATCACCAACTATAAGGGAGCCAGGGGTCTCATCAAGCGTATTGACCGTGATGAGCTTTTGGAGGTAATCATCAACGATTATTGCTCCAGACTGTAAAAGAGTATAAGATACCGGTATTAAGCGGTAGTGGCGGCTTATGCCGCCTTATTTTTTGAAAGGAAACGTGAATTTATGGGCAAAGCACCCGGCAGAGTAATGGGGATTGATTTCGGAATGAGGCATATCGGCGTTGCCGTATCCGATGAGTTGAGAGTGATAGCAAGGGGGATCGAGACCGTCAACTGGAACGGCGAGGACCCTGAGTGGGCATTAAACCGCATTTGCGAGATCATAAAGGAGATGGAGGTCAACGCCATCGTGCTCGGAATGCCTGCAAGGACCGACGGCACGAGATCTGCCACACAGGACAAGGCGGAGGCTTTTGGAGCAGAACTTGCCAAGAGATGCGGCATTGAGCCGGTCTATAAGGACGAGCGCTTTACGACAGTTCTTGCATCCAGATATCTTCACGAGAACAACATCAAGGCCAAGAAACAGAAGAAGGTCATAGACCAGGTGGCAGCGGAGATAATTCTTCAGGATTACCTTAATATGCTATAATTAAATATTAGAGTTTCAGCTAATATCAAAAGACGAATAAACAAGGAGAAATAACATGGCAGATAATATGAACGGACCTAAGGATGAGCTTATCGACGCAATCGCACAGCTTGATGACGAGGGCGACAGAGTCATCGAACTTAAGGACGAGGAGACAGGCGAGGTTACAAAGGCCGTTGTAGAGAGCACATTCCTCTTTAACGGTTCCACATATGTTGTCCTGATCGTTGATACGGACGAGAAGGATGAGGAAGGCGAACTGATCTCAGCTTACGTGATCATGCGCTTCGTAGACAAGGACGGAGAAGTCCTTCTTGAGAACCTTCCCGAGAAAGAGGAAGAAGTAATATACGACTATTACGACAAGCTCTGCGACGAGCTTTACGGCGACGATGAAGAATCAGAAGACTAATAACAGGCCGGCAGGAATAAAGAAGAAGATCGCCCTGGAGAAGGACCGCAAGGCTAAGCTTGCGGGCGAGCATCTCAAGGAGAGCAGGGGCGACGAGCTTCTCGTAATGCGCGATCCTTATTCCAAGAAGGATTACTACATGTCGCGCATTGATGCATTCACGCTTCAGAAGACCGAGTATGTAGTCATGTATAACTATGTGCCTGATGATGGGAGCCATGCCAAGCCTGAGCTCGTCATAATGCGTACGGCGATAGGCGAGAACGGGGACCGTGTCTATTATTCGATCAAGGATCCCGAAGAGCTCGAAAAGGCTTTCGTTTACTTCATGAGAAGGTATTACGGCGCTCAGGCACCTGAGACCAGAGCCAGGAACGGAGTATCATCCGGAGATCAGAAATAACGATGGGTTTAGGGAAGCAAATCCTTAGCAAACTTGGAGCAATTGGAAAAGCATTAGTCTGGTTGCTCTATTTCATTTGTGCGGATGGTGCGATCTACTATTCTTTCGCATTCTTCGGAATCGACCGGAATGTCTATAAGGGTATCTATACACTGATCAGCAGCACCATCGTTTTCATTACGATGCTGGTGATATCCAAGCTCCTCTCGATGAAGAAAGAACCTCTGATCAAGATCAGGAAGTTAGAGCCCGGGCAGGTGATATCGCTCGTGGTGATAGCTCTCGGTATGCTGGGCTTTGTAACCCTCTACATCATTGTTGCAGGCAGGATCGCGGATTATCTTGAATCTATGAAGAATGCGATGGAGGAATACCGCGACAGCGTCGACAGGTTCTCTGACACGCCGCAGGTTGTGGTCCCTGCCTGGGATACCGTCATTTATGTACTGACGCTTTGCTTTGTTATCCCCGTAACCGAAGAGATCACTTTCAGAGGCGTCATCTTCGGGCAGCTCCGAAGAGCATTCGGACCGTGGGTATCGGTATTCATCAGCGCGCTTATCTTCGGCGTCATGCACGGGATCTCAGTCCATATCGGATATGCTATAGCCTGCGGTATCATCATAGCGGCATGCTATCATATGACAGACAGCATCCTGGCACCGATCCTGCTCCACAGCATCTTTAACATCTTCGGATCGGGAATAGCGACATTCATGTCATTTGAGGCGTTCGGAATACCTGAAAAGGTCTCGTCCGACTTCATGCTCGGAACAAATCTCTTGTCCATGATGATGATGCCTGTGGCAGTCATTGCGTTTGCTTATCTTGTAAGCAATAAGCGAAAAAGAGAAAAAGCACTTTTAAAACTTGAAGAAACAAGTGAAGTTCAAGTAGAATTAACCGAAGAACAGGGCAGTGCTGCCGGTGAAGAAATGCAGGCTGCATCAGAAGAGATAAAGATCGAGGCTAAGGAATGAAGAAACACGGCCGGCCGATATTCGGAATAACTAAGAGGACACGCTTTGCGGCGGCAATGGTCGTCGTGGCGGTCGTTCTTGTCCTGGCCATTGTCGTGTTGGGATATGTCGGCGTATTCGGCCTAAGATCTGAGCTCGTCGAAGTTTCCGCGACGCCTGACAGGGTAGACGATACCTATGGCGGAACGGGGATCAACTGTGATCTCATACCAAATATCAATCTTGTAAGGGATGCTTCTTTCGAGAGCTCTACGGACTATTCGAGCATGCTGATCGCAGGAGCTTCCGAGAAGAGCGTTTTCCTAACGCCTGACGCAGTTGCTGCTGCAGGCTACGATACAACAAACTGCCAGGGCGATACCGCGAGGATCATATCGATCGACAGCGAAGGCGTCATGAGCGAGAAGTTCACCGGATTCGTTACGGGATACAAGCCTGCAAGACTCGGTGCCGTCAACCTTATAAAGGACGAGAAATCCCTCTGGGATGAAGACCGCATCAAGGGAATGGCTTTCTATGGCAACATGGCGCTTGCGCTGACCGAGAGCGGCAGACTTATCTATGATCTTACGAACAGCCAGCTTACGGGTGTCGTAAACGCCAAAGACAGATTTATGCTCATAGATACCAATGAGACCGGTGTCATCGCGGTTGCGCAGGACGGCTCGATCTACTTTTCGCAGGACGGCAGGAACTATGCGTCCGTATATGAACCTGAGAATCTCACTTTGGGAAAGAACGTCTGCGGCATCGGAAGCTCAGGTGCGGGCTCCGTTGTCTGCTATAAGGACGGAACTGTCGTTACCGTGGCGAACGGAAACATAGCAGTATCAAGCCTTCCGGATACAGATGCAACTGCTTTTGTATCTGACGGAAAGCGCTTCATGGTATCTGACAGCAAAGGAAGCATCTATTCGTCTACCAACGGAATGGTCTTCGAGAAGATCGGGGAATCAGAGCTTTTGAAGGATAAGACAAAGCTTCTGGCTGAAGCCACTTCCGGTGTTTTCTGCTTTGTATCCGACAATACCAATGCGGTGATCGTTAAAGCCGATGACAAGGGCTTTGTCATGGAAGAGAGCGACATAGCAAAAGCAACAGGTTCACTCATCAAATCCGTTTACCTTACGGATTCAGGCCTTATCATCGCCGGAACCACTGACAATAAGGCGTTTGCGATCAATATCGCTACTGCGAATACGGTAAATCTCACATCTGAAAACGTAGTCATCGAGAATATCATCGGAGTCAACGGAGATAAGGTCTTCTACGATTCAGGCAAGGAGATCTACAGATCCCAGATCCTCTCGGAGCTTTCCATTGAAGGCAATCTCGAAGGCATAGACATAATAGCTGACGACATCCTTATCGCAGGTCATCTCGACAGGGCGGCAGGCGGTGCCATCAGCGCTTCCGACAGCAGGGAGCATGCCTGGGATATCTCGCTTGATTCCACCTGGGATGTATATGGCAGAGGGACCAATGTAGTCACGACGGACAGATCCTACTCAGGCAGATACGGTGCGAGGATCACCGGAAGCGGCAGCGATGTCCATGCCCTTACCCAGCTCCTGCCGGGCAAGGCAAAGGATAACTTCATGCCCGGTACGTTCTACCGTCTGAGCCTTTATGCGATGTCTGACAAGGCGCCCGAGAAGGCTTACTGCTGGATCGAAGGCGAAGGCTTCGGAAGATACGGCATCGAGCTTACAAATATCGGCAAGAACTATAAGCTGTACAGTTATGTTTTCGCTGTCACGGACCAGATGGCAGATGCTGAAGAGATAAGGCTCTCCATAGCATTTGAAGGCTCAGGCTTCGTTCTGGTCGATGATATCTACTTAGGACCTGACAGCTACAGATCTGCGGGCATCCCCCAGTATTATTCCGATACACTTAGCTCCGGAAGACCTACGGCCATGAGGCTTAATAACCTTAATATCGGCTGCAGCGGTTTTGCAGAGACTTCACTTTATCTCTCGGCTATTGATTCTGTATCAAGAGAAGTCAGGGGAACTACGAGCAAGATAGAATATGATAACGAAGATAACAGCGCTCCCGACAAGCCCAACCAGTCGGTAACAGGCTCTTTGGAAGACAGCCTGAGGCTTGTTAAGCAGTGCTCATCGACACCCTGGTTCGTAATTGGACCTTATGTCAATCAGGACGATATCGATAAGCTCCTGGAGTATATGTGCGGTTCACTGACCTCCGAATACGGCGGCCAAAGGATCGACAACGGTACGGCGCTTCCCTGGAGCAGGCAGTTTGCCAGATTCTATATTGAGATCAATGACAGCGGAAAGGTCTTCAAGAGCGATATTCAGAAGGCATCCTACGTCAATTACGTTAAGTCGATGTTCACCCAGTCAGAGTATTTCAGCGACATCAAGGATAAGACGTTGTTCCTTGACGGCATGGAATACAGCGGCGGCACGATGATGTCCGATGCAGATTACCACACGATGGGGGTAAGCCTTGTCGCCAATGACAGCTCGGCAACCTATATCGATAACATCCGTACGAGTTATGTCCTCGCGCAGTATGATACACCTCACATCGTAACCGGCGGCAAGAGCGGCGAATACATCAACAGGCTTATGACGAGCGGCGCAAACTGCGGCAATGTCCTGTCTGCGATCATGATGAGCGAGGCTGATTTTGCCGATATGTTCCTTTTCGACGCCTCCGTAAACTTCGTTCCTTCGAAATACAACGGCAGCGAGATGTTCGTCGGCAAGGATGAATTCATCAACATGATGACCGTATCGGGCCTTACAACGGCCTTTGCAGGCTATGACGAGCTCTATGTCGACATCAGGGAGCCCCTTGATAAGACCGTGCCCGTAAGTGTCGAGCAGTTCATGAGCAATGTCACCACCGCATGCTTTGACAAGGGCAATAAGACATATATCGTTATTGCCAATTCGTCCGGCTCACAGCAGAGCTTCCTTATCAATGACAACAAGCTCGGAAGGGCTGACAGCGTGATCAGGCGCTATGACGACAAGGGAAGGCTCATAAACGAACGTAAGATGAGATCTGACCATCTCCGTCACATCCTTCAGCCTGGTGAATTCATTATCGTTGAGGTAACTAAGAAGGGTTAAGATCCCTTATTCAAAGAGCTTGAGAAACTCATCGGGAGCTTTGGAAGCGACCTTTTTCCACTGTTTGCAGATCTTTACGGCCAGAGCCTCGTCTTCAACTGTGACGTTGCAGGAAAAAGGCTTGCCGTTGTTATCGGCAGCAAGGCTTACAAGGAATCTGCCGTCTTCCGTGGGCTCTAAAGACGCCGTAATGCCCGAGTTCCTGCTCATCTCGCTTACGATCTCGGCAGCTGCTTCGTTCAGATGGTCGATCAGGGAGGCGTTAAGGGATGAGATAAGGTCCTTTAGAACGGCTCTGCCGCCGTCAGTCAGTGTCAGATTCTCAGTGGAACCGACGGCATCGCCCGTAAAATCACCGGATCTGCTCTTATCCATGAGATTGCCTGATATGAGCTCCTCATAAGATCTGGAGAACGTAAAGAAGTCCGTATAGAGCGATTCCATGCACTTCTCCATCAGCATGTGATAGCTGACGCCGGGTGCACGGTCGACGAGATACAGGATTTGGATCTTTGACTCCGCGATCGAAATATCAGACATCTTGTATTCCTTTATTTTTCGTTGTTTTTTGTAATATTTACACGACTAATTATACTCGAAAAGGAAAAAATACGGGTGTATACTCTGTATGATTTTTGAATAAACCTGTAAGGAGAGTTTAAGATGATTACATTTGATTACCAGAACGCCCTCGATTTTATCGGAGGTGAAGAGGCAGTCGCTAGAATGGAGCCCCAGGTAAAGGCCGCTTCTGATATGCTTCACAAGAAGAACGGCCCCGGAAATGATTTCCTCGGTTGGCTCGACCTTCCCACAAACTATGACAAAGAAGAATTCGCACGCATCCGTAAGGCAGCTCAGAAGATCAGAAGAGATTCTGACGTCCTCATCGTTATCGGTATCGGCGGTTCTTACTTAGGCGCACGCGCCGTAATCGAGCTCTTAGGCCATTCTTTTGCTAACGCAGCATCAAAGAAGGTAAGAAAGAGCCCCCTGATCCTTTTCTGCGGCAATTCCATCAGCGCTACATATCTTGCAGACATGATGGACATCATTGAAGGCAAGGATATCTCCCTCAACATCATTTCGAAGTCAGGCACGACAACAGAGCCTGCAATCGCTTTCCGTATCCTCCGTGCTTACATGGAGAACAAGTACGGCAAGAAGGGTGCTCAGGAGAGGATCTACGCTACAACAGACAAGGCAAGAGGAGCTCTTAAGGGCCTCGCAGACGAAGAAGGCTACGAGAGCTTCGTAGTACCTGACGACGTAGGCGGCCGTTTCTCCGTCCTCACAGCAGTAGGACTTCTTCCTATCGCTGTTGCAGGCATCGACATCAGAGAGCTCATGAAGGGCGCTAAGGATGCTTCCAAGGCTTACAAGAAGCTCCCTCTTTCAGAGAATCCCTGCTATCAGTACGCTGCAGTACGTAACTGCCTGCTCCGTTCCGGCTACTCCACAGAGGTCATGGTCAACTACGAGCCTTCTTTCCACTACATGACAGAGTGGTGGAAGCAGCTCTACGGTGAGTCTGAGGGCAAGGACAGAAGAGGTATCTTCCCGGCAGGCGTTGATAACACAACAGACCTTCACTCCATGGGTCAGTTCATCCAGGACGGCGCACGTATCATGTATGAGACAGTCGTTCAGATCGACCAGCCCAGAAGATCTTTCGAGATCCCCAACGACAAGGACAACCTTGACGGTCTTAACTTCCTCTCCGGCATGGACATGAACGAAGTTAACGCAAAGGCAATGCAGGGTACTATCCTTGCTCACGTTGACGGTAAGGTTCCGAACCTTTTGATCCACATGCCTGACCAGACAGCTTACTCTCTTGGTGAGCTCATCTATTTCTTCGAGAAGGCTTGCGGCATCTCAGGTTATCTCCTCGCCGTAAATCCTTTCAACCAGCCCGGCGTTGAGGCTTACAAGAAGAACATGTTCGCTCTCTTGGGCAAGCCCGGTTATGAGGACCAGAAGGCTGCACTCGAGGCAAGACTTAAGAAATAAAATAAGGCAAGCAATTGCTTTGAACTTTGAACAGACGGGGGTTCGCTTACATAGCGGCCCCTGTTCTTATGTCTATTGAAGCTGATATATGAGTTGCCTATAATATTGCTAAAAAAGACATTTCCAAGGGAAATAGGGAGGATCTATGAAAAGAAAGTTTTTATCATTTGCAATGGCAGTTGTTATGTCAGCCGTATGCCTGGCCGGTTGCTCAGGCGGTTGGTCCAGATCTGCTTTCATAAGCGCAGCAAAGAAGTATGGCTTGAAAGAGCTTGATGGTAACAAAACACTCCGCGAAGTCTTGCTGGATGAGGAAGAAAGTGCGTCTGTCTACTATGTTGAAAAAGATAATAAGCTGATGCAGCTCGAGGTCAGGGATTATGCTCCTGATGCAGAAGTGAAAGAATTTGTAAGAGCCATAGAGACAATCGGGAAAAACGACAATAAGTTTCATTGTTCGACTTATGTCTATTACTTAACTCTCGAAGACAGTAAAAATGCAAAGAAGACTTATAAACAACTGACAAAAAACTTCGCTAATCCCGGAGATAAGGAGGCTGAGCCCGAAAAAGGAGAAAAGAATGGTGTAACTTATACCATCTGCTATATCGGATCTGAAGATCTCCAGAATGTGAAAGAAGACTATACGGGTGAGCTGGCATATGGTGTTTATTTAAAGGATAACAAGATTGTTTGGATCAGAAGCCATTTTGATTCTGATCTGGATAACGACTACGTAGAAAGCATTTGCAAATCATTAGGGTTAGTATCTCCTTATACGCTGAAATAAACTTATTCACGGTATATCTATATTCTCGTTATTGTACGAGCAAGTTGCTCGAATCTTTGCTATATCTTTGTTATAATAATGCGCGAATTTATTAAATAATGAGGTAGATACTATGATTTCAACTCTCGAAAACGGCGCCTGGCTCATTAACGGCGCTGAACTCATTGAAGATTCCGGCAATGCGGCTGAGGCCGTTGCTGCCAAGACAGGAAAGACAGCCGATAAAGCAGCTGCAAAGCAGGGTACGATCGCTTACGGCATCTTAAAAGATCACAACACATCAGGCAATATGGAGCAGCTTAAGATCAAGTTCGACAAGCTGACTTCACACGACATCACATATGTAGGTATCATCCAGACAGCAAGAGCTTCCGGCTTAGAGAAGTTCCCGATCCCTTACGTTCTTACTAACTGCCACAACTCACTTTGCGCTGTTGGCGGCACGATCAACGAGGATGACCACATGTTCGGTCTTACTGCTGCCAAGAAGTACGGCGGAATCTATGTACCTCCTCATCAGGCAGTTATCCACCAGTATGCAAGAGAGATGCTCGCTACATGCGGCGGCATGATCCTCGGTTCTGACTCACACACACGTTACGGTGCTCTCGGTACCATGGCTATGGGTGAGGGCGGTCCTGAGCTCGTTAAGCAGCTCCTCTCACAGACATATGACATCAAGATGCCTGACGTTATCGCTATCTATCTTACAGGCGAGCCGATGAAGGGCGTAGGTCCTCAGGACGTTGCTCTAGCAATCATCGGCAAGGTATTCAATTCAGGCTATGTAAAGAACAAGGTCATGGAGTTCGTAGGCCCCGGTGTTGCAAGCCTCTCAGCTGATTTCAGAATCGGCATCGATGTTATGACAACTGAGACAACATGCCTTTCTTCCATCTGGCAGACAGACGAGAAGACAGAGCAGTTTTTCGAGATCCACGGCAGAAAGAACGACTACAAGAAGCTCGATCCTGCTGATGTTACATACTATGATGGCGCTGTTATCGTTGACCTCTCAACGGTAAAGCCTATGATAGCTATGCCTTTCCATCCTTCCATTGCTTACGAGATCGATTATGTAAATGCTAACCTTGAGCAGATGATCGCTGAGACAGAAGAGAGAGCAAAGGTATCCTTCGGCGACAAGATCCAGTATTCACTGAAGGACAAGATCCAGGGCGGCAAGCTCATGGTAGACCAGGGTATCATCGCAGGATGCGCAGGCGGCGGATTCGAGAACATCTGCGCTGCAGCTGACATCATGAAGGGCAAGTACATCGGTTCCGATAAGTTCACAATGTCCATCTATCCTGCATCAACACCTATCTACATGGAGCTCGTTAAGAACGGCGTTGCCGCTACACTCCTTGAGACAGGTGCTATCCTTAAGACAGCATTCTGCGGACCTTGCTTCGGTGCGGGCGATACACCTGCAAACAATGCATTCTCCATCCGTCACTCCACAAGAAACTTCCCGAACAGAGAAGGCTCCAAGGTTCAGAGCGGCCAGATCTCTTCCGTTGCACTCATGGACGCAAGATCCATCGCTGCAACAGCTGCAAACAAGGGCGTTCTCACACCGGCTACAGCATTCACAGGCGAGCTTAACAACTACGCTTACACATTCGACGATAAGATCTATAAGAACAGAGTCTTCGATTCCAAGGGCGTTGCTGATCCTAACACTGAGATCCAGTTCGGACCTAACATCAAGGACTGGCCGAAGATGGAAGCACTTCCTGAGAACCTTGTTCTCCAGGTCGTATCCGAGATCCACGATCCTGTTACTACAACAGACGAGCTCATTCCTTCAGGCGAGACATCTTCTTACAGATCCAATCCTTTGGGCCTTGCAGAGTTCACACTCTCCAGAAAGGACCCTGAGTACGTAGGCAGAGCTAAGGCTATCCAGAAGGCTGAGACAACACTCGTTGAGGGCGGACATCCCTGCCAGGCAGTTGACGGCCTCCACGACGTAATGCAGGTTGTAAAGAGCATCGTTCCTTTCGAGAAGGCTGATACAAAGATCATCGGATTCGGTTCCGTAATCTTTGCAGTTAAGCCGGGTGACGGTTCTGCAAGAGAGCAGGCAGCTTCCTGCCAGAAGGTACTCGGAGGATGGGCTAACATCGCTAACGAGTATGCCACAAAGAGATACAGATCCAACCTCATCAACTGGGGTATGCTGCCTTTCATCATCGAAAAGGGCGACCTGCCGTTCGCAAACCTCGACTACATCCTTTTCCCTGGCATCAGAACTGCAGTTGAGACAAAGGCTGATACGATCAAGGCTATCGCTATCAAGGGCAACGAGACAAAGGAATTCACTTTGACTTTGGGCGACCTCACAGACCGTGAGCGTCAGATCATCCTCGATGGCTGCCTCATCAACTTCAATCGCCAGAAATAATAAAGGAATAATCTTGGTGTAGGCTGCTTTTATATGAAGCAGCCTATTACTTTTTGTGCGAAAATAAGAATATGCCGACACCAGTAAGAAGAAAAAGACAGCCACAGCAGATTACGTTTGCTTTTATCTTTAAACAATGGATAGCACCACTGTTCTTCATAACAGTAGGTGCCATCGTAGCTGCTTTTGCACTCGAAGAATTCCTGGTTCCGTTTACGATCTTAGACGGAGGCGTCGTCGGTATATCGATGATCATAAGCCAGCTGTCAGGCATGCCGTTGGGCATTCTTACAATTGTTCTTAACGTGCCTTTCATGTTCTTGGGATTCAAGCGCCTCGGCATTAGATTCCTTATAAAGGCAATCTATGCGATGGCAGTATTCTCAAGCTTTTTGGGCGTTTTCGAGGATATGCCTGCAGTAACTGAGCAGGAGATCCTGGTAGTCGTATTCGGAGGCGTTTTGCTGGGTGTCGGAGTCGGTCTTATCTTAAGACACGGCGGATGTCTGGACGGCACGGAGATCGTTGCGATGTTCCTGTCAAAGAACACGGAATTCTCAGTAGGCCAGATCGTTCTGTTCTTCAACATAATCATCTACGCTGTTGCCGGTTTCCTTTTCGGACCCAACAGGGCACTGTATTCGCTCCTTACATACTTCATCACTTCGAAGATCATAGACATCGTCGAGAACGGCATGGAGCAGGGTAAGTCCGTAATGATCATCACGGACCACGGCCAAGAGATCGCAGATGCCATCTATACGCAGCTTGGGCGTACATGCACTCAGATGGAAGGCAAGGGGATGGTATCGAGCGGCAAGAAGACAGTGCTCTACTGCGTAATCACGAGAGTAGAAGTTCCTGCCATCAAGAAGATAATCAACGATGCCGATGTATCTGCATTCATGACGATATCTGATGTCTCTGAGATCGTCGGAAATCATATCAAGAAGAAAAAACCTCCGGTTAATAAGAACAGTGCCGCTCACCCGAAGTGAACGGCACTTGTTTTTTTTCTGTAGTTTAGTCTGCGGTTTATGCTTCCTTTTTGGCAGAAGCTCTGACGGAACTTATGATAACCCAAACTGCCCAGGCAACCAGAACGATGAGCAGGACTATGAGAATGTTATTGACCGCCAGAGTGGTTCTTCTGAACATGGCTCCCAATATAATATCCGTTATATCTGAACCGTGGAAAGCTGCGCTAAGGAAGTTCAACAGATCCTTATAGTTCACGATTGAAGAAACATAAGATACGGCAATGAAGACGGCAGAGATCACCGGAACGATGTAAGGCGGTCTGCCCTTGCAGGAGACTAATCTGCGCAGTCCGACTGCAAGCAAGATCAGTCCGGCAACGATAAAGAGCTGGTAGATATTGACCGTTACGATCAATCTTAGCTGATCATATAAGGACGCCTTTTTCCTTATTGCATCAACGATCCAGAACCCTATGTTGCCAACACCTGTGAAGCAGAGTCCGATAATGGACAGAGCATTCTTTTGGACCGTTTTCTTTGCTTCTTCTCCGTTCTCTGATACTGCCGGAGTTATCGCTCTGTATGAAATAAGTCTGGTGTTGATGAACACGAGGCAAAGAATGCTCAGGATGATAAGCAAGATAAATACTACGATGAAAACAGTTTTCCTGTTGGCTATAGGCTCCACGAAGGATACTCCGCAGAATGCTGCGATCTTCGCAACTGTACTGCCGCGTCCGCCTGTATTCTTAAGAGCGTCCAGGACAAAATACAATATGCTTGCGATACCGGTGATCAATGAAGCGGTAACTGATAATGTCTTAGCCTTTTTCTGAGCCTTGTTAAGATCGTTGACCGGATCGAAAACAAGCCTGCCGATAAACAGTCCGATTGCCGTGAAGAGCATGATAGTAATGACAGAATAGAAGGCAATTGAAACTGAAGGTGTAAGCAGCATGAAACTCTTAAGTGTTTTTATGTATATTGAACCCTGTGTGGTTGCAAAAGACTGTGAGCTGTAAACCAAGTTATAGATCAGACCACACCATGAACAGACCGTTACGATTATTCCCGGAATTACAGCAAACCTGATCTTGCGGTCAAGAATGAAAAATAAAAGTGCAGAAACCAACAAAATAATATAGATCAAAAGGCCATTCACAAACATATTATTACCCCCTGAATAACCCGAACGGATTCCTATCCCAACAATAACATTATTATGCAATAAACCGCTGTAAGTCAATAAAAATCGGCGTTAGAGGGCGCTTGTGACCGTATTTGCCCGGTGAAGCAGTCAACTTAAGTTATCATTCAGAGCCGCCGGATGCTTTCTGCTGAAATCTCTTCAAGTCCTCTGTCATTACTTTTGCCGTCTTAAGATCCATGAGCCATCCGAAGAAGTGCACCAGGACATAGATTATTACGATGCTGACAGATACTCCGATGATCTGGGGAACAAGATCCTGAATATTCTTGAATCTTCCGAACATGAACGTGATTATGAGCACGATTATAAGACACATCTGAATGAATTCGCGGATCAGGGTCTGCTTTAGCGTGAGTTCCTTTTTCGAATACATGAGAAGGCCGGGAACAGAGCCGATGACGCCGTAGATAAGGGGATAGGCGAACGCTTCATAACCGAATCTCAGGTCGGGCTGGAAAAAGAGCCCTAATATGAACATTGCTGCGGTAATGAGTGTTACGGATATAAAAAAGCCTGCGAGCTGTGTCTGCAGATGTTCTTTCATACTGAGCCTCCCTTGAGCCTCTCCTTGATGTCAGGAACGTATTTGCGTGAGATGATTACCTGTTCTCCGTTCGTGAGCACACAGGAGAACCTGCCGTTCAATGACGGCCTTATCGAATCGATCTTCATGAGATTTACGATGACTGATTTGGAAATGCGCGCGAAGTTGCGCGAGATAAGCACGCCTTCGAATTCGTAAAGGCGCCTTCCTGATTCGTAGCAGTCGTTCTGAAGATAGATGAACGTCTTCTCGTCGACCGCCTCGATATAAAGGATATCCGGCAGCGGGATATTGTACTGCCGGTCCTCTTTGGTGCCTTTAAGGATGCCTTCGCGCGACCTGATGAATCTGACGATCTCATCAACGCGCTCGTCTTTTCTGTGACATCCGATCTCTATATATTCTTTCTCGGACTCGCCGATCTTCTTAACAGTTATTTCCATTGATGCCTCAATAGTGGTCTTTTACTTCGAAGTTTCCTTCTCCCTTAAGATAACAATCGAAAAACTCCAGTACAAGACCATTTAAAGTCTTAAGCATTTCCTCGTTGTTCACATCGCCCGTGCCGAGAATCTTTGCTATCGGGGGCGCGAAAAGAGGGAGATCTGAAAAGTCCATGTGGCCGCTGCCTGCAAAATAAGTCCTGTAAGATATTGCGGCATTTTGAACTATTACATTATTGGAATAGGGTTCACCGGTCTTTAGCGCCTGTTCTGCCTCATCGTGATGGTTCTGGTTCTGAAGATCAAGGAGAGGTGTTGTGTAAGGCTCTTCGTTGATAATGACCGTGTTGCCGTCGATGCCGGTATTCTCGCCGAGCATCGTACCGTCGATGTCTGCTACTGCGGAAATGTCACTTCTTCTTCCGCATGTAACGGCTGTAGCGCCGCCCATCGAATGACCGATGAGACCGATCTTTGTTGTATCTATGAGGCTTACGGCTTTATTGACAGCGTCTTTCTGCTTCGCATCGATATGCCAGGAATCCGTGTTTCCTTCCTTAAACGAATCAATAGCGAAGTTCATGTCGGCAGTGCGGAGCTCCATCCATTGGGAAGTAACCTCGAAGACCTCTGCTTCGGAAGCCTCGCTTGTACCGATCGTCATGGAATCATTGAGAAATTTTCTGTCGGCGATTATGGTCTTTCCCGATGAATCGTGAGTGAATATCGCATGATAAGGATGCTCGATGCTCGCAACGACATAGCCGTGGCTTGCAAGTTCCAGGATCATCGAAGCATTGTTCTGGTAGAATCCGAACGCACCGTGGCTGAATATGACAAGAGGCATCTTTTCCGAAACGCCTTCAGGGTAGAAGATGTAGACGGGAACCTCTCTGTAAGAACCGTCGTTCTCGAACGGCTCTAACCTTGACCGGTCGATCAGGATCGCGTCAGCCTCTAAGACCTTGTATGGTCCGGTTGGCTCTAAGCCTTCGTAGTCAGCAAATATGAATGCGGGGAGCATCGATGATGCGATGAGGACAGACCCGAATAAAGCGCCCAATACAATAGGAGCTTTTTTCTTTGTCTTGCTGCTTTTGCGGTTCGCCAGGAAGAAAATGCCAGATACTGCGATCCTTATTATCAGCATCACGATAAGCCCCGTAAACCTGAAGCTCATATCGATGCCGGGCAGGAGGACCAGGGCAAAGAAGGTTATCAGTTCTGCTGCATTTACGATAAGTCTTTTGGCGGTCCATTCTTTCTTGGAAGAACTTTTCGCGAGCGCTAAGATCATGAATCCGAGCTCTAAAAGGACCAGGATAATTAACAGGAATATTGTCATAACTTGTTACCTCATTTCAAATTGCTTGAGGTGACTATAAGACAGCTTTATAAGGCATTCAATGAAGGGACGGGTAAGATGCAAAAACCGTCGGTAAGATGCATTTCCCGGCCATAATAAAGCCGCCCACGGATGTGAGCGGCATAAAACTCAAAGGTAAAATAAGATTACTTCTTTCCGATAGCGCCGTTGATGGCATCTACGTCAGGAAGATCAACACCGACTTTCTTCTCAACCTTATCGATAGCGTCATTAGCGATCTTCTTTGCATTCTCGTCCTTTGCGATTGCGCTTACTGCATCCTGAGCAGCACCTACAGCCTTGTTGATATCTAAGTCCATAAAAGGCACCTCCATATTTTTTGATATAATCATTTTATCACTATTGATCAGTATTGGAATAAATATCGTTGCCGTGCCGCGAATTTCATTAAGTTCAGACGTGGTTTTGTATGGTCATAAAGAGGTCACAACTTTTTCCTATACTCACGATGACAAAAGACGGATGTCGCGGAAAGGAACAAAGAAGATGAAAAAGAATTATTTGGGATTTGGGTTAGTTTACTGTGTTTTGGCACTTGTAATCTTCTCGGTATTGATGTCGTTTTATACAAAGAAAAAGATCGATGTTGTAAATGAAGGTATGCGTAACATTGCTCTTTTCCCTGAAATATCAATGGGCAATTCCGAAAACGGAACTCCGGAATCACTGGCACATAATGCTGTCAACTCATGGAAATTTCTGTCATTCGTCGGTGATGACGTAGGCTTTTACTCTTCTATAGTTGATACCGAAAATAATGGCAGGGTAATGTTTGAGTCACAGGATTTTCTGGCATTCCGTTATTATGGTGAGGTTGAAACTGAGGTTATTGAGGATTCCTCTGACAGATATGAAGCGAAGGATACTCAGCTGGTTCCCGGTTCTACCAGATTTATGTTTTTTGAAGAGCCGCTGACACTGTCAAAGGACGAGGTTTCAAACTTCCGCTTCCCGCGCGGAAAAGATATTACGGTAGCAGGTGCGAGATGCGATGATACATTCGTTTACGGAGGCACGTTTACTTTTTCTTTTGATGACAAGGTCAAGACATTAAATATTGCTGAGCCTGAAGTTGTCAATGAAGAGAAGGGCGTTCCTTATGAGGAGTGGATCGTAAGGCTCGATGAGATCGAGTATTATTCCTTGGGCGGGAATTCCGGAATAAACAAAAAGGCTCATAGACTTAGCGATGCATATGTTGCTAAGCACTTAGACGGCCAAGTTCCTGCCGGCCGTAATGTCAAGGAAGGGATTTTCACTACGACTGCTTCGGTAATCTTTGTTCACGATAAAGGACATTACCTTCTTACTTATTATTTCGTAACAAATCCGCTCCTGATCGTCATCAGAGATAATTTGTGGGTTTATATCTTGTCCGTTCTGGCTCTGGTTTTCGTAGAAGCTGTAATCATTTATGCAGTAAGAAAGCTCTACCTTAATCAGAAGAGATTCGAATTAAGGAGCGAAAAGCTTACGAAGGGCATCGCTTACGATCTGCAGGGACCTCTGTCTGTTACCAGGGAATATCTGGATAAATGGGAAAACGTAGACGAGGAAAAGCGCCCTGAGTATTCGGAAAAGATAATATCTGAAGTTGACCATATGTCATCTATGGTTACAAGGCTTCTCGAACTGTCTAAGATACAGGACGGCAGCGTTAAGCTGAACCGTGAGGATGTTGATCTCCTTCTTCTTGCCCAAAACATAAAGAAGAGAAACAAGGAATCGATATTGAAAAAAGATATCGATATGGTGATCGAGACAGATGAAAGAGCTGAAAACTATACTGTGTTTGCAGATCTCGAGATGATGTACATAGTTATAAACAACTTCATGACAAACGCAATAAAGTACTGCGAGCACACGATCAGGATCAGGCTGAAAAAATACAGAAATTCAATAGAATTCAGCATCACGAATGACGGTGCAGGAATCGAAAAAACCGATCTGGAAAAAGTATGGGACGTTCTTTATAACTCCAAGAAGAACAAGTCAGAACAGGATGAAAACAGCGGTGTAGGCCTTTCTGTCGTAAAGAGCATTCTTGATGCCCATAACGCAAAGTGCGGATGCTATAGCGGCTTTAAAGGAACGAATTTCTGGTTTTCGATGGATGCATATGAGGAAGAAAAATGAAGAAACAATATATAAGATACGGAGCGATTTTCTGCATTGTTGTGCTGCTGGCATTTTCGATAGCATTTGTTATTTTTACCAAGAACAAAATAGATGACTTTAACTTGCATTTCAATCTGCCTTTTGTAACAGCAAACATTGATTATCATGCTGATAACGCTGACGGACAGCTGGAAGAGCAGGTAATCAGATCGTGGAATTACTATCTCACATATGAATATGCGGACCGCACTGGCTTTTATTCTTCGAT
>CACWXL010000027.1 GCA_902764825.1 Oscillospiraceae bacterium
TTTGGCGGAGAAGGAGAGATTCGAACTCTCGAAACCCTTTTGGGGTTTACACGATTTCCAGTCGTGCGCCCTCGACCAGGCTAGGCGACTTCTCCGTATTCATAAAATTGCTCAATGATTGTATAATCTTTGTGTTCAGTTGTCAACATTAGAAATAGCGGATGACGTTAAGATTTATTGTCAACGCCCTGTTACTGTGTTATACTTCATAGGCTTTGACTTGCCCCCATAGCTCAGCAGGTAGAGCGCATCCATGGTAAGGATGAGGTCTCCGGTTCAAGTCCGGATAGGGGCTCCATAGTAAAAAGGCTGTCTCTCTGTGAGGCAGCCTTTATTCTTTTCAGATGTACATCATGACCACTCCGGCCACAAGAGATGCGAGGCACGCGCCCACGGCAACCACTATGAGTGACCTCTCGAAGAATCCGAGGATCAGTGCGACGACAAATCCGATCGCCGCAGAAATGACTGAACCCGTGGCATAAAGGATCGCAGGGAATGTCATGGCCGACAGCACCGTAAATGGAATATAGTCGAAGAAAGCCTTTATGGAAGGCTTTTCGAGCTTTTTGCGGAATAAGGTGAACGGGATCATGCGGACAAGATATGTCGTTACTGCCATAACGATAAGGAGCGGCACGAATATCCTTCCGTCTAAAGACCCGTTGGCACCGCTGAAGGCAACCTCAGTAGTCTCAGGCATTTCATACGAGGGCGCGAAAACAGCAAGAAGCGCAACGAGCACTGCTCCCAATACTATTGCGGTTATAGTTCCGGCCTTGCCTTCAAGCTTCCTTCGCGCGATAACACCTGCCAGAGCCGCTATGACAGCCGCAATGATTATCGCAAAGCCCTGTGAGACATGCTCTGAAAGGAACGGAACGTAAAAGAATATGCATGATACGATGCATGCCAGGACAGAGCTTACAAGGATCACCTTATCATGCTTGGCCTTTGGCATAACGATCGACACGAACATGCCGTAGATGCCGATAGCAAGGGCATTTGTAAGGAACGGTGGGAATACCTGGCCTAATATTGCGCCTATGACGGTGCCCGCTACCCATCCGATGATAGGAAGTATCGTAAGTCCGAAGAAATACCTTGCACCGAATTCCTTTTTCTTGCTGACGGCAACGCCAAAGATCTCATCCGTTATCGCAAATGCCAGTATCGCTCTAAGGAGCGGCGTCATGGACTTATCTGCTTTCTGGGACAGCGCTATGCCCATCAGGGAATATCTGAGATTGATGACGATCTGGGATATTATCATGGCGAGGATCCCGCCTGCCGTGGTCATTATCCCCAAGCCTGCGACCTGGCCTGCCGATGTGACATTAAGAAGAGATATAAGGCCCGCCTGTATCCAGGATAAGCCCTTGGATACGGCAAGGATGCCGAACGTAAACGATACCGACAGGTAGCCTAAACCAATGGGGAGACCGTCTCTGACGCCCTCCCCTAATGTGTATCCTGTAAATTCCGTCTCTTCTGCTTTAGGCATAGAGTGCTCTTATCTCCTCGAAAGATAGATAGATATCTATATTTGCTTGTGTTTCTTCAATTGCGGGATCGTTAAGATCCTTAAGTTTTGTTACTGTCTGGTCGGTAATATCCACCTTATAGAGTGCACCGCCAATGATATAGTACTTGTCGACAGGCTCGAAATTGCCGTCATTATAAACCGTTGTACGCGTAATAAAGATGGAATCACCCATATTGAAGTACTCGTCGTACTGCATGCCGTTGTCCAGAGTCTTCTCCATCTGGAGTGATTCGTATTTGCTGTCCGGAGATAATGTATAAGTGCAGAACGCCTTTACGCCGCCTAAAGTAGCGCCGTCTGCAGTCTTCTGCGTTACCTCGGCTGCGTGCTCTCTCATGTACTCGTTAAGTCCGAAAGTATATTCACGCATCTTCGCATCGATCGCAGCATAAGACATCGGATCAACGATCTCTACAGTTGCCTTGTTGGAAGGATCGCTCGAAGATATCTTCTTGGAACAGCCTGTGCCGGTCAGGACTAATGCAGCTGCAAGTACTACTGCTGTCAAAGATTTCCTAAATCCCATAATCTTATTTCCTTTTCTCATAAAATCAGATTTCCTGTGCTTGCCGATAGATTATAGCACACGGGAACGAAAGAGGTTGCCTCAAATGAGACAACCTCCTGAAAGTTCAATTGACGTTATGCTTATTTAACTTCGCAGTAAGCAACAGCGTAAGGCTTCTTAAGAGAGTCATCAGAAGCTACGATTACTACGTAGTAACCCTTCTTGATGCTCTTGGAATTATCGATGTTGTAATAGATATTGCCGTTGTAATACTCAACAGGAACTACATCATTAGAATAAACGGGCTTTGACAGCTCATCCTTGTCGAATTCCTTATCCTTGCTGTAGTAGTAAGCATAGTAGATCTCTTCATCAGCATCTTTGTTAACCTGGATGGAGAATGCGAGTGTCTCGGTATCTGTGCTGTAGACACCGGGCTTATCCATAGTATCATCGTAATCCCACCACTTGGCTTCCTCGATGTAATCATTGAAGTCTTCGTCGTAGATCGTGTACTTCTTTCCTTCCTTGACAGCATCCTTCTTCTCAATGCGCTGAAGGATATTGCCGCCCAAGCCGCCGTTGATGACCAATATGACGCCAACAATGATAAGTGCCAGAGCAACAACACCGATTGCGGCAAAGAGAATAATAAGACCGACCTTGCTGTTTTTCTTAGGTGCAGCTGCAAGATCAGCAACAACGGGTGCTGCGGGAACCGGAACGGAAGGTGCTTCGAAGGGGATCGGCTCAGCTGCAGCAGGTGCTTCGGGAGCTGCCGGAGCCGGTGCAGGTGCGGGAGCTGCAGCGGGTGTTGCCTCAACAGGAGCTGCTACGGGTACTGCCTCAACAACAGGTGCGGGTGCAGGTTCAGCTGCAGGTACGGGCTCTGCAACGGGTGCAGGTTCAACTACGGGCGCAGGTTCTGCAACAGGCTCAGCTACAGGAGCAGGTGCCACGGGTGCAGGTTCTGCAACAGGTGCAGGAGCTGCTTCAACAACAGGCTCAGCTACGGGTGCAGGTGCTGCTTCTACAACAGGCTCAGCAACAGGAGCTTCAGGTGCTTCGGGTGCTGCAACAGGAGTAGGATCCAACTTTGCTCCGCATTTAGCGCAGAAAGCTGCCGTATCTCTTACCTGGCTGCCGCAGTTGGTACAAAACTTAGCCATATTATTATCCTCCCAATATTTTTACTTCATAAGTTAGATAATACTACATCGCAAAGATGCTTGCTACATAAAAAAGGTGCAGCTTAGGACTGCACCTTCAACAGAAATCAAAAACTTGTTTATTCTTCACCATTAAGAAAATCTATCGCTTCGATATAACCGTCAAAGCCTTTGCCGGTAATGGTTTTCGAGCAATAGTAAGAGACGTAGGATATCTGGCGGAATGATTCGCGCTCGTTCACCTTGGAGATGTGGACTTCAACTGCAGGGATCTGAACTGCCTTCAGGGCATCCAGAAGCGCTACCGATGTGTGGGTATAAGCACCCGGATTGATCACTATGCCGTCAACTTTGTCGAAATAAGCCTGCTGGATGTAATCGACCAGATTGCCCTCGTGATTGCTCTGGAGGCACTTTACTTCAATGCCTTTGGCAGCGCAGTGGTCTTCGATCATGGAGACCAGGTCATCGTAGGTCGAAGCGCCGTAGATATCGGGCTCTCTGATGCCGAGCATGTTGAGGTTGGGTCCGTTAAGTACAAGTATCTTCATATTATTTCAGTTTCCCCAGAATGTCTGCGATAGCTCTGTCGTAGAAATCGTTCTTCTCTTCGAATCTGTCGTAGGAGACCTTGTAATCGCACCATGTCTCATACTTGTCCTTGCGCTGCTCATAGAGTTTCTCAACGCCGTGGAGCTGTGATATAGGTCTGTTCTTGTCCGTAAGAGCCGTAAGCGGGCGCTCAAGATAGAATACGTTGGAGTTGCAGCGCACATAGAACTTATTGACGTCTCTTGTTACGACACCGCCGCCGCATGATACGACGAGTCCGCTCTTGGGCAGGAACTCTGCCGCGATCTCGCATTCCATCTCACGGAATTCATCCTCGCCTGATTCGGAGATGACCTCTGCAGGCGTCCTTCCGAATTTCTCTGCAAATGCTATGTCGAGGTCGACCAGGGTGCGGCCTGTTACAGCAGCGATATTGCGCGCAAGAAGTGATTTGCCTGAACCGGGCATGCCTATGATGGTGATATTGCGCATGCGGTTCTCAAGGACCTTAATGACCTTCTCGATAAGTTCTGCCGCTTCAGCAGGAACATAAGCTGCGCCGTTCTCACTGTCGGGATTGCCCAAAGCTTCAGCGCCTACGATATCGCCTGCGAAGATCCTCGATGACTTATATGCCTGTGCCACGAGCATTGCAAGACCGCCGCATGTCTTAAGGCCAAGCGCTTCTGCTTCCTGCAGGAACTTTGTCCTTGAAGGATTGTAGACGACGTCTGCGCATGCTTCGAGCGCAGGGAATCTTGTAAGATCAAGAAGTGAATTATCTACCTTAGGATACATTCCGACAGGAGTGCAGTTGACGATTACCTGAGCGTCAGAAGCCCTGTCGTAAACGTTGGAGTAGTTGATATCCGTCTCAAGGTCGCATGCATATGTCTCTGCAGCGCCAAGTGTCTTAAGAGCATAGAAGACTGCCGATGCAGCGCCGCCCGTGCCGAGCACCAGAACCTTCTTATCCTTAACGGAGATGCCCTTTCTCGTGAGCATGTAGATGAATCCGAAGTAGTCGGTGTTCCAGCCCTTTACCTTGCCGTCTTCGAAAAGGACAGTGTTGACGCTGCCCGTTGTTTTCGATGCATCGTCAAGCTCATCGCACATAGCGCATGCATTCTTCTTGTAAGGGATAGTTACGTTAAAACCCTTGAAGACGCCGCTCTTAAAGAGTGTCTCCAGTTCCTCGGGCTCTCGTTCGATTACCGAATATGAATAAGAGGAGTCGAAAAGGCTGTGGATCTCAGGTGAATATGTATGTGCGAGAGTTCTTCCCAGAACGCCGAATGCAGGCTTGTTCTGATGGTCTTTCGAGATGTCCATGAGAGTCTTGAAAAGCTCTCTTACATAAGGCCTGCTCTCGAAGCCTGCGATCTCTTCAAGCGCTTTGAACTTCTCTTCTTCCCTTGAAGGAACGTAGACATCCATGCCGTGTTCCCTCTTGTAATTTCCGATCTGACGGCATGCTGCCATTCTCTCTTCAAGAAGGTCCAGGATGCTGTTATCGATCTCATCCAGTTTTCCTCTGAGTTCGTTTAAGTCAGGCCTCTCACTCATGTTATTATCCTCCATTACATTGATACCAAAAGAAGGTCGTAAAGTGCGATCGCTGCAGCGGCTTCGACGACCGGAACCGCACGAGGTGCGACACACGGATCGTGTCTGCCTTCAATATTTATCGTTGTATTCTTATGCGCTGCCATATCGACTGTCTCCTGCGTTTTGGAGATAGACGGAGTGGGCTTTAATGCAACATCGAATACGATAGGTGCCGCATCACCAAGGCTTATGCCGCCCTGAATGCCGCCGCTGTGATTTGTCTTTAAAGTAAGATTGCCTTCATCGTCAAAGGCGAAAGCATCGTTATTCTCTGATCCCTTAAGGTCAGATCCTTCAAAACCGTTGCCGAACTCAACGCCCTTAACCGCGGGGATCGCATAAAGGATCTGTGCAAGTTTGGCTTCGATGCCGTCGAAGATAGGACCTCCGATACCTTCCGGATAACCGTAGATTACGCACTCGATAACGCCTCCTACGGAGTCGCCTTCCATACGAGCTTCTTCGATCTTCGCCTTCATGAGGTCGCCTTTGGAATCGTCAACGACAGGGAAATTCTTATTCTCCACTACCGCAAGTCTGTTCCTGAAGCCTTCATCGTTAACGCCGTGATCGAAATAAGAATCGTCGCTTACGCCTGCAACTTTCTTGAGATGTGCGCTTATCTGGACACCTCTCTTGTTAAGCTCCTGCAAAGCGATGGATCCTGCTATGCATAGAGGAGCAGTCATGCGCCCGGAGAAGATACCGCCGCCTGACTTTGAAGCTTCGTCGCCGTAGAGCAGAGTCGCTGCATAATCGGCATGCGACGGTCTCGGGCAGTTCATTATCGATGAATAGTCCTTGGGTTTTGTATTCGTGTTTACTATATATCCGTGAAGCATTGCGCCGTTGCGCTCGAAGATAACCTCGTCGGCTTCTTTCCTCGGTGTCGACCATGCATTCTTTCCGGGAGCTCTTCTTGCCATGAAAGCAGCTGTCTTGGCTGTGTCCGGTATCACGTCTTCGGGAAGTCCGTTGATATAGACTCCGATCGTCTCGCTGTGAGACTCACCGTAGATCATTATGTCGAGGGCATCACCCTGATATGTACTACTCATGCTCATTTTAAGATCATCTCCTCTTCCACGACTTTCCTGAACTCAGGAAAAGATTTATTGAGACAATCGATATCATCCAATTCGATATCCCTGCCGGTGGCTGCCGCACATAAAACTGCCGCCATAGCCATTCTGTGATCACCCGATGAAGTAAGCACGATGTCACCGTTGATCTTATCTATATATTCTATCGTAATTATGTCTTCTTCGAGCGTAACTTTTCCGCCTATTGCAGATAACATTTCCGTGATCGCCTTCGCCCTGTCAGACTCCTTTATCCTCAGGCGCTTGATTCCCTTAAGAACAGTCTTTTCAGCCCTGAACGCGCCTACTACTGCCATATAAGGAACGATGTCCGGAATGTCGCTGCAGTCCATCTCAAGAAGCTTTCTTACCGTATTGGTGCGGCTGTCCTGCACGAAGAAAGCATCGCCTGCATTAAGGAAAGTCACGCCTGCAAGCTTTAAGAAATGAAGTATCTCTTTATCGCCCTGTGCAGACTCCGTATTAAGTCCCGTTATCTTTGCCGAACCGCCGTGGATAAGGCTTCCGAGACATAAGAGAAATGCACCGTTGCTCCAGTCGCCTTCAACTTCGAAGTTACCGTCAGCGGCTTTGTTTATTGACTTTGCGGGCACCTTATATGTGTCGCCTTCTCTTACTATGCCGATCCCGTACTTTGCGAGCGCATTTGTCGTAAGCTCGATGTAGTGGACTGACGCGATGCCTCCCGTGACAACGATCTCTGACTCTTCTTCAAAACTTGAGAGCGCCATCAGAAGACCTGAGATATACTGGGACGATACGCTGCCGTCAATGACATATTGACCGGGCTCTATATTTCCCGTAACTGTAATCTCATTAGCTTCTGCATCTTTGGTGATCTCTACGCCAAAGGGTGCAAGACAGTCAGCGAGCTCTTTTATGGGCCTTTCGATAAGTCTTCCCTTTGTCTTGAAGATAAGCTTCTTAACGTTTGAGGATTTCGCTGCGAGAGCAACGGGGATCATGAAACGGAGCGTCGAACCGCTCTCGTTGCAGTTAAGGATTACTTCTTCAGCGTCAGTATTTTCGAGCGCGCGGAGGCAGGATTTGGTAGCTCTTATATCGTCGTTGTCATTGCCGGAATCGTTAAGGAAATCACCTCTTGCACCGAGCAGGAAATTGATTATGAGCTCCCTGTGATAAACAGACTTTGACAGAGGAGCTTTGATATCAAGATTAAGATTTCTGCAAGCTATTCTCATACCGATAAAAACTTCAGGAACTCCTCTTTATTCATCTTCTTGATCTCGGCCTTACCGATCTTATTTACAAGTATAACCGATAAAGTGTCACCGCGTTTTTTCTTATCGTTCATTGCACCTTCCACGATCGCTTCGGGCGTGATGTCATCTGTTACCGGGAGCTTGTAGAGCGTCAGAAGATCCTTCATTCTCTTTGCATCTTCTTCGGATAACGTTCCTGCTCTAACACACGAATCAATGACGATTCCCATGCCCTTTGCAACACATATTCCGTGAGGCTTTGCAAATCCGCTGTCGCGCTCTATAACGTGCCCTACGGTGTGGCCGAAGTTCAGCGTCTGGCGTCTGCCGTTATCTGTCTCGTCCTCACTTACAACACTTGCTTTGTCAGCGACGTTCATGTAAACGATCTCTTCCAAAAGATCTTCGTCTGACCTTATGTCGCCATTTGCTTCCTCGAGCTTTTCGAGGAGCTTTAAATCCATAATAAAAGCATGCTTGGTAACCTCACCCATTCCTTCAGTGAATACTTCATCAGGAAGCGTCTTTAAGAATGATGTGTCTTCAAGAACGAGTGACGGCTGCCAGAAAGCGCCGACCTGGTTCTTGCCCATAGGAATGTCGATACCGGTCTTGCCTCCGACCGATGCGTCAACCATCGCAAGGAGCGATGTCGGAAGCTGGATGACCTTGATGCCGCGAAGGAATGTTGAAGCCGCAAAGCCTGCCATATCAGTCGTTACGCCGCCGCCCAAGCCGACAACGAAGTCAGTTCTCGTAAAGCCTTTCTCGGCCATCTTATTCCACATGCCGGCGATCTCATTGATATTCTTATTCTGTTCGCCGGCCTCGAAAACATAATCCGTTACTTCAAAGCCTGCGCCTTCGAGCTGTGCCTTAACCGCATCCAGATAGAGCGGTGCGACATTCGTCTCAGATACGACCAGTGCCTTTAATGCGCCGGGGCAGAGCTTTTTTGCCTCTCCGCCCAAAGCTTCAACGGCATTTTTGCCGATCAGGACATCGTAGCTTTTGGAAGCTGCATTTACTCGGACTGTTCTCATATGCCGTCGACCTCTTCTTTTATCTTTCTGCCTTCATCGAGCAAGTCTCTAAGGCCGTCGAAATCATCTTCCACAAGCGCTTTTCTGTACTTAGCGAGTTCTTCCTGAAGGTGGTCGATCTCGAAGATCAGGTTGTCCTTATTCTCCAGAAAGAGCTGTGTCCACATCGTCGGATTGAGCCATGCGACTCTGGTCATGTCCTTGTATGAACCTGCCGAGAACCCCTTATGATTCCTTGCTGAAGGGCTCTTGATGTAAGCATTGGATACGAGATGTGCCATCTGCGAAGTGAAGGCGATCATCTTATCGTGCTCATCGGCGTGAGATAAATGATAGCTTCCAAAACCGCAAGGTGAGAGAAGATCCTTTACTCTGTCTAACAGGAACATGTCATCGAATCTCGGCGGTACGACGACCATCGGCGCACCGAAATACATGTCGCCTCTTGAATGCGTCATGCCGGAGAATTTCGTTCCTGCCATCGGATGGCATCCGACAAAAAGGAGTCCGTTCTCTTCAGCGATCTTAAAGCACTTCTCGCATACGAGACGCTTCGTGCCGCACGCATCGATTATCATACCTTTTTTGTTGAAGTGCTCCTTATGCTCTTCCATCCAGTTGATGCTTGCTTCAGGATATAAAGAGAGGATAACAAGATCACATTCACCGAGATTCTCATCTGTCAGTTCATCGTCAATGATGCCCTGCATCTTCGCCATCTGCGAAATGCTCTTTGTACGGTTCCAGCCATAAACCACCGCTTCGCTCTCATTCTCTTTATATGCCTTTGCGAATGATGCTCCGATAAGACCAAGACCTACAACTCCGACTGTTATCTTCATTTTAAATACACTTCCTTTTCGAACTTATAAAAAAGACGCTGACATAATTATCAGCGCCTTGTTGATCACAGAATGCTTCTTGCTTTTGCAATTGCTTCCATTACTTCTCCGAACTGTGCAGGCGTAAGCTGCTGTGCTGCGTCGGAGAGGGCCTTTTCCGGATTGCAGTGAACTTCGATCTCGAGTGCATCCGCGCCGGAAACCACCGCTGCCATGGACATCGGCTTAATGAGGCTGGACTTGCCTGTTGCATGTGAAGGGTCACCTACGACAGGAAGGTGTGTGATCTGCTTCAATACTGAGATGGCGCTTACGTCGAATGTGTTTCTCGTGTAAGTCTCATATGTCCTGATGCCTCTCTCGCAGAGGATAACGTTCGGGTTGCCCTCGCTCATGATGTACTCGGCGCTCATCAGGAGCTCCTTGATCGTAGCGGAAAGGCCGCGCTTTAAGAGGATCGGCTTGCCTGTCTTGCCGAGTGCCTTAAGAAGGTCAAAGTTCTGCATGTTCCTTGCACCGACCTGAAGAAAATCAACGTCCTCGAAAACCGGGATCTGCTCAGGGCTCATGATCTCGGAGCAGATGGGAAGGCCGGTCTCTTTCTTGGCTTCGAGAAGAAGCCTGATGCCCTCTTCGTGAAGCCCCTGGAAATCGTAAGGAGATGTTCTCGGCTTGAATGCGCCGCCTCTTAAGATCGTTGCGCCTGCTGCCTTGACTGCTCTTGCCGCGCTCATGATCTGCTCTTCGCTTTCTACGGAGCAGGGACCTGCGATGACAGCGAAATTGCCTCCGCCGATCTTGACTCCGGATACATCAACGACCGTGTCCTCAGGATGGAACTTTCTGTTTGCTTTCTTGAAGGTCTCTGATACTCTCGTGACCTTCTCGATGATGTCCAGACCCTGGAGCATATCGATATCTACCGTCGATGTATCGCCGATAAGGCCTAATACGGTGCAGAACTCACCCTTTGACTCGTTGACCTTAAGGCCCTTATCCTCGAACCATGAGATGAGGCTCGCGATCTGTTCTTTTGTTGCCGTGTTCTTAAGTACTGCAATCATTTTATTTATCTCCTTACTATTCGGGTTCGGATCCCCTTATGTCACTGATTTAACTTGAATAAAAAACGCTGCCGGGCCTTTAGCGTACCCTGCAGCGTTATTCAAATCAAATCATATCTTTGGTTCTCTTAGGCGCTAGCAAAAGCCGCTTTAGTTCGTCTCCCTAAAGTAGTAGTAATAGCATAAGGAATCTCCTTAAATCAAAACTGCGGTTATTAAATCACACCTTTTTGCATATTGCAATAACTAATACCAATTTACTAGGTTTCTCCGTCTTCTGCGTTCTTTATGCGAAGTCTTCCAGCCCCGTCTTCTCATGGATCATGTAAGCAACTCCGTCAGGATCCATATTAAGCGCGACTGCGATCTCGTTGTTCATCCTGTTCCTCGCATCGGTCAGGGCACGCTCGTCCTGCGCGTTCAAATGCTTGCCTTCCTTGGCGAGCTTCTCTGCGTGTCTGTTGATGAGATAGATCAGTCCGACTATATCTTCCCTGCTGCCGTTAACGATGATGTCCGTAAATGTAGCCTTGCGCTCATTACGGTCTTCGATCCAGCTGCAGTTATCGATCGGTAGCTTGTCGATCAGGGCGATTGCTTCCTTCTTCGAAGCGACAGGCCTGATGCGGCTTACCTGAGCCTCATTATCGAGCGGCACGTATACGTACTGGGATCTTGCTACAAAGAGCGGCTTTAGAACATAGTATTTCTGAGGTTTCTCTTTGAAAAAACTGATGTCTTTGATGTCGTCTATCTGACAAACGCCGCTGCCGGCATAAACGATATTGTCGCCAATCTTAAAGCCCATACGAACCTGCCTTTCTTAGAATTTCTAAAAAATATTTATAAAATTTGCGAAAAAGTATTTGTAATTTTCGAATTATGGTATATACTAACAGTTTTTATTTTAGCACGGGTAAGTCAAGTGTGTGGTAGACAAATTCGACAAAAAACGCTCTATTTCGCGCAATTCATTTGACTTTGCCCACATTTTGCCCCCGTTTTTTGAGCAGTTAAAATGCCCGTGGGAGCTCTTAAAAGTCCCCACAGGCATTCCTTATGATTTTCGCTTTGTAATGATCCGCCTTACCGGCGTCTTAGTTTCAGTCCTTGCTGCCCTTATCGCATGCTTCCTTGATCCTGTCGATCACGATCTCAAGTGCCTTGATACGCGCATACTTCTTGTCGACTGATTCAAGTATGTACCAGGGTGCAAACTCTGTCGAAGTCTTCTTGATCATCTCATTGATCGCGGTCTCGTACTTGTCCCACTTTTCGCGGTTGCGCCAGTCCTCATCAGTGATCTTCCACTGCTTCTCGGGATTTGCCTGGCGCTCCTTAAAGCGCTTGAGCTGCGTGCGCTTGTCGATCTGAACCCAGAACTTGATGACGACTGCGCCCCAATCGGTGAGCTCTTTTTCGAACTCATTGATCTCGTTATAAGCTCTCTGCCAGTCATTCTCAGAGCAGAAGCCTTCGATTCGCTCGACCATGACCCTGCCGTACCACGTGCGGTCAAAGATCGCAACGTGGCCTGTCCTCGGAAGCCTCGTCCAGAATCTCCAGAGGAAGTGCCTGTTCTTCTCGTGCGGCTCCGGACTTGCTATAGGAAGCACCTCATATCCTCTCGGATCGAGCGCGCCCGTGATACGCTTGATGTTGCCGCCCTTGCCTGCAGCATCCCAGCCCTCATAGCAGATGATGACCGGTATCTTCTTCCTGTAGAGCTTGTTGTGCAGATCACGGAGCTCATCCTGGAGTTTATCGAGCTTCTCCTCATATTCCTCGTCCGTGAGCGTCTTGTCCTTAAGTTCGATCTCCTTAAGGAGCGGCGTCTTCTTGAGCGGGAAAACATTCTGCAGGATCGGCGCTGCCGTATTCTGGTTCTTTAATGCCGTCTCGATCCCCTGATTCAGGAACTCAAGGACCTGGAGCTCAGCAAACTTCTTATCCTTACTGTCGATGATGTACCACGGTGCCGTCGGATTATTCGTATCCTTCAGATACTGGTCGTAGACCTCAAGGCAGTCGTCGTAGTGCTTATTCTCATAAAGGTCTCCCTTATCGACACGCCACTTCGTGTCTTTGTCATCCAGGAGCTTTTCGAGCCTCTCCTTCTGTTCCTTCTTGCTTATCTGGAAGAAGAACTTCATTACGAGATAGCCGTTATCAACAAGCGTCCTCTCCGTCTTGTTGATCGAATCGATCATCTCCTCATACTCTTCGTCATCGAGATAATCCTCAACTCTGGCATCCGTGATCTCCTCCATCCAGAAGGTGTCATAGAATGCGAACTTTCCCTTCTCCGGGATCTCCTTCATGTAGCGGTATAGGAACGGATATCTGAGTTCCTCCTTCGTCGGCTTTGGGAAAGTCTTGACCCTGAAAAATCTCGGGTCGATGTTCTTAATGATCTTTCCTAAGACGCTGCCTTTTCCTGCCGCACCCCAGCCTTCAAACATGACCATTACCGGAAGCCCTGCTTCCTTTATCTTCATCTGGGCCGCGAAAAGCTTGGCCCTCTCCTCTTCCAATCTCTTTGTGAACTCTTCATCTTCAGGCTTGGCAACCTTAACAAAATCTTTCAGCATAAAAATACCTCCGATCCCCGGCAGTCATAAAGACCACCTAAAATTTTCCTTACACTTTAATTATGAGAACTCCGCCGCCAATATGTAAGTCGGGAATTGCAATATTTTAAGGCGTTCGCATTGTGCAGAAGATATAGGTTGTAAGTAATTTACTGCCGGATTTAGGCCTTGTTAATATTTCGATAACGAAAATCGGAATATCGTCACCAAAATGTTGATTTCAGTTCGATTTTTCACATTCTGATAACGAAAACCGGGAAATCGTCACCAAAATGACGACACGCACTTCATTCACAGAGCCGGTTCGAATCCCGCACAGGATATTCCCATCATCCGCCCATAAAAAATGGGGCAAAAGCCCCTTATACTTAAAAGACACCGCAAACGATACCCGGTTACCTTATCAGCTGACTCTTATCTCTTCCATGAAGGCTTCGTAGTCGACTCTGTCGAGTTCAGCTTCTTCATTCAGATAGTCGAGCATTGTGGTGCTGCTCTGTTCGCTTTCAACACTGTGATCGTAAGAATAGTCTTCCATAACCGAAACACCTTATTAAGATTACTGTCCGTATTCTACTACTACTTATCCGAAAATTTTTATTACATTTTATTTCGTAACCAAATAATCATATTACAGGGCTCATGTTCGAAAAATAATTGCAGTATTTTTACTTTAAGGGTATTATCTTCTCATGAATAAAAAACAATTAACAATTACACTTTCTGTCATCGCCGGTGTTCTTGTCCTCATTCTGGTAATAGCGCTGGTCATCCGCAGCTGCAATAAGAAGGACGTTCTGGTTCCTACTGAAACCACGACCACAGCTGAGGAGACTACTACAACCGAAGCTACAACAGAATCCGAGACTGAACCTCCCATCACCACTGAAGAGGGTGAAGTCATCATCGGACCTGACGACGGTGCTACAACAACTACAACTTCTGCAACGACTGATTCCGGCAGCGGTTCAGGTTCAGGTTCCGGTTCGGCAACTAACACACCTAAGCCGACCGCAACTCCCACACCCAAGGCTGCTGATCCCACGCCCAAGCCGACTTCATCCGAAGACAACGGCGTGATCGAATTACCCTTCGTTCCGGCTGATCAGATCTGACAGACCAAACAACAACGACACTTAATAAGCCCCGTTCAATTCAGGACGGGGCATTTATTTGTTGTCTTTATGAAGGGGGCGGTAAATGATCAGAACTCTATCTTCCTGTCACAGATCTCCAGAGCTGCGGCACGGTGCGTTACGATAATGACCGTCTTGTCGGTCAGTGCGCGAAGGTTCTCTAAGAGTTTTTTCTCAGTAGCATCATCAAGCGCGCTGGTAGCTTCATCAAGGACCAGGATGGGAGCTTCGGAAAAGATCGCGCGGGCAATTGCGATCCTCTGCATCTGGCCTTCGGAAAGGCCCGTTCCGCGCTCGCCCAATACAGTATCGATACCGTTATCGAGTTCACCGATAAAAGAGTCAGCGCAGGCGATCTTCAGCGCTTCATTGATGCGTGTATCGTCAGATGAATAAGACTTATCCGCAAAGCTTACGATCTCACGGACGGTTCCGCTCATGAGCTTGTTGCCCTGCGGAACGTAAGCGAAAAGCCTCTGCCACGACGAAGTAAGTTCTTTTCGAGAACCGTCATTAAGCGCGACATAACGCATGCCCGAATCAGGCTTATAGATTCCCATGAGGAGCATCAGCGCAGTGGACTTTCCGCATCCGCTGTGGCCCGTGAATGCAACGTACTCGCCCTTGGCAATTGCAAGATCAAGTGAAGTTACCGCAACAGGCATATTGTCTTTGGAAATGCCGTCGACTTTATTTGATGCGGGATAGTATGTGTAAGAGACATTGTCCAGACCTATGCCTGCAAACGAATCTTTATAGAAAGCGGCAACGGCATCACCGGACTCGATCGATTCAGCGATATCGTCATCGAATGTCTCGATCTCCATGAGACGCTCTGCACTCGCGATCATCTGATACCAGCGCGGCAGGTAACCTGTGATGTTTGCAAAAGGTGACTGGATCTGCGTTATGAGCTGCGTAATGGCAGTCAGGGTACCGTAACTGATGGTGCCGGTTAAGATCCCGTATCCGCAGTAGATGACACCGAAGATATACATGCCGTTCATCGCGCCTCCGAAGCCGAAGTTGCATATATTCGAGAAACGCATGCGTCTCATGCGGGCCTTCTTGTGCGCACCGGTCTTAAGACGCTCTTCAGACTCAGTCTGTTCTTCTGCTGCAAAGGAACGGATGACCATGAGGCTCGAGATCCTCTCCTGCATGAATATCCTCACGTCGCCGTCCTTTTCCTGGACCTTCTTATGGAGTTTTTTCATATTCTTTCTGAAAGCAAATGTCAGAAGTCCGAGAAGGATCCCCAGAGGGATCAGGATAAGCGCGAATCTCGGATCAAGGACAGTGATCATGACGAGTGCGGAGATCATCTTTACTGCCATGCCGGCAAAGCCCGGGATTATATCGGTGTAATTGTTTGCGATAAGAGTCGTGTCGTTGGTAAGCCTGTTGAGCCACTCGCCTGAATGGACTGCGCTTACGCGTCCGAAATCTTTTCGAAGGATGTTATGCATCAGCCTCTCCTTGAAAAGGTTCTCGAATGTAGAACGAGAAAGCTCGGAAAGCCAGCGCGTAATTGCATTAAGGGTCAGCTGAATAAGCACGAGTGCGACGATGCAGATTGCATTAAAGATAAATCCGTTCTTATCGCGGCCGACTGCGCTGTCGACGATGCCTCTTAAGAAAAGCGCATAAAGAACACCGCTCGCACCGTTAAGGCACTGAACAATGGTGAGCAGGACGATATATATCTTCTTTCTGCCCGGGACTTTATAAAGCCACTTTACCGCGCTCTTCTGCATTTCCTGTAAAGCCTTCCCAATAAGCTTCTTGCTCTCATAAATATAACACGAACGGGATATACGGCATACCAGAACCTCGAATAGAACCTGTATCCGAAGCTGTTAAAGTCGACCTCTTTGCCCTTCCTTACAAGTGAAGTGAGAACGCCGATTATCTGCTCTTCTTTGATCCCGTATTCCTTGCGCAGGCAGTTGTCACCAAGGATCACATATCCGTCGTCACACACCTTGACCACGCGGTGAAGGACATACTGACCGTTGGGACGTTTATATAAGGGGCAGTCGTATTTCTTAAGGCGGCCCTTTGGCTTTTCGATGACGAGAAGATCCCTGTCCTGCTTGATCAGGGGACGCATGCTGACGCCGACGTTTGTATAGATAAGCTTGCCGCTTTTCTCGAGTTCTTCTTCGAAACTTATCATGCCTGATTCATTCCTTTATAAGCGATCCCGGCGGCCTCGATATCCATGTTGCAGCCGAGCCTATAGAACCTGACCGAACCTGCCAGTTTATCAACAAGTGTAAGTGTTTTTTGGAGCGCGAAAACATCATTCGGGCGGTACGCCTGCTGAATAAGCATCGGGTACGCTTCTGACTTCGTTACCGGCACTATTGAATTCGTATCGGCGCGCGTCAGAATGCATATCGCCTTCAAAGGCACCGCGATCTTATTTGACAGCCTGTGCTTGCCGTCGTAAGGCGTACCGTATGCGGTCACCACATCTCCAATGTGGAGAAGCGGCTTATCGTCATTTACCATCACTGCGCGGTCACCGAAATATTCACGCCAAAGTGCTGCGTGAGTTGATTTGCCCGTACCGGAAGCTGCCGTAAACATATATGCGGCACCGTCAACTGCAACTACGGAACCATGGAAAAGGATCGTATCGTAAAAGGGCATCTTCTCAGATATCTTGCGGTAAACGGCGAGCTCTTCCAGATACCCGTCGGCATATCCGTCTCGTTCAGCGTGAGATCTTTCATATTCGATATCATCCTGAGAGACCGTCACTTCAAGATCCGCAGGAGCATCCGTGGCGTAGTCAGCACAATATGCGTGAACCATCTCATGAAGAGAATTCACTTCAACTACTTTTCCCGCAAACTCATACCGCCCTGTGATCATGTACCCTCATAAAAAACGGAGACTGCCATAAGACAGTCCCGTTTGTTTTGTTTTAATTAGTATACCAATTCTCTCATTCGAGTGCGCCTATCTTTTGAAGTTCGGAGATAACGCGGTCAACGTCTCTCTCGATCGCTCCCTCAGGTGCCTCAAAACGTTCTTTCATTGCCGCTACGACCTGATCCCTTGTTGTCTCTTCCTTTAAAAGTTCAACGATCGCGCCGAGCGTCTTGTTTCCTTTTACGATCCCTGAGAACTCAGCACCCGATGTAGGCACGAGGTAGGATTCGTCTGATGAATTGTGTGTTATAAAATCTGATCTGAGCTTCATTTTAATCTCCGACTATCTCGCCTTCTGTAGGACAATTACTACCGGTAATAATATCTTCTGCTTCAAATCTTATCACTTCGAGATCGAGTTTCTCATATGAGGTCTTGCTGTCCATATGTTCCCCCTTTATCAATTACCGGAATTATTATAAGCATTTACAGCTGTGTAGTACATAGCAAACGCTTTTACGAGAGACTTCATTTCAGAAGTCGTGCCCTGGCTTTCAAGGACTGCCTTTGCGTAGTTCATCGCTGAATACGAGAAACTCTTGATCGCATTTCCGTTATAAAGGATCTCTACGCTGATGCCGGTTGCAAGAACAGATGCGGGGATCTCCTCCGTCGAGACAGAATAAAGGTTTCCGCCTTCCGAGACCTTATTTACGGTCTTTCCGTTGACCTTGAAAGTATAAGCATCGGGATTGCTCGTAATCGTGAAATAATGCTTGATCTTATTACCGGACAGGAATACCACGCTGGATCCGGAATAACTGATGCCGTCTTGGATGCTTCCTACAGTAACTCTCTCATAAGAAGGATCTGTAAGTGTCATCGCATCACCTGCAAAGATCGGCTCAGAAGGCCCGAACTTAAGCTGGGTATAGTAGCCGTAATTCTTGATCGAGTTTGCAAGAGCTGCCAGATTTCCCGTGCCGTGCTTCGCATAGTAATCAACATAATCCCTGGCAGTAAACTGTTCAAACGTGAGTGAATAATCTCTATTGGTCAGTGTTGCCGTTATGGTCTTTGTCATGTCATTCGGCGCAACCTTGAAATCGAAAACATAGTAGTCTCCTTTGCCCTCTTCCTCTACATAACGTGCAGAATCAAAGCCGATCTCCTGTCTTGAGAATTCGGGATTAATGCTGTCGAATGTGAATGTGATCTTCGTGTTCGAATCGCGAATGCCCTGATTGAGCGCAACATAGTAAGAAATGCCGACATAACCGTCAAGTCTTATCCTGTATCCGCCGAACTTTGCAAGCTCATTCTGAGGATCAGGTGTAGGAGTGGGATTATCGTTCTTTGCAGTGACAGTAACGATATATCCGTATGCCCAATCCGGATTCTCGCCTTCATAAGGCTTTACGAGTGTGAACTGGTTATTGTTAACTGCAATGCCGCTCATCGCTGCAGGTTCTGCCCCGCTTTGTGCCAGACTCTCAAATCTGACATCCAATCCATCAGTGATGTGATCACAAGGCGTCATCTTTATAGTAATAGCGGTCCAGTTCTTCTCTGCTTCGATATAATACCTTCCGCCATTCTCATCACGTGTGGCAGGTCTCCAGGTTACATTGCCTGAATTTACATCGTCTGTTGTAAATTCAAGATTCCTGATCACATCCATTGAATCCGGGAATTCGATGGTGAAAGTCTCCTCAGGCTGGGGCTGTCCGGGAACATTGATTCCGATCTCATAGAGTGCTCCCCATTCTTCAGCATCAGCAGGTTTTGTAATGACAATCTCATTGTTTGCGAAAACAAATCCTGTGAACGGAGCAGTCGTGCCTATAAAGTTTTGGTCCCAGTCGATCCTTACTTCAAGATTATCAACACCTGACTTCGGAGTGAGCACAAACTTAACCTTTGCATTATATCTATAGATATCATAGCTGAGGAATTCCTCTGTCAGATCCGTTAACGCACCGTCATCAAGTGAATACTGTATCTTTTCGATCGGAGAATTCTCGCTCCTGTCGAAATTCAGGTACATTCCGGGATACTTCTTTTCGCCTCTGCGGATGAAAACATCATAAACCTCAGGCCAGGAATCACCGCTTCTTTCAAGATAGAATTCATCATGGAAATTTCCCGTGCCGTAAGATAATCCGTTATCAGTTGAAATATAGGTCGAGATCTCTTCTGAAGCATCCACAGTGACCACGTGGAAATAAATACCCGAAACATGTTCATAAACAGACGGGGCTATGTAATTACCGCTTACCTTATAAGAGGAACTCTCGCCCAATTCATAATTGATCTCATCTACAAGACCGTCTTCGTAATGGAAATAGATGCCATTAGGCCTTGCGGTTGTTACCTCAACATAGCAAGGTCTTTGAGTCCAATCGAAATCAGTCTTGTTAATGGTAAACGAATTGTTAGTTACCGTCAGATTCTGATCACCCTGCTTGACATTCAATGTTCCGGCTTCAGGAACGAAAGTGAACGTAATGCTGTCTGCATTGCCGCCGGTAAGAACATGTCCGTCAAGCGGAACTTCCTGAGATTCACCGTTATCGATCTTATATGTACATGAAGTGAAGAACTCATTATTAAACGCTACATATATTCCCGGAGGATCTTCCGGTCCGGGCTCACCATCTTCGATCCATCTGGCTGAATCATAACCTACGGTCCAGTATGTATAGGATTCTGTCTCCAAATAAGTGGTATTGGAAAATCCGGCGCCTGTTAATGCTGTTGTACCATTTTGTGCATAGAGCGTGATACCGCCTTTAACAACAGCGCCGCTTTCAATCTGCAGAACTGAACCGTTAGCGCCTGTGATACTTCCTTCAGGTGCATCGAGTTCATTCTTGATCCTGAGTCCGTTAGGTTCATTGCAGTCAGCAATTACCAGACTGCCGGCGCCGGATATTTTAATTTTGTTCGCCGTAATTTCAGTATGTCCGTCATTACCCTCATGGCTGACAGTTAAAGAAGCACTGCCTCCGATATTGATTTCATTGAAAACTGAGGGTTCTTTTATCGTTGCATTTCCGAATACATTAACAGAATAATCATCCTGAATGTTTCCTAAATCTCTAACATGTTTTTCGATTTCACCTACATCTGTCATATCACCAGTGTATGCATTATTAGCAGTGGAGTAAAAGCCATATCCGGAAAACTGGATCTTACCGCTTCCGAGAAGAGCATATCTTAACTCCGGCAGATTCGAAGCATCGACCAAAGCGTTATTTATGAGAACAGGAATGTTGTTATTCGGATTGTTATCGCTATAGCTGTCGATAATAAACGGATCAAGCGAATACGGATACGCAGAACTGCCGTTATCAACAAAAACTTCGAAACAGAAGTATCCCTCGGGAATATTGTTCTTATTGGTAACAACTACTGTATCAGTATCATTAGTACATGCATAATAGACCGTCGGATTGGTAGCTGCCTTTACGGTCCTTCCGGCCGGCAGGCATGTAAAGAATACGCAGAGCGTAATCAATGCAGCTAAGACGCTGCGTGATAATCTTAACGAACTACTCATAGAAGCCACCTACTTTCATCACATAATTAGTCACTTTAATTATATCAGGGTTTTTGAGCAATATGTGATAAAAATGCAATAAATCTGTTACGCGCTTATTACTAAAAAAGTCCCGCGGAGAACTTGATCTTCCGCGGGAACTTTTCGCTTACTTATATCACCTGGTCCTTAAGACTTAATGCCCTTGCACTCGTTGACATACTGTCTGATGGGTCCGACGTCTGTGTACTTTCTGACGCCGTCGCCGTCAGGGATGATGAGGACAGGAACGTTAACGATGTCGAACTGCTTTGCGAGCTCTGCGTCATCGTCTGCGTAGATGAGCTCATAGTCGAATCTCTGCTCATCAAACATTGCCTTGACTGCCTTGCACTTAGCGCATGTGTGTGTTGTGAAGAGCATCGGCTTTGTGCCTACTGCATCGGGTGCGGGCTTAAGCTCGGGAAGTTCCTTCTCCTCAGCCTTTGTTACCGTAACAGTAGCAGTCCTGGGCTTCATTGTGGACTCGCATGTATTGTATGTCTTTCTGTCCTTGAACTCCTGGAGCTTACCGTCGTTCCAGTTCTTGACCGGACGGTAGTAACCTGTGATACGGCTGTATGTTTCGGTCGGGCCGCCGCACTCAGGGCAAGCTTTAACTTCGCCGGGGAGGTATCCGTGAACGGAGCAGATGGAGTATGTAGGAGACATCGTGTAGTAAGGCAGTCTGTAGTTCTCGGCGATCTTTCTTACGAGAGATGCTGCAGCCTTCCAGTCAGGGAGACGCTCGCCTAAGAATGCGTGGAATACCGTACCTGATGTGTAGAGAGTCTGGAGGTTATCCTGAACATCAAGAGCATCGAAGATGTCTGTTGTGTAGCCGACAGGAAGGTGTGAGCTGTTGGTGTAGTAGTATACGCCGGAAGCATCGTTTGCCGTGATGATGTCGGGATATCTTGCCTTGTCGTGCTTAGCAAGACGGAATGCCGTGGACTCTGCAGGTGTAGCCTCGAGGTTATAGAGGTCGCCGTACTTCTCCTGGTATTCGGAGAGCTTGTTTCTCATGTGGTTGAGAACGTCAGCTGCGAATGCCTGTGTCTCTTCGTGTGTAAGATCCTTTCTGAGCCACTTGGCGTTGAGGCCAGCCTCGTTCATGCCGACAAGACCGATCGTGGAGAAGTGGTTGTTGAATGTTCCGAGGTAGTGTCTTGTGTAAGGATAGAGACCCTCATCGAGAAGCTTTGTGATCGTGTTTCTCTTGATCTTGAGAGATCTTGCAGCGATGTCCATGAGGTGGTCAAGTCTCTTGTAGAAGTCTTCCTCATTTTCTGCGAGATAAGCGATCCTCGGGATGTTGATGGTAACAACGCCGACAGAACCTGTGGACTCACCGGAACCGAAGAATCCGCCGGACTTCTTACGGAGCTCACGAAGGTCGAGTCTTAAACGGCAGCACATAGAACGTACATCGGAAGGCTCCATGTCGGAGTTGATGTAGTTGGAGAAGTAAGGGATACCGTACTTTGCAGCCATCTCGAAAAGGAGCTTGTTGTTCTCTGTCTCAGACCAGTCGAAATCTCTTGTGATCGAGTATGTAGGGATAGGATACTGGAAGCCGCGGCCGTTAGCGTCGCCTTCGATCATGATCTCGATGAAAGCCTTGTTGACCATGTCCATCTCGGCCTTACAATCCTTGTACTTGAAATCCATTTCCTTGCCGCCGACGATGCAGTTCTGTTCTGCCAGGTCGTTCGGTACTGTCCAGTCGAGAGTAATGTTTGTGAACGGGCTCTGTGTACCCCATCTTGAAGGTGTGTTAACGCCGTAGATGAAGGACTGGATGTCCTGCTTAACCTGCTTGTAGCTTAAGTTGTCTACCTTTACGAAAGGTGCAAGGTATGTATCGAAAGAGGAGAAAGCCTGAGCGCCTGCCCACTCGTTCTGCATGATGCCAAGGAAGTTGACCATCTGGTTGCAAAGTGTGGAGAGGTGCTTTGCAGGAGCAGATGTGATCTTGCCTACGATGCCGCCCAAGCCTTCCTGGATGAGCTGCTTTAATGACCATCCTGCACAGTAACCTGTGAGCATGGAGAGGTCGTGAATGTGAATATCAGCGTTTCTGTGAGCGTCTGCGATCTCTTTGTCGTAGATCTCAGAGAGCCAGTAGTTAGCTGTGATAGCGCCGGAGTTGGAGAGGATGAGGCCGCCTACGGAATAAGTAACAGTAGAGTTCTCCTTAACTCTCCAGTCTTCTACCTTTACGTAGCTGTCTACAAGATTCTTGTAGTTTAAGAGAGCGGAATTCATGTTACGGATCTTTTCGCGCTGATTACGATAGAGGATGTATGCCTTAGCTACGTCCTCATAACCCATTCGCTGGAGTGTAGCTTCTACGCTGTCCTGAATGGATTCGACGTCAACCTTGCCGCCTTCTGCCTTCTTCTCTGCGTCTGAAACTGCGTTTAACGCGAGCATATCAATGATCTGATTGTTATACTCTCTCTTCTGTGCAATGAAAGCCTTCTCGATGGCTCCCGAAATCTTGCTTAAGTCGAACTCTACGACTTTGCCGTCTCTCTTGATGATCTGAAACATGGTCCTCTCCTTAACTCTCTCCGCGAATCTTCGCCTGCGGTATTATTTTCTTTGCACCTTCCAATGCCTTTTCCAATTCTTCGCGCGGCATCTCAGACAAGCCTTCGCCGTTTAAGAGATCTCCCGAATCAACGAAGCTCTGCAGGAAGTAATTCTCAGTTCCTTCCACCTGCTTCGCGATCTCACAGAAATCCTCAGCCTTATGCAAAGGCGATACCACAGTAGTCCTGAACTCGTGGGCAACCCCGCTGTCCCGGATCACCCTGATGCTCCTCTTAATGAGGTCTGCATCGAAGTTCTTAATGCCGACAGTCTCCGCATACTTATCAAAGGTGTTCTTGATGTCCATCGCGACGTAATCAACATTGCCTTCAGAGAGGATCTTCTCCAGTCTGTCCGGAAACGTGCCGTTGGTATCAAGCTTTACCTTGAAGCCCATCGACTTGATCTTTGCGATAAACTCACCAATGTCAGAATGCAGAAGCGGTTCGCCGCCTGTGATAGCAACTCCGTCAAGGATCCCCTGTCTTTTCTTAAGGAACGCGAAAAACTCGTCTTCGCTGATCCTCATGTCTTCCGGGGGATTGAAAACCAATGCCGGGTTGTGGCAGAAGGGGCATCTTAAGTTGCAGCCGACGGTAAATACCGTACAGGCAACAGTTCCGGGGAAGTCCAAAAGAGTCAACTTCTGAAGTCCGCCTAAGATCATGCCCCAATACCTCGCTTCTAAATTGAAAAATAGGTGCGAATGCGCCCCGTTTCTCTTCGGGACGCTCTTAAAGATTACCTATATGTTGTGGTTGTGTCAACCTCAAAACCCAATATATTGTGCTTGTAATCTGACTGTAATAAAAGCATAAAAAGTTGACAAACAATAGGGTTTCAAGACTTTTTTATAAATTTTAGCAAGATTTTTTCTGCAAAATGTAATATTTCTCGGCGGCTGATTGGGCAATTCGAACATAACTTCCAGTCAGGCAAAAAAGCACAGCATGAGCGGACTTTTGCTGTGATTTTTGAATGGCTTGAGTTTTTTAGCAGGTCAGTCTTTCTTCTTTTTCTCGATCCTGTTGAACTGGGGTCTGACTTCGACCTCGGTCACAGCCGCGCCCTCGCGCATGTTGATAACGGACCTTACACATTCGGACGTATCTTCAGGGAGCAGGTAGCAACCCTCATCTTCTGAAGGCGTGAAGTCGGCATTCCTGTAGAGCTTGGTCCCCAGCGTAAGATCCGGACAGACCGTAACAACTCTTATGCCGGTCTTTCTTACTTCCTCGTAAAGGCTCCTGCCGTAGCTTCGAAGGCCCGCCTTCAGAGCGCCGTATGCAGCACCGTGTGTATTGATCCTAGTGGAAGTAACGGAAGCTATGTTTATGACCATGCCCTTTGTATCCTTGAGCTTGGGGATGAGTGCGGAAGTCAGGATCATGGGAGCCTCTAAGTCTGTCCTGCACATCTCCTTTATCTGGTCTGCCGTGTTGAACTCGGCAAGACCGTAGTATGCCGAACCTGCCGCATTGACCAGCAGGTCGACCTTCTTTATCTCTGATATTTTCTTAAGAAGAATATCCGTATCTCTGATATCCAGTGATATCCTCTTCTCGAAAAAGTCCGCGTCCTCAGGAAAGATCCTTCCGATTCCGTAGACCTTATAGCCTTCCGAAGAGAGCATCTTTGATATCGCAAGTCCGATGCCGGATGACGCTCCGGTGACGATCGCTGTCTTTAATTCCATGTGAAGATCTTCTCCCTTCCGATATGCTTTTCGAGCAGGCCGCAGACAAATGCCTGCATCTCCTTATCAGTCTCAGGCTCATACTGGGCCACACCGTCTTTTATGACATAAGGATACCACGCGGTCTTCGAACCGGGGTATGCCCTGCGCATCTTATTAAGATAATCGCCGGAGATCCTGAACGTGCCGACGCTGACATCAGTGAGCTTCCCGAAGTCTATCCTGGAAGCCGCTTCGCCGATGAGCTTCTCATAAGCTTCTTTCCATCCGGTGATCTTTATTATGGGGTCGAAACAAAGCCTGACTTTTGCGCCCGCTTCTAACGCCTTCGCCGCCGCACTGATACGTGCGCTTAAAGGCGCGGTATAACGCTCAAGATCCGTGACCACTTCTTCCGGAGATAATGTGAACGCATAGATGACGTTAGGGATACTATCCTTCACTTCAACGGCTGCCTTCGTCCTTAACTCGACCAGGAGATCTTCATGCTCAAGGGCCGTTTCCTTCCAGAAATCAGCATGGCCGGTAAGACCGTTCATGGCAAGAAGGTCTGTATCGTATGAAGCACAGACGTACATAGGGCCTTCCTTAAGCTTTTCTTCCACATCCGCCCTGTAGTCTTCAAGATTTACGAAGACGACCATATTTGAGGACGGATACATGCCTTTGAGATAGCAGTATTCGCAGTCAAAAGGACAGTTCATCATGGAACTCGCGTAATAGAAAGCAGGCTGGCCGAAAGACTGGCACACCGGCGCGCCCTTGAAGATCCTGTTGCCGTCCCTTACCGCGATTATCAGTGCCTGATGTTCTTTTTGAAGAGGCGCATTCTGCCTCTTCCTGTCGAACACGTCCTTGTAGTGCTTGATCTTAATTACGTGCGCGTCCGGGATATTTGCAAGGATCTTCCCGGTCAGAGGGTACCCGTAAGCTCTTTCCTCAACGTAGATATGAGTAAATCTCATCGAGAACCTCCCTTCCGGCCTTCTTGTCTTTTACAGGGATCCGCTCCTCTTCGCGCATTTTATCCAGAAGAGCCAGAAGCTCGTCTTCCCTTCCGGCCGCAGCGCAGTAATGCTCAATGTCTTTTAATTCGTTGCGCATATATTGTGTCAGGCGCAGCTCTTCGAAAATACTTTCCGGCAGGAATCCGTAATCTCCCGAAGTGCCGCCTGCAGTAAGGAGCTCTGCGATCTTCCTGATCTCATCAATGTGATCTCTTATAAGCCGGGTCACTTCATTCTTCGTGGGGAACTTGTCGCCGCTGTCCGATACGACTTTATAGATCGCGAGATTTGAAGGCGGGATCACCTTGAGAACGGCGTCACAGACCAGCGAAGATTCCATGTCGTAGAGCATGCCTTCTTCAACTTCAGTAACGACTTCAGAAGATGTCGTGATGCTCATCTCTTCCGCGCCGGACTCGAAAAGGATATCCGGATAAAAACGTCTTCCGGTAACATTCGAGATGACCTGATTTATGAGATAGCCTTTGCCTATATCCTTGCCGGCACAGATGCCGACGTTAAGGACACAGTCATTTGGGGTTAATCCTGTTTTCGAGATCGTGCTTACGGCACATCCGCCCACGCCCGTAACGACGACCTCGCCGGGCAGTCCGGCAAGTGCTGATGCTTCGCATTTAAGAGCTGTGAGTATATAAAGCAAGTGATAAACCCCGTTTGTTTTTGATAATTATATTATAAAGTGTTAATATTAGTCGTCTTAAAGACAACGGAGGATATTTATGGACAGATTACTTACGGGCCTTCAGCCCAGCGGCTCACTTACGATCGGCAATTATGCCGGCGGCATCTCGCAGGTCGTAAACTACCAGAAAGACTATGAGACACTGCTCTTCGTCCCTGACATGCATGCCATCACGGTTCCCCAGGATCCTGATGCTCTGCACAGGAACATCATCAACGCTATCGCAATGTATATCGCATGCGGCGTCGATCCCAACCTGCCGAACATGCACATCTACATTCAGTCGGAGAATCTCTATCACGCAAATCTGTCCTGGATCTTCGAATGCCACACACCTCACGGTGACCTGACAAGAATGCATCAGTTCAAGGCCAAGTCAGCGCTTCACGAAGCTTTCACCGAAGGCCTCGTAACATATCCTGACCTCATGGCTGCTGACATTCTTCTTTACGATCCCAAGTACGTTCCTACGGGAATCGACCAGAAGCAGCACGTTGAGCTCGCAAGAAATCTCGCTATCAGGTTCAACAACCGTTACGGCGAACTCTTCAAGATCCCTGAGCCCTTGATCCCTACGATCGGCGCTAAGATCCGTGACCTTCAGACACCTACGCAGAAGATGAGCAAGTCCACGGATAACCCGAAGGCATCAGTCTTCCTTTCCGATCCCGAGAAGACGATCAGAAAGAAGATCATGAGCGCCGTTACCGACTCTGACGGCATCATCAGGTTCGACGAGGACGAGAAGCCCGGCGTATCAAACCTTCTTACCATCTACTCTGTATTCACAGGCTGCGCTATTGAAGACGCAGTTGCAAAGTTCGAAGGCGGCGGATACGGCGACCTCAAGAAGGCCGTTGCTGACGCAGTCGTCGAGAAGGTCGTTCCTTTCCAGGACAAGTACAACGAAGTGATCTCCAGCGGCATCATCGACGACATCCTTGACGCAGGCCGCGACTACACAAACGAGATCGCAAAAGAGAAGTACGAGCTCGTAAGAAAGGCAGTCGGATTCGGCAGAGTCTGAGGCTTAAAACGCAGGCAAGTAAACAAAAACGAAAAAGGAGATGAATACCTCATCTCCTTTTCCTTTTCCAAAATCTACTCCCTTATCGCCAATAAGTGCGTCTTGGGTTTTGTCAAAGCCCTTATTCCCATACTTTGACGTTCCCCTTACTCCAATTAGATTTTAAGAAATCCTAATATTTCCTGTCCATAAAAATCGTATATACCAAATTACCAAACAGGAAATGCCGGGGAAATATCCGATTTGTCTTTAGTGCACTAAAACGCACTCTGAAGCCGTCATACGCGGCATCACAGAGGTTTATGTGGGGTGTTTTCGAGCGCTTCGGAAAGCAAAAAGCCGGAAAATTCATTCCGGCTTTTTTAGTTCTCGATTTTAAATAGGCACCTTATTGAATGTCGTATCTTGGTCGGGTTACTTATTCTTCAAGAAGCTTATATAAAATCTTATATAGTGCCATCGCTTCACTCTTATCGAGCTTCACGCATGAACCGATCTTCACGGGCAGGTCCTTTGCTTTCTTATATAAAGCCTTGCCCTCTTCAGTGAGAGTAATAACAACTACTCTCTCGTCCTCTTCACTTCTGGTCCTCTTAATGAGTCCCTGCTTCTCCGTATTCTTAAGCATCGGGGTAACCGTACCGGTGTCGAGCATAAGTCTTCTGCAAAGCTCGCCTACCGTGATGTTGTCTTTCTCCCAAAGTACCAGGAACATTATGTATTGCGTATACGTAATGCCCAGCGGCTTAAGGTGCGGCGTGTATAAGTTTACCACTTTTCTGGACGCTGCATAGAGGGGAAAACAAAGACACCTTCTCAGATAAGACTTTCAACGCACTTTCTGACGTCCTTCATGTCAGCCGTAGGCTCGAACCTTGCGACCACATTTCCGCTCCTGTCGACAATGAACTTTGTGAAGTTCCACTTGATGTCGGGCTTAGAAGCATAATCCTTGTCGCTCTTTGCGAGCATCTTGTTCATGACGAGGGCTGTGGGACCCTTGCCGAATCCTTCGAAGCCCTTCTGCTCCTTAAGATACTTAAAAAGAGGAAGTGCGTTCTCGCCGTTGACGTCAGACTTCTTCATCTGGGGGAACTGTGTCTTGTACTTAAGCTGGCAGAATTCGTGGATCTCTTCATCGGTGCCGGGTGTCTGTCCTGCGAACTGGTTGCAGGGTACGTCGATGACTTCGAATCCCTTGTCGTGGAGATCTTCGTACATCTGCTCGATCGGCTTGTAGTGAGGTGTGAAGCCGCAGCCTGTTGCCGTGTTTACGATGAGGATTACCTTGCCCTCGTAATCCTTGAGTGAGATCTCCTCTCCCTTGGGTGTAGGTACTGTGAAATCATATATTGACATGTTGCTTTCTCCCTTCGTTTTGTATTTGATTAAATTATATTGTGTCAAATATAAATTGCCTATCCCGATTTCCGTCGTTTAATGTTATTTTTCGGACATCGAAAAAGGCACCCCGGAAGGATGCCTTTTCTTGATTATTTAAATACTTATATGATTCCGTTTTCCTTAAGCCAGGCGGATACGTCTTTCGGCATGGATGAGCCCCCTGAATAGTGGATCGACAGGCCGTCTTCCAGAACCGCATCGGGTGCGAGCTTTGCGATCGCCGTCAGGCTCTGTAAGCACTTCTCATGTTCTTTCCGAAATCAGTCCTGTATTTTGCCGTTTTTGAGTATCACTAATTCTCGTTCGGATATACCAGACGCCTGTCGGTATCGAACCACTCTGCTACCGTTCTGAATGCTTTAACGATGAACTTGCCGCTCTCGGTGATCGAGTAGGAGCCGTCGGGATTCTGCTTGATGGTGCCTGTCTCGACCTGCTCGTTGAAACGCTTTTCGAATGCGCCGTAATCGGTTACATATTTTGATGTGAACACTTCTCCGACGGATTCCTGGGTGAACGTCTGATCGGAATTCTCTTCCATGTAGCTTAACATGAATACCGATACGGAACGCTCGACCGTGACCGGAACGAGTACAAAGAGGACCGTATTAACGCAGCAGAATATAACGAACATCATTATGATGTCCCTGACCGTGATAAAGCCCCAGAATTTTCTGATAATGCCCATGACGACCGCAGCGACTATGCCTGTAATTACGATGAATGCGATTCCCCTGTACATGAGGACTTCCATGTTCTTCAAAAGTCCCGTGTGGAATAATCCTACAAACATTACCGAACATACGAGATAAATAAGAATATATATTCCTATGAGTCCCAGTACGTTGCCTACAGTTCCGCCGCTCTTGCTGGTCTTAGTCATTACCGTTTTCCCCGCTTTTTTTCTTTATGTCTTCAGTCGCAAGAGCCTTAGCCTTCTCGATCGGATCTGCAATATATGCGATGCCGCTCTGGCTTATCTGGATCGCAGTTCCGCAGAACTGGCAAAATCCTGTAGAGTCTTTTCTGATACGGTTGCCTGTGGAACCGCAGTTAGGGCATTCGACAGCAACGCTCGCACGCGCGATCTCATCTTCGAGCATCGTTCTCCTGTGTCTTGCATTCTCTTCTATTGCTTTCTCTCTTGAAGCTTCAGCCTGAAGACGCGCCCTCTCGGATGCTGTCCTTGAACGCTCGATCTCCTGCTGCTTTAGAATGTGATCGCTTACTCTGAAGCCGATTCTTACTAAACTGCCTAATCCTATCCCAAACATAGTATTCCTCCTTTGGAACCTATACATATTCCAACGATTATTTTACCATGTTTGCCAGTTCTCTTGCCAGTCTTGAGACGGGGAATCCGACGACGTTAGCGTAGTCTCCGTCAATCCTTTTGACCAGGAGCGCGCCCATGTCCTGAATGCCGTATCCGCCCGCTTTATCGAAAGGCGAGCCGGTATCTATATAATCTGAGATCAGCTTTCTCTGATAGTCGTCCAGGCTGTTAAATTCCACAAGCGTCTCTTCGGTAAATGTCTTTTTGTTCCCGCCCTCGAAAACAGCGACTCCGGTCGCGACCACATGCGTATGGCCGGACAGAAGCGAAAGCATATTTACCGCTTCCTCCCTGTCAGCAGGTTTTCCGAAGATGATGTTGTCTAATATGACCGAAGTATCTGCGCCTATTACGATCGAATTCTCCTTCTCCTCATCAGTAAGAGAATCGAAAACAGCCTTAGCCTTTATCTCAGCTAAGTGCTCGCTTACCTTGAGCGCCGGAACTCCGTCTTCTTCCATCTTTATCTCTGCGGCACGTTCGTCGACGTCAGCAGTGATCACTTCGAATCTGTCAGTGATCAAAGACAGCAATTCGCGCCTCCTGGGAGACGCGCTTGCTAGGATTATTCTCTTGTCATTCTTAAAAGAATTCACGCTGCTTATCACTGACCCGGCTTCGGCGGAGGAGCAAAGATTCCGGGCGGAACAACAGGTCCGTCAGAAGAACCGTAGCTCTCGATCTCCTTTTCGAGATCATTGAAAAGATCATCTACAGAAGGCTCCTTTGCAAAGGCAGAGGAATTTGCCTGACCGAAGGAAGGCTTAGCGGGCTCTTCCTTGGCTGCTCCGAAAGAAGCATTGGCAGATGACTTGAACGGGTTTGTATCAGCAGGTGCGGAACTTGCACCGGGTGCCTTAAATGCACTGTTGATAGGCTCTGTCTTCGTTGCGGCAGCAGGTGCTGCAGAAGGACTCGGGAAAGTCGTAGCTGCAGTTGACTGTCTTAAGAATCCGCCGGATGAATCCTCGGAAGACTTGGACAAGCCGCCTGAAGGTGCTGCAGAAGGTCTTGCTACACTATTGGAAGATGCTGCAGGAGGTGTATTCTGCGGTCTTGCAAAGCCTCCGGCTCTGGGGAATCCTGCAGAAGGTGCTGGCTTTTCCTTCGGTTCGGGTGCCTTGAATGCCGAATTGATGGGCTGTACTGGCTCTGCCTTCGGAGCTGCGGGCTGTGAAGGCTGAGGTCTTGCGAATCCGCCTGCTCTCGGGAATCCCGCAGAAGGTGCAGGCTTCTCCTTCGGCTCAGGTGCTTTGAATGCCGAATTGATGGGCTGTACAGGCTCTGCCTTAGGAGCTGCGGGCTGTGAAGGCTGCGGTCTAGCGAATCCGCCTGCTCTCGGGAAACCTGCAGAAGGTGCCGGTTTCTCCTTCGGCTCAGGTGCCTTGAATGCCGAATTGATGGGCTGTACGGGCTCTGCCTTGGGTGCGGCAGGTGCAGCAGGCTGTGTTCTGGCAAATCCCGGCCTCGGGAATCCTGCAGATGCAGGTGCGGAAGGCTTCGGTGCTTCAGCTGCCTTAGGTGCTGCCGGCGGGATTATAGACTTTGCAGGCTCTGCTGCCTTGGGTGCTGAAGGCGGAATGATCGACTTTGCGGGCTCTGCAGCCTTTGGAGCTTCGGGAGCCTTCGGTGCCTCGGGCTTATTTGCCTGAGGGATGATCGACTTCGGCTTCTCAGGTGCGGGAGCTTCTACTCTGGTAAACTTCGTAGGTGTGCCGCCGAATCTGAACGTGGTCTCGCTGTTGAGTTTGGGCTCATCGTCTTCAGAGAGCTTTGACTCCTCAGGGTCCTTTAGTGTGGACATAGGGCTGATCGACTTGTTCTCTTCCTTCTCTGCTTCGGCTGCTCTTGCTGCAACCTTAGCGGCAGCTGCTGCGGCAAGCTTCGTGTGGGCAGCAGGTCTCATCGGAGTCTCTGCTGAAGTTGTGGTAGCATGAGCCTTGGAAGTAACATTCTGCTGCTGCTTAAGTCTTGCTTCCATAGCATCTGCAGAGGTCTTGCGCTCTGTCGTTGTCTGTGTTGCTGCTGCAGCCTGAACACCGCCGCGCTGTGCGCCTTCGATAGTATCCTTAAGGGAATCCTTGAAGCTTATCGTAAGCTCGGGAAGAACGCCCTTGCTGTTGTCTTCGAATCTTGCATCCGGATTATCGCTGAAGAGTGTATATGCTTCCTTCGGATTCTCCTTATGCGTGATCTTATAGTAGAAGTCAACGAGCTTAGCCAGAGACTTGCTCATGACGAGCTTGGATGCTGTCTTGACGGGTGCGTCGTTGCCCTGGATCTCATTAACGTCCTGGAAGAACTCGCCGCTGGTCTTGTAGTCGCCTGATACGATGTAGCCTGCGCCGGGCTCACCCTTATCTGCAAGAGTGAGCATTGCATTTGCAACGTCTCTTACGTCGACGAATGCACGGCCGCCCTGCTTCGGAGGGATGGTTCCGTTATTAAGATAACTGTTAAGCACCTTATTGATCTCATAGTCTTCAGAGTAACCGGGTCCGATTATAAATGTAGGAAGGACCATTACCGCATTAAGTCTGTTGAGCGATACCTTCTCCATGACATAAGCTGCTGCTTCTGCCTTGGACTTGGCATATTCACCGTCAACCTTGTTGCGGTCGAAATGGATCGTTAAGTCTTCGCCCTTTACCTCAGGATTGAGCGCATAAGCGGAGCTTAAGTAAACGAGCTTTCCGACCTTGCGCTTAAGGCACATATCGACGATGTTCTCAGCGCCGATGACATTAACTCTTCTCATCGTGAGATTAGTTGAATCTGAAAGTGATACATATTCATCAGTGTGGAACAGGATTGCAGATCTGGGATCTTCGAGATCGAAAAATTCGATCATGGAGTCCTTGTCAGTGGAAATACCGTAGCAGATCTCGATGTTGGGATTGTTACGGTAGATCCTGGTATCAGAGAGCTCGCTCATGAGGATTCTCACTTTTTCTCCACGCTGGAGAAGCATACTGATAACAGTCTTTCCTAAAGCGCCTTCGCCGCCTGATACAAGATACTTAACCGCCATACGTTTTCTCCTCGGCTAATTGTTTGCTGTTCGTAAATACGAGGTCTTAAATTGTTCATTCAGATATTCATCATCCGAAATCAGCAATTTGCATAAAATCAGATAATAAATAATTACGTATATTTTACACTCTTAACTAGCCGCGTGCAAAAACTAATTTAAAATGATTGTTGACATTTCTGTAACGCAGATATATTCTTATGTCACATTTCGGCTATGAAATGCATACAACTGAATAACTGCTAAAGGCTGTGACGAAGAAAGCCGCAGAGATTCGTTCAATACAGAGAAGTGCTATAAGCTGAGAGGCACGTGACGATATTTGCAATAAGCTATCCCTTCCGAGCCGGCATTCCGAAAAGGATCTTATCCCCAGTAGACAGTGCCCGTGATGCTGCGTTAATGCAAAGGAGTTGTTAGACTTCGTAAGTGGCAAACAGACAGTTTGCAAATTGAGTGGTACCGCGGATTTATATTCGTCTCAATGTCCAAGTAGGATGTTGGGGCTTTTTTTTTGCCCCGGCAGGGAAAAGACAAGACAGATTGACAGAAAAGGAGAAACGTTATGTCAACAGCAAACAACAGCAACGTTGAGCTAAGACTCGCAGAAGTTGCCGACAGAGTACACGGCCTGAGACTCGACATGGGTCTGACACCTGAGGAAGTTGCCTCCAAGCTTGATATTACCACCGAGGAATATCTTAAGTTCGAAGAAGGCACCCAGGACTTCAACTTTACTTTCATTTATAAATTCGCAAACCTCGCAGGCGTTGAGATCTCAGACATCATGGAAGGTTCCTCCCCTGCTCTCACCGAGTATGCAGTAACAAGAAACGGCCAGGGCAGCCCCATCACAAGACGCACAGGCTATAAGTACCAGCGTCTCGCATCAAGATTCAAGAACAAGCTCTGCGAGCCCTTCCGTGTCGTAGTTCCTTATTCCGAAGAGGCTTTGAATCCTCCGTATCACCTCGTTTCACATAACTATCAGGAAATGAACATCGTCGTTAAGGGCACACTTAAGGTAATCATCGGTGATTCCTCCGAAGTGCTCCACGAAGGCGACTGCATCTATTTCGACTCCACACAGCCCCACGGAGAGTTCGCTTTAGGCGGTGAGGACTGCGTATTCTATGCGATCATCCTGAACCCTGAAGCATGGGGCAAGGGTGAGAACTACACCACACCTTACAACTCAGAGGAGATGCGTACAGAGAACGTTACCAACGTTGATGCTGCTAACCTCGAAGATCCGGTATATGCAAAGTATCTGAACGGCGTTCTCGATGAGAACGGCACAATGGTCGACGTCGATGTCAACGTTCCGGCATGCAAGAAGTTCAACTTCGCATTCGACTGCGTAGACGTCATCGCTGACAAGAACCCCAACAAGCTCGCTATGCTCTGGGTCGCAAAGGACTGCGTAACAGAAAGAAGATTCACCTTCGGCGACATCAAGAAATATTCCAACATGACCGCCAATTACTTCAAGTCTCTTGGCATCGGCAAGGGTGACAAGGTAGTCCTCGTCTTAAAGCGCCACTACCAGTTCTGGTTCGCCATGATGGGCCTCGAAAAGCTCGGTGCCGTAGCTATCCCTGCTACCCACCTTCTCCGTGACCACGACTACGAATACCGTTTCAACGCAGCTGGCGTTAAGGCAGTATTCTGCACGGCAGATGACGATGCTGCAGACGAGTGCGAGAAGGCAGCAAAGGTCTGCGGCGTTGAGACACTCATCCTCTGCAACGGTTCAAGACCCGGCTGGCACGACTTCAATGAGGAGTTCAAGAACTTCTCCGATGTATTCGAGCGTCCTGCTGACTACGCATGCGGATACGATCCGATGGTAATGTTCTTCACATCCGGCACAACAGGCTATCCTAAGATGGCTCTGCACTCATACATGTATGCGATCGGTCACATCCCGACAGCCAAGTACTGGCAGAACGTAGACCCTAACGGACTCCACTTCTCCATCTCCGATACAGGCTGGGGTAAGGCACTCTGGGGCAAGCTCTACGGTCAGTGGCTCTGCGAAGCGCCTGTCTTCACATTCGACTTCGACCGCTTCAAGGCTGAAGAGATCCTTCCCATGTTTAAGAAGTACAATATCACTACATTCTGCGCACCTCCGACGATGTTCAGATTCTTCATCAAGGAAGACCTCTCCAAGTACGATCTGTCTTCCCTCAAGTATGCTGTTACTGCAGGCGAAGCTCTGAACCCTGAGGTATTCAACCGCTTCATGGCAGCAACCGGTATCCGCCTTATGGAGGGCTTCGGCCAGACAGAGACGACCCTTGCCATCGCAAACCTTGTCGGCGCAAAGCTTCGTATCGGTTCAATGGGCAAGCCCAACCCGCTCTACGACGTTAAGATCCTTGATCCCGACGGCAACGTATGCAAGCCCGGTGAGACAGGTGAGATCTGCATCAATACACAGAACTATCACCCGAAGGGACTCTTCCTCCAGTACTACCTCGCTCCTGAACTTACAAACGAGGCATGGCACGACGGCTGGTACCACACAGGTGATACTGCCTGGGCAGACGAGGACGGCTACTTCTGGTATGTCGGACGTACGGACGACGTCATCAAGTCTTCCGGTTACCGTATCGGACCCTTCGAAATCGAGAACGTCATCATGGAACTCCCTTATGTTCTTGAGTGCGCAGTTACAGGCGTACCTGACCCTCAGGGCGTAAGAGGCATCGTTGTAAAGGCTACGATCACACTCGTTAAGGGCACAGAGAAGACTGAGGAACTCAAGAAAGAGATCCAGAACTACGTCAAGGAGAAGACAGCTCCTTACAAGTACCCCAGAGTAGTAGAGTTCGTCGATGAACTTCCTAAGACATTCAACGGTAAGATCATGAGAAAGGCTATAAGATCCGCTTCCGAAGAACAGAAGTAATCTTTAGGCTTTAAGAAGCTTTTAACCAGAGCGGCTCTATCGAAGAGCCGCTCTTTTTCTGCCCGGGAATGACCCTCACATCAAAGCGTTTATCTCTTACAAAAGGCCAGAGACAGTCATAGGCTTCCTTGGGATCTTTGAAATCAGGCATTGGGAAATCAGTGATATCCAGGAGCATATTCTGTTCGGCACAGCGTTCTAAGAGCAGATGGTGCCTCTTGTCGTAGATAATGAAATCTTCGATATCACGGCGCTTGAGGACCGGATTCCTTATTATCGGAAGTACTGAATTTCTTGGGTTTATAACAGCTCCCGCAGCCTCTTCCCCGATATAGAAATCCAGCTCATGCAGTACCGACTGTGACTCTCTGTAAAGATCCCTTATCGCCATCTGTATGCCGCTCATGAGTTCGCTCGAATAATCCTCCGCGACCCTCGCACCATACTTAAGGGAACAGAAGATCATCTTATACAGATTGATCTCCAGACCTGATGCATCAGTCAGGAAATAATCCGATACCATCTGCTGGACTTCGGCACTGCTCTTAATGGATATCATAGAGCAAAGATACTGCGCATCCTTAAGACTCGTCGCGATGTTTACGGCGGCATCCGGCCTGTCCTCAGCCCTCCTGTCGGTTATCGAAGCGGGCACCCTGCCTGACCTTAATGCAGCCAGTACCGCGCAGAGGAAACCCTCGAAAGTACCGTCATATGTATATCTCATGCCCGGATCTGCCATGCTGTATTCCTCCTGTCCGTCTTTAAGTGCCGTAATTCTATCACCCCGAACATATGTTTGTAAATGTCATTAATGGGACTGTAAGCACTTTTTTCGCAGACAACAAAAAAGAGGCCATCTCATGTGAGATGACCTCTGTAATTATCCGGTTTTCCCATATGAGGAAAGCTTGTTCTGAGGCTTTTCCGCACAAGCAACGCGCGGAGGACTTAAGCCGAAGAAAAGCTTTGCTCGAATGATTTAAGGCTTGGGGAATCCGAGCTCCTTAACGAATGCGGAGATCTTTTCCTTATCGCGCTTGCTGCCTTCGATGGAATATACTTCGATGTAAACGTTCTGATTCAGATAGACGCCGCCGAAGATCTCACTGTCACTGGAAAGGTACTTTGTTCCGACTCTGGAACCCTTTTCGATATCACCGTTAAATGTGATCCAGCCGCTCTTCTTGCTGATGGCCATCGAGTGTGATCCTTCGAACTCCTTATCCTTTACTGCGTCGTTGAAAGAATCGTATGCATCTTCGAAATACTCGATGGCATCGTCTGCTTTCTTAAATCTGACGTAAGTGTAGGTATTGTCTCCGTCCTTAGCCTGGATAACATATTCAGCCTTATCGCCGTTGAATGTTGTGCTCTTTGCATGTGCAGTCTCATCCTCGTCGATGCCTGCAACATTATCCAGAGCATCGAAGAAAATATCCTCATCATCAATAAGCTTAACACGCGCACATCCCGCAAATGAGATCAAAGTTGCGCATACGAGCAAAGAAGCGATAACAGCACGCATCTTCTTCATAATCGTTCCCTCCTGGCACCAAAAAAAGTTAAACTTATTTTACCGCTTGAAATAAGCCTTTTCAACGAATTCAGACCGACAAACTTAACTAAATCTGCAAATTAAAATCCCCGACATCAACATATGCCGGGGATATGGAAATCTTTTTGTCTGGTTGATCAGCCGATCTTGAATCTGTGATATGTCTTCTTGCCCTTGCGGACGATCGCTTCGCCGTTTGCATCGAAGTCAGATTCCTTGAGCTCATAGAACTGGTCCTCAACAGCAACATCATTGAGGTAAACGCCCTTCTGCTGGATCATTCTCCTTGCCTCGCCCTTTGACTTCATGAGGCCTGCCTTAACGAGTGCGTCAGCGATCTGCATGCCGGCACCAAGCTCATCGTTTGTGATCTCAGTTGTCTTCATGTCCTCAGATCTTCCGGCGTTCTCGAAAATATCCTCAGCTGTCTTTTTCGCGATCTCAGCAGCCTCTTCGCCGTGGATGATCTTTGTAACTTCGTAGGCAAGTCTCTTCTTTGCTTCGTTGATCGCTGCATCAGTAAGCTTTGCGTACTCGTTGATCTCATCCATCTCGAGGAATGTAAGAAGCTTCATGCACTTGATGACATCAGCATCATCGACGTTTCTCCAGTACTGGTAGAAGTCGTAAACAGGTGTCTTCTCAGGATCGAGCCATACGGCACCCTTGGCTGTCTTACCCATCTTCTTGCCTTCGCTGTTTGTAAGGAGAGTAAATGTAAGGCCGTAAACGGATTCGCCCTTCTTACGGCGGACAAGTTCCATGCCTGCGAGGATGTTTGACCACTGGTCATCACCGCCGAACTCCAGGTCACAGCCGTACTTCTCGTGAAGGTAATAGAAATCGTAGCCCTGCATGAGCATGTAGTTGAATTCAAGGAAAGAGAGTCCCTTTTCGAGACGCTGCTTATAACACTCGGCAGTAAGCATCTTGTTTACTGAGAAGTGAGCGCCGACCTCTCTTAAGAACTCAATGTAGTTAAGATTTCTGAGCCAGTCAGCGTTGTTGACGATGAGAGCCTTGCCGTCTGAGAAATCAACGACCTTGCCCATCTGCTTCTTGAAGCACTCAACGTTATGGTCGATCGTCTCTACTGTCATCATCTGACGCATGTCGGTACGGCCGGAAGGATCGCCGATCATACCTGTACCGCCGCCCATGAGAGCGATCGGACGGTGGCCTGCCTTCTGCATGTGGCTCATTACCATCATCTGAACGAAGTGGCCTACGTGAAGAGAGTCAGCTGTCGGGTCAAAACCGATGTAGAAAGATACACCGGGCTTGCTCAAAAGCTCATAGATCTCGTCTCTGTGTGTTGCCTGTGAGAAGTAACCTCTCTCTTCAAGCACATCAAATACATTTCTGTACATATATTCCTCCAACAAATTGTTATCCGTTTATCAGACGCCGAGCTTGATGTAGTCGATCGCTGCGAGTGCCGCAACAGCACCGTCTGCGCAAGCCGTCGTAAGCTGTCTTACCTTCTTTACTCTTGCATCGCCTGCAGCAAAGATGCCTTCGACATTGGTCTTGCAGTTCTCGCCTGCTTCGATGTAGCCTCCCTGCAAAGTTACAAGGTCCTTAAAGTCTGCTGTCTTGGGCTCCTGGCCGATAGCAACGAAAAGACCGTTGACATCGATCGTCTTCTTGCTGCCGTCTTCCCTGTTAGTAAGCTCCAGGCCGGAGAGCTTGGGCTCGCCCAAAAGGCTCTCGATGACATAAGGAGTAACTATCTCAAGGTTAGGAAGCTCTTTTGCCGCCTTTACGAGAACGTCATCAGCTCTGAATTCGTTTCTGCGGTGTATAAGATATACCTTGTCCACGATACCTGCAAGATATATGGCATCTTCAACTGCCGTATTTCCGCCGCCGTTGACTGCAACTGTCTTGCCCTTATAGAACGCTCCGTCGCATGTGGCACAATAGGAGATGCCCTTGCCAAGGAGCTCGTCTTCCCTTGCAATGCCCAAGTGACGGTTGGACGCGCCGACTGCAAGGATAACGGCCTTTGCGGTATCCTTCTTGCCAGAATCGAGCGTTACTTCAAAGCCTTCCGCAGTCTTTTCGACAGCTGCGACGCGGTCGAATTCGAGCACTGCGCCAAGGTTAATCGCCTGGTTATAAAGGTCATTGGCAAAATCAAAGCCTGATATCTTGGCAATCGCAGGATAGTTCTCGATCTCGGGCGTGTTGACGATCTGTCCGCCGTACATCTCGCCCTCGTAAATGACCGTGTCCATTCCGGCACGTCTTGCATAAATGGCTGCCGAAAGTCCCGCGGGACCTGCTCCTACGATGATGATGTCTGCCATATCAGCCTTCCTTTCCGTTGACTAATGCGTCAAGCTTTGCGTGCGCCTCCGGGTTCGTTCTCTGCATTGAGATGACCTTGCCTTCACGGTTGATGAAGCAATGCTCAGAAGTTCCCGTGCACCTTACCTGCCCTGTCTCCTTATCAAAGATCGTATATTTGATATCGAATCTTACTCCGGTATATCTTGTGATCTCAGCTCTTATTACAACCGTATCACAATATTTGGCCATTGTCTTATACTTGGCCGTAAGTCCGACAACCGGGCTTATTATGCCCATTTCTTCCATTCCTTTATAGCCTAATCCGATATCCTCGAAAAGCTTGGTCCTCGCCTCTTCGTACCATCTTACGTAGTTCGAATGATGGGTAACGCCCATCTGGTCCGTCTCGTAGTACTGTACAAGATGTTCGCAGTCTGTGATCGCTGCCATATATCCTATATATCTCCATTCTCAAATAGATTGCTTTATTTTATTTAGAGTAAGGATAACTGTCAAATAAGCAACTGTTATTCCGTATGAAAACATATATAATTGCTTCTATGGATACCGGACTTTTCATCTTGATAACAGACATCATCGGCACTGTGGCTTTCGCAGTGTCAGGTGCCATGGCCGGTATCAGGAAGAAGATGGACATCTTCGGCGTCAACATCCTGGCGCTCCTTACCGCTACGGGCGGCGGCATCATCCGTGATCTCGTCATGGGCTCAACACCGCCGGCAGCATTCAGGAATCCTTTTTTCGTAATCATCGCAGCGATCGCCGCGAACATAACATTCATATTCGTCTGGTGGCAGCACAAGAACAAAAAGAACGTCTCCGATAAGACACGCGCGATCTACGACAAGATCTTCTTCTGGTTCGACACCGTAGGCCTTGCGGCCTTCACCGCAGACGGCGTCCACACCGGCCTTCTCGGATCTCACGCAAGCAACGCCTTCCTTGTCATCTTCCTTGGCGTCGTAACAGGTGTCGGCGGCGGCGTGTTAAGAGATGTCCTCTCGCTCGAGATGCCCTATATCTTTGTAAAGCACATCTACGCATGCGCCTCCATCGTCGGAGCCGCAGCAGTCTATATCGTCTACAATGTCACGGGTTCACCCGAAGTCGCAATGCTCGTCGGCTTCTTCTTCGTCTGCGCCATCAGATTCTGCGCCGCACACTACGGCTGGAACCTGCCGAAGGCATATAAAGACTAAAAGAACGGATCAGCTTCCTGATTTATCACCTGGGACGGAAAAAGAGACGGTTTTGGCTAATATCGTCCCTATTCTCGTCTATCGGAGGCTTCATAGACGATTTTAGGGACGGTTTTCGCCATTTCCGTCTCATTTTGCGTCCATCCTGGCACACGAAAAATAAGAAACAAAAACAATACACAAAAACCTGCTAACAAAAATCAAGAGCTTGTTGACAGTTTTCTGTTTTGAAATAACTGGGCATAGCAAACAGACCGGAGTCAAATCCGGTCTTTGTTTT
>CACWXL010000028.1 GCA_902764825.1 Oscillospiraceae bacterium
TTGTCTCTGTTCTTACATCGTTCTTCATCTCATCTAATATATCGCACATAGTATCTACTCCTTCCTCGGTTTCCTTATACTGTCTGACTCGCTTCGATAGCTCTTCGTAACACATGTCATCTGCTTTAGTGCAGTACAGGTCACTCATGAGTTTCCCCAGAGCCGTATCTTTAGCTTTCATCGATCCATTTACGTATATTATATGCTCGCCGTCTTCAAATTGCACATTATCCTCGCTGATAACGCGATCTATGTGATAGATGGGTCTGCCGGAACCCAGCACGTCATTCTCGGTAATGAATATAACGTAGTTCTCGCAAAGCTCGGTAAAATCCTCACCGGCTTTGAGCATGTCTGAATCGATCAGGCTGGAGTGATAACGGGCACGCTTTCTGTGTGCACCTTTATCCGCACGTTGAATCTCAATATCGTATTTCTTGCCGGCGGCGTCGGTGGCATAGATATCGAGCCTGAGATCACGCCCCTGAAGATTCTTTAGTGCCTTTTGAGCCTTTACTTCTGAGACCTTCAGGTCGTCCCTGTCGAGAATTATCTTCAAGAGTAGTTCAGCGCCTTCGATGTAGTTATCAAAGCAAATAGTCATAAAATCATCGTCAATCAAACGAAGGCTCTTTATCCTTTTCAGATCTTCCTGACGCTGTATTTCTTTTTCCTTGTTCACTATGATCTGCCTCCTTTGCTTTAATTTTTTCAGATAGCAAATCGTAGCATTTTTACAATAGTGTTTTGAGAGTTCAAGACCCGTTTTGCGGCCAATAATATAACGGCAACCGGCCTTCTGTCCTCAAAAGAAAACTATGTGAACTGCCGAAGAAGGATTTTCCTTACTTTCCTCTCTCATCCGGCACTTTCTGCACATGGTTCATATAATCACGGATTCTTCTGTTCTTCCTCTTTCATCTTCTTGATCGAAAAGCAGTTAATGACATTAGCTATTGCTGTCAGAAACAATCCGATTCCCAAATACGGAGTTACCTTATCCGTAACCAACGATATGATTATGCAGGTAATTGCTGCCAAAGCTAAAATGATCCTTGCTGCCATCATGAATGTCTTCTTTGTGTTCTTCATTTTCTTAAGTCTCCTTTTTTGATTCTGCCGGCTTGAAACTGCGGTTGGCGGGTCTTATTTTTCGCCGCCCAGGAACCGTATTCTGCGGCCTTGATTCTTGAGCTCATGGTAGAAAACCGGTGTCCGGTTTTAAAGGACACAAAGCGGGCAAAAGCCCGGATTTACTGAATGAGACATATGGTGTCCCATTCAGTAAGGGTGTGAAAATGGTTGGAAAGGAGAGATTCGAACTCTCGACCACCGCTTTATAAGAACGGCACTCTGACCGGCTGAGTTACTTTCCAATATCTGGTGCCGCCTGAGGGTATCGAACCCACTCGAAGTCTCTGACTGACGGATTTACAGTCCGTCCCGCCTCCTTAACGGATTACGACGGCATATTGGTGTCTGATCAGGGATTCGAACCGAGAGAAAAACGACTCTGGACCGCTTGCGTATGCCATTCCGCCATAAGGACATGCTGGTCGGAGTAGAAGGAGTCGAACCTTCGCCACGTGGTCCCAGGCCACGGATACTGCCGTTATACGACACCCCGATGATGAAACAGGCCGTATTCCTATTATCAGGAGGACTCTTTAAAACAGCCTGTTTCAAATGCGGATCTTAAGACTGAATAGAACAGTCTTTGGCGACCTCAAGGGGAGTTGAACCCCTGTCTCCGGCGCGACAAGCCGGCATAATTGCCGTTATACGATGAGGCCTTGTGATGCGGCTTAAAGGAGTTGCTGACTTCAAGCCGCCCGGGCAATCGCGAAAAGAGTGCCTGTTTCTTTGCGCAGATCGCCTTGTTGGCACCCACGGAAGGACTTGAACCTTCAACCACCCGGTTAACGGCCGGACGCTCTACCTGTTGAGCTACATGGATGTGTCGGGAAATAAGTTGTCAAGCTGCGCGAAGAATAAAAAAGGATCGCTCGAATTCTTCTCATCCGGGCGATCCTGATATCAGTCATCAATTGTTTGTGCCTAAACAAAGTCAGATCAACATCGTAATCGTCCACAGATCTTGCTGAGGTTATTCTCATAGAGGTAATCGTTATCCGGGAGGGATACCGGAGCATAGGAGCATATTGAACCAAACGCCATATTTCCGGGCGTTCTGAGGTTCTGCAATAGATTCAGTCTCATAGTTACAGTCTGCATTGTTCCTATCCTTTCGTTCTAATCAAATATCAGCAATAAAAAAAGAAGTGCAGTACGATCCGTGCTCTTGATCTTAGAGCAGGATGTCGGACAGGCACTTCCTTCATCGCCGATAAGATAACACATCAAAAAACGATGCGCAAGACCTTTTTTCGATTTTTTCAAAATCTGCAAAGCCCTGTATTTACAAGGTTTCCGGGCCCTATATTAATAATATTTTGAAGATGCTTATGCCTTCAGATTTCCTTTTCGAATATTCTCCTGAACAATCTGATCCGTGATCTCATAGATCTTCTCAGAGCCGAGCCTCGTCTTGGACTGGCGGCCGTAGACCTGCTTTGAAGTCACGCCGTGCTCCTTCCAGTCGCCGCCTTCGTTGCTGTTGTTCAGAATGAGCGGCTGAAAATTATCCATTGAGTGAGCGAACTTCGCTTCGGGCGTCTCGTATTTCTCGAATTCGTCGAAAAGGCTTATCAGTTCGTTCTTCTGATCTTCGGGAAGCAAAGAGAATATCCTCTCCTTGGCCTTATCCTCGCGCTCTTTCTGCGTCGCAAGACCTTCGCTGTCGTAAGCATATGTGTCACCGGCATCTATCTCGACGATATCGTGGATCAGGCACATCAGCATGACCTTTGTTATGTCGACTTCCTCATTGGCATACTCGCGGAGCAGGTAAGCCATTATGGCCATGTGCCATGCATGCTCTGCGTCATTCTCATTCCTGCCGTGTCCCGACAGATGCGTCTGGCGCATGATGTTCTTCTCTTTATCTATCTCAAGCGAGAATGCTATCTGCTTTGCAAGTCTCTCGTCCATTCTATGTCCTCTCTGATCTTAAACTTTAGTGTCCGGTAACGTGAACCTGACCGTTGTTCCCTCACCAAGCCTGCTCTGAATGTCCAGACTTGAATCATGGAGCTTAACGATCCTGTCGCACAGCGCGAGGCCGATGCCGGCGCCGTGGGCTTTTCTGGATCTCGATTTGTCGACCATATAGAAGGCTTCGGTGACCTTCTTTAAATCCTCTTCAGGGATCCCCATTCCGTAATCTCTGACGCTGAATGTGTAGCCTTCGCCGTTAACTTTGCCTGACACCTCTATGCGGTCCGTATTTGATTTTAACGCATTGTCTATAAGGTTCGTCAACACGGTCTTTATCAGATCGTACTCGATGTTGATGTAAGCGCTGTCGCAGTCGTATGTGATGGTGACATCTTTTTCTGCCTGCTTATATACATGCTTCAGGTCTTCGAAAAGCTCCTCCGAAGGAATGCTCTCCCTGGCGATCTTGGTGCTGTCCGCGGCGATAAGGTTTAAGAGATTGAAGGATAGCTTCTCAAGCCTTAAGCCTTCGTTCAGTATGTAGCCCGCAGCTTCCCTGGTCTCTTCATCGCCTTTATTGCTGTGGGCGATCATGTCGGCATAGCCCACGATGCTGGTCATGGGAGTCTTCATCTCATGCGAGAATGCAGCGATGAAATCGTCTCTTTTCCTTACCGAATCCTCAAGTTCGGAGATCTTCTCTTCAATGGTATCGGCCATCTTGTTGTAAGACGCGGCCATGTCGGCAAACTCGTCTTTTGAATTGACCGTTATGCGCTTTTTGTAGTCGCCTGCAGCCATGGCTTCGCTTGTTTTCCTTACGTGCTCTGCTTTGGCCGTGACCGATCTTGAGAACACATATGCTATGACCATGCTTAATGCCAGGGACGCGAGAAGAATTATGATAAAGCTGTTCCTCAAGCTCCCGGAACTCTTGTAAACATCGGTCACGTCTTTTACGGTCTGAAGGATATACTGCTTATCGCCTGCCTTGATCGTGCCGGTATAAACGATGATCCTCTTGCCGTCTGATTCCAGGCTCCTGTATTGGTTATCTGCTGCGCCGTCCAGGAATTCATCGGGTATAGCGTAAGAGATCCCTTCAAATACTGGTTTGCGGTCTGACGTATAGAGATTGATGTGGTCCGGATCCGTCCTGTCGGCATACTGCGCCGCAAGGATTATGGCGCTCTTCTGATCGAGATTTGCACTGAGGATATCGTAGTTTTGAGAGATGATGAGACTTATCGCCTGAAAATCTTCCGCACCGCTGTCTATCCTGAGATCCAGATTCTTCTTGAATCCGGCAAACAGGATGAAATATCCGAAGACAAGAAGCGTCGCTGCAATGACGCCGGATATTCCCAGGAAAAGCTTTGCGGACAGTCTCATCAGCTTATTACATCCATTCTGTAGCCGATGCCGTGGACCGTCTGAATGAGGCCGTCGTAGCCGAGCTTTTTTCGAAGACTGCTGACATGATTATCGATGGTCCTGGTGTCACCCATTACGGGTTCATTCCAGACCATCTCGTAAAGATTGCTCCTTGAGATCGCGATGTTTTTGTTCCTGATGAAGGTCTCAAGAAGGTCGAATTCCTTGGTGGTCAGCGTGATCTGCACGCCGGCTTTTGTCACCGTTCTTGAATCCAGGTTAACTTCGATATCAAGGTAATTGAATACATTTTCTGTGTGGGAAGTCCTTCTTAAGAGGGCTTCGACTCTCGCTAAGAGTTCGCCGATCTGGAAGGGCTTTCCGATATAGTCGTCCGCGCCCATCTTAAGGCCGCGGATCTTATCGCCGGTCTGGTTCATGGCGGAAATAACGATCACAGGCGTTTTCGAGGGCTTGATATACTCGATGAGCTCAAAACCGCTTGTACCGGGAAGCATCAGATCAAGTAACACAAGATCCCAACTCCCGGAGTCGAACATCTGCTCTCCGATAAGGCCGTCTGATGCGATCTCACAGGAATAACCTTCCCTCGTGAGGGCTGACTTTATCAGATTGGAAATAGCAGCGTCGTCTTCGATTATCAGGATCTTGTGCATTTCTATTCCTTTATCTCCTTAAGAAAATCAGCCAACTGTGTCAGAAGGATCGATCTTGATGATATAAGCCATTATACCTGTAGAAGGGTCATATTCAATCTCGATATCGCTCATTTCCCTGCCTGTGATATCAACCTGATAGATGCCGTCTTTTTTGGTAACTGTATAATCGTAATTCTTTGCAGACTCAAGAACCGATCTTCTGCTCAACGCATACATATACGCCTGGAAAAGCTCATCCGTAATCTTGACCACAAAGCCTGTGGTAATAAGATTCTGGCTGAAGCTGTCAATGTGATATCCGGTAGTAAAGAAGATATTTCCGACAAGACGCTCGCCGTTGTAAGTAATATAGTTCTCACCGACAACGCTCGTTATGCTGTATCCGTTCTTAACATAAGAGGCCAGAGCTTTCTGAAGATCCTGATCTTTAATATCGGTAACATTGATCTGGATCTTGCTGTTAGCGGATGCTTCATCGTACTTTACATCCTTAAACCCGGCAAACTTCTTACTCTCAGACGAGAGACTGCCGTAAAACTCCTTCTCATTGTTCCATATGATAGTATCGTTTCCGCCGATCTGCGGTTCGCAGAGCGTATCCAGCATGATCATCTGCTCGCGCGTCAACGCCTCGTATTTGTTAAAAAGAGATTCCTTGTCAGGACTGGTCTTAAAGTTGTAGTCGTCAGACTTTCCCTGAGTTGTTGCTTCCGTGCCTGCTGCGGCGGTGCTTTCCGAGCTTTCCGCCGTCGCTCCCGGTGTCGTCTCAGTGCTTCCGAACGTTCCGGATACTTCCTTGTCACATGCAGTCGCGAAAACGCTTGTAAAAAGCATTGCTGCCGTAAGTCCTGCTGCGAGTTTCTTTGTAAGTGCCATATTATTCCTCCATATCGCCATATTGGTTGCTTTGTGCCTTTGCCTTGCGCTCGGGTTTTGTCGTTGCGTTTTTGCCGGCTCGCGGGTTGCTTGCATGCTGTCTGATTGCCGCAGCATTTTGCTTGCACCCTGATAGTACTACCGCGTTGTAATGCAAACCTACGGTAAATGTACAGGAATTGTAAAATCTTTCGAGAGTTGTAAATCTTTCGCGTGCGGGTGGCAAATGTTATTTGCTGATCTGCGGTATGCAATATGCGCGCGAAAAACTGTCTCAGTGATACGGCTGCGAAAATCTCCAGTTAAGGATTTGTTGCCTTCCAGGCGGACAAAAAGAGCAACACAGAGAGCAACATGGCCGCCAATGTTGCCTTATTTGTTGCCTTCTAAGCGGACAGCAAGAGCAACATTTAGAGCAACATGTATTTGAGGCACCAATGCATCGATTGCTGTCCACGATCGTTTACCATATCTCAATCTAAATTCTCCAACAGGTCGTAGACTCCGTCTTCGGACAGGACGCCGCGCTTGAGGCCTGCCGGGAGGAGCCCTGCTTCATCGAGCTCGAAGTCAAATCTCCAGTCCTTGCTTGTATAATAAGCTTCAAGTCTTGCCTTGTCTTCTGCGGTGCCTTTTCCTGCACGCACGAGATCAAAGAGTTCTTCCATTTCCGCAATGCGTTCAAAGGCTTTCTGTTCCTTCTTTCCGATGCCGAGTAGGTTCTTCTCGATGCTGTTCAAAAGGTCCTGTGAATCGTCTTCGATATGCGACAGACATGTGACGATCAGGCCTTGCCCGGGCAGCACGTAGCACTTCTGCTTCCACTTGCCGTTAATGCTGAAGCCGCCCCTGTATCTCCAGATAAAGAAGCCGTAGCCGCCTTCCCTGTTCATCTGCTGCGTCGAAGTCGCAAGGCTGACATATTCCTCCGATAAAATGTGGTTGCCGCCGTAAACGCCTTTGTTGCTTAAGAGCAGGCCGAACTTGCTCAGGTCATGGACCGACAGCTTCATGTTCGAAGCGCCGTAGAAATAGCCTTCCGGCGATCTTCCGTACTCAAACGAAGTTATGCCCATGGGCGCGAAAACACGCTCCTCGATAAATCCTCCGAGGTCTCTTCCGATGATGTTCGTAAGTGCAGCGCCGATCAGGAACGGAGGGATATTGCCGTAATCGAACTCCGGTTTTTCCGGGTTTTCGATCTTACAAGCAAGCGCATAATCCAGCCAGCTGTCACTGCCTTCCGGCCTGAACGGGAAACCCTTTACCGACATCGTAAGAAGCCGCCTTACGCTTATTTTGCTAAAGCTGTCGAATTGTTCTGCGGGAAGCGCTCTTAACTTATCTTCGGGAAGATAATCTGTTATCGGACGGTCAATATCTATCAGGCCTTCATCGTATACGATGCCGACTGCAACCGACAGAACGGTCTTTGTTGCAGAGTAGATCTCGTGAAGCCCTGACGTGTCACCATAACTGTGTTTAAGCACGCCGTTCTGATAGACTTCAGCGCCGAACACATTCCATTTGTTGGTCTTTATATCTTTTACGAAACTGTCAAAATCCATATCCGTGCTATTCCATATGTCCTGCTGATTGTTTATCCCCATACATGATTATACTAATCAAAATAGAATATATCCTCGAATTTTTTATCAAGTGCTATGCAGATTACCAAAGCGAGTTTTGCTGTCGGGCAGAACTGACCCGTCTCGATCGAACTGATGGTGTTCCTTGACACGCCAACCATTTTGGCCAGTTCGTCCTGCGACAGGTCCAGCTCTTTGCGGTATTCCTTTAATCTGTTCTTTAATACCAGTGAATCGTCCATTTCTCATACCTCAAGGATAGATCTGAAAGATCTCGCAGATCGTGATAAACGTAAACATCAGAAATACTACGCCGGTCGTGAGCGACAGTATGATGTATTTGCGTTCCTTCTTTTTGACGGCATTGAAGATGTTCATTGCAAAAACAATGCAGAATTCCATGGCAGCAACACCGTAGATCATCTTGCTGTGTGAAGCAAGGCTCAGAACTCCGAGAACAGCCATGAAGAAAAAACCGAATATTATTGCAAATCTTGCCGAACTCCTGTTTTCTTCGATCTTTGCCATGTCACGGCCTTTGTTCTCATTACGGCTCTTCATTAAAATCTCTTCTTTATCCATTTCCTATTTCTCCTGACTCAAGTTTGTTATGACAAGTATACTTGGCAATTTGAATTCTAGCATTGCCAAGTGTACTTGTCAACAGGCGTTGTCAGGATTATCGCGATCCTCAGTCTTCTGATGTTTGCTTCAGCAATTCATACCGGTCTTCGGGAACTGTTTTTCTGAGTTCTGTCATAGCCTTCTCATACTCGTTTACGTAATGTGAGAACGAATCAGTCTTCTGCAGTCTGAACCCCAGTGAACTGTATAAAAGGATCGCTTTCCAGCTCCATGGCTGTGTATGGATATACACTGGAAATGCGTCCTTCTTCGCATAAATATTCATGACAGCAATGCAAAGCGCCCGCCCAAGCCCGATCCGCTGATACGCCTCATCGACCACGAGCCAGTGAAGCGAAGAAACAGTCTCTCCGCCCCTCATATCCTTCCAGGCAATGCACGAACCGACTACTTCTCTTTTCGCGTTTATCGCGAAAAGAATATCCTGCAGCAGTTCAGGATCTTTCAGATATGTCTCAACAAAATAGTTCTCAGCTTCTCCCGCCGATTCAAAATCACCTGTAGAATGCTCCAATCTTGCCCATTCTTTCTCATATCCGGGCTGATATGAAGCGATCGAAAAACCTTCCGGCAATATATTTTCCCTGTGCGAAAAATCCGCGCATTTCATTATCGTGTTGTAAAACGGAATTGTCCTGTCCAACATAGCGTTCCTCCTATTTCCCATTAACCGCTTCCAAATATAATTGTAATGCGTAATCAGGTTTTGTAGACAATAGTTGATATAACATAGAATGATTAAGGTTTTATTCGTATGTCACGGCATGATAGATGTCAGCGCAGATAAGCTTTGTAATAGCACGATATGGTCTGAGATTTACTACAGATTTACTACAAAAGACGCCCGATATGATCAACCGCGGTCCCGGAGCTTATTCCGGGATCGTTTTTATTGGGAAGATTAAAAATGCGATCAAATCCATAGTAGATTATTGATTTGATCGCGAAATGTGCATTTAAAGGTTTTGTCTGCTGAAGAATTATTTTAAAATGCTACTTTAAGATTTTATTGACATCAGTAAAATCTTAAAATAGAATTCTCTGCTTTCTCAAACATTGATAACTCAATGAAGAAGATCATCATAACAAGTGATGATATAGACTATTCTACCAGTACGGTATATCACTATAAACTTAAAGATTTCTTAATGATGGATGAGTTATAAGCTGAGAATTGAAAGGCAAATTATAATTATGATAAAAGTACTATTCGTATGTCACGGCACGGCACATAGCTAAATGATATATGCCGAAGTCCGATGCAGCACCATTTATGACTTTTGAATACAACAGACAGAGAAGGAGCCCCACTGATTGAATATGGTTATCAAGCGCGCACAAAAAGAAGATGCAGACATCATTGGTGAAGTTCACTCAGCCGCGTGGAAGCAAACATATCAAGGCGTTTTCAGTCAGGAATATTTGGATTCAGATTCACCTTCAGCAAGACGGGAAGAGTTCCTTAGTTCTTTGAATGACAGGCATTGTGTCTATCTGCTTTTGAAAGATGATGATCAGGCAGCCGGAATAGTGAAGTTGGCCTTGAACGGAAACGATATTGAGATCGCGAGCATCTACATACTTGAAGAATACAGAGGGCGCGGTTTTGGCCGCAAAGTTCTTGAGTATATATTTTCAGAATATGAGGATTGTTCTATCGTGCTTTGGGTATTGGAAGCAAACCTTAATGCGCGTGCATTTTATAAGAAGTGCGGCTTTGAGTTGACAGATAAAACCCGTCTGATAGATCGCGGCGGCAGCTTTAAACAGTTGATGTATGTGAGAAACGCTGCATCTTAAATAACCCGGCACTTCCAATTCTTTCCTCATAAAATCAATGAATGAGTCTGCTATTACTTCTCCAAAATAAACTATTTTTCCGTCTTTTCGAATCATCAGAAAATCCTCATCACTCAAGTGAAAGAATAGAATATCTTCAGCGGAGTATATTGAACGATCAACATACTCGAAAAAACTATCAAAGCATCTCAGTTCTTCGGGGAACCGAAAATGCATCCTATTTTCGGCTAACTTAAAATCTTATTTGTTTATAACGATCTTGTCGTAAGCGAGTTCGACTGTGTTTCCGGCAATCTTGGCAGGAATATAAAGAAGAACCTTGCCTACCGCTTCATCGTCACTGTCGCAGAGAACCATGATGTAATCGCCATCTTCCAAGCCTCCGAACTGATCTTCATCGAATTCGAAAATATAATCTTCGCTGGATTTCTTATCACCGTTAGCGATATAGGCATACAAAACATCGACCTCATCAGCTTCGACTTCTTTTGTAAATCCCTTGGTGCCGGGGATGAAACCGAGCCATGCATCCTGCTTCAGATCCAATCCTGCATCAACAGTGAATACGACCTTGTTGCCCTGCTTAGTGAATTTAACATCGTCATCAGCTGCTGCAGCTGCGTCAGCGCCGCCTTTATCGTCGTCCTGAGCTTCAGTCTTCGGCTTGTCACTGCCGCCCTTTTTCTCCTCTTTCTTTCCGCATCCAAAAAGTGCAAAAGACATTGCACAAACCAGAATCAAAGCAACGATCTTCTTCATAAAGAGCTCCTCCTCGATGTCAATAAAACAGGCTCTGCCCGTATTTTCCAACTATAAAGAAATTTTAACACAGGGCAGAAACAAAGAAAACAAAAACGGCGGCGAGGATTACGCTCAGATATCCTTACCAGACATTGATCGTCTGTTTAAATACATCGACGCCGTCTTTTCCTGAGGTGATAGTTATCTTGCTCGGAACTACGCTCTTAGTCATCCTTTTAGTCTATTTTATTCAGTAATTTACTGACTAAAACATTTATGAATCTATAGGTACTTCAGACGAATAACTGCTGTCATAGACCTTCTGCCCAAATAGATATATATCTATTCCGCCAAAAACTGTCTTTGTTTTCGGCGGTTCATGTTCTTCGCCATCATGTGGATAAACCGGCACAGAAGCACGTCGAGTACTGTAGTCATGGATAATATACCAATGAAAAACCATTGGAGTATAAAAAGTTGTTCCACCATCAGTCATGCGTCCGCTCCCGAACGGAAGCACGAAAATAACCAGAATAGAAATTATTATCACTATTATGACTGTGCGCTTTTTCATTTTATTACCCAATATACTGTTTATTATCCTATCTACGGGTTACCCCTTCGTAAATCATTAAATCATCAGAGTACCAATACTTAAAAAACATAGTATTCTTCGGCATAGCTCAAGCAGTAAACGGTGAAACTAGCTCTGTCTTTATTTCCGGAATAATAATAATCTATATGGTATGTGTAACCATCTTTAACGAAATTACTGCTTATGCAGTAATCATCACTATCATAGCCATCTTTGTTGGTAAACGGAGTGATGCCTAACTGATCGTAAAAGTAATCCGAGAACATCTGATAACAATTCTCAGCTTCTTTAAGGCTCATATCGACTACACAATAACCAATAGAGTATACAATTCCGTCTTCTCGCGACTTTTTAAGATGACTGTATTCCAGATAAAACCTGCTGAATGTCACATCATGTTCTGTATAACGAGCATCATAATTATATCTATCATAGTTTGGTTTATTAATAACATTGCCGTTTTTATATTCCGGACCGATACGAGTAAGTTCAAGCCCATATTTCTTTTCAACCATTCTCTCAGCTGTATCAACATCTTTTCCTATAACACTAAACATAAAGCTGCATAATTCTTCCTGCACTTCGATATCTTCGAAATTATTTTTCGAGCAAGAAGAGAACAATGTAAAAGTGAAAACAACCACTATTAAACAAATCGTTATTTTTCTCATAACTTCCCCTCCCCATATATGAATTAACTAGAGCTTTAGCAAGTTTTATTCCTGATTTAGTTATCTATACTGCTGATTATCTGTACTAATCAATTATATCAAAACCAATGTCTTCACAGTCCGATATGGTATATTCTATGTGTTCTGCATGAACAATCCGTAAAGAAAGAAATCTACGAATGATAAAAGTTTTATTTATTTGCCACGGCAGTCTACATACATAAATGGCAAACGTACTGAAATCAATGGTTTTCGAGGGGTTTGAAAGGTGTTTTATACCGACTTTATACCGACGCTTTCGACCAAATTGTTTACCTAAATGATATATGCCGAAGCCCGATGCAACACTTTCTAAATAACACCTCCCCGCGGTTAACTACAAGGAGGTGTCACTATATTATACCTGTTGGATCATCCTCCTTAGTATGCTTCAGAATACATCAGCAATATGTCCGTTTTTGTCGTAATTCTCGGATTGACTGCGATGTTGCCGCTTTTCATCGCATCTTCAGCCATTTCTTCGAACTTACTGCTGTCGACTCCTACTTCCTTCAGGGAATCCGGTATTCCTAGAGAAGAATTCAGAAATCTCAATTCTTCTGCCAACATCTCTGATTTGAATATTTCTTTCGATACAGGATCAAGTGATATGCGTCGATAGATCTCATAATATTTTCCAGTATCGGTTTGCGCATTATAACGAACCACCGTTGGGAGCAGAACTGCATTTGCCAGTCCATGCGCCACATCGAAAAATGCACTTACGGGATGGCTCATAGCATGTACATCGCCGAGTCTTGCGTGCGAGAAAGCTATACCGGCAAAGAGCGAACCTAAGAGCATTCCTTCTGCAGCTTGCCTGTCCTTTCGATCTGCCACATAGGATCTGATATTGCTGCCAATTAGTTCCAAAGCCTGAAGTGCCATAATGTCGGAAAACGGCGAAGACGCAAGTGAGATATACGCTTCGAGCGCATGCACCAACGCATCCACTCCGCAATATGCTGAAGTCTTCAAAGGTACGGTGGTAATGAGTTCAGGATCTAGTATCACATATTTAGGCAGGAGATAAGTGCTTCCCACCGTGAGCTTATAGTTTCTGGAGTGGTCAGTTATTACCGAGAAAGACGTCACTTCCGAACCAGTTCCAGCAGTTGTTGGAATAGCTATCATGGGGATTACCGGACCAGTAACCTTGCCGACACCTTCGTAATCTGTAATCTTTCCACCGTAGCATCCCAATACGGCTACGGCCTTAGCAACATCAAGCGGTGAACCGCCTCCAAAAGCAACAATCATTTGAGCACCGCTCTCCTTGAACAGGGCTGCAGCCTTTTCAACAGTATCCGTAGAAGGATTTCCTTCAGTTTCCGTAAATGCTTCACTCCTTATTCCTGCTTTGGTCAGCATTTCTGCACATCTGTCGACATAACCTGATTTCTTAAGATGCGGTCCGGATACTATAAAGGCTTTTGAAGCTTCCGTCTTAGCTGCTATCTCTGTAAGATCATTAAGACTGCCCCAGCCGTAATATACGTTTTGAGGAATCGAGAAAGAAAAATGCTTCATAAAGCAGTCCTCCTAGCCAAGAGCCTCTACTGAAGCCTTGATGATGTCATATGCCTTGTCGCAGTCTTCCTCTGTGATGATGAGCGGAGGTACCATACGGATGATGTGACCACCGATCGCAGTGATAAGAAGATGTCTGTGGAGGCATTCATGTTTAACATCTACCGCATTGATCGAATCATCGAATTCAACACCTACGAGCAATCCCTGACCTCTTACATCCTTTACGTGAGAAAGCGTCTTGAGTTTATCCATAAAGTAAGCTCCGACCTTTGCTGCGTTGCCTGCAAGATCACGGTCAAGCAATTCGTTTACCTGAGCAAGTGCTGCAGCGCAGCTAACCGGATGTCCGCCGAATGTCGTTCCGTGAGAACCAGCTGAGAATGCTTTTGCCACTTCTGCCTTTGCGCAGATGGCGCCTATCGGCATACCGCCGCCCAGAGCCTTAGCCATGGATACGATATCAGGCTTGATTCCGTAATGCATGAAGCTCATTACCTTACCTGTTCTGCACCAGCCGGTCTGTACTTCATCGATAAGAAGGAGCATATCCTTTTCGTCACAGAATTCACGGAGTCCCTTCATGAATTCCATAGTAGCCGGATGAACTCCGCCTTCACCCTGTACGGGTTCGATCATGATGGCAATAGTGTTCTCCGTGCACGCATCCTTGAATGCCTGCAGATCATTATATGGGGCATAGGAGAAACCATAAGCCATAGGACCGAAACCGACCTGGCAGCCATTGCCTGGCTGACCTGTGGCTGACATAGCACCGAATGTTCTTCCATGAAATCCCATCTTGGCAGTTACGATGTGATAACGGTTGGGACCATACTTTTCAATACCGTATTTACGTGCCATCTTGATCATGGCTTCATTGGCTTCGGTACCGGAATTCTGGTAGAAGATCTTATCCATCCCGATAGTCTCACAAACCTTCTCTGCGAGAAGAGCCTGAGGGATCGTGTAAGGATAATTGAATGTGTGCATCAAGGTCTTCGTCTGCTCTACTGCTGCGGCTACAACCTTCTCGTTGCAGCTTCCTGCCGAGTTAACGGCGATGCCCGCATAGAAATCAAGATATGCTTCACCGTTCTCGTCGTAGATGTACTGATCCTTAGCCGTCTCTGCGAGAAAATCGAATCTCTCGTATGTCTCGATCATATATTTCCGGACCTTGTCCTTGATATCCTGTGCCGTAAGTCCTGTGTCTGCAAGTTTCATAATATTAGCCCCCTGTTATTTCTTTTAGTTTTTGGTCTTTTGACCGATCTCATCTTCAGTTATGTATCCTTTAAGGATCAGGAACTGTTCGATGATTTTTACGCAATCCTTGATACCGACCTTCTCGCTGTTTAACGTCATGTCGTAGTTGACGGGGTTGGTCCAGTAATTGCCGTGTGTGTAATAAGCGTAGTAATCAGCTCTGTACTTATCTGTTTGTGTAATGGTCGCATCCGCCACTTCCGGTGTAACACCCATGTGCTCGATTACCCTCTGTCTGCAAAATGCTCTGGGCGCTTCGATGTAGATACTCACCACGTTTTCTCTGCTTCTTAGCACGTAATCTGCACACTTACCGACGATTACGCATGATTCCTGATCTGCAAGGTTATTTATGATCTCGCATTGGTATTCGAAGAGCTTGTCATCGGAGACGAATTTCTCGTTCTTCGCGATGTAGTTCCTGGATCTCGGAAGTCCCTTCATAAAGCTCGTGAAACCGCCGTTAGATCTTACTCTCTCATTCACCTCGTTGAAGAGTTTCTCATCAAGTCCGCTTAACTGGCTTGCAAGGGTAAGAATCCTGTTCTCGTAGCAATGAATACCGAGGTCATGTGCCAGCGTCGAAGCAATCTCTTTGCCACCTGAACCGAATCCCCTTGCAAATGTAACAACAAATCTTTTCATTTATTTACCTCCTGTTTATCCCGCCAGATATCTGCTTAAGAATTCTCTTGTACGAGGATTCTTCGGGTTACTGAAAAGTTCCGAAGGAGGCGCATCCTCTGCGACATAACCTCTATCCATAAAGATCGTTCTCGTAGATACGTCTCTCGCGAAAGCCATCTCATGCGTGACGATAATCATTGTGAGTCCTGTCGTTGCAAGATCCTTCATAACATTTAATACTTCACCAACCATCTCAGGATCTAAAGCTGATGTCGGTTCGTCAAAGAGCAGCACTTCCGGATTCATACAGAGTGATCGAGCTATGGCAACTCTCTGTTTCTGTCCACCAGACAACTGGTCGGGTTTTGCGTTAATAAATGGAGCCATTCCAACTTCCTTAAGATGTGTTATAGCTCTGTCAAAAGCTTCGTCCTTGGAGAGATGTAAAACCTTTCTTGTACATAACATGCAATTCTGTAAAACTGTCAGGTTATTAAATAGATTGAAAGACTGGAACACCATTCCGACTTTTGCTCTATATTCATTAACTTCACGCTGTACATCTCTTACTTCCTTGCCGCGAAAATATATCACTCCGGTTGTCTGT
>CACWXL010000029.1 GCA_902764825.1 Oscillospiraceae bacterium
CAACAAACAGGTGCTATGCACCCAGCCGGGAGCATAGCGCCGTTTGTTGTCAGCAGCCCGTTTCACGGTCTGCGTGTAGTTCCTTGTAAACTGACCTAAACCCAAAACTAAAAAACAGGAGGCTATCAGAAGATGAAGAAGTTCAAAAATGCAGTAGCATTATTGCTTATGTTAACCACGATGGCATCATTTACCGGATGCTTCAGTAAGGAACAAACAAATCCCACGGAATCGACTCAGGTAACTTATCAGATCGGTTCACCCGGGAAGACTGAGGATTTCGAGTTCGGTGTTACGGGAATCAATTCATTTGACGTAACTACGGATTATGGAGAGACGATGCACTATCTTTTAGTAAGCGTTTCCTATACTAACCTGTCTGATAAAGAGCAGGATATCACCAAAAGAAACATCGAGTTCTATCTTGATAACGAAGAGATCATATCAAGCGAATACAGATCCGAGTTTGAAGATTATTTCAAAGAGGGTCTGCTCTTCAATGACAATAACGTCAATTCAGGAAGAACAAAGAGAGGCTATATCGTTTACCGCATCTATCGTGATTACTCCACCATAAATGTCTGTATGAACGATATAACCGTCACGGCGAATAAGAGCTCCGTGACCCCTCTTGCAAAGCCGACAACAAGCGACGCAACGGAACAAACTACAGAGAGCACGGCAGGTCCGACAGAGTAGAAAGCCGAAGGCTTTCCTCAGGGTTTCAGGGTCTCCCCTGACAAGCTCTCATGTGTTTGTGTACACAAACGCGTTGCTTGCTGCTCCGTTATCCACGAAAAAGACACTACGAAAGGAGCCAAATATGCCAGCCGAAAAGACAGTTCAAATCCACTTCAGAGTAACCTCGAGCGAGTATGAATCCATCAAAAATAATGCGGATAAATCGGGACTCAGCTTAAGTGAATATGCCAGAAGATCTCTCGTAGGCGAAAAGGTCATGGCAGCTCCTCCCGTCGAATTTGGTGAGCTGATACGGGAGATAAAACGTATCGGAAGTAACCTCAATCAGGTCTTAAGAAAACTCAATGGTCTGGGTATCGCTCATCCGCTCGAGTTGGAACGCTGTGCTGAAAACATCACCGGTGTCATCAACATGCTGTACCAAACCTTCAGACCGGGGAAAGGAGATAAGTAATGGCCGTAACATCAATATGGGCTGTAACGCATCATATAGATAATACTATTACCTATATCGTTAATCCCGAGAAAACAATTGAACGACCGGAACTCAGTCAGGAAGCAATCAATGCCCGCAAAGCTGTCGGTGATGTTATCGATTATGCCAGCAATGGTGATAAGACAGACCAGATGATGTACGTCACCGGAATAAACTGCTCCCCTGATACTGCCGTTGAAGAATTCCTAAGCACAAAACGCTACTGGGGTAAGACCGACGGCAGACTCGCCTATCACGGATATCAGGCTTTCAAAGAAGGTGATGGTGAGATCTCTGCAGAAACGGCACATAAGATCGGAGTCGAACTTGCTCAAGAGTTATGGGGCGACAGATTTGAAGTCGTTATTGCCACTCACCTCAATACGGGTCATCTGCACAATCATTTTGTAGTAAACTCCGTATCCTTTATCGATGGCCTGAAGTATCGTCGCACCAAAGCTGATTACAGGCAGATGCGTGCTGTAAGCGACAGGCTGTGCAAAGAAGCAAAGCTCCATGTTGTCGAAGACCCGTCTACCAAGAAAGGCAGATCCTACGATGAGTGGATGATGCAACGACAGGGCAAGACAACAGTCAGGGGCACGATCCGTGAAGATATCGATTACGCGATCAAGATGTCCAGAACGGAAAAGCAGTTTGCTTCCATCATGAAGGAGTTGGGTTATGAGTTCAAATTCTTCGGGAAAGACGGTTCACGTCTTGAACATCCCGGTCTGAAACCACCGGATGGAAAAAACTTCTTCAGATTCCGAAGTTTGGGAACAGATTATGATCTGGACTCGATCAGAAGGCGTATCATCTTGAACACAACAGTTCCGGGTACGCCTTTATTAATTGAGGATAAAAATCTTCCTCATAATATCAGTCGTCCCCAAGGTACAGGTTTGGCTTCCGTATATCAGAGATACTGTATCAGGTTATATGCCATCGTTTGCCGACCCAAAAGAGCAAAACGTGAATATGTCCCCATGGCCCTGAGAGAAGACATCGATAAGCTGGATAAGTATATCGCTCAGATGGACTTCCTCTATGAGCATAAGGTCGATGACACAGCATCGCTACAAGCTATGAGAGATTCTCTGGTATCACAGTTAAAGCCTCTCATTATGGAGCGGCGGAAACTATACGCAATCAAAAAGAAGGCCGTCAGAAATCAATACGGACCTTTAATCACAGAAACTGACGAAAAAATAAGACCTCTTTCACAAAAGATACGAGAACTGCGTAAACAAATCGCAATGTGTGATGCTGTCTCAGTCAGTTCAGAACGCGTCGCAAAGGGACTCGAAGCTCCGACTAAACAACCAGCGATTGAGTCACCTAACAAACATATCACAAGGAGAAATCGCTACTGACAAAACACATAGGGCTGTCTCAGAATAATGTGAGACAGCCCTATTAATTTACAGTTCTTACACCATTAATTTTGAAATCGTCCTCATAATATAAGGGTATTCGCAGCCGCGCTTGCAGCTTTCGCCGTAGTATAAAATATCCATAAGCGATTTTACGGTCTTGTATTCTGAAGAATCCCTAGTGATTTTTTTACTAAGCTCCATGTATTTACTTGTAGCTTCCAAGGTATATGGTTCCTTTGCAATACGCTTGATTTCATTGTTATCAGTAAACATTATCTTTTGAATGACTTTTTTAAAGAGATCATTAGCAGATTTTTCCTCGAAGTCTACAATACCTTCCTGACGAAGCATGTTTAGAAAGGCTACTCTTCTGAAGCAAGGGAGAATACAGGTATCAAGTCCCCTATACGTTTTTGAAGTATACTTGGGATATGCGGAATACTGAAGATAGGGATGGTATTGAAGGATATAGCTGTCTTCTATAGCTTTACGGCTATCCTTGTCATCGCAGAATGCCACAAGATCAATCACAATCTTGACCTTGCCGGAATTCAGTTCATCTTCTGTTATTCCAAGGTAATGAAGAGGGTACTTTTCCCACTTAGATCGATGTTCTTGGAATCTATCCTTGAAACACCGATTTTGATATCCGGTTTCACCAGCATAAATTGGTACAGTGATGTCATATTCAGTAAGTTTTGCCAGGGCTACATAGTTTCCCTTTCTATGTGAATTTGAGCCAGAGATAAGACCATAGCGGTCAATATACTGAATGTTAGTCATAATTATTAAATCTCCTTTCTATATTTGATCAAAATCGCGCGAATCTCCTGCAGTGCTGCACAATCCTTATCCGTGAGCATCATCTCCGTTAAGATCTTTGCCATCTCGGGAAGGCTAATGTCTTCCTCGATACTCGACTTGAGTTTAAGTTTTTCTTTTTTGAGATGATCAAGATAGTTCATCATTAACAGCTGAAGCATAAACTGGGTCTGGAGTACCTTTGTGATGTTGCCTCCGTCTTTAAGCGACCTGACCATGGTGTCTTTAATTTTCTCCAACCGCTCTGCCGTGTCATCGCTGTATCTAGCCTGATAGTTTGTAAAATTAGGATCATCACTTCCCGTTTTGATACTACCCAGCATTGTTGCTACCACGCTCCAGTCTTCCACATTTTCAGCTGCAATAGTAAAGCGTTCAAACATGGCTGCACGCGACATATCCTGTGCAACGTCTTCTTTTTTGATCAATGCCTCAAGGGTGCAATGTTTCCTATTGCATTTGGTGTTTAAAATATGATCCATATAAAGATCCTCCCTTATTTAATGTTATTTGGTATTGCGCAAATACCGTTTGTTGCTATCAGTATAGCAACTCTCGGTATTTTGTCAATACCCGTTTTTGCAATTATTGCGTTACATGCCCGATAACGGGCAAATAAAAACAAGGAGGAATAATCCATGGCAATTGAGAATGAGACTGCCGACCAGGTCGTTAGAATGGTCCTGCAAGGTAGCGAAGTTGTCTTAAGGCTCTCGGGCGAAGCGGGTATCAGGATCGCATCCATGATATACAACGCTTTAAAGGGAGATCTGACCACAAGAGGCCGGGCGACTCTTTGGGAATTCTTAAAGTCAGGCAAAGACCAGAAGATTTTCCGTATTCCTGACGAATACCTCAAAGCGTTTACCAAGGCCAGTAAGAAGTTCGGGTTTCCTTTCGTCATTCTGAAAGACAGATCCAATAAGGATGGTCTTACTGACATCATGGTCTATGCAACTGATGCTTCCAAGGTAAACCGAGTCATCGAGAACTTTAATCTCCTGGTCAAGCAGGTCGAAGTAGTCAAGCCGGAAGTCAAAACCGAAAAAGGCGAGTTAATCAAACCTCTCGGTATGCAGCTTTCGGTTCCGCTGGATCTTATTGACGGCATCCCCAATCCCGAAGATCAGGACAAAAGGCTCTTATCTGAACTGCAGAAGTATGCTGCCAAGATGAAAGCAAACGGTCCTCAAATAGCAGAGCCGGTCGGACTTTTATGCAAGCCTGATGGTCGTTATGAGGTCTTACCCGGTCAGGGTTCCAAAAGGATCATGGCGTTAAGACTTGCAGGTTACAAACTCGCTGTTGCCGATATATCGGTCCCCAAAAAGGATGGTATTGAGGTCAGAGCAGAAAACATCGACGAGAGACCTCCTCAGGAAAGATCAGAATCACCGAGAACTCCTGAAGAGCCTGTGAACGAGAAACCGAGTCCTACCAAAGAAGAGGGCCAGACAGTAAACCCTACTATGGCCCGAACGTCACGAGACCCAGCGTCCGGGCAAGACTTCGGGCCGAGATCGAAAAAAGACGAGAAGGAAACTTCTATCAACGCCCCTGAAAAACGTCCATCGGTCAGAAAGAAGCTTGAAAACGCAAAGATTGTTGCTGCCGAAAAACAGACAGCCAAAGTGCTGGAAAGGTCTACCAGAAAACCGAGGTGATGTGTTATGCGTAAAGTAACTAACAAGTTCTCGGCGACAAGAATCATCCTCTACTGTTCCGGTCTCTTACCGATCGCTTGGTTCGGTCTTAAGTCGGCACCGTTTTTTGTTAAGAATGGACTTGTAGGCATCTTAGAAAATGCGGGCGATATATTTAATAATCCATTCCATATCACACTAGTTCAGGGCAGCCTCAGGGTTGTCCTGATCTTTTGTGCCTTATATGCAATGGGTATAGGGGTATATCTCTCTACCGAAAGAAACTACAGGCGCCGTGAAGAACATGGTTCAGCCAAGTGGGGAGAAGCAAGTTCGGTCAACAGACGGTATCAGGCAAAACCTGAAGAAGCCAACAAGATCCTGACTCAGAACGTTAGGATTGGTTTCAACGGTCGTATCCACAAACGCAATCTGAACGTGCTCGTCGTAGGTGGGGCCGGTGCAGGAAAAACCAGATATTACGCTATGCCGAACATCCTTCAGGCAACCAAAAACACCAAGTTTTCTATGGTTGTACTCGATCCGAAAGGCGGGACGCTTCGTTCCTGCGGCAACTATCTCGTAGATCAGGGTTACGATGTCCGAGTGCTCGATCTTATCAATCTTGACCGAAGTCACTGCTATAACCCGTTCGTTTATCTTGAGAGTGACGATGATATCCAGCGTCTTACTACGAACCTCATTAAGAATACGACCCCGAAAGGAAGCCAGACAAAAGATCCGTTCTGGGATCAGGCAGCTGAAATGCTTCTCAAAGCGCTTGTATTCTATCTCTATTATGAGGCGCCACCCGATGAGCAGAACTTCCCTATGGTTATGGAGATGATCCGTGCGGGTGATGTCAAAGAGAATGATGATGACTACGAGTCACCGCTTGATATCCTTTTTGAAGAGCTCGAAGAGAAAGATCCAGAGCATATCGCGCTTAAGTATTACAGAGGATATCACTCCGGCGCAGCTCAGACTTTGAAGTCGATCCAGATCTCCCTTATTGCAAGACTCGAGAAGTTCAATCTTCCTTCTCTTGCAGGAATCACTCAGACAGATGAGATGCGACTGCGTGAACTCGGCGAAAAGCCCGGTGCGATCTTCGCGCTTATCCCTGACAACGATGAGTCCTATAACTTCATCATCGGAATGCTTTACACACAGCTATTCCAGCAACTGTATCGAAGCGCCGATTTTGAACATGGTGGAAGACTGCCCTATCACGTCCACTTCATCATGGACGAGTTTGCAAACGTCTGCCTTCCTGATTCGTTTGACTCACTTCTTGCGACAATGCGTTCCCGTGAGATCTCCGTAAGCATAATCCTGCAGAACCTTGCTCAGCTTAAAGCTCTCTTTGAGAAGAAATGGGAGTCCATCGTAGGTAACTGTGATGAATTCCTTTATTTAGGCGGAAACGAACAAGGAACTCACAAGTATGTCAGTGAGCTCTTGGGTAAAGAAACCATCGATACAAATAACTATGCGCAAAGCAAAGGTCGTACCGGCGGTTCTACTAAGCATGAACAAACTCAGGCCCGTGACCTTATGACCCCCGATGAAGTCAGGATGCTCGATAACAGATACGGAATTCTCTTTATCAGAGGCGAGTATCCGGTCATGGATCTGAAGTATGACCTCATGAAGCACCCGAAGATCGCATTCACGGAAGAAGGCGGCGCAGCTCCGTTTATTCACGGCAGAGACACCAGATCCACAGCAACAGTAACGCTTATCGGCAACGATCAAGCGCTGCGTGACAAGGCTATCGATATCGAGAAGCTTGTCACCGAATACCACGAATTCGAAGTCCTCTCCTACGAAGACCTCGAAGAACAATACCAAATAAAGGAGATATAACATCATGAACAAGATTAAGTCAAACAACAAAGTAACTGCTCTTGAAAAAGAGAAGAGAAAGACAGTGCTCAAGCGCTATCTCATGATCGCCATCACCGTTGCCATCGTTTGTGTAGCAATGGTCCCGGTTGTAGCTGAGAGCGATGCCGAGAAGGCTATCAAGAACATGTCGGATATTATCTTCGGCATCATCAGGGCTATCGGCGTTATCCTCGCAGGTTGGGGCCTTGTTCAGGTCGGTATGAGCTTCCAGAGCCACGATCCGTCCCAGCGTTCTCAGGGTTTCCTCTGCCTTGCAGGCGGTCTCATCATCGTCTTTGCAAAGTCGATCCTGACTGCAATCGCTCCCGGCGTATTCAGCTGATATAACGGGGAGGTGATCTTTTGGGTACCGCAGCTTGGTATGAGCTTATGCAGGGTCTTCAGTACCTTGGCGACAAGCTCGATAAAATGTGGGCCCTCCTTACAACTTCACCGCAAAACTTCAAAGGTGGCGGCATCTGGAGCATAATCACCACCATCAACGGAGTCTTGGGTGCAATCGGCACTGCCCTGCTCGTCTTGTTTTTCACCATAGGTGTAATCAAGACTTGCGGGAGCTTTGCCGAACTCAAGAAGCCTGAGACGGCTGTTAAGGTCTTTATCCGTTTTGCTATTTCAAAATATCTGATCGATAACTGTCTTAAGCTCATGTTAAACTTCGTGACTATCGTTCAGGGCGTGATAGCAAAGGTAACCGCTTCAAGCTCTGTCGGTACTGCCCTGGAGTTCTCGATCCCTTCCAGTGTTCAGAGCAAATTCGACGGAGTCGGTATTCTTGACGGTGCTATCCCTCTTTGGGCTATATGCTTCATCGCACACATCGCATTTATTGTCATTGGTATCGTTCTGCTTCTTACCGTATACGGTAGATTCTTCAGGATCTATATGTACACGGCTATAGCACCGATACCTTTATCCACTTTGGCAGGTCAGCCCACTGAAATCATCGCTAAGAGTTTTCTGAAGAGCTACGCCGGTGTTTGTATGCAAGGGGTTGTTATCGTCCTTGCGTGCGTCATCTTTACGGCTTATGCAGCTTCAATGCCTCAGATCGATACGTCTGCCGAACCTATCAAGATGGTATGGGGTTATGTGAGTGAAGTCGTATTCAACATGCTCGTTTTGCTCGGTCTTGTAAAGGGCTCTGACAGGATAATCCACGACATGATGGGTTTGTAAGGAGGAAAGTTATGGAAATCAATATCAACAAAGACATCCGCGAATATACCGAAGGCGTCTTCTTCGGACTTAACTTAAGGCAGCTTATCTGTTCCGGGCTTGCCGTTGCTACTTCTGTAGCAGTCTACTTCGGCACCCGCGAAACAGTTTCAAAGGATGTAATCACATACCTTTGTATCGCTGCCGCACTTCCTTTTGCCGCTATAGGGTTCATCAAGTATAACGGCATGCCTATGGAAAAGATCTTCGTGGCTTTTGTGAAGGATAACTTCATCGTTCCTCGAAGACTTACCTGCAAGGCAAACAATGTCTATCTGGAAGCGCTTAAGGGATATTTCGCTAACAAATCAAAGGAGGCAATAAATGCTCAAGAGCATACAGACACTATTGAAGCAGGATAAGGAGATGTTTGTTGTGCCGAGACGGGTTCAGGATCTGATCCCGGTACAGCGCATCTGGCCTGACGGAATCTTCCAGGTCGGACCAAACAAGTTTTCGAAGACTTGGAAGTTCACGGACATCAACTATCAGGTAGCAAGCGAAGAGGACAAAGAGAATATGTTCCTGCTCTATTCCGATGTTCTCAACTCATTTGACAGCGCTGCTACTACCAAAATCACGGTAAATAACCATAGGCTGAACAAAAAGGATTTTGAGGATTCGATCCTCATGCCTCTTAAGAATGACGGCCTCGATACTTACCGTGAAGAGTATAACGATATGCTCTTGGAAAAAGCGACCGGAGCAAACGGTATCACTCAGGAGAAGTATATTACCGTGTCTATCAACAAAAAGAGTATTGAGGATGCGCGCACTTACTTCGCAAGGACCGGAGCTGACCTTCAGATGCGTCTTTCTTCTTTGGGGAGCAGACTCGAAGATCTGGATGCTGTAGAGAAGCTTCGTATTCTCCATGACTTCTATCGTCCGGGGGATGAAATCACTTTCGAGTTTGATATTGCACAGCGTGCCAAGCTCGGTCATGACTTCCGCGACTATATCTGTCCGGATACTATTGAGCGTGGCAATGACTATATCAAGCTCGGTGAGAAGTACGTTCGTGTCTTGTTCCTGAAGGACTACGGCAACTATATCTCTGATGATACCATTGCCGAACTTACTGACATGAACAGGAACATGATGCTCTCAATTGATGTTCTCTCCGTTCCGACGGATGAAGCGATCCGTGAGGTCGAGAACAAGCTCCTGGGCGTTGAGACGAACATCACCAACTGGCAGAGAAAGCAGAACCAGAACAACAACTTCTCCGCTGTCATTCCGTATGATATGGAGTTACAGCGCAATAAGACAAAGGAGTTTCTGGCAGATCTTACTACTCGTGACCAGCGCATGATGCTCTGTCTCATTACGCTTGCGATCTCATCCGATACCAAGGAACAGCTTGATCTTGATACCGAGAGCATACAGGCCGTTGCCAAAGGCAGACACTGCCAGATGGCGGTCCTGAAGTGGCAGCAGGCAGAAGGTCTTAATACTGCCCTGCCCTTCGGTGTCCGTAAGATCGACTGCTTCAGAACTCTCAACACGGAGTCGCTTGCAGTATTCCTGCCCTTCAAGACTCAGGAAATCATGGACAAAGGCGGTATTTACTACGGTGAGAACGCTATCTCGCATAATCTCATCATGTGCAATAAGGAAAACCTCTTGAATCAGTCAGCCTTTCTTTTAGGTGTGCCAGGTTCAGGCAAATCCTTCTCAGCAAAGGAACTCATCACTTTCCTCATGCTGAACACCGATGACGATATCCTTATCTGCGATCCTGAGGGCGAGTACGCACCCCTTGTTGAGGCGATGGGACCTGATATGGGTTCTGTTATCCGCGTATCGGCCGGCGGTCGAGACAGACTCAACGCCATGTATATGGTCGATGGTTATGGCGAGAACGATCCTATCGTAGTTAAGTCACAGTTTATTATGTCCCTTGTTGAGCAGATCGATAAGAAAGGTGTCGGACCTCAGCAGAAGTCCATAATCGACAGGTGTGCTGCAGCTGTTTATCGTGAAGCTGAGAAGCTCAAATCGTCAGGCGGAGCAACACCTACCCTGTGCACTTTCCGTGAGAAGCTTCTTCAGCAGCCGGAACGTGAAGCAAAACAGATAGCGTTATCACTTGAGCTCTTCACAACCGGTTCTCTTGATATCTTCGGCCGCGAGAGCAACGTTGATATGGATAAACGTGTTGTCGTCTTCGATATTCACGGCTTAGGCAGTCAGCTCAAACCTACGGGGCTCCTTGTCATTACGGATACAATGCTTAACCGCGTTACTCTTAACTGGAGGAATGGTAAGCGCACGCACGTCTTTATTGATGAGTTCCACGTTGTTTTTGAGAATGAGTTCTCTGCACAGTTCTTCAACTCCGCTTGGAGACAGTTCCGTAAGAGAAACGCTTATCCTACTGCCATCACGCAGAACGTTGAGTATCTCTTGGATTCCGTGCAGGCATCTACGATGCTTTCAAACTCGGAGTTCGTAATCATGCTCAATCAAGCAGCATCCGACAGAGCCAAGCTTGCAAAACTTCTCAATATCTCCGAGATCCAGATGCGCTATATCACTAATGCGCCTGCAGGTTCGGGACTTATCAAGTACGGCTCAACGCTTGTTCCTTTCGTCAATCGCTTCCCGAAGGACACCAGCCTATATCAGCTTATGACGACCCGTCCCGGAGAAGGACAGTTCGCAAACAGCTGATACCTCTTTGAAGCACTTGGGGAATCCCCGGGTGCTTTTTACATGCCTGCTAAAGGTAAATACAGTAAAGGAGAATATGAATGCCACAAATCAGTAAGGTTGAACGCGATCACGATATTAAGCAGGTATCGCGTTTAGATGATCTGAAGCCTGCAACAGAGAAAACTGTATCTAAGGCAATACCTCAGATTAGGGGCAAGCCTGAGATACAAGATACGTCGCAAGCCCTTACGTCATCCATGAACGCTGCAAAACAAGCAAGTATAGCTGCCATAAGGCATGCCAAGACTATTTCTGACAGTTCCGACAAATCCGAAGATCAGGAAGCAATCGAAAAAATGGAAGCTTCCGTTCGGAATGCAGCGGCTGATTCAGCTAATGCAGCTCTTGGTGCTAAGGATGCTCTTAAAAGACAGATCAAGAAGAAAAGTCCTGATATCAAGAATACAAAGGATATTAAAAACGGAACTCGCTCTATCCGCAAAGCTGACAGAGCAATCAAAAGTGCAACCGAAGCAAGCCAGATTGCTACCAAAACAGCAAATCAGGCAGCAAAGGAAGCTGCTATTACTTCGACAAAGGTTGCAACTACAAGAAAAGCTGAGCGCCTGGCTAAGAAGTCAGCCGAGTGTGTCAAAAAGATCGTCAAAGGCATAGTTGATGCCATTAAACGTCTATGCGCTACTTTAGGAGCCGCTTCAGTGCCGCTTATGCTGATTCTTGTGCTGGCCGCCGCTATTGCAGCTCTGGTAGCATCTGCCTTCGGCATATTCTTTGCCGGAGATAAAACAAATACCAACACGAGACCCCTTAAGGAAGTTGTCCTTGAGATCAATTCGGAGTACACGTCGAAAATCGAAGGAATTAAGACCTCTACCCCTCATGATGAGCTTGTAATGGAAGGTTATCAGGCTTCTTGGACAGAAGTCCTTTCCGTTTATGCCGTATATGTCACGACAAAGACCGATGGTGCTATGGATGTAGTCCATATAACTGACGACCACGTTAAGATACTCCGTGACATCTTCTGGAAAATGAACACGATATCTTCCTCAACCAAGAAAGTCACGGAAACAAAGAAAGTTCCGGATCTTGATAGTGACGGCAATCAGAAGAAAGATAAGGACGGTAATCTTCTCTACAAGGAAGAAAAAGTTACCAAGACGATACTGACTATCACTATCAACCATAAGACGGCCTCTCAGGAAGCCGAAGCACTCCATTTCAACTCACAACAGAAAGCCCAGCTAAACGAGCTTTTGGATGTTAAGAATGCGTCGTTGTGGGCGGAAATCCTTAGAGGTGTTGGATTAGGCTCCAGCGAACTCGTAAACCTTGCCCTGTCCCAGCTCGGCAACAAAGGCGGAGAAAAGTACTGGAGATGGGCAGGTCTTAGCAAACGGTGTGAATGGTGCGCCCTTTTCGTATCGTGGTGCGGAGACAAGACCGGACTTCGTGCCGCAGGACAGGTTCCTTACTTCTCGTTTGTCTCTGACGGAGTCTCTTTCTACAAGAAAAAAGGCAAATGGATCGATGGTTCTGAAGTCAACAGTTCCAATTATGACAAGCTTATTCAGCCAGGTATGATTATCTTCTTCGACTGGGAGCCAGACGGCAAACCCAATCATGTCGGCATTGTTACCAAGGTAGCAAACGGCTATATCTACACTGTCGAAGGCAACAGTAACGATGCTGTTCGAGAAAAACAATACTCAGCAAATAGCAATCATATATTTGGATTTGGCGTTGTTGGATAAAAGGGTATTATTTATGTGACGCCCCTGATCTTATCTTCAATCGATAATTGGTTAGGGGCGTCGTTTATCCTCTAAAAACACAGGACATCTTAATGTTACTTATACTGTTGATTTAATCGACCATTACGTTAACTTTCTTTTAGAATAATTGTAATAATCAACTCTTTCTTGATTTTGATAAATCCATGATAATTCACTTTGATATAATAAACTCATCCAAGGATATCCCTGAATAAGTTCATTATAACATTCTTACTCTGACACCTCTCAGATTGTATTATTTCAATTCCGGTGTCTTTTCCTTTCTCATGATAAATACTGCGATTCCAATAAAGATG
>CACWXL010000030.1 GCA_902764825.1 Oscillospiraceae bacterium
CTCCATCCAAGTGAAACTTGGTCTAGGTCAAGGAGCGAAGCGTCCTTGTGGGTTTCCAAGAGGGCAAAGCCCTTTGGTGCCGTCTGCATAAGACCCCTCGGAGAGCGCACTGTAATGTGGGCCACGCCCACATATAAGTGCGCCCTTAGTAAACTAAGGGATGGGGAAAGTGTCGCAAGAAAGTCAGTCATTAGCGTCACCTCCAACGTCGTCTTCGTTCATGGCTTTGCTAAAGAAACCGCCTCTCTGCTCCTGGAGTTTGAGGAAATACTGAAAGCGGACCTTGTCCTGGTCAGTAAGAGGCCTGCCTAAAACAGACTCCGTGATTCCGCCAATCTCGATCAGCCTTCTCGTTCTCTTCTTACGTTCCTCTGCATTGTGTCTCTTGATGAGATCTCTCTCCTGAGCCTTGAGCTGTTCCTGTCTCTTCTGAAGTTCTGCTATACGTTCATCAAATGATCTTTGTGACATTTTTAAAGTTCCTTTCTTTGAAATAGATTTTGTTTTTGGGAATTAGAAAAGGCCCGGAATCAATTCCCGAGCCTCTCCAAAGTGTTCACTATCAATACAGATAGTTTAGGATCTCCAGTATCGTTTTCAGACGTTCCGCATCCGCCGGATCGAGTGCTGTCAGATCAGGATTCATATCGATCTTCTCCGACAATTCCAAGACCTCTCTTCTGATCGCTGCAAACGTGCGGATGTTACCTCTTACGAGTATCTTCTGAAACATACATGACTGCCTGTAGTAATCCTGTTTGGTCATACCGGTTGCAGCGATCCTTGCATCGATGACGGACTTCTCCTTCGGTGATACCCGGAAGTTCACGATGATGTCGCGTAGCCGGTTGTGCTCGTTTTTTTTCTTCTTGGGTTTTGGAGTGACCTTCGTTTTTCCGTATATCTTTCCCATGATCATTCTCCTTCCGAGTCATTGAATTCCTGATCCAGACGATTAGCCATATCCTTCTGTACGGAAGGATAAAGGTGCGCATACCGTTGTGTTATCACGGCGCTCTCATGACCGAGTCTTTCTGCGATCTGAACCGGAGCATATCCGAGATGGATCAGAAGTGCGCAGCAAGAATGTCTGAGGTCGTGGATCCTGATCCTCTTAACGCCGGCCTTCTTACTTCCCCTGTCCATCTCGTGGTGGAGATAATGTTTCGATACCGGGAAGATACGGCAATCATCATCAAGGCCGTATATTGATTCGAGATAGTCCTGCAGTTCTTGACATAAGAACTTCGGGAGATCAATCGTGCGGTTGCTCTTTTCCGTCTTGGGATCCGTTACCATCTCTTCTCCGTTTACGACCTGATAGGTCTTGTTGACCCTCAAAGTGCGCTTCTCAAGATCGATATCCTTCTTCGTAAGAGCCAACAACTCTCCGCACCTGATACCGGTCCAGTAGAGAACCTGAAACGCGTAATATGAGATCGGCTTGTCCTGAATCGCCTCAGAGAACTTCAGATACTCTTCCTTCGTCCAGAAGAGCATTTCCTTATTACTTTTCTTTCCGATCTTCTTAAACGCTTTACAGGGGTTCTTGGGAAGGTCGTAGTAGTTGACCGCATGATTGAAGATAGCCGTCAGCTGATTGTTTATAGTTCTGAGATAGGTCGGAGAATATCCTTTACCATCGTCATCCCTCATAGTCAGAAGTTCGTTCTGCCACTGAAGGATATGCGTTGATGTGATCTCCGATAAAGACATCTCGCTGAAGTATGGTCTGATGTGCTTATCAATGATTTGGATCTTGTTTGCAATCGTGCTCTTCTTGAGTTGTGGTGTTACATCCCGCAAATAGATATCAACGAAGGAGTTAAATGCCATATTGATATCCTTGGTCTGCTTGGCTAAAAAAGTACGCTCATACTCAAGTGCATCGTGCCTTGTTTCAAAGCCGCGTTTCTCATGACGCACACGCTGTCCACGCCAGTCAGTGTAGTAACAAAGCACTCTCCACTTCTTGCCGTTATACATGCTGCCTTTGTCTTTAAATACTGCCATATCACACCGCCCTTCTGAGTTCCGTGACTCTTCTTGCGGTCGCCCTGGTCAGCATACCGTCAAACTGTTCCTGATCTTTATCAACGGCTCTCTGAACTTCAACGGGCAATCTGCAATAGACGTTCTGGTATCCTTCATAACCGGATCCCATAACTGTTTCAGGTTCTACAAGTGTGTGGTTATCCCAAGACTTGAGCAGCTTTCTCCAATTTCTTATGGGTTCGCCTTTGATCTCGCCCTTAAGATCCCCATAGTAGTGTTCAAGGAAAGCTTTGGCTTCCTCTTCAGACATATCCACTCTACGATTCTTAGAAGCTTCTATGACATCGGCGACGGTCGGCACATCCTGCCCTGACATGACAGTCATATCAATATCATTATCAGACTCATTATCATAGTCATTATCATTGACATAGTCATAGTCATTATCACCATCCCGTTGCACTGCATCCGCATGCGAACGCATACCGTCCGGATTACTCCAACGGCTTTGGGCTGCTGCTCTGTTCTTCTCACACTTGGCCTTATACGCTTCAAGATCCTCTTTCATAGTGGGTTCTATTGCGTTAAAGGCTGTTCTTACCTTGTTGTTCGTTATAACAACTTCCTCGCCCTCAGCGAGACTGAATACGGCAAAGAGAAGCTCCTTAACGAGCACCGGATCATCCAGTAGCTCGAAGAAGCTCTTCCATGCCGTATAAACTACGAATGATTTCTTACTTCCCATAATGCCTCCTGTGTTTCTGATTGATTAATACGCGAAAAGGCACTATAATTAAATTGCTTACATTTAATGCGTGCCTTTGTGTGCGTATTTGCCTCTCTCCGGAGAGGCTTTTATTTTTCTCAGATGTTCCCATTGCCGTTACCTCTCTGAAGACAAGCCTCTTCATACCAGAAACGATTTACTCTTCCTGATACTACGAGAGCTCCGGGATTCTTCTTCTTGAGTTCCGCATTCAGGTCCTTGATGATCTGATAAGCCTTGGATCTCGAGATTCCCCAGTCCTGCTGGATCTGAGCTACACCGATAAACATTGTTTTGTTTTCTGCCATTTTGATTTCCTCCTTGTTTGAATTAGATTTTTGTTGCTCCCAGGGAGAGGACAGACTTCTCCCTGGAAATAGTTTTTCCTTATCAGTGGTTAGAGTTTTCCCTGATAAGATTTGGTTTTGCTTTACCGCTTCAGACCGGACTTTGCTGGAGTCCAACATGGGAATTTCACCCCCGGGTCTTATTTCCCGGCCCCGCCCATGGGGTTCGACGGCTCACCGGGTTGCTATCCCGGCTTCAACGCTCGGCCTATGGCTACGTGATGCATCTGGTCCCCAGTACCATCCTGGCCCGGCGGGAGCAACCCCGCCTTCACCTTCATCGGCTTACCGCTCTCTCCCTTTCGGGAGGTCTTCGCGACCGGAAGGTTTGGCTTCGGATACTGGGAGATACCTGAAGTTGGGTTTAAATTGTCAAGGTTCGGGTACCATGCGGTTGCGATGCCGCACTTCTAAGCCCTTAGGAATGTTTCCCTAAGTACTTATTTGTACTCAACACTACTATACAACAGTCATTTTCGTTTTTCAAGTACTTTTTTGTATTTATTTTTCTTTTTCGTCTTACATTTCCGTGAGGACTATGCTAAAATGAAGTTGCAAAGGAGTATGTAAACTTATGACTGTTGGACAAAAAATACGATTCTTTAGGGATCTTCGCGGTTATACGCAGGCTGAATTAGGTGAGATGGTCGGTCTTCCGGGCGACAGAATAAGACAGTACGAGACTAATGTCCGTACCCCGAAGCCGGACAAGTTAAGAGAGATAGCTGACGCCTTGGATGTTGATGTCGCTGCCATATCCTATGTGGATATCGGAGACGATGAGCATATTATGCAGATCATCTTCGAACTTGAAGACCAGTACAGGGTTCATATGCAGAAGATCGATGGCAAGGCGGTCCTTGTTTTCGATGATATGGATAAGGACAACTCTGTTATTAATACCTATCTGAACTTCTGGTATGACAAGCGTCAGGCTTTTGCTCTCGGTAATGGTAACGAGGAACGTGCAAAAGAATACATAAGCTGGCGCGGACGGTTTGGCAGCAATGAAAAGGCCTTCGAAGAAGGAATTAAAAAGAAGATAGATGCAGTTTACGGAAAAGGTGTAGAAAAGCTAACTAAAGCAAAGGCAAAGCACTGCGTTACCACGTCTGATCTGACAAGGATAATATGCAAGCTCACTCCTGACCTGCTCATTGGTACAACAACCAAAACAGATCCTTATACAAAGAAAGTATCTCAGGGATTTATCTTTGACGCAGTAAAGCTCCAAGATCAGGAGTTATACTCGGAAGACTTTGCACAATTCCTGTATGAACTTGAATACTTCAAGAAGTTAGGCTGCGACTGGAATTCTATGATCGAATACACCGGGTCTGACATCAAGATCATTTATTACATACCGGTCAGCAGCTTCAGTGTAGTCACATCTATGGTCGATGACTGGATAAACTACACCGCAAAGAAAGCCTTTTATTCCGTCTTGGCAAAAGAAGATTTTGAGAGCCGGTTTGAGGCTGATTTACAGGCGCATACAGCAAATATCAAAGAAGAGATCGAATCACGTGGAAAGTAATATTACTGTCGTTTGGGGCGGAACGCTGGCTGTTATCCTGGCTAAGCTAAAAAGGAAGCCTTATGAGGTGACCCGCATCAAGCATGATGAGGCGGAGCGGATCAAGAGACTAGGCATCTATTATATGTGTATTGATGATCTTCCGCTGTAAAATAACCTGAAATTATTGAAGCCTGCGAGTCATTTTCGCAGGCTTCTTAGTTAATTATATTCCGATTTTCCTTACTATAGCTCACTTCTTTTTCTTCGGCACAGGTAGTTCTTCATACATAGCTTCTAACAGATTGCGAAGAAACTCTTTGTTCTCAACATTATCGACAAGGAGCATCTCCTTCGCTCCCTCGTATGGAAGTTCCAGACTGGCTTCCGGCATCATTTTCACAGCAGACTTTACAGGCTTCACAAGAAAACGGTCATCATAAATGCCACCGACAACTTTTCCACGATAATAGATGATGTATTCTCCCATCATCGCCCTGTATGTTATATCATCCAGCTCTGAGAGCTGTTCTAAAATAAAATCCAAATAATCTTTACTCGATGCCATTTTTACACTCCCCTTGATTTATTATGCTGTTTATCTTCCGGACTATGCGGTTTACCTTTTCTCCAACATCAGACTATTACAGTAAATTATAGCTTTTTTACCGGATGCCTGATAACTGTTTTCATCTTGTCTGGTGAACACTTACGGGGATCTGACAGATATATCTCATGGTGAAGTCTTTCAGCATTAAGATCGTTTTCATAACCGTTGTGCTCCAGATATTCATTCATCAGAGCAACAGAAGCAGGCTCATCATCATAAGAACCGGTATGCATCATCTGAACACAGAGCCCCTCTTCGACAGTAAGAAATTCAGCTGAAGAACAATCTTTTTTCTTCTTTGTTCCGGCCATCCTTACCGCCCAATCAAAATCTTCCCTTGTCACAAAATCAGGCAATCGGATAACAGAAATCCAGTTAAACGCCGATTTGTCTGCATAATTCACTCCGTCGATCCCATCCTGCCACCAAAATCCTTCCAGCGGAGGCACAACATACTCATAGAAACCCTTGATCCTGTAGTCTGTCTTATAGCTCATCTTCAGTGTATATGCGACCGCATACAGGATGCCGACGGCTTTTTGATAAGCTCCGCCCTCTTCATTCGGATCACCGCTGCCCCTTACAGCAATATAATTTGCCGGAGGAACACTTACGATCTCAGGCTTATTATTCGGAAAATAGAATTCTTTGTATTCTTTCTTGAAATCAAAAGCCATAGATATCAGCCCCGAAGTCTCTTGACTCTCTCGTCAACATTCTTCATGAACTCTTCTTCAGACATGCTTGGATCTCTTGTGCCAAGAATGAGTGCACAGGGCAGTTCACTGCACTCACCGCAAGACTTATAGCCTTTCTCATTTCTGCAGCACTCGTAGATCGGGCAAGCCTTTCCTTCAGGCGCGTGAAACACTTTACCGCACAAAGCATTGCATCCTTGGCACATCTTGCCGTAGCAGTAACACTTGCTGCAATCAGAACCGCAGCAGCTGATTAATTCATTTTTATTTTCCATCTGATTATTCTCCTTTATATTTGGTTTGAATGTTTTTGAGAGTGGTTATAAACTTCTCCCTCATATCTTCAGGTTCGAGGATCTCGGCCTTGTCTCCGAAAGTAAGTATCCAAGATATCAGATTATCCTCATTCGTATATTCCCTCTCGAAAAGCAGATTTCCGTCCTTCGTTTCATTGAAACACTCCGGTCCGAACTCCTCTACAAGTCTCCATTTTACTTCAGGAGCGAAAAGAGCCTTAACCCTAATACCTCCCGGAAATATCCTTTCTGTCGACAAGTCCGGCACGGGAACGCTTCTGGCGACAAACTCTGTTTTTGTTTCTTTTACTTTATCCATACGGTTAAGCTTGAAAAGCCTGAAATCCTTTCTGGCAAGGCACCGGCCCCAGACATACCAGCTCGACCATTTGAACACTACATAATAAGGTTCTATCTTTCTTTTGCTTTCTCCTTTTGGTCCATAGTAAGTAAACGTGATCAGATGTCTGTTCGCTATAGCATCCTGTATGGTTTCTATCTTCGGTGCAAGAGATTCCTTATACCACGAAGACAGATCGATCAGGATAGAATCTCTGCCACTGACAAAATCAGATGAACCGACCTGTAACTTCTCCATTAGCTGACCGTAATAACCGCTTCCGCTGATGCTGTCGAGACTCCTCAGACCTGCAAGGATCATCTGCATATCCTTTGATGTCAGTATAGTCCTGTCCACCTTATATCCGTCTGCAATGCTGATCCCTCCGCCAACGCCCTGCGTTGTGCGAATCGGTATCCCCGCATACAGCAGATCATCTATGTCACGGTTGATGGTCCTTCTGGACACTTCAAACCGCTCAGCGAGTTCCGGCGCTGTTACCGTCTCTTCCTGAAGCAGCACTGACAATATGCCGATGAGCCTGTCTATCTTCATCCTGTTCACGCTCCAATTTGATCATAGCAAAATAAACACGACAACTGTTTGTCATGTTTATTCTATCAGCATAATTAAATTTCTTGAATAATCAGGTCTTGCTAAAGAATTGCCCGCAAAGCCCGATAAACTCATCCATATTACTCAGCATTGCAGGATGTCCGCCATGCTCAAAAACATGGACTTCTGCCATATCAGTCTTCACGCGTATCTCATCAAACAGAACCTTGCAATGCCCCTTCGGGAACATATCATCCTCAAGACTTCCCGTCAGAAGCATCGGAACATTCAGCTCATCTATAGGCTTGTGAAAGAAATCTCCAATCTGTTCAGCGTGCCTTAACACAGCATCCGTATCTGAATCAAAAACCTGTTCCCAGTCATCACCGTGAAGTGTCTTAAGGTACTCTATAAAGCCGCCATAAGTCTTTGCCTGAGCGCGTCCATTACGGATCTGTTCCGTGATTTCGGGATCAGCCTTAAGCCCTTCAAAACTGTCGGCAATAACAGATTCAACCAATTCGGGGTATTCAAGTGCTGCATTGATCGCTGCCAACGCACCACCGCTACTGCCGATGATTTTCACTTTCTGCAGATCAAGCTGATCACACAGAGCCTTAACCTGTTTTGCCCAGTCAAACCACAGATCGGAAGGCCATTTATCCAAACGGTCAGAACGGCCGTTTCCGAGAAAGTCAGGCACGATTACCCTGTATTTCCCGGCTAATGCAGGAACTATAGGATCAAACATCTTTCCGCATGAAGTGTTGCCGTGCAAAAGAATAAGCGGTATATCTTCACCTGACTCTTCGTAATATACTTGTCTGTCACTGTATCTGAAATAACTCACTTCTATTACTCCTCTTGCCCACCCCATATAAAAACGTGCATATTATGATCATTATCACATAAGCAATTCCATACGCAAAAGTCTTTAAGAATGATGTACCGAAGAATGCCATTATGAGTACGTTTGGAAGCCACACTATCGCGGACAGTTTTAGAGCGAATGTAATCCTGCCTGCAACGCCTGCTTTCTCAGGCAAACAATATCTGTACCATATTGTCAGAAGAACACCGGCCAGGAACATAAACGAATTAAAAACTGTATAGAACGTGGTTTCCTGCGCTGGTGAGACACCTAATATGCAGCTAAGACGCCATGTTTTATCTGTCATTCCGGCAACAGCATCCGTAAGAATATTCAGGATCGCAAAGACCATTCCGTTGATCAAACTAGCCAGTATCATGAAAGAGTTTGATATTGCAAGCGGCGGAGCGTTATTTCTGACATCGTAATTCCTCATAAGGAATCCTAGAACAAATCCCTTCAATGCATACGAGATGACATCTACAACCACTATCCCAACGGTAAGTGACTCTTCGATTATCTTTCCGTCACCGCCCAACATCGCAAGGATATTCGGAAGATAGCTGCTTGCAAGTATCAGCATTATGTACATAAAACCACGTAAGACCCGGTTTTTAACAGGAAGCTTATAGCCGAGGATAATGTATCCGAATCCTACGACCAGTTCTGCACAGACCCCGTAAATAAGAAAGGGCCCCGTGACGAAAGCCGGTGCTTCTTTCTTACCTTCGATCACCGCCTCAACGAAGATACGGAGTGGTGTGTTTACGATATTCGGTAGTATTACAAACAGTATCAATCTCGGTATTATTCCCCAATCGAATCTGTCTTTTATCATTGTTGAGCTTTTATTCATTTACAGCCTCTTCCGTCATACCAGACTTGATCATTTCGAGTTTCGCCAGAAGCTCCTGCTGAACTTTTGCAAAGGCTTTTATATCCTTTTCTGATATCCCTGAATAAAGTTCCTGAACAAACATTACATTTTTCTCAAGATTGTTCTTACCCCAACTGCGGCCCTTCTTTGTTATGACCACAAGACAGTTACGTCTGTCGTTTTCATCTTTTTCCAGACGGACAAGGTCCTTCTCCACAAGCTTATCTACAAGCTGCTTTGCGCTCTGTCTTGTGATGCCGCACTTTTCAGCAAGCTGATTCAGATTGGGAGCCTCCTCACACCTTCCAAGGATCATGAGCGGGAGCCACTGTCTGGAAGTGATGTCACTCATCCCCATGTCCATTACTGTTTGCAAAGTATTGGCAAGTCTCGATATTTCAACAAGCGATGTAAATTCAGGTGAATTGTAATGTTCCATTATTCCTCCGCATTATGCAGTATACTGCCTATTTTCCAAACAGTATATATGCAGGATGCTGCATATGTCAAGAAATATCACTCAAACAACGATGCAGTTCTTAAAGAGCATAGCATCAAAATCTTCTCTGTTGAAATCTTCCTTGAATGATAGCAGGGTATCCATAAGATCATTTCGAAGCCCGAAAAGAACATCCTTGCCTTTTT
>CACWXL010000031.1 GCA_902764825.1 Oscillospiraceae bacterium
CATCTTTATTGGAATCGCAGTATTTATCATGAGAAAGGAAAAGACACCGGAATTGAAATAATACAATCTGAGAGGTGTCAGAGTAAGAATGTTATAATGCACTCATTCAGGGATATCCTTGGATGAGTTTATTATATCAAAGTGAATTATCATGGATTCATCAAAATCAAGAAAGAGTTGATTAGTACAATTATTCTAAAAGAAAGTTAACGTAATGGTCGATTAAATAATCAGAATAAAGCACGATGGTAAGTGCAACTAAACATAAGGTAAAAATGGTCAGACTTATTCTTTCAGACTTGGATCACACTTTGTTAAGACAGGACGGGAGCGTTTCTGATGAGACACTTCGCGTATTGGATGCATGCAGAAAACAAGTCGCGACAGCAAGATACTGGATCGGTGCCGAAAAATACATAGATCTGTTACATCCTGACTATGAGATAACAACGGACGGAACTCTCATACATTCAGGCCGTGAATGCTTGTATTCCTGCGAGTTTTCGGAAGAAGACACCGAACATATAGTAAGGAGTCTTATAAATGCCGTGCCCGGATCGGAGATTACCGTTGCCCACGGAAAGACGGTTTACTGGAACAGCCTTCACATCGCCGAATCAGAGAAACTTCATAAGGCTACATATAACGATTATTCTGCAGCGCTTAACGTCAAAGCAAATAAGATCGTGGCTGAACTGCCGAATGAGGCTATAGCCCGGAAAATAGCAGAACAGTCAGGTTGTAAACTGCAGTGTTATCGCGGCGAGAAGTGGTATTCTTTCCTTCCTTCAGGTTCCGGAAAGACTGCTGCCATTGAAGCATTGTCCAAGATCAGCGGCATAAGCATCGAAGATATTGTTGCTTTCGGTGACGACAGCAACGATGTGGAAATGCTGAAGTTGTGCGGCAAAGGAATAGCAGTGGCTAATGCAGTTCCCGCAGCATTAGCTGCAGCAGACGATATAACTATGTCTAACGATGAAGATGGCGTGGCTCATTGGCTTAAAGTAAACTGTATCGGATAGAACGGATAATATACAGGATTACTGTCTATGAGATTCAGTGAACTTAATTCGTTGTGATATAGTTTAGTTACAAATTTAATTATGGGGATAGACAAATGAAAAAGAGATTTATTTTTTTGCTGCCATTAACATGGCTTGTTTTTATCGGGCTTTTTTACATTGACAAAATGCTGACTGCGGTTCCGCTGCCAGTCAGCATCGCGGTTTCTTTACTTGTTGTGATCGCCGACTCCCTGATCATTATCAGAATACGTTCAGGCAAAGGCCTTAAGATCCCGTTCTCGATATTATCTGTTCTGGCTGTGGCAATATATAACGTGTTTGGCATAGCATGTAATCCTTACTGGCATTCGAATACCGGTTATTCGAACAGACCGCTGCCTGATTCATATGCTGATGTCTTGACCTCACAGCAGGCAATTGAAGATCTCGATTACATGATGACCTTTCTTAAAAAAGACCATCCTGCCTGCTATGGCGGTGTTCCTTCGGAAGTTTTCGAGCGATATAACAATGTTAAATCGGAGCTCGAGAGCCTTGATACTATTACAGTTAACGAATTATGCCGGAAAACTGAATATGTGCTCAGCTGCCTTCACGACGGACACACATATACTTTTCCAAAATATGATTACCACTACCTCAAGGATTCTTACTCAGATGAACTGGCAGGATATAAGACAGTATCCGTAAACGGCCTCACCATAGATGAACTGGCAAAGCAGAGCGCGGATCTCATCAGCTACGAGGCTGAGAGCTGGGAGATCACAAGGATAAGAAGCCTTTATTTCACATTGGAAGGACTTGACTACCTGGGTCTTGATAACACGGAAGTCACATATGTATTTGAGAAGGACGGACAGACCATCACCAGAACATATACTCAGGAAGATTATGCGCTCATTGATGAGATCGAGATAAAGTCTGATAATTCAGCACTTCAGTCTTTTGTAAGTTATAAGATCGATGAAGAAAAGAGCCTTGCGATCATGACCCTGACATCATGCAGGGCAAATTCAGAATACAACAAGGCCGTCAAAGACATGTTCACTGAAGTTAAGGAAAAGAACATCCGGCATGTTGCTGTTGATATCCGTGGCAACGGGGGCGGAAATGATGCGGTAATAGGTGAGTTTTTCAGATATCTTAATATCGATCAATATAAGACTTGCGGTCTTGAATGGCGACTCGGCTTCATCAAGATTCCTTATCCTGTCAGTTACATGAAGAATGAAAAAGCAAAAGACCTCCTCTTCGATGGTGATTTCTACCTGCTGACTTCTTCAGGCACTTTCAGTTCAGGAATGTTGTATGCCCAATATGTCAAGGATAACAACATCGGAACCATAATCGGAGAGGCTCCCGGAAACGATCCCAACGGTTACGGCGAAGTCGTATACTTTGCATTGCCTAATTCAAAGATATTCATGTCGGTGTCAACTAAGCACTTTATCAGGGTGGATAAGGATGCCGGAACATATCTGGTCGAACCCGATATCGAATGCAGTTCAAACGAAGCCATGGATAAGCTTTATGAGGTTATATAAGATCTATTAAAGTTTCCCGCATCTTTGTTGTCGTTTATTAAGATAAAGTGATCGTAAGTTTTATCATCAGTTATTCGTACTGACAGTAGATTAAAAAATGCACAATTAGTATTAGCAGTCGGTTCAAAACCGGCTGCTTTTCGCATATTATTAGGGCATAAACACTAGAGGTGCGGCCATTATGGAACTTAGTCTGGGAAAGAATATCAGGAAGATGAGAAAAGAAAGAGGGCTTACCCAGGAGAGCCTGGCTGAAGCACTTGGAGTTACGAACGGCGCAGTATACAAGTGGGAATCAAACCAGTCAGTTCCGGAACTGGAGATGATAGTTAAGCTTGCAGATCTTTTCGATGTTTCGCTGGATGTTCTATTGGGTTATGAGAAGATCAATAAGCATAAAGATGTGCTTATACAGAACATCTATATAAAGATAAATACCAAAGACATAACAGGCCTCGAAGATGCCGACAGGGCGCTTCTGAAATATCCCAATGACTACGGGATCTTAATGGTTGCTGCTTCGATCTATGCCTGCTTCGGAACTGAAGAAAAGAACAGAGAGTTGAAGCAAAGGGCTATAGAACTTTACAAGAAGGCTCTTGATGTAATTCCTTCCGGGATCGATCCGAGATACGGAGAGCTGATGATCCAAAGGAACATCGCTCTGATATACCATTCCATGGATGAGAAAGAACAGGCCGGCCAGATCCTTAAAGAGCATAATGAAGCGGGTATCTTCAATGCTGAGATCGGTCTGCTGATGGCATTGAACGGTGATAAAAGTGATGAGTGCAAGAAATATCTAATGGACAGTTGTATCCAGTCGATATCTAATATGCTCAACATGTCCATCGGCTTCATCGTTTTCTATATCAACTGCGGTGATCTCGGGAAGGTGAGATCAGTCTCAAAGTGGAGCATCGATTATCTTGAGAGCCTGAACGCCGGCAATGAGATCAATTATCTGGACAAGGTGAAATGCGCATTTTTAACTTGTTACGGTTATGCGGTTTTCCGTCTGGAAGGTGAGGAAAAAGGAGAAAAGCAGCTCGTCAAGGCAAGAACCCTGGCCAGGAAATTCGATGCCTCACCGGACTTTAGTATCTACACTAAATTCTACGATTCAAAAGAAAAAGCAAGCTCATATGACTCGTTCGGAAAGACTGCGAATGAAGCTATTGAAACAGCACTTGATTTCATAAACGACCGGAAGTTCAAGTCATTATGGAAAAAGCTTAACGGATAAAACTATCCAAAACAAAAGATCAACCGGTATGTGGAACTGAAATTACGGTTCCATGTATAAACTTGCGTCTATTTTATTTAGGAGGAAAAACATTATGAAGATCAGGGACATTTATCTTAGAAAACCTTTTCCGGCAGTTTCAGTGATCATCGCAATGCTGTGCATCGGTATTACATTGATCTCTTTTCTGATACCGTCTTTGCTCAGGTCATTTGCCTTTGTATATCCGTTAAAGAATCCTTGGCAGCTTATCACATACATGTTTGAGCACTATACACCTCAGGAGCAGATCCCGCCGGAATTAGGCTATAGCTCAATGAGACTTTCCATAGGACATTTAGGCTTCAATCTTCTGCTCGTCCTCCCTTTCGGTGTTATGGTCGAAAAGGTGATCGGAGCTAAGAGGTTCCTGATCTTATCAGCAGCTGCATGGCTGGCTAATATCACAACTATTAATATAGTTTGTTCCGCTTTGATTCCCGAAGGTGAAGAATGTGTGGTCAAGGGTGCTTCCGGCCTGGCATTCGCGTATGTCCCTGTCGGACTGTATATCTTTTTAATTTTGGGAAAGCGGTCAGGATTCGGGAATTTATTTAAGCAGGTGTCGTTCTATCTGCTTATGCCGATCGCCATTACAACTCTTGTGTTTGCATGCAGCCCCAGCATAGCCGGAACAACTGATGTCTGGTCAATGCTGCTGCATCTGATAGGCATAACCTGCGGGGTGGTTTTCGCTGTTATTTATAGAAATGCGATCAAAAGCTATTTCGATGTGGTGGTATTTGAAAGATAACAGTATCCTGAATATAATAAATTATGGAATGTCCATTTTGTGGAGAAGAGATGAAAAACGGTTTTGTTCGCAGCGGGGGAGCCACCCACCCTGCCCCGGCATATATGTGTGATACCTGCAAGAAAGTCATTTTAGATACATACGTTACAGATGAATAGTGGTGACATAGTTCATATAATTATCAGTATTAACGACTATGAATGACTTAGAAACTATCAGGAACAAATTCCCCGGAATAAGCTGCGCATACAGAAACGCGGCAGGAATAGTCACGACGAAGTGCTTTGGCTTTGCAGACAAAGAAGCGAACGTTCCGGTGGATGAGAACACCGCTTTCCCTGCATGTTCGATCTCAAAATTCATTACTGCTATTTGCGTAATGAAGGAATATGAGCAGGGCCTAATTGATATCAACAAGCCCGCTAATCTCTGCCTTCGCAAGTGGAAGCTTCTTACTCCGTCGGGAGTTGAGAGCGATGCCCCCATAAGATCGCTTATGAGTCACACCTCCGGAATCATTGACGGAGAAGATGGTTTTTACGGACTTCGAAGAAGTGACAAACCCGTAAGTTTGCAGGATGTACTTGATGGCAAGACTTCTTATAACAAGCGTCCGGCGCGCGAAAATAATCCTCATGGTACAGAGTTCGAGTACTCGGATGCCGGATTCTGCGTTTTGCAGATGCTGTTAGAAGAGCTTGAGCAAAAGCCGTTTGAGATTATTGCCGATGAGTTTGTTTTCGCGCCGTTGAAACTGAAAAATTCATTTTTTGCTTCTCTCACCAACCTGTCTGTTCTTGAGCAAAATATCGTCATGGCTACAGGTTATGATGATAGCGGAACGGCTATTCCGGGCAAGTATCCGCAAGTGCCTGATCTCGCGGCATCGGGTCTATGGTCAACGCCGAACGAGCTCATTGTGATCGCAGAAGAATTCACAAAAGCATGTAATGGAGAAAGTGCCTTGCTGCAGGCAAGATCTGCGCTGGAAATGGCTACACCTTCCGACAGATTCCCATGGGCAGGTCTTGGCATTTTTATGGATGGAGAGAACAAACTCAGTATAAGCGGCTGGGGCGAGAACGGACAATCCAGACTGAAGTTCAATTACCGCACCGGTGAGGCCGCAGTCGTCATGGTCAATCAGAATCCCGGTGTTGAGCAGTCAGAATCCGGTGTCGAATGGCTTATCAATAACGGGTCTACGGTTGAGTGATTCTTTAGTACAGAAAATCAACAGTAAAACTGATCATGCAGGACAAGAAGCTCTGACCGGATTATCAGCAGTATAGAAATGACAGTGGCGGTATCAAAAGTCAGGTCCGACTGAGCCGCACTCCATACAGAATTTGCCGGTGTTGGAGGCTCCGCACATGGGGCACTTCCA
>CACWXL010000032.1 GCA_902764825.1 Oscillospiraceae bacterium
CTTCTGCTCTGGGAATCGGGACTTTGTGGCTGAACAGATCCGGGAAGGCTGTTCCCGAGGGTGTTACGGACATAAAAGATCTTCTTGACGCATTAGATTATATCGGTTGATGAAATCTTTTATAATGAACCAAGAAGCTTTGATGCTTGACGATGAGTTATCTCAGAAGATAATATCCAGAATATAGACAGCAAAATGGACTATCTTCTTTCTCATAAGTCCACCTTTTAAACGGGATACCTTAATTATAATATATAAGACCGATTCTGACAAAAAAATATAATAACGTCATATCTTGACAAGGGACGCCCACGGTGTATACTTTGTATTACAAGAACTAATACACGGCATACAACGCTCAAGAAAGGGTGAGAGTTATGGATAAGAAGAAGATCGTAATCTATCTGGCAGTCACATATATGATCGCATGGACACTGCAGATCATCGGATCGCTTTATGTCTTAAAGCATCCGGGTATGACGGGAACACGGGTTTTCCAGGCTTGTCTTTCAATATGTATGTTCGCACCTTTTGCAGCAACTCTCGTCTCAAGAAAGAGCCTTAAGGGACTCGGTTGGAAGCCCATGCTGAAGAAGAACTTCAAGTGGATCTTTTTCTGCATTTTAGTTACGGCTTTCCTGACATTTATCGGTTCATCCATGTTTTTCATCTTCTTCCCCGGTCTTTTCGATACTTCAGGATCGATGATGATCGCAAAATATTCGGAAGCCGGAGTCGATATCATGAAGGAATTCGAAAAAGCAGGTATCAGTATAAATAAGTTTTATGCCGTCCAGCTTGTTACAGGCATATTCTTCGCGCCTTTTATCAATATCCTTACGGCGATCGGCGAAGAGACCGGCTGGAGAGGCTTCCTTTATCCGGAACTTAATAAGAGTTTCGGCAAGGTCAGGACCTGGATCCTCGGCGGCATTTTCTGGTCAGTATTCCACTTCCCTGCAATGCTCATAGCAGGATATGAATACGGACTCGATTATATAGGATCACCCTGGCTCGGACTTATCACATTCACCGTTTTCTGCATAGTCCTGGGTATCCTGGAGGAGATCGTTTACGACCGCACAAAGTGCATCTGGTTCCCTGCTCTCCTGCACGGATCAATAAATGCTGTAGCTACCCTGCCTCAGCTCTTCATGAATGCAAACGATCCGGACATCGCAAAGTATATGGTCTTAGGCCCCCTGCCTAACGGACTGATCGCAATGATCCCGATCATCATCTTTGCAGCAGCAATGGCAGCATGGTCGATCAAAAGAAAGAAGGTAAACTCATGATAATAAAGATAGACGAATACTCTGATCTGCCCATCTATATGCAGATAAGGAATCAGATAGTCATGGGTATCTCCAGCGGCGAACTTAAAGGAGGCGAACAGCTCCCCACGGTAAGGGCACTTGCTTTGGAGATAGGCATCAACACGATGACGGTCAGCAAGACTTATCAGCTGCTCAAGAGCGAAGGCTACATCATGACCGACCGCAAGAACGGTGCGCGAGTGAGACCTGATATCAGCAAGAGCGGAGAGATAAGCGAAGGCAATAAGTCGGAGCTTAAACGGATAGTTTCCGAAGCAAGACTGTCAGGTGTTTCAAAAGAACAATTGAAGGAACTCATCGACGAGTTCTATTGAAGATAAGGAGAGAAGTATATGACATGGGTAATGAATCTTATTATGTTTATCTGCATCGTTCCTTCAACGATACTTATGTTTGCGATCGGATTTACTGATAAGGCCGGAAAGAAAAAGATGATCTTCGGCGTACGCGACAATCCGAAGTTCCACGAAGGCGAAGCAGAGAAGAAACTGAAAGCCACCGTAAAGAGCTGCCGCAGGAATGCGCTTATCATTACGATTGCAGTTTGTATTGCAAGCATCATCCTCCTGTTCATGCCGGTTACAGATACAACCATGACACTCTGGATGATCCTTGTTTTCGCGATGCTGCTTATTGCGGTTCCTTTCGGAAAAGGCAATACCGAGCTTAAGGATCTCAAGAAGGAACTGGGTATCACAAAGTCAGGTCTCGTATATACCGACCTTACGAATGCGAATGTCATCCACAGCCTGAAGCTTACATGGCTCCTGATCCCCAATGCGCTCGCACTCATTGCAACGATTGCAGCAGTACTGATCGATCTGGGGATCATCAATGTAAATATGGTCTGTGAGAAATATGCGCTTACATCATTAAGCCTCTCATTCCTCTTCATTGCGGCTTTGATCGTCCCGATCGCCATCATGATGGATAACACCAGAAACATGGTCATCTCAAAAGACAGCAATATCAATGCCAACTACAACAGAGCAAAGAAGAAGGTATGGGCAGATCTCATCATCAGCATGAGCTGGGCGAATGCACTCTTCCTCGTAAGCTACCTGATCCTTGTCATGTTTGTGAAGAGCGATATCGTAATGCTCGCAGGAATCCTTGTCTACACACTGATCATATTAGCCATCGTTATAGCGGGAGCCGCCAATCAGAAATCCATTGAGAGCAGATACGAAAGAGATACGGATCTTGATCTTCTCGACGACGACGACAACTGGATCCTGGGTATGTTCTACTACAATCCCAACGACAGCAGGCTTAATGTCGAGAAGAGATTCGGCTACGGAGGAACGGTCAACATAGCTCATCCTGCCGGAAAAGCGATAATGATCGTTTTGGCGATCCTGCTCATATCGTCCATCGCTTACATTATCTGGGCCGCATCAACGGGTCATATCCCAGACGGAACAGTTAACATCATTCACAGATAAAAACGACAGAGGGAAGGCAGATGCCTTCCCTCTCACGCTGAGTATCTGATCGTTTTGGCATATACATAGGGATGTCTACGGCAAAATGGGAACTATCTCACTTTTCGTCGATATATTTCATAAGTTTATCCCATGCAGGCATATCTTTTCCCGGATGAGATTCTCTATATTCATTGAACATCCTGATGAGATATTTCATTTCATCGATACCATTTTTGCAATGATCAGATATACACAACTTTCCAAGTACAGTTCAGCAGATTGAAACCGTTGAAGAAGAAATCAACAAGATTATGGAAGAGGTCGATAGCCCCATTACTTCCATCCCTGGCATTGCCAATCGAATGGCTGCTGTAATCCTTGCTGAGACAAACAACTTCCAAGACTTTGAACGCGCGGAACAAGTCCTCGCATTCGCCGGTTTGGAACCATCTGTATATCAGTCGGGTCAGATGACATCTACACATTCCAAGATGGTTAAACGCGGTTCAAAATATCTTCGCTATGCCATCTTCAATGCTACAAAGTATGTATGCCATTGGGATCCGACGTTTAAAACTTATCTGGCAAAGAAACGAGCAGAAGGCAAGCCCTATAACGTCGCTGTATCCCCCGCTGCCAAGAAACTGACAAGAGTGATGTTCCATCTCGTAAAAACAAACAAGGAATTCGTTCCACAAGCATAAAACACATCCGATTCATATCACTTGTTTTTAAAAGACCTCGTGGTGCTTGATTCGTTATGCAATTATCAAGGTTCGATGATTCTGGCGTTTACGCTACATTTTTCTTATTGACTTTTAATAGTTAGTCTCTTTATTTATTATAAGTCTTCCTTCACGGATTTCTTTGTCATCCTTGAAGAGTTCATCGTACGCCGTAAGGCCTAGGTCTAACTTGGGCTTTTCTCTCAAGTCCGATCACCTCCCTTGCCAGATTAGCGTAGGCTTCAGCAACCTTACCCTTTGGATCGTGGGTAAATATGCTTTCGCCTACATTCGGACATTCGGTAGCTCTGACTGAGTGGGGTATCTTAAGGCAGAAACGGATGATATCAGAAGGAATCTTGAGACAGCACGGCAGACCCGAGTCGATGATAAAGGCAATGAGGTCTGGTTTTCGATGCTCTGTGAATATTTTAACAACAGTCCTCATGCAGTCAGAAACGGCCTTGAAGGCGAAGACGGCTTAGTCCGGCACTGGACTCACAGGCAGGACCTTGAGCTTAGGATATGTGAAGAACTGTTTTGGGACCGCTGCACGGTATTGCCCTCGAAATTATATGGGGATAGGGATATTAGAAAGTTGTTTGGATAGTCCGGTTTATCAACAGAAATCAATACCGATGAGGCCATTAAAAGATGGATCTGTTTATGATAAAATAAACCATATTTTCGAGAAGGAGGTAAAAAAATGAGACGCTGCAGCGATAAGGCTCCATGCAGAGCTTGAGGAGACTGCATGGAGGAGCGGAAAACTGATCCGTGATCCTCAAGCTTTGCTTCTGAAATAGATATTAATTTAGGAGCAAAGAAAATGAATAAGGATAAACATTTAAGGAATTTCTATATACTTTGGGGTACCCAGAGTCTGTCACAGCTTGGAAGTTCCATTACTGCATATGCATTAACGCTGTGGCTTTACGATGTGACGGGATCGTCGCTCGATACAGCGGCTCTCCGTATCTGTACATACGCTCCCTATGTGCTCGTCAGCATATTTGCCGGAGCTCTTTCCGATAAGTTCGATAAGAAAAAGACGATGCTGATCTGCGACCTTTTGGCTGCTGTCAGTACGGTCATGGTGTTCGTTTTATATAAAACGGATCTGCTCTGTGTATGGCATCTTTATCTCATCAATGTGATATCGGGACTCATGAACACCTTTCAACAGCCCGCTTCCGAGGTGGCTTTTACGCTTATCACTCCCAAAGACTGTTATCAGAAGACAGGAGTACTTCAGGCGTTATCCAGGTCGCTCATATCCATCGGACATCCGATAATCGCGGCTGCTGTCTACGGGCTTGCAGGACTTGAAGCTGCTATTGCCGTGGATATGGTGACGTTCATTATAGCTTTCCTGTCACTTGCGTTGTTTATTAAGCTCCCCAAGGTGTCAAGAGAAAGCACTGAAGGAAAAGGCACTCTCCGTCTTGCAAGAGAAGGTTTGAGTTATTTGAAGAGCAAGCCGATGATTCTATATGTAATTCTCTTTATGGCAGGTGTAAATCTCATATCTTCAGCTTTTGAGGCAACTCTTCCGGGTTATATAAAACCTAATCCGCTGGGTGGAAACTATGTACTTGGTATTGTAAGTTCATGCTCCGGCATAGCTATGATCTTAGGAAGTCTTATCTTTACCAAAATGCCAAAACCTAAAGACCGGGTAAGGGTTATATATCTGTCAATGCTGTTTTCCCTTGGAACGGAGAATTTCATTCTCGCATTCTCGAGAAGTCCGGTCCTGTGGTGTATAGGTCAGATCCTCGGATGGATATTCGTTCCAGTAATGAGCGCAAACCAGAATGTGATCATGAGAAATGAGATACCCGTGGAACTACAGGGCCGTGTATATGCCTGCAGAAACACGCTTCAGTTTTTTACGATACCAATAGGACTTTTCCTGGGAGGCTTTCTTGTCGACAACATTTGTGAGCCTTATATGAGAGACAGCTCATATGCTCTTTCCTTCTTTTTCGGATCGGGGAAAGGCTCAGGCGCAGCTATGGTGCTGTTCATACTTGGAGTTGCCGGGACTGTTATGTGTCTTGTGTTCGGGAGAATACTTAAGAAGTACAGTTACAGCGATTAGTACTGATCACAACAGCCGAAGGAGCAGAGATGCTCTTTCGGCTCTGTTGTATAATGGTTTATATAATACAAGGTCTTATGCTGATGTTTCTGTGATTGCCGACAAAAGTTATGCTCCCGGTGACGTGGAAGAACATAAGCTCGATGTTTATTATGTTCCTGACGGGAATGTCAAACCTGTTTTAATTGATATTCATGGAGGCGGATTCATTTCCGAAGATAAGGAGATGGATTGTTTGTTTTGCAACTTCATGGCACATAACGGATTTGTAGTTTTCAGTATCAATTATAGGCTGGCATACCCTGATTTCACTGTCTTTGATCAGATCATTGATGTAGATGCCGCTGTAAAATGGGTAGTAGATAATGCGCAGTGTTATGAAGGTAATAGAGACGACTTGTTTATTGCAGGTCACTCTGCAGGCGCTGTACTCGCTGTTGCTGAAGCTTTGCTTAGCAGGGACGAGATGATGAGATCTGATTACAAAGTGGTAGGTGATGGTCGCGATTTCAAGGGCTTGATACTAGACTGCGGTGCTATGCATTTCTATCAGAGAAATATAGCGTATTGGGGGATGCGGAATATGGTGTTCCCGAGAAGGTACAAAAAGGATCCGCGTTATAAGTATCTGCTATTTGATGACAATCGGAACATCAGCCTTTTGCCTCCGGTGTCCGTTATCACTAATAAAACTGACGAGCTGCGGAAGATGTCTTACCATTTTGCAGACGTCCTTGCGAAAGCGGGTGTAGAGTGCACGCTGTACGATAAAGGCGAAGGCGGACATATGGGCTTTATTTTCGAGCCGTATGAAGAGAATAATCTGGAGATAATAAGATGTCTTTGCAACAATCTGGTTTAAATGATTAATCATCAGTTAATGTTATGTTTTGTTGTCTGGAAATTCAACAGTTTTACGTAGAGTCGTGCGATTCTACTCAGCGTTGATTGTATTATTTAAAGATCATTGTCTATTATAAAAGAAAAAAGGAGTGTCTTTATAATGAACAATGAAAAAACAGGAATGCTTATAGCACAAAAAAGAAAAGAAAATGGTCTGACTCAAAAGCAGCTTGCTGACAGAATTGGAGTGTCGAATGCGACTATTTCTAAATGGGAAACTGCAAAGGGCTTTCCCGATATTTCATTAATTGAACCATTAGCTGAGGCGCTTGGAATATCTGTTTCTGAAATAATAGCCGGAGAAAGACTGGAGAGTAATCCCAAGACGGATGACTTAATATCTAATATAGTCGATATTTCTATTAATGAACAGAAACGAAAAAAGAAGATTCATAACTGGATCATTGCTATTACGGTTGCACTGTTATATCTCATCATTAGTCTTATTACATGGAAATGGGAATACACGTGGCTTGTGTGGATGGCCTATTGCTTTTATAGAATAGCTACGGAATATATATATAAGAAAAAAGAATAGAAACTGATAGAATAAACATGACAGACTGTTGTCATGTTTATTTTGTTATGATCAGAACGGAGCGTAAACAGGATGAAGATAGACAGGCTTATCGGTATATTGTCAATACTGCTTCAGGAAGAGACGGTAACAGCTCCGGAACTGGCTGAGCGGTTCGAGGTGTCAAGGAGGACCATCAACCGCGACATAGATGATCTGCTGTATGCGGGAATACCAATACGTACTACACAAGGTGTAGGTGGCGGCATCAGTATTGCAGACGGATATAAGATGGACCGGACGATCCTTACATCTAAGGATATGCAGATGATCCTCGCGGGACTTCGAAGTCTCGACAGCGTGAGCGGAAGTAGTTATTACAGTCAACTGATGGAAAAGATCCAGACTGGATCTTCGGAATTCATCAGCGGCAGAGATTCAATTCTGATAGATCTCTCATCCTGGTACAGGGATTCTCTGGCGCCAAAGATATCGACAATTCAGGATGCGATAGAGAAAAGACATCTTGTCGCGTTTACTTACTATGGACCGAAAGGAGAAAGCAACAGGAAGATAGAACCTTATTATATCGTTTTCAAATGGTCGAGCTGGTATGTATATGGATGGTGTCTGAAACGCAAAGATTATCGGCTGTTTAAGCTTAACCGCATGGACAAGGTAAAGGAGAGCAAGAAGGAGTTCATCTGCAGAAATGTACCGGTACCCGAACTTAGTTCCGGGCTGAATCACCCGCAGAATATCATACTCAAGGCCTTATTTGATCCTGATATGAAGTGGCGTTTGGTCGAGGAATTCGGACCTGACTGCTACGAAGTACAGCAGGATGGCAGGCTCCTTCTTATAAGAGATTACGTTGACATGGATAATCTTACTATGTGGATGCTCACGTTTGGTGATAAGGCGGAAGTGATCGAACCGCAGGAGGTCCGGGATAAGCTTATGAAAACGGCAGAAGCTATGATCGAAAAATACGGAGGAAGCAAAGAATGAAGTACGAGTGGATCGATAAATATCTCTTGGGAAAGCCCGGTGTAACAAAGGATCTGCAGCAGGAATGGAACTGGATACGTTATAAGATCGGTGAAAAGATGTTCGCTGCGATATGCCTGGATGATAGTGATAAGCCATATTACATTACGTTGAAGCTGGAACCTCTCGAGGGAGAGTTTTGGCGCCAGCAATATGAGGATATACTATCGGGGTACTATATGAACAAGACGCATTGGAACTCGGTAAAAGCAGATGGAGAAGTACCGGATGATATTCTTCGGGAAATGCTCGATAAGTCATATGAGCTGATCCTTGGTAGTTTCAGCAAGAAAAAGCAAAAGGAGATAACGGGGAATGAATGATCTTATAAGTTGTTGCGGTTCAGACTGCAGCGCATGCTACTGTTATGGAACGATGTGTAAAGGCTGTAATGCTCTATGCGGTAAGGTCTTTCACGCACCCGAAGGAAAAGAATGCCCTATCTATCATTGCTGCAGGATCAAGAACGGCTATCAGTCATGCGGTGAATGCAACATGCTACCTTGTGATCTTATACTCGGAACAAGAGATCCCAAGATGTCCGAAGAAGATTTCATGAAGAATGTGGATGAACGTGTAAAGCGGCTTAGGAGTTGATAACGATGGCATTTGATCTTAAAAAGGAATTCAAAGAATACTATCAGCCGAAGAATAAACCGGAGATCGTAAATATTCCGTCAATTAACTATCTGGCTGTCAGAGGATCCGGTGATCCCAATGATGAGACCGGAGATTATAAGAAGGCGTTGGAGAGCTTATATGCGGTGGCTTATACTCTCAGGATGAGTTATAAGACCGATTATAAGATCAACGGGTTTTATGAGTATATTGTGCCGCCACTGGAAGGCTTTTGGTGGCAGGACGGAACCGATGGAGTTAACTACGCTGATAAGACGTCTTTCAACTGGATATCCGTAATACGTTTGCCTGACTTTATATCCGGCAAAGATATCGAGTGGGCTGTCATGACCGCAACGAAGAAAAAGAAAACCGATTGTTCGCAAGTTAAGTTCCTTACCGTTAACGAAGGCCTTTGTGTACAGATAATGCACATTGGTCCTTATGATAATGAACCGGTTACTGTAAAACTTATGGATGATTATCTGGCGCAAAACGGTTATGAAAACAATCTGAATTCAGAAAGAATGCATCATGAGATCTATTTATCTGATCCTCGAAAATGTTTGCCTGAGAAGATGAAGACTGTTATAAGGCATCCGATAAAAAGACTTGATCAGTTCGGATAATCACGAAGTATGTCAACCAACATTTCGAAGAGTTATACATTCCCTTGAATCCGATTACCAGAATCTTATTCATTTCCTTCTCCATCAAGAAACACTTCCAGACTCTCTTTTAACACGCTCTGATATTCTTTTTCTCTGATCCAAATTTACGGCAAAAGCTCTTTTAACAAGTTCTATCGGTCCTTTGTCGATAAAAATATCTATCTCCTCATCAGTCAAACCCCAGAACAATTTAATGTCATAGGGGCCGTCGTTGCACGCACCTATGCGTTTAATGGTCTGCAGCTGAGCCAACGCAGCACAGTACTTCTCAACATCGATACCATGCTCCTTAGCAAATGCCACATGTTCTTCATTGTTCAGATTATCGGCAAAACAACTCTCGAAAAACATTCTGGAAAAACCAGACGGGTCGGAGCAATCCACATACCCAACCTCTTTCATCTTTTGGATGAAATTATTTCCAAATTTGGTTTTATTCACATCAGTCATAAGATTATCAGCTTCCCCAAATATCTGTCTATTGCTATCAGCAAGAACCTACACATCTACAGTTCCATTATACACAATTAAGGTTATTGCAGAGTTTTTTGACTAGTCAGTCTGCTTAATCAAAGACTTTATCCAAGGTAAGTCCTTGGAGCGGAAAATCCAGAATAAAATGATCTAGGCCACGGAGCAATCCGTGGCTTTTATATTGCAAAAAACGAAAGGAGGGATGTGTTCTATAACAAAAGATTCTTGTTAGAAAAAGAGGATAGAATTAACAGATTAATCGAAACTAATATGTAAGTTCTAAATGTCCAAACTCATAAAGTGAAATTGTGCAGGTGTGTTAAGGAATAGGGGCGGAGCGGGCGACACAAAATCTGACTACAAAATGGAAGATGCGTATAATCGGCAGCAATCGGAAACATGAAACTCGATAATTACGCTCGAACGGAAAGATTAAGCAACATTGCGATATTAACGGCTATGTGAAACAAACTCCGAGGAGTCCCGACCCTCAAAAATATTAGACAAGATTAAATATTTTTGAGGGCATCCAAACCCAGTGTTTTCAGGGGCTTGCGGGGTTAGGACATTTGCATAATTATAAAGCCAGGACGTTTTGACGCCAAATTATGTACCAAAATCCAATGATTAGTAAAATGTGCGATGGCAATCGCACATTTTTTATTGGCTCCTCCTTGGGTAATGGGTTTCCTTATAGTATTTTAAGGCCCGCTTTATATAGTCTGTTGTTTTCTCGAATGAGATGTTTCGGGGGATAAACTCCTGAATCTGATCGTAACGGATGTGTATTATTTCTTTCTGGTTAGGCTTCTCCTCCAGCATTATCATGGCCTCGCTGTCAGACTCGCAGATTCCACCCAGAATAAGCATCTTTGCAGCCAGTGTCAGAGAGATAGTCTTGATGTCGCACTCGATGTTGTCCCGCAGCACATGGATAGCCTCTTCCACCGACAGCGCATTCCCGATGCAGTTGCCCAAGGGCTGGTTCATGTCGGTGACTACAGCGGAAGTCTTAAGACCTGTCGCCTTTCCGATTCTTACCATTATATCGGCCAATTTTATAGAATCCTTTAAGGCTGGCATCAGGGCGCCGTTGCCGGTTTTCACATCCAGCACCATCAGTACGCCGGTTTCCGCCAGCAGCAGGTTGAATTCCTCCCAGTC
>CACWXL010000033.1 GCA_902764825.1 Oscillospiraceae bacterium
TAAACGAGTGTTGAATCCTCTGTGTGAGGTGCCTGTGTCAGCAGGAGCTTGACCGTGCATCCGCCGAGGTCGACCGTCATGTCGCCCTCGAAAACAATATCGGCAGGAACAACGATGACTTTCTTGCCGCCTTCATATTCTTTTCGAATGCTGTCATACATGTTCAGGAACTCGTCAGGACCGTTTGCTTCGATCTTCTTCATGCATTCCAGAAGATACCCGTTCGTGCGTTTATTGGCCATTGTAAGGCCGTTTACAGCATGCATCGCGAAAGTGTGATCCCAGTGCCAGTGCGTAATGACCGTAAGCGACGGAAGAGGCAGACCTTCCTTTTGGAGAAGATCGTAAAACTCCCTGATGTGCCCTTCCGAGTGGCCCGCATCGATCGCGAGGCTCATCTTATCGCCCTTAACGTAGCCCAGATTCGGGCGGTCGCGTTCCTCCTCAAAAGGCATATACCATATATGTTCAGACAGTTTCTTAAGTTCCATCTGTTTATCCTCCGATGTATTTGGAAAGCGGGACGGTGTTGCTTTCCTCAACATAGCCGTTCTTCTTGTAGAAGTTATAAGCAGGCACGTCCCTTCCGGTGAGCAGGAAGATCTGCTTTATGCCCATTTCCTTTACGGCCTTTTCGATCTCTGTCAGGAAGAATGTTCCTGCACCAGTGCCCTGGCGGTCGGTCTTAATGCACAGCTCGTTGATCAGGTATTCCGTGCCTCTGAACCAATGCTTTATGTCTCCCATCGAGATCCCGATCAACTCGCCGCCGTCGTAAAGACCGAACGTAAGCGAATAGCTCTGACCACAAAGGTCATCTATATAACAGTCAAGCTGCTTGCTGTCCGACCAGTCGTCGTTCCATGGTTCACCCGTGAAAACGCCCGTGAACAGTTCTTTTATGGCTTCTTTATCATTTATCGAAAGTCTTTTAAGTTCCATGTGTTATCACCTCAATGCATCAGTTCTTACATACATTGTCTTGCGGCCTGATCCCAGACGGACAAGATAGCCTTCATCTACCAGTTTCTTTAATGCTGATTCTACGGAAGAACTGCCTAAGCTGGGACATAATGCCAATATCTCCTGCTTGGAAAACTTCCCGATCCTTTCTGTTACACACGCTTTAACAATATCGTATGAAGTACTTTTCGCGCCTGCACCGTGAACAATATAGACTCTGTTCTCAAAATCACGATAACACGCAAGGATTATTCCCAACATGTATTTAATGAACGGTTTGGGATCATTAGTACCTTCGTGCCAGTTCAGATCCGCCCTCTGCAAAGAATCGTAGTAAGCTTCCTTAGTGTCAGCAATTGCCTTCTCGATACTTATATATTGACCGACAAGATATCCGCATTTATTAAGGAGAAGAAGCGTCAGCAAGCGGCTCATTCTTCCGTTTCCGTCGTTAAACGGATGAATGCACAGGAAGTCGAGAAGAAAGCACGGGATCAGGATCAGCTCATCTACTGATTCCAGATCCAGCTCTCGCTGAAAGCTCTCACATATCTGGTCGATCGCACCCGGTGTCTCATATGGTTGCGGAGGTCTGAATAAGACTTTCTTCTCTCCATCTGCAGTAATCATGTCGATCTCATTGGGTGTAGTCTTAAACTGACCGGCAAAAGACAGATTTGTGTATGCAAGCAGTTCTTTGTGAAGCTGAAGGATATAATTCCTCCTTACCGGGATCGCATCATAATTCTCGTGGATCAAATTAAGCACATTGCGGTAGCCGAGGATCTCTTCCTCATCACGGTTTCTGGGCGTTGTTTTATCTGCAACCAACTGTTTCAGTCTTGAATTGGTTGTGATTATGCCTTCGATGCGGTTGGAAGCCTCAGTACTCTGCACTTTGGCAAGCTCTATAAGACGGTCTAGTTCGACCGGTTTCTGACGAAGAAAAAGTTCCTGCTTTCCCTTGTATTCATGGATCTTCGAGATATAGGAAATTATCTCGTTATCCCATGTTCTGTCAGCCAATTCAGAATAATTGAATTGTCTCATCTGATAATCGTCCTTTCTCCCAAAGCGTATTGTTTTCTCCCAAATTATAACTGCGTTTGGGAGATATTACAATAACTTTGGGAGCGAACTATTCCCTTAAATACCGTCGCATTTTAAGGGAATCGAATTCTATTTCAACTTATTGAGTATTCTCTGACACGCTTCAATATGCATGATCCAATGCCTCGAAAACGGCATCTGAATGAGCCCTTTCACATCTTTTTTGCACCAGTAATCGATCAGCCAGACCGCGTTCTCGTCCGTGCTGACGACACCCAGAGACCGCAGTTCTTTCTCCCGCTCATCCGGAATCTTGAGCTTAAGATCGCTGAAATTCAGATTGCGTATTATTTCTTCCGTACTCTTCTTTACATCAGCAGCATACGAATACAGTTCATCTATATCCAGCTTCTTTGTAAAATCAGATATCTGCTCCTTAACAAGCTCGTTGCCGGTCGTTATTACCGGCGAATTGATCCGTCTCTGATAATCACCTGTAAATAACACTTCTTCATCGCCGTTAACCAGAGTGTGCGCAACGATATCCTCTATCCTGAAGATATGCCAGATGGAATAAGCTATATTCTTGCTGTGGTATCCGTCGGCATTCATAAAAGGCATGGCATCAAAGTCTTCCCTTTTGAGTTCTTCCTTGAATGAGAGCAGCGAATCCATGAGTTCTTTTCGAAGCTCGAAAAGCACATCAATACCCTGATCAAATGTATCCGTCTTTTTGATCAAGAGCTGCATTTTCTTATTCTGTTCAGACCATTCTTTATTCATGCTTGTTATCCTCTGGCGGGAACTTTAACATGGACCGGTTACAAAGAAAAAAGCGTGTCATAAATAGTCTGCGCCGCTAATCCGGACCCTTCAGCCGAAGGATGTCTCCTGTCCTCAAAATACAGATCGATTTCCGGATGCTCATGGATATGAGCCCACCATTTTTCTCCAACCGGGGCCACCATACAGCCATACTTATCTGCAAGTTTTCTATATCTTGAAGACATCTCTTTCTGAAACGCCTCATTGTCTTCTTCAGTCCAGGTCATGAAGAAACAGGCCTTCGAACGTGTCTGCTTGATCCACTCCATTATCCTGTCAGAAGCTTCTTCCATGACAGAGAACTCACCCATAGGATGCGCCACATGCTGAAGGATGATGAAGTCGTAATCACCAAAAAGAATATTAAATCTGGTCTGCTCATTGTCCGCATGATAATCCAGCCCCATACCGCCCTGCGTAAGCATGGTTACCTGCATATCAATACCGTTTTTTCTGCAAATATCCGCAAAGATCTTCGGCATATCATTAAAATACGTGTGGCTATTGCCAATAAAAAGAGTTCTCATTTACAATTCCTTTCTTTTCCCCAACTGTAATTTAATCTTTCTATTTACGGTTACGCTTTACTTCATCCATCTCAGCTATCAGATCTTCCAACGGATGATACTCGCCTCCCCACCACTCGAAAACATGCATTCCCTCATCTTCGAGAACGGACTCGTTTATGGTCATGTCGATACCCAATTTCTTCAGTAAACCCTCGCGATCCAATTCCTCATAATCGAAAGGCAACAACTTGCAAAACTCTCTATAGGACACTCCGCATACAACCTTATGAACACCAAGAGAAGCAATGGCGCCCAGACACCTTTCACACGGAGCACAGCTCGTGTATAAAACAGATTTTGCCAGCACGTCGTCAGAGTATTTATTTGCACATTTATGAACGAGATTGAATTCGGCATGTCCGAAGATCTTCCGTTCAAAATCAGCGGTATTCTCCGCTTCCTCTAATATCTTTCCGTCATAAACAAGAATCGCACCAAAAGATTCATGGCCTTTCTTTCCAGCGCTTATAGCCAGTTCATAACACTTTCTGATGTATTCTTCGTCGTTCATTCTATCCTCATATACTGTACATTTATTGATCTTGTGCTTTGAGGTACTTATTTAATTCTATCCTCGCTCTTACTGATGTAGGCAGGATGCTTTCTTCTTACCGCCCACTTAATAAGATTAATAAGGACTGCCTCAAGCTGAAATATGCCGAAGATAAACGCCCATGGCAGAATAAAAGAATTCAAGTCATCCATACAAGTATTATATCCAACCCCGATGCTCTTATGTGTAATGATTTATCCAACTGCTGTTTTTTGCTCCTGCTGCCAGGCAATAATCTCATCAAGAAGCCTGTTGCGTCCCTCCATATAATTATGATACTCATAGAAAGAACTGCATTTCTTATAATCCTCAAGCCAGTTCATATCGCCCTGCAGATACTTACTCCATTTACTGTCCAGATTCCGCGACAGGATTATCAGATCTCTCCGTACCTTTTCGAGAAAGTGATGGACATTAAGATCAACGCCTTCCTTGTCAGAATCGTCGATGCTAACCCGGAAAAAGATATTCGTACTGTATTCGACTCTCTTCCCGTTCTCATTAACATCAGTCATCAGGATGACACCGTCACGTATATCTAAGCCGAGAATGAGACAGCAATGTTCGTTATACATTGCAATTTCAGTAACGGAAACAGGTTTATAACGCAAATTGTACTTGCGCGAAAGATCACCCAAGCATTCAGGAATAAGGGTATTTAAACACTCTGCGTACCAGTCTTCATAGGACTCGGACTTTAATGAATACATAGCTTCTCTTTCTCCTGTCTGAAAAACTGCTGATTTTATGTGCTAATCATTCTTTCTCAACAAGAATGTTAATCCCACACTGTTATATCCACCTGATATGACGGGTCTTTAATAGATTTCTGCACTTCCTTGAATTGGGCAGGAGTTAAGTCGTCATATATATATAACCATCTATTGCATCCAACTGTTCCTTAGTACAAGAGTCATAGTGACATATCCAATCAACTTCCACATCCATAGCCGCTTCATCATTGTATTCATTGTAGGCTGCAACAGCTATCTGCAGATTCCCTACATCAAATTCGAAGTTGTTATAATTCTTATTCTTAACATCATCGTAATTCACATAAGAGCAATAAAATGCACTTAATTTAGATATCATATCAAGGGCATCCTTTGCTCCCTGGATATCATTATTGGCCATGCATTCGCCATATATCTCACTTAATATCAGAGTATATCTTCCGCTTTCATGATGTGTTGCAGTAGGCTCCGGTGTATTTTTACCACACCCTGCCATGAAGCTAAATGCAACTATAACTGCCATCAGTTTAATTATCTTTTTCAGCATTGTTTTTTTATAATCTCTATCTTCTTCAAATAAAAATACTTACTAAGCTTAGAATCATTGTCCTTCCGGACAAATTCCAATTCATATCCAAGTTTTTTATAAAACTCTGGTGCCTGAAACCCAAATGTTGTAAGTGCTATTTTTTCATAGCCCTTATCTTTGTATGCATTCTCTACAGCCTCAACAAGTTTACTGCCAACGCCCTCTCTTCTGTATGCTTTGGCAACAATCAGATCTCCGATATGCACCTCGTTATAGTATGCTCTACCAGTGATAACTCCTGCAATTTTGCCATCATCTTCTGCCACAAAACAAAACTCTTCGAAGTTAAGTGCTACATCACAATCAGCAGCATACTCTGAAAACGCTACATTTATGAATTCGCCTATTCTGTCATT
>CACWXL010000034.1 GCA_902764825.1 Oscillospiraceae bacterium
TGCGCCTGCAAAGAAAGCCTTTTTTATCCCAAGTCTAAGAAATAGTTCATGCATAGAATCCGCAGTTGAATCACAATCCTTAAGTTCATACGGATAATCAAAAATAAGTGTCCTGTATTCTGAAGACATTATCTCCACATACTTAAACCACATTTCCGAACAGTTCATTCCTCCATTAAGGAAAATAATACCGGGCTTATCCTCACCTCCTGCTATTACATAGCGAAATTCAGCATCATCGATTCTCATCGTCTGGTATGGATACCTCTCAAGAAAAGCGTCCAGTTCCGTTTTGTAACTCATACTTCATCCTCCTTCACATAACGATATATAGCATCAAAGATCAAATCTATATTTGTTTGAATCGCATCCTCAAAAAATGATTCTCTATTCTGATAAATGGCATATATAGATTTGATAAAATTCACGACAACGGCGGGATCAAAATTATTACGTATTCCCGATATGTTCTTAAGAAGACTGTTTATTCGCCGCATATCGGAATTGCCTTCAAAATAAGTTCTGTCGGTAATATGCTCTTTAAGCCATACCCAGTCCTCAAGCTTTAACCTTAACAGGAAATTATTCTCAGGCAGGAAAGAATTTCTGTACCATTCAAGAAATTCTTCGACTGTAACAGTATCTCTTCCCTTTAGCTTTAAAGAAAAGTCTGCCATTGAACGTTCTTCCATGTCCGTTATCATAGCAACGGCAAAGCTCTCCTTCGAATCAAAGAAATTATAAAAAGAGCCAACAGCAACACCTGCTTCTTTTGCAACAACAGCAATGGTCATTTTCTTGAACCCGATTGTTGTGGAGAGTCTAACACCTGTACTAATCAGTTCCTCCCTAATCGTATATCTTTGTTCCTCTGTAAACCCTCCAGCCATGTTACACCTCCGTCGTGAATATTCTAATAAGTTATTCATTGTGAATATATTGCCGAAATATTCATCTGTCAAGTAAAAAAAGACATCCGGTTCAGCTTACTGCTGATTTTCTTGACTAAGGGATCTCTCCCTCAGACAAGTAAATTATAATATCATTCGGGTAAAGGACTCTTGATAACAACGTCCAGACTTCCCCAAAATGCTAATACCTGTTTTGGTTGGCTTTTTGTTGGCTTAAAAAACTGAAAGCCCCGAATTTGAAGTGAACCCACTTTGTTGGACGGTTTAAAACGAGTATAAGGACTGATTCCTTACCTGGCAAGGAGTCAGTCCTTTTAGTTTGACCTGAATTCTCTCATTGTTGTAGTAATCAATGTATTCTTCCATAGCTTTCTGCAACTGTTCTAGTGTTTCAAACTCAAACTCATGCCCATAAAACATTTCGTTTTTCATCTTTCCAAAGAAGTTCTCCATTGGACTGTTATCTAAGCAATTTCCTTTGCGTGACATAGATTGCGATATTCCTTTTTCTTTTAATACCTTGTGGTAATGGTGCATCTGATATTGCCATCCCTGATCTGAATGGAATATTAGATTGCTTAGGTCATCGTATTTGTTGAAAGCCTTATTAAGCATATCTTTTATTTGTACATAGCTTGGACTTCTTGAAATGTTATAGGAAACAATTTCTCTGTTATGCATGTCCAGAATGGGTGACAGGTAGAGTTTGCCGGCTGCTATATGAAATTCAGATACGTCTGTGGTCCATTTCTCATTGACATCTGTCGTGCTGAAATCTCTTATGTATTCTGTTCTGTGTCTCTTGGTATCTACTTTCTTGTATAAGAGTTTGTTATCTACTGTTCCGTTGAAATCACCCTTATAGGACTTGTATTTGGCTCTGGGGGTAATTCCATAGAGCTTCAGTTTAGACATGAGTCTTTTTACGGCCTTATGGTTTACCGACCAGCCTTCGTTCTTGAGTTGCAGCGTAATCCTTCGATAGCCATAACGCTTATGGTTATCGGTATAGATTGTTGTTATTGCATCCATAAGATCCGAATTCTTTGTATCCGGATCAATTCGATTCTTCCAATAGTAGTAATCCGATCTGGGAAGACTCGGCAGTGAATCATTTGAGTTAATAGTTTCAAGGATAAAATCCAGAGAACAATTTAATTCTTGCCTTAACTCAGTCACTGCCTTGGTTAGTTGCTCTTTTTCTTCTTTTCTTCCTCTTGAGCTAAGGCTTGAAGTTTTTTTAATAATTCGGCCTCGATAGTCTTCCTCAACAGTTGCTCTCGAAGTTCTTCGTTCTCCTTCTCCAGCTCCTCGAGTGTCTTCTTTTCCTTTGTCACGGGTTGAAGGTCTGCCTTTCTTCTTGGTAACGACATTATACCCGTTCTTAATGTACGATTTAATCCACGTAGTAACCATTCCGTTACAGGATAATCCTAAATCGACTGCAACAGATTTAGAAGATTCATGTCCAATTAAGACTCTATTAATAGCATTCAATTTAAACTGATTGGAATATGTCTTTTTCTTGCTGCGCCTGAGAATGTCTGTACCATGTCTATCAGCCAAATTACAGAAATGTCTAACGGTAGTATCTGCCAAGTGATATTCATCTGCTAAATAATTAAAACTGTATCCCGCTAGATGTTTCTCATAAATCTCAAGTTTTAATTCAAAAGATAGTTTCATATATAAACCCCCGAAGTTTGTCCAACTTCAGGGGTTCACTTCATAGCGCCCGGCTTTTGTTATGCTTATTTAAAACTCTATCTTCCTGTCGCAGATCTCAAGTGCTGCCTGCCTGTGAGTAATGATCACGACCGTCTTATCCGTTAATTCACGAAGATTCTTAAGAAGCTGTGCCTCAGTATTCTCATCCAGTGCACTCGTCGCCTCATCAAGAAGCAGCACCGGCGCATCTGAATAGATCGCGCGTGCAATGGCAAGTCTCTGCATCTGGCCTTCAGACAGGCCCTTACCGCGTTCGCCGAGAACTGTATCGATTCCGTCGTCGAGTTCATCAATAAACTCGGATGCGCATGCGATCTTAAGAGCTTTATCTATCCTCTCCTGCGCACCCTCTTCACTTCCGCCAGCGAAGCTAACGATATCGCGTATACTTCCGCTCATGAGTTTGTTTCCTTGAGGTACATATGCGAACAGGCGCCGCCAGTAAGAATTGAACGTCAGCTGCTCGCCGTCGGCATCACTCAGGTAACGCTTACCCTCGTCAGGCATATACACACCCATCAGCAGCATCAGGGCTGTCGACTTTCCGCAGCCGCTGTGTCCTGTGAAAGCCACATACTCGCCCTTCCGTATGTCTATAGACAGATTGCTTACAGCATAAGGCATATTCTCTTTACTCATGAGCTCGACCTTATCCGTAGCAGGATAGTACTTGTAAGAGACATCCTGAAGGCCGAAGCCTGCGAAGCTGTCGCGGTAGAAAGCTGACACTTCCTCACTTGAAGCCGTCTGCCCTTCCAGATCATCGTCGAACTTCTCGATCTCCATGAGTCTTTCGGCGCTGGCAAGCATCTGGTACCAGCGGGGAAGGTAGCCCGTGATATTTGCGAAAGGAGCCTGTATCTGTGTAATAAGCTGCGTTATCGCCGTCAGTGTACCGTAAGTAATGGCTCCCGTGAGGATACCGTAACCGCAGTAGATGACTCCGAAGATATACATGCCGTTCATAGCCGCACCGAAGGCGAAACTGCACAGATTCGAGAAACCGGTCCTCTTCAGGCGGGCTTTACGGTGATCGGCAATCCGTAAACGCTCCTCTTCTTCCGTGTGTTCCTCAGCCGAGAAGGAACGGATTACCGTTAGACTCGCGATGCGCTCCTGCAGGAAGATACGAAGAATACCGTCTTTCTCCTGCACCTGCTTGTGAAGCTTCTTCATATTCTTGCGGAATGCGAATGTCAGGCAGCCGAGTATTAAACCGAGAGGCACCATAATCAGAGCGAATCTGGTGTCGAGCACCGTGATCATGATAAGAGCGGAGATTAGTTTAACCGCCATGCCCGCGAACCCCGGGATGATGTCGGTCATGCTGTTGGCGACTACAACTGTATCGTTGGTAAGGCGGTTAAGCCACTCGCCTGAATGAACCGCACTGACCCTGCCGTAATCCTTACGCAGGATG
>CACWXL010000035.1 GCA_902764825.1 Oscillospiraceae bacterium
TTGTCTCTGTTCTTACATCGTTCTTCATCTCATCTAATATATCGCACATAGTATCTACTCCTTCCTCGGTTTCCTTATACTGTCTGACTCGCTTCGATAACTCTTCGTAACACATGTCATCTGCTTTAGTGCAGTACAGGTCACTCATGAGTTTCCCCAGAGCCGTATCTTTAGCTTTCATCGATCCGTTTACGTATATTATATGCTCGCCGTCTTCAAATTGCACAACAGGCCTTCTGTCCTCAAAAGAAAACTATGTGAACTGCCGAAGAAGGTTTTTCCTTACTTTCCTCTCTCATCCAGCACTTTCTGCACCCTGTTCTGGGCGATCTTAATGACGGCATCCAAAGATTTCTGGTCGAGGAAGTAGGCGGGCATCTCTTCGATCAGGATCATGCTGATGTCGGAGTCTTCGCGTTTTATTTGCGAGCACGTGAAAATGACTCTCTCGATGTTGTCGATATCTGCCTCCGTATACTTAGTGGAGGAACTAATGCCGTTGCCGGTGGAAGACTCGTCTCCGCCGTTGTTATAGTAATTGTTAGCGGCTGTGCCGGCAGTCCTGAAAGCATTGCGGTTAAGAACAAAAAGATCGTTCATGGCAATGCTTAGTTGGATCTCATCCGAGAGCAGGATCTTTACGAACTCGCCGCACGCATCGGGATCAGTCGAATTCGCGGATATTGCGACTGAAATATTGGAGAAAAACATAGGTCCGCGCCCGTCGAGCGATTGAGTTCCGAGAATGGTTGCATTCTCGACAGGGCAATTTCCCGCTATGTTCCCGTAAAAGCTTCCGATACCTCTGGCCGGCCAGTATTTGGCGGTATTAACCAAATCTGTATTATCGTATTCTCCCATTGGAATGGCCTTCTCAGGAACGTTATCCTTCACATAGTCAGCAAGCTCTTTGAATTCAGGATCGGAAAAATCGGCCTTGCCGTCTACGATAAATTTCTCGCTCATGGTATTGAACAACTGTGTAAAATATACTGCCTGACCTGTCATATTGAGGTCCCTTCCGTTAAGATCCTTCAGCACGAACGACTTATATTCATCAAGCGTAAAACCACAGCCGGAGCTTCCGGCATACTTGATATCAGTGCATATTCCTTCAATCGCAAAACTTACCGGCAGCTGATATATGGCACCGTCGCTTTTGGAGCCTTCTATTATGTTTGTGAAATATTCATCAGCAGCCAGGTCTTTTACATATGGCGTAAGATCGACCAGATAGTTTGATCTGTTGAGCCTGCTGTAGCTGTCGGTGTTAAGAAGTATATCCGGCCCTTCGCCGTTGATTATGTCCATGGCAAGCTGGTTGCTCTCACCCGCAGCGGACTTAAGCAGCATCTCATTCAATTCGTCATCGTTATCGATATCGGTGTAAAGCGAAACGTCAATAAAATCGCTGATGTTATAAGTATCAGCGAGCTCTATATAGTATTTGCTGCTCTGATCGTTAAACTTCTGAATCGCTGCTCCGATAACCTCATCCACACCGGTTGAATAGAGTTCTAGGATCGTCTTTCCGACGTGGGGATTCTTAGAAGCTCGCGAAAATTCAACGATCTGGAAATCTGCCGGTATACTTTCATATCGTGATGCGGGTTTTGTCTGGCCGATAAAGATCATCTTGTCGCCTGCACATTCGACTAACTTTAAACTATGGTTTCCCAATATGCCTCTGTTCATTCCGCACCAGCTAAAATCAAAAGATTTCTCAAAAATCTTCTTGCCAGCATCTATTCTGAAAATACCATCTGTTGTGCAGCTGTAGACCTGACCATCAACGCCGGTCGTAATCTCGTCGAGATTCTCCACATCGAGCCATTTATAATCCTTCTCTTTACCGGTTTTTAGCTTATTTGTGGTCAGATCCAGCTCATAGTAAATGTAGCCTTTCATTGAGAAGACCGGGATTACGACCTTCGTGTCACTTAAGGCAATAACAGCCTCGATATAGCGGTCTTCGCCTGTTTCTTTGAAATCGAACGAATTAACGGTTCCGTCAGGCGCCGTGACCTTTACGGTTCCACTGCCCCTGACATATTCGTTCTGGATCTGTTCGGTCTCGATAAGATAATCTCCAACCTTATAAAAATGTATTGTAGGAAAGGAATCCTCGGCATTGCTCGGCCTTTCATCCAATACTTTTCCGGTCATGGGATCGTATTCTCTTATCTTCCTGTTGGTCATGACCGTGATCTTTCCGTCCAAATATGTGGCTGTTTCGACATGTTCGTATGTCAACAGATTGGTATCCGCATCCCTGTTCAGATTGATGTGATTAACGGCTTTACCGGTATTCCTGTCGACCACAGCCACAATATCGAAGTCATAGTCATTGGTGTTGAATGTGCTGTAGTCGATCTCGCACTTGGGCGGCATCTGATAACGCCCGCTGGAGTAAATGACATAGTACTTATCGTCCGCTCCCGCAAGATTCTGATTCAGGTACTCAACACCTTTTTCAGGATCTGCACCGGAATCGACATCGATCGTCGTGTAATCAAACCAAGGCGTATCTTCAGCGATTATCTTGGACTTTTTGGCCTTGTCTTTTTTCGCGCACGACGCAATGACCGCCACAAATGAAAATGCCAAGACCAAAGAAACTGCCTTAACGATACTTCTCTTCATTCTATTTTCCCCTTTTATCTTCTTTATCGAACAGCAAATAAAGATATCCGCTATTCCTGTCAGAAACAATCCGATTGGTCTATACCTGTTTAGAGCTTAAATGCAGACTAAACATTCGGCAGGAAAAAAACAATGATTTTTGCAAAACTCAGGGATAAAGTAAAAAAACCAGGGATAAAGTAAAATTATGGGGGCGAAAAGCCAAACCGTTTGACAATTTAGCCTTTTCTGATAAGACGTCGTATCCGTCTCTCGAAAATAGAAAACCCGCCTGGTAACAGCGGGTCTAATGTGTTGATTTGTTGTGCCTTAAGATCAGGCTGACTTATTGCCCGCGAGCTCGCGGACTTTCTCGACGGAGAGACCGGAGAATTCTGCTATCTCGTCCAAGGACAGCTTTCCGCTTTTGATCATCTTTCTTGCATTCTCTATTCTTGTCTCTGTTCTTACATCGTTCTTCATCTCATCTAATATATCGCACATAGTATCTACTCCTTCCTCGGTTTCCTT
>CACWXL010000036.1 GCA_902764825.1 Oscillospiraceae bacterium
ATTCCAAACTACTTAAAATTTAATTCAGATGCTTACGCATTATGATCGTTTTGCCGTCGTTCTTGAATTCGGCAAATCCGTTCTTCTCATATAATTTCACAGGGCCGGTAAAAGCCATAGAAGTTTGTCCGCTCACTTCCGGATAAGCTTCAACATATTGATACCCGTTTCTCGCGGCATCAGAACAGATCTGTTTTAGCAACTGCTTCGCAATGCCTTTTCCGCGATAATCCGGACTGATCTCAAAACACACGATCGACAAGACCTGTCCCGGAAGGCAACTGTGAGAATAAGTACTTTCATCCGGAAGATGATCGAGATCAAACTCGCCGACACGGTAATAGTTTGTCCTGTCATTCGCATTACACCATCCGACTGCAAGGCCATTATCAAAAGCAAGGTAACCGCGTATCAAGCCCTGTCTTACCATACGGACAGCTGTTTCTCTAAGGGATCTCTTCCAACCTTCAATTCCACCGCCATACTGTTTTGCCTGATCGCGCATCGCTTCTATCTCGCCTGCACTCATATTAAATGCATTGCAATAACATGGATAGTAAGGTGAACCGTCCGAGAATGCACGGTTATCAAAAAAGTCAAAGTAATCTTTCTCCAGATCCGGTGATAAGGCTTTTATCGTTATTTCATTCATATTATCCAGTCTGTTTTCCTGTTTATTTTCCTGACAAAGACATCTGCCACTATCGTGGTAATTATAGCATGCGAGTAAAGGGTCGTAACCCATAAGATGATCCATGATTACATTCTTCTCATCCCAGACCCACTCACTTTCGCCATATATATAACAAGGACGGCCCTGATAAAGGCCGTCCCTGCAGTAACAAACGTTACTTAAAATTAGAAATCTACCTCAAGATCGTAGTAGCAGCACTTAAAGAGCTTCTCCATCTCCTCAACGGAAGGCTGACGAGGGTTAGAGCCTGTGCAAGCGTCGCCGATAGCATTAACTGCGATATCGTGAAGCCTCTCAAGGAATACCTCCTCAGGAACAAAGCCGTTCTCTGTAGGATAGCTGTCTGCACCGTAGTTCTTAATGCAGTGAGGGATATTAAGGTCGTCATTCATCTTACGAAGGTAAGCGATAAGAGCCTTAATCTTCTCGTCGTCAGAAGCAGACTTATCACAGATTCCCATATAGTCTACGATTACGCCATAACGCTTCTTTGCAGTCTCATCCTTTGCGTTAAATGCAATAACCTTGGGAAGGTACATGGCATTTGCAGCACCGTGGATAATATGAGCACCGTAATCCTCAAAAGCAGCACCTGTCTTATGTGCCATGGAGTGAACGATACCGAGAAGAGCATTAGAGAAAGCCATACCGGCAAGGCACTGTGCATTATGCATTCTGTCGCGTGCATCCATATCATCGTTATAAGACTTAACAAGATCATTCATGATCATCTCGATAGCATGAATAGCAAGAGGATCTGTGTAATCACAGTTTGCTGTAGATACATAAGCCTCTACTGCGTGTGTCATAGCATCCATGCCTGTATGTGCAACAAGCTTCTTGGGCATTGTATGTGCAAGCTCGGGATCAACGATAGCTACGTCAGGAGTAATCTCGAAGTCTGCGATAGGATACTTAATTCTGTCCTGATAGTTTGTAATGATTGAGAAAGCTGTAACCTCTGTAGCTGTACCTGAAGTAGAAGAAACTGCACAGAAGTGAGCCTTCTTACGAAGCTCGGGAATACCAAATACCTTACACATATCTTCGAAAGTGCAGTCAGGATACTCATACTTAATCCACATAGCCTTTGCTGCGTCGATAGGAGAACCACCGCCGATTGCAACAATCCAGTCAGGCTCGAACTTAAGCATAGCCTCTGCGCCTCTCATAACTGTCTCAACAGAAGGGTCAGGCTCGATGCCGTCGAAGATCTCAACTTCCATTCCTGCTTCCTTAAGATAGCTCTCAGCCTTATCAAGGAATCCGAAGCGCTTCATTGAACCGCCACCTACGCAGATCATTGCCTTCTTACCCTTAAAAGTCTTCAAAACTTCAAGTGCGCCCTTACCATGATATACATCACGGGGAAGTGTAAAACGTGCCATAAAAAGTTACCTCACATAGTTTAAATTATTGGCCGAAGTTAGACCACATCACCAAAAAGTATACCACAAATTGATTCTTTCGCCGCTTGAGCACCACCAATTCGCGACATAAGTACCAATGCGTTTCGCATATCAGCCCCGGCGTTTCATGAGTGAGTACCGCCGGGGCTTTGTCATATTCACGTTGAGCATTGATTCATTTGGTATAGCGCTTTCGAGTATCAGTCCGCCAACTAATTCCAGGATTATCGCAGATACTACGGTTGCCATTCCAAGGAAGAAGAGACTTATCAGGAATCCGAACATTGTAAAATGAACCTCCTGCCTTTAATACTCTGTAAATCTCTGAAAGACCTTTTACAGCATCTCTCCAAAAATATACAGTATTTATTGATGAGACTGCAAAAAAGAAATCATCATCGTAAGGTAAATCACAACAATCTCCTATCTGCAAATGCAATTTTCCCTGCTTCGCTGCCGCTTTATTTCTCTCTGTAGCCTGTTTTAGCATATCCGCAGAAATATCAATTCCATACAAGTCAGATTTTGTTTTTTTGTATAAGTACTTCAAGAGATAACCATTCCCGTACCCAATATCCATAACTTTGTCATCAGATTTAGCGTCAATTAAATCAACTGTCTTTTTATACATTGATTTGTTTATTACATTCATAATGACACAACAGATTCTTCCGACAAAGCCATGTGGATTTCCAAACTGGCTTCCTATGTATTCTGCAAATTTACTCATAACAGCATTCTCCGATTAATGTCTCATCGTATATCTGCTTTTCTATAACAGAATAGTATCGACTGCTTTTTT
>CACWXL010000037.1 GCA_902764825.1 Oscillospiraceae bacterium
ATACCTAAATTATATTTATTAGCATAATTTTCAACAGCATAACCTATATCACCAATTCGATTTCCAGCTCTTGCTTCTTTTATACCTTCGTATAAAGCAAGTTCTGTATGCTTTAATAAGTATTTATCAATTCCACCAGTATTAATAAACTTCAGCTGGCTATCATCCATAGGCATCGAGTCTTTTAAGAACTCTTTAACAAGATATGCTTCACCAACAGTTGCTGCACCATTCACTTTCGCGATATCCCCTAGTTTAGGATTTTTGCGAATTCTTGAAATGAGTTCAAGCGCCTCATTTGTTGCATTAAAATACCTATCCCAATCAATATCTTCGTAGAATAACACTTTCCCAATTTACCGGACTATAGGAAGTCCCTATAATCTGGCGTAATACAGCACACAGCATTCAAAACCATGATACCATTTGGCAAAGAACCTGGAAAACTAACGGTTTTGAGCATGCTGCCGCTCAGAAATAATGTAAGATTTTTATAAAAAGGTACACAAAATACTACCATATATAGTCCGTTTATGGTATAATAGGACTATATATTGGAGGTGATTTTGATGCCAGTACCAGCTGAAATCAGAGCCGTACCTCGGCCGAAAAATACGATCGTCGAAGACAATGGCCGCGAAGGCCCAAACCGTTATTCAGTCCGCGAGAGAACCTCGACCAAGTATGTTGCCGGCAGTAATCCACAGCCGCACAACGGCAAGGTGATCGGTCACATTATTGACTTCAAGTTCGTGCCGAAGCAGACGGCAGCAGCTGTAGTGAAACCAGATATGCTCTCATACGGAGCATCTGCACTGGTCAGATCAGTCAGTGATGATCTAAAAGCCGATCTTCTCAAGGTGTATACACCGTCGGATGTTTATTCGATCATGTCGATTGCATCTCTGAGGGTGACAAAGCCCGGCATTGCATCCAGCCGGATGTCCACTGAGTACAACAGGACATTCGTGAGCAGGGATTATCCTGGCGCAGCCCTCTCAAAGAATTCTGTCTGCGGCCTGATGAACCGCATCGGCATGGATGGTTCGAAACGCAGAGCCTTCTACCAGCTCCGAATGGAGAACGTTGCAGCCGACCACCATGTTGCTATCGACGGTATGCTCAAGCAGGACAACAGCAAGGTCAATGATCTGTCTGCCTTCTCCCGCAAGGCAAGAGTGCGAGGTTCAAAGGAGATATCCGTACTGTATGCCTATGACATAGAGATCATGGAGCCGGTCTGTGCTGAAGTGTTCCCCGGTAACTACATCGATCCGAGCGCATACCCTGCTTTCATACGTGACAACGATATCCGTAAGGGTATCCTCGTAGGTGATAAGGGCTTTCCGCCAAGCAAGATAAAAGCTGAACTTGCCGAAAGACCGGATCTGCACTTCCTGACACCGATCAAAAGGAACGATGTCCGTATAGCTGACAACGATATGCTCGCCTTCGAAGGTGTGCTGGAAGGCGTCGAAGCCAACGTCGTATACAAGAAGAAGCAGATCAAAGGCGGTCGTTATCTGTATTCCTTCAAGGATGCCAGACGAGCTGGTCTCGAAGATAACACGTATCTTGCAAATGCTCAGAAGAAGAAAACGTTCTCTCCTGAGAAGTACGCTAAGAAGAAAGCTACCTTCGGCGTCATCGTCCTCGAATCCGATCAGGATATGGAGCCGATAACTGCATACAAATGCTTTGAAGATCGATGGCTTCTGGAACTTGTATTCAACAGATACAAGAATGATGAATGCCTCGATCATACCGATGCTCAGGGAGATTTCTCTGTGATCGGCAATGAATTCATTAATTTCATATCCACGGTCATCACCTGCAGGATCATCCGCAAGGCTGAAAAAGCCGGGCTTTTCAAAACAATGTCCTACGGTGAGCTGATGGATGATCTGTCATCGGCATGGCGCAGGACTGATGCTCCTGCAGAGCCTGCGACAGATGATGGTTACTGGGTGCACACCCTTGTCTCCGTCTTTGAAGAGCTTGAAGCTCTGGGACTTTCAAAGCCTGTACCAAAACCGGAGCCAAAGAAACGCGGGCGTAAGCCTAAACCTAAGGACCAGACCGAACAGAAGCCTAAGCGTCCGCGCGGTCGTCCTCGTAAGAACGCAGACCAGTCTGCCGGCGACCTATAGTCCGGCAGATTGGGAATCTATTATTAGATCTTAAGTCTCTAATTGTATTCCTCTCTCAGCTTGCCGTCAGCCTTGACGACCTTCCTTTTATATGGAGCAAGCAGGTCATCGAGTTCGTATTTGTCGAATGGCACCAGAGCGTAGAATTTATCAAGACTTTCTTCCGTTTCGGAATCTCTGGTCTGTATGTTCAGAGTTGCCTTGCCTTCTATACAAAGTACTCCTGACTCGTCATCGCGTCTGATTTTTTTGATCTGTGCGTCACGTATGTAATACGTCTTGAGCTTCATTCCCTGCTGATATACATAATAGACAGTATCATCGCTGACCTCGAACCTCGCGTTGTGAAATCCGTTGAACGGATCCTGGGACATCCGCTTGCCGCGGCGAGCAGCAATAAATGTAAGAACTGCGACTGCCCAGATCGTTAAGTGTACCGGAAGCTGGCTGGACTCAGCGTCCTGCGTCCTGAGCGCTACGTTTATTATGGCAACCAGGCCTGCCGCAAGGATCACGTAAGAAGCGATCTTGAATCCGAAGCCTTTCTTCGTGCCCTTAGCCCACTTGTGTTTTCGTGCATTAAGTATACCGAGATCTAATTATCCAAGTTTTGTCTATTGTCACTCCCCTATTCGGTTGACTTGGCTTTAAAGAATGGTATAATCTGTATTAAGAAATTCTTTTATCATTTTGTTTAAACGAGTTAAGTATAAATGGATATTCTGAAATGTAAAGCATTTGTAACGGCCGCAGATGAAGGGAGTTTCACAGCAGCCGGAAAGATAATGGGTTATACTCCCTCCGGCATCAGCCAGCTTGTAGCTGCCATGGAAAAGGAGTTCGGTTTCTCTCTTCTGATGCGTAAGAGCAACGGAGTCGTACTTACACGCGAGGGTGAATATATCTACCCTCTTGCCATAGAATTCATTGAAAAAGAGACCGAGTTATACAAGG
>CACWXL010000038.1 GCA_902764825.1 Oscillospiraceae bacterium
CATTATAACATTCTTACTCTGACACCTCTCAGATTGTATTATTTCAATTCCGGTGTCTTTTCCTTTCTCATGATAAATACTGCGATTCCAATAAAGATGGGAATCATAAGGAGACTGCTGAGTTTGAGGTCATTGATCGAGCTGACCTGTGTTCCTCCCCAGAGCATGCCGCCGCTTATGAAGCTTGAACCGTCAATGAGCGCATGGATGAAAACCATAGGCCAGATGCTTCCGCCGGATCTGTACTTGATCGCTGCCAGGAGCAGACCAAGAGCCATTGCGGAAACTACCTGGACTACTACTGCCTTGACGGAGATTCCGGGAGCCATGAGGTTTGTAAGATGGCAAAGACCGAAAATTACGGAAGAAACAAGGATCGTCAGATATACGCCCTTTCGGGATGAAGAACCGAAGATGTCTGAACAAAGTTCGTATACTACACCTCTGAAAACGCTCTCTTCTGCTATTCCGATCAGGAACCATTCAAGAACTACGCAAACGATCTCGATTGCCGGGATGAGCTGTTTGCCCGGAAGGTCCGTAAGAGAGCCGAGCAGGAGCACCGTATATGTTATTATCAGCGGCAATCCCGTAAAGAAACCTTCTTTCAATACTTTGCCGTTGAACTTATAGATATTTGTCTTATGGAACATTAATACACTGACAGTAGCCAGCAAAGCCGTTATAACCTGTGCAACAAACGAATAGATATTCAGATTGGGAATCAGGGCCATTAGCTGTGTCTTGAACGATAAACTGATGATTATAAAAAGAAAATTTCCTATAAAGAGTGCAGTAATGATCGATAATATCTTCTTCATTGTTTGTTTTGTGTTCATTTGTGTCATCTCCTTGTTGTTTGATGACCGAAGACTATCAAAACGTCCCGTATGATTACACGACACAATGCGACGGAAGAGGGTTATCTGCAGCAGGACAAGCTTGTCCGGTCCGGAGAAACCCATTGTTTTAGGCACATTTGGGGAATTGTGATAAAATACCTCCGAAAACAGATTTGAGGGAATAATATGGACACTATCAAGATCGGAAATTTTCTCCGGGAACTTCGCAAAGAGAAAAATCTGACTCAGGAACAACTGGCAGACGTCTTTAACGTGTCAGCCCGGACAGTCTCCAGGTGGGAGACCGGAAGCAATATGCCCGACATCAGCATTCTCGTCGAGATAGCCGATTACTATGATCTGGATGTCAGAGAGATTCTGAACGGCGAAAGAAGCAATGCCCTTCCGGCTGGCAGTTCATCTATCAAAGATATTGCCGAATATGCTGACAAGGACAAAGAAAAACTCGCAGTCAAGACAAGACTGTATGCTATTGCGGGAATCATAGGCATTATTACTTATCTTTGCTTTAGGGCCTTCGGTAATCCGGATAGTATCATAATCAATCTGATAGCTTCATTATCACTCGTCGCTGTCTACGCCGCCCTGGCCTCAAGTCTGATATACACATCAAACCGTCTTCAGACACTTCAGCGAAAGCTTAAGATGAAGCTCAAAAAGAATCTGTTACTCATTATACTAACCCTGGTAATCGGTATTATCCTGCTGTTATTGGTCGTACCGCTGCTTTTGATCGGTTCAATTTGATAAAAATACTCTTTGTTTGGTAGTTGTAATAAAGAACATTGGTATATCTTATTCCTGATATAACCGGTTGATCTTATTGCTGGCTCGCTTAACGCACTCTCATAACTATATCAGATTGCACGATCGAACTCTATGTTCTTTCTCGCAACATGTTGCATTATTGCTTCAGCGATCAATTCATGTCCTTTCTCGTTAGGATGAATGCCGTCATCACACAGATAGTCCGAATAGTTTTTCTGCTCCAGAAACGAGGTAGTAATGTCTATGACGGGGATGTTATTTTCGATAGCGATCTTAAAGACCTCAATGTTATAACGTTCATGCCAGTTTGTAATATACTGCCTGTCATTATGCATCCATTTCACTATATTATCTTCAGACAAGCCTCTTGAGATATGCTTAAGATATCTTGCAGAATCTATGGGAGGAAGTGAAAGCAGCACCGGCTTTTTGCCCATGTTCTTTACCTGTTCGATCATATAGGAATATGTTGAAGTAAAGTCCCGGATCGAACTCATGGGTTTGTGATCGCCATAAGGATCCTCTGATATCTCTTTCCAGTTAAAGTCGCAATCATTTCCGCCGAACTCCATGATTACATACTCGCCTGACGATTCCCTGATAGCCTCCAGGTTCCTCTCAAAGATCTTCTCGCCTTTGTTTATGGTGCTTCCGAATTTGGCTTTGTTCTCTATCACGATACCTAAAGTCTCGGCGCATTTCCTGTAGAAGGCCGTATCGATAACCTTGTAATGCTCGTTCTCATAAATAACGCCTTTTAGAACTGAATCTCCAAAAGCCAACAACTTGTCCATACTGCATACTCCTAATAAGTTCTCACATCACCATTCAACTTGCAAAGCCAATAATCGTACTCTTTTAT
>CACWXL010000039.1 GCA_902764825.1 Oscillospiraceae bacterium
GAAACGCAAGGCTTAATGCCTTGCGTTTTTTGTTGGATCATTTAACTATATTCGCACATTCTTCGCCTGATGTTATTTGTTTTATGTTTTGCACCGTGGTGGTAGCGATGTTTTCAAGTGCTTCCCTGGTAAGGAAAGCCTGGTGCGAAGTAACGATAACATTCGGCATGGAGATAAGTCTGCTTAATGTGTCATCATCAATGATGCTGCCTGAAAGATCTTCATAGAAATAACCTGATTCCTCCTCATATACATCAAGGCAGGCGGCGCCTATCTTCTTTGTTTTGATTCCTTCAAGCAAAGCCTCGGCATCGATAAGAGCTCCTCTTGAGGTGTTGATGATAACAACGCCGGGCTTGATCTTTCCTAAAGTACCGAAGTTAAACATATGGAGCGTGTCGTCGGTAAGCGGGCAGTGGAAGGAGATAATGTCCGCTTCACGGTATATGGTATCAAGAGGTTTGTACTCTACACCGGGAATATCGGCAGGAAATTTATCATAAGCGATTATCTTCATTCCGAAGCCCTTGCAGATATCGATGAATACGCGTCCGATCTTACCTGTACCTATAACGCCGACTGTCTTGCCGTAAAGATCAAAACCCGTTAAACCCTGCAAGGAGAAGTTAAAGTCACGGGTTCTGATGTAAGACTTATGTATCTTACGAGTTGAAGTCATAAGCAAAGCGATAGCATGTTCCGCTACGGCATAGGGAGAGTAGGCGGGAACGCGTACTACTGTAATTCCTTTTTGCTCGGCATATTTAAAATCAACATTATTGAAACCTGCACATCTTAAGGCGATTATCTTAACACCAAGTTCCGAAAGCTGATCAATGACGGTGCTGTTAACAACATCATTAACGAAGACGCATACAGCATCGCAGCCTTTGGCAAGAATAACGTCATCTTCGTTAAGTCGGGTGTCGTAGAACTTATAGCGGAACTTAGCAGCTTTAAGCTTGGGCTCGAACACCTCCTGGTCATAGCTCTTTGTGTCAAAGAATGCGATTTTCATCTGTATGTCCTCCTTTATTTTTTGTCGGGGTCAAAATGTGAAAGCGGATTGGAGTTAACAGCATCCTGCAGCTGCTGTTCATCGACGTGAGTGTAGATCTGTGTAGTGGATACACTCTGATGGCCGAGTATCAGCTGCAGATTTCTAATATCAACGTGGCCGTACTTATACATCAGTGTAGCTGCGGTATGGCGCAGTTTATGGACTGAGTAGACTCGGGTGTCGATTCCGGCCTGCATAAGAAGTTTCTTGATGATTATCTGGATCATATCATCAGATATGCGTGTGCCGCGCTTGCTTACAAACATGGCCTTCTGCGCGGAAGGCTTGATGTTGATCTGAGCCCTCTTAGGAAGCCACTCTTCGATGGCATCAAGACATGCCTGATTAAGATAGATTGTTCTTTCTTTATTACCTTTACCTATAACGGTCAGTACAGTTCCGTGGATATGATCAAGATCGATTCCTCTAAGTTCTGCCAGTCGGAGTCCGCAGTTAAGAAATAAGGTGAGCATGCAATAATCGCGCTCATTGAATTCTGAAGGGGATTCATATGCGGCTTTAAGCAGATCCTGACTTTGATCCAGCGTCAGATACTTAGGAAGTCTCTTGCCGATCTTAGGAGTTTCAATGTCATAAGCGGGATTCTCATCAATCAGATGCTTCTTGGAGTGACAGAACTTGAAGAAACTCTTCAGGGAAGCAATGTGCCTTGCTCTTGTTGCATTTGACTGCTTTTTCTCGCGTCCTAGGAAAATGAGGAAGACAAGAAGGTCGTCAGAACGCACCTTGTTTATCTCTTTGACTGTGATGTCGGAGATGTCTATCTGATCCAGGGGAGTATCCTTAGGGACCAAACCCCGGTCACGCTTCCAGAACCTGAAGAAATTCACGATGTCATAGGTATATTCCTTGACAGTAAGTTCAGACCTGCCAAGTACCGCGATCATGTAATTTCTGTATTGTTCAAGCACCTCAAATGTCACCATATCTTGATTTTAACACATGGCACTTGCAATTAATTTTAACTATGTAATAATAAAACACAGAAATACTTTGATAATCAAAGGAATTGTATTATGGACGAGAAATGGACCAAAGCATTAGACAGGCTTGATACCAGAAGAGAAGCTGTTCAGGCTAAGATTCATGGCAGAACTGCTGTGGCATCCAGCCAGGACTTCACAGTTAACGGCGGTTCACTGGGTGAAGTTCATGCCCAGAAGATTGTTAAGGCAATGGACCTGGCCATGAAGCTTAAGGTTCCTTTTATTTCTATCAATGATTCCGGCGGAGCAAGGATCGAGGAAGGTATCGATTCTCTGTCAGGATACGGCGATATCTTTTACAGAAACACAATGGCATCCGGCGTTATCCCGCAGATCTCTGTCATTATGGGACCCTGCGCAGGCGGTGCATGTTATTCACCCGCAATCTGCGACTATATCTTCATGACACG
>CACWXL010000040.1 GCA_902764825.1 Oscillospiraceae bacterium
GAAGCTGCATTTGCAGAAGAAGAGCAGGGCACGGAGATCTCTGTTAAGGACAGCGTAGTAACATTCGTTCCTCAGACTGAGGACGGCGCACTGAAACTCACATTCGTATTTGACGGAGCTGAGCTCAACGGCAAGGATACCGTTATCTATGAAAGAGTTTATCACAACGATTCCGAGGTCATCATCCACGAGAACATCAACGATGAACCCCAGACCGTACATCTTCCCGATGGAAGAACTGAGGTTTCTGACCCCGATACAAACGACCGTACCATGAAGGCAGGCGGAGAAGTAACTATCCGCGATAAGTTCTATTATGAGAACCTGCTTCCTGGTTATGAGTACGCGATCCGCGGCAAGGTCATGCTTAAGCCTGTAAATGGCGAAGAGCCTGTCGAGCTTAACGCAAAGATGGTCGATGCCGAAGGCAATGAGATCGAAGAGTGGGTCTTCACTCCCGAATCAAAGGATGGCGTAGAGGATCTTTACTTCGTATTCAACTCCGACGATCTTGCCGGAAGAAGCGTAGTAATGTTCGAGAACATGGAATTCATCAATCCGGAAACAGAAGTCAGAACTGTCATCGTAAAGCATGAGGACATTAATGATGAAAATCAGACAGTCCACTTCCCTGATGGCAGAACCACGGCTCTTGGAAGCGAGACCGGAAGCCATTCCGCAAACGCTGTAAAAGAGGCTGTTATCCTTGATGAAGTAACGTACAAGAACCTGATCCCCGGCAAGACCTATACTGTAGACGGCGTCCTTATGGATAAGGCTACAGCAAAGCCGGTAATGGTCAATGGTGCACAGGTAACTGCGCATAAGGAATTTACAGCAGAGACTGCTGACGGCAGCGTGATCATCGAATTCAAGTTCGATGCAACTGCTCTGGCAGGTAAGAGCGTTGTAGCTTATGAGACTGTCAAGAGTGTCGGAAAGGAAGTATTCGTTCACGCGGATATTACCGATGAAGACCAGACTGTTGACTTCCCTTCAGTTAAGACGCAGGCTGCTGATAAGAAAGATGGCGATAAGACCATCAATCCGACCGGCACGGTTACTGTTGTCGATAAGGTTACTTATACTAACCTGACAGTCGGAACAAAATATGTTGTTAAGGGCGTTCTGATGAACAAGTCCACTAAGAAGCCCGCACAGTCCGGAGGGAAGGACATCACCGGACAGGCTTCCTTCACAGCTAAGTCCAAAGACGGCACTATCGATGTTGAATTTAAGTTCAACGCTTCCGATCTCAAGACCGGAGATTATGTCGTATTCGAACAGCTTTATGAAGTGAATGCCCAGACCGGCAAAGAGGCTATCGTTGGTTCCCATGAGGACATCAATGATAAGTCCCAGACGATCCACAGACCGGAACCTCCCGTAAAGAGAGGGGCTAAGACGGGCGACGACACGCCGATCATCCCTTGGGTGATCGCTCTTACCGCCGGTATCGCCGGCATCGGAGCTGCGATCGTGATCAGACGCAGAGGAAAACAACCGACTGATATCTGTTGAGACAACAGAGTAGACGGCCAATAAGACGCCGGAGAGGGAAATCCCTCTCCGGCGTTTTTTGTAAGAAAAATGTTGGGAAAAAATATAAAAATACGGACGCGGTATATTGGTACATGAACACAAATTTTTTTGAAAAAATATAGATAAAAAAATCCGGAAAAAAATCGACAAAAAAATGTGTGCTATAAATTAAGTATAAAAACAAATATTAAATACTCACAGGAGGAAATGTTATGAAAAAGAAAAGATTTGTTAGTACGATCGCACTTGCAGCTGTCATGACGATCATGGCGGGCTGTGGTAAACAGGAACCTGCGGCGGCCGCTCCTGTCGCAGCAACAACGGCAGCCCCTGCCATAGTAGAAGAGGCAAAACCCGAAGAGCCTTCATATGACGCGAGCGCCATTATCAGCAAATATCTCCGCGGGCTCAGGGACAGGAATATCCTTGAAGGAGCAAAGAATATCGACCTTCTGGCAAAGTCAGAAAGCATGAAGCATGTCGTTAAGAATGTC